>NZ_JARTVR010000004.1:0-329310 GCF_029625735.1 Mesorhizobium sp. WSM4935 | reverse complement strand
AAGGTATCTTCACCGGCATCTCCGGCGGCGCCGCGCCTTCTCAGGCTTCGAACTGGCAGCTTGGCGTCGAGCGCGACAGCGCCGTTTCCTCGGCGTCCATCTCCGCCTCGATGCCATCGAAGAGCGGCGTCGACATGTAACGCTCGCCGGTATCGGGCAGCATGCACAGGATCACCGAGCCCGCCGGGGCCTTGCCCGCGATCTGCCGCGCGACGGCGAAGGTGGCGCCGCCGGAGATGCCGGTGAAGATACCTTCCTGCTGCGCCAGTGCCTTCGCCCATTTGATGCCATCGGGACCGGGGATCGGCACCACCTCGTCATAGTAGCGCCGGTCGATCGCTTCCTGCAGAACATTGGGGATAAAGTCCGGCGTCCAGCCCTGGATCGGATGCGGCTCGAAAGCCGGATGGCTGACGGCCGGCGCACCGCCGGCGCCGCGCTCCTGGGCCTTGCCGCTGCCGATCAGCTGCGCGTTCGCCGGCTCGGCCAGCACGATCTTCACCTCCGGCCGCTCGCGGCGCAGCACCCGGCCGACGCCGGCCACCGTGCCGCCGGTGCCGTAGCCGGTGACGAGCACGTCGAGACGCGACCCGGCGAAATCGTTGACGATCTCGCGGCCCGTGGTCGCCTCGTGGATGGCGGCATTGGCCTCGGTCTCGAACTGGCGCGCCAGGAACCAGCCATTAGCCTCGGCCAGCTCGACCGCTTTCTTATACATACCGAAGCCCTTCTGGGCGCGCGGCGTCAGCACCACCTTGGCGCCAAGCATGCGCATCAGCTTGCGGCGCTCGACGGAAAAGCTGTCGGCCATCGTCACCACAAGCGGGTAACCTTTCTGCGCGCAGACCATGGCAAGGCCGATGCCGGTGTTGCCGCTCGTCGCCTCGACCACCGTCTGGCCGGGCTTGAGCTTACCGCTGCGCTCGCCTTCCTCGATGATGTTGAGGGCCAGCCGGTCCTTTACCGAGGCCGCCGGATTGAAGAATTCGGCCTTTACATAGATCGTCGCGTGACCCGGCCCGAGATTGTTGATGCGGATGACCGGCGTGTCGCCGACCGTGTCGAGAATGCTATCGAATAGCCGGCCGCGCCCGGCCGTGGTCCTGATTTTCAACTGATGCAACATGCGGCTTTCTCCTCGATGTCCTCACGTGCCGGTTACAGACCGGCAGTTTTGGCGGCGCGGTTTCGACACCTGGCCGCGATAGGGTTTGCTCGACCTGCCGCATACGCGGCAACGGCGGCGTTCCGGCACGGAATGGGGCTGCCGGCTGCCTCCTGTCGTCTTTGGTGATAGAATATGGACCAACTGGTAAGCGTTGGAGAAAGCGTGGAAACATACGTGGAATCCACTCGACCGTGCATGGAAGGCAGCTCAGGCAGCCTTTCCGTGCGGTTGCTCGGGAAGCTGACGATCGCCCGTGACGGTGTGCCCGTCAGGCTCCCTTCCTCGCGCAAGCTGCGCGCGCTGCTCGCCTATCTGGCGCTGGCGCCCCACCCTGTCAGCCGCAGCCGTCTTTGCGAACTTCTCTGGGACGTGCCCAACGATCCGCGCGGCGAGTTGCGCTGGTGTCTGAGCAAGCTGCGTGCCGCGCTGGACGAACCGGGCTTGCGCCGGGTCGAGACGGAAGGCGACACCGTGGCGCTTCGCCTCGGCGGAGCGAGCGTCGATGCCGTCGAGGCCGCCGCAGCGGTGGCGGAAGGGATCGAGACGCTTCGCCTCGACCGTCTGCGGGCGCTTGCGCAACTGTTCGCCGGCGATTTTCTCGACGGGCTCGAGCTCGATCGCAGCCCGCATTTCGGCAGTTGGCTGACGGCGCAGCGCCGCCGTTTCAGTGCCTGCCATGTAGCGGTTCTGGAGCACATCATCAGTCTTGTCCCGCAGGGAGCCGATGAGGCCGGCGCCTATATCGACAAATGGCTGGAGCTTGCGCCCTTCGACGGCCGTGCCCATGTGGCGCTGCTGGAAAACCTGGCCCGGCGCGGACAGATCGGCGCCGGCGAGGAGCACCTTGCCACCGCGGCGGAGCTGTTTCACTCCGAAGAGCTGGATTTCACGCCGTTGCGTGAGGCGTGGCAGGAGATAAAAGCCCGCAATGCCAGCGCAACCCCATGCGCCCGATCCGGGCCGGCTTTCCCGCCCCCGGATCTGCCGGTCGCCGAGATCGAAACCGAACCGGCGGCGACGCGCCGGGCGTCGCTCGCGGTGATGCCGTTTGCGGAGAGCGCCGGCACTGGCGGCTTCCGTGGCGGACTGGCCGACGGCCTCACGCACGACATCATCACGCGGCTTGCCAAGCTTCGCGATTTCTTCGTCATCGCCCGTGGCTCGGTCTTTGCGCTCGCCGAGAAGAACATAGCGCCGGAAGACGCCGGACGCAGGCTGAATGTCGACTATGTCGCGACAGGCTCGGTGCGCAGCCTGCCGGGCCGGTTCATCGTCTCGGTCGAGCTTGTCGAGGTCCGCACGGCAAGGGTGGTCTGGGCCGAGACCTTCGAGCACAAGCCCGACGACATCTTCATCGTCAGCGAGAATATCGGCAACAGCATCGTCTCTTCCATCGCCGCCGAGATCGCGACGGTGGAGCGCAACCGCGCATTGCTGAAAGCGCCAAACTCGCTCAATGCCTGGGAGGCCTATCATCGCGGCCTCTGGCACATGTATCGCTTCACCCGCCAGGAAAACGAGCTGGCGCAGCATTTCTTCGGCGAGGCGCTGAAGCTGGACCCCACTTTCGCGCGCGCCCATGCCGGCATGTCGTTTACCCATTGGCAGAATGCTTTCCAGCGCTGGGGCGACCGCGATCGCGAAACCGCGCTTGCCTTCGAAAGCGCCGGCCAGAGTCTCTTGGTCGACGACCGCAACCCTGCCGCCCACTGGGCGATGGGCCGCGCGCTATGGCTGCGCGGCGAGCAGGACGGCGCGCTGCTGGAATTGGCGAATGCCGTCGATCTCAGCCCCAATTTCGCGCTCGGCCATTACGCGCTGTCCTTCGTCCATTCGCAGTCGGGCGATCCGCAATCGGCGATCGGCTCATCCGACCATTCGCGCCATCTCAGCCCCTTCGACCCGTTGCTGTTCGGCATGATGGGCGCGCGCGCCATGGCGCATGCGCGGCTCGGCGAATTCGACGCGGCGGCCGAATGGGCGCTGAAGGCGGCCGCAAGACCGAACGCCCATGTCATCATCCTGGCGATCGCCGCCCATTGCCTGGCACTGGCGGGCCGGCAGGACGAGGCGCGCAGCTTCGCAGCCAGGATCCGCAACACTTGGCCCGACTATCGCGCCGACGATTTCATCGCCACGTTTCGCTTCGACCGGGACGGGGAAGCCCTGTTCCGCAAGGGCGCCAAGCTGATCGGGCTGAATTGAGCCATTCAGCTTAATGCATCAGCGGGCCGCTGGCCTTCCGCCAGGCGTCGATGCCGCCCTGGATGTGGCGGGCACTGGCGATCCCGACATCCTGCGCCGCCTGCACCGCCATGGCCGAACGCTCGCCGAAGGCGCAATAGAACAGGATCTGCTTGCTCGTCGACTTCGCCAGTTCGTGCAGCATGCCGCCGGCGGCGATGTTCTCCTGCAGCCGCGCATAGGGCAGATGAATCGCGCCGGGGATGACGCCGTGGCGCTCGCGTTCGGATTGCTCGCGCAGGTCGATCAGCGCCACGTCGGGCCGCCCGACCAGCGCCAGCGCCTGCTCCGCGGTCACCGCCCAGCCGCGGCTGGCGATGTCATCCTGGTGCAGCCCGACCCGCATGTTGGCAGGCACGGCCACGTCCATCATTTTCGGGTTGGACAGATTGAGGTTGTTCATGATGTTCACATACTCATCGACCGACTTCACCTGCAGGCGCGGGTTGAAGGCCTTTTCCTCGCCGATCGTCGACACGGTCTCGCCCTTATAGTCATGCGCCGGGAAGATCAGCGTCTCATCGGGCAGCTTGAGCAGGCGGCCGAAGATCGATTCATATTGCTGGCGCGGATCGCCGTTCTGGAAGTCGGTGCGGCCGGTGCCGCGGATGAGCAGGGTGTCGCCGGTGAAGACCCGGTCCGGCAGGACGAAGCTGTAGGAATCGTCGGTATGGCCGGGCGTGTAGATCACGTCGAGCGCCAGCCCCTCGATCCCGAGCTTGTCGCCGTCGGCAAGCCGCATCGACACGACATCGGCCTTGGTCTGCTCGCCCATGACCGTCACGCAATGCGTTTTGTCACGCAACGCGCCAAGGCCGGTGATGTGGTCGGCATGAAGATGCGTATCCACCGCTTTGACCAGCCTGAGATCGAGTTCGTTGACCAGTTGCAGGTAGCGGTCGACCTTTTCCAGCACCGGATCGATGATCAGCGCCTCGCCGCCCCTGCGGCTGGCGAGCAGATAGGAATAGGTGCCCGAAACGGAATCGAACAGCTGACGGAAGATCATTCGCGCCCCCTTTCGCCTGACGCCGGCAGTCCGGCTGTCGGCCAGTTTAGAACAAGCACGAGGTGCCCGCCAGCGCGCGCACCTCAAGCTGCTCTAAAAGGCAAAACCTTATCGCCTCAGCACGGCGCTCAGCACGTCGCGAATGCCGATCGAGCCGACGAAACGCGAGCCTTCGTCGAACAGCGCCACCGGCGCCGTCTGCGAGCGGTGCATGGCGAGCATCACCGTTTTCAGCGGCGTGCCGGGATTGGCCCAGAACACCTGGGCGCCCTCCTCCGGCTGGCGCTCGACATCGGCGCAGGAGACCCACACCGCCGGCTTGCCGTCGCGCTCGGCGGCGGCCACAAGGCCGTGCTCGTCGATCTTGAAGCGCGTCGTCTTGCGCCGGTCGAGCCACACCCAGCCGTTGTCGCCCTGCTCCAGGTCGCGGCGGTCCCGCATGACGTTCCACGCCGTCAGCACCGACAACGGGTTCACATTGGCGATGAAGTCGCGGACATAGTCGTTGGCGGGCCTGAGCACGATGTCTTCCGGCGCGCCGGTCTGGACGATGCGGCCGCCCTCCATGATCGTGATGTGGCTGCCGATCTTCAGTGCCTCCTCAAGGTCGTGGCTGACGAAGATGATGGTCTTCTTCAGCTCCGCCTGGAGCTGCAGCAGCTCGTCCTGCAGCTTGGTGCGGATCAGCGGGTCGAGCGCCGAGAACGGCTCGTCCATCAAAAGGATCGGCGCTTCGGTGGCGAAGGCCCGGGCAAGGCCGACACGCTGCTGCATGCCGCCCGAAAGCTCATGGGCGTATTTCTTCGACCATTGGTCGAGATGGACAAGCTGCAGCTGCTTTTGCACCCGCGCCTTGCGTTCCGCCTCCGGCACGCCGGCAAGCTCCAGGCCGAAGCCGACATTTTCCTCGACTGTGCGCCACGGCAGCAGGCCGAACTGCTGGAACACCATGGCCACCTGCTTCTGCCGCAGCCGGCGCAAGGTCGTCTCGTCGCAGGTGACGACATCGACGATGCGGTCGCCGTCCTTGACCAGCACCTGGCCGCGCGACACGACGTTCAGCCGGTTGACGGCCCTGAGCAGCGTCGACTTGCCCGAACCGGACAGGCCCATCAGCACCGAGATCTCGCCTTCATGCACGGTGAGGCTGGCGCCGGCGCATCCGAGCACATTGCCGGTCTTTTCGAGGATCTCGGCACGCGTGGCGCCCTGGTCGATCAGCGCCAGCGAACCGGCCTGATCGGCGCCGAAGACGATGTCCACATTCTTGAAATCAACCGCGACGGTCATTTCTTGCCTCCAACGCCGATGCGGGTCATGCGGTCGAGCACGATGGCGAGCACGACGATGGCGAGGCCCGCCTCAAGCCCGAGATCGATGCGGCGCGAGCCGAGCGCGCGGTTGATTTCCGTGCCGAGGCCGCCGGCGCCGATCAGCGCGGCGAACACCACCATCGACAGCGACAGCATGATCGATTGCGTCAGGCCCGCCATGATGGTCGGCAGCGCCGAGGGCAGCTCCACCTTCCACAGAAGCTGGCGCTTGGTGGCGCCGAAGGCCTCGCCCGCTTCGATGATTGCCTTGGGCACGGAAACCACACCGAGATGGGTGAGCCGCACGGCCGTTGGGATCACGAAGATGATGGTGACGATGAGACCCGGCGCGTTGCCGAGGCCGAACAGGGTGAGCACCGGGATCAGGTAGACGAAGGTCGGCAGCGTCTGCATCAGGTCGAGCACCGGCAGCATGACGCGGTAGACCTTCGGTTTGTGCGCGGCCCAGATCCCGAGCGGCACGCCGATGGCCATCGCCATGGCGGCGGCGGCAACCACCAGCACCAGCGTCTGCACCGTCTGTTTCCACAGATTCTGGTTGATGATGAAGATCAGGCCGAGGAAGACGCCGATGGCAAGCGGCCGCGAACGCTGCAAGAGCCAGGCGATGATGGCGATGACCAACGCCAGCAGCACCGGCGGCACCATCAGCAGGAGGTTCACCGCCCCGTCGAGGATGAAGTTCAGCCCGTTTGAGAACGCCCGGAAGATGGTGTCGAAATTGTCGGTCAGGAAGCCGAAGAACGCCTTGCCCCATGGCCCGATCGGGATCTTGTAATCGGTCAGGAATTTAGAAATCGGATCCATCTTTCCCCTCTCGGCTTCGCCGCGCTTGCCGCACGGTCATCCTCTCACGTCTCCAGGCATATGAAAAAGGGCAGCCTCTTCAAGGGCTGCCCTTTTCCGGAATTATGCCGGTCCCAAGCGGATCAGCCCCCGAGCGCGGTCTTGACGGCCGCAGCCGCGTCGCCGCCGTCGAAGGTGGTGACGCCGGCGATCCAGGGCGTGATCGCGTCCGGATGCTTCTTCAGCCAGTCGGTCGCCACCGTCTGCGGGTCGCCACCTTTCAGGATCGCGTCCATCATCTCGCCTTCCATGTCGAGATTGAACTTCAGGTTGGCGATGAATTTGCCGGCGTTGGGGCATTCGGTGGTGTAGCCCTTGCGCACGATGGTGTAGACGGTGGCGGCGCCGAAACCGCTGTCGCCCATGCCGTCAAGATAGGTGATCTTCATGGCGCCCATCACTGGATGCGGCGTCCAGCCGAGGAAGGCGATCCACTCATTGTTCTTCATCGACTGCTCGGCCTGCGTCAGCATGCCGGCTTCCGAGGACTCGACCAGCTCGAAGCCGGCCAGATTGTCCTTCGGGTTCTTGATCATGTCGAGGATGATGCGGTTGCCGTCATTGCCGGCCTCGATGCCATAGATCTTGCCGTTGAACTTGTCCTTGAACTTGCCGAGATCGGTCAGCGTCTTGACGCCGGCGTCCGCGACATAGTTGGGCACGACGATGCCGTAGCCGGCGCCGGTCAGGTTGGTGCTGATCGTCTCGATCGAGCCCTCTTTGGTATAGTCCTTGATGTCATTGGTCATCGACGGCATCCAGTTGCCGAGGAAGACGTCGAGGTCCTTGTTCTTCAGCGAGGCCATGGTCACCGGCACCGAAAGCTGGATCGTCTGCGGCTCATAGCCGAGCGCGGTGAGCAGCACCGAGGCGAGCCCCGTGGTGGCCTGGATGTCGGTCCAGCCGACGTCGGAGAGCCGAACCGCCTTGCAGCTCGCCGGATCGCCGGCATAAGCGGCGGTCGTGGACAGAAGCGCCGCGAGGCCGAGGCCTGCGACGAAAGATTTCATACGTGACATGAACTTTTCTCCCATTAGAGTCCGAGGCGAAGCGAAGTCACGGTTCTTGCGCCCGCCTTGTTTCGTCAGCCAAACACCATTTTGAAGTTGTTTCAAGCGCTTCAACGTCGCGACGAACGGCGCGCGCTGGCCATTAAGCGACATGACAGGTTTTTGAACGACATCGGATTTTAGACGGCAAGGAGTTTTTGGTGGACGGAGCCGCAGGCCCTCTCCCCGTGCGCCGATATGTGAGCTTAGAAGGACGGCATGGCCAAGCTTTACTTCCACTACGCGACGATGAACGCCGGCAAGACGACCATGCTTTTGCAGGCGTCCTACAACTATCGCGAACGCGGCATGTCGACGATGCTGTTCGTCGCCGGCCACTATTGCAAGGGCGATAGCGGGCTGATCTCGTCGCGCATCGGCCTCGAAGCCGAGGCCGAGATGTTCCGCGACGGCGACGATCTTTATGCCAGGGTCGCCGAGCACCACCGGCATGCCCCGGTGCATTGCATCTTCGTCGACGAGGCGCAGTTCCTCGAGGAAGAGCAGGTGTGGCAGCTCGCCCGCATCGCCGACCGTCTGGACATTCCGGTCATGTGCTACGGCCTGCGCACCGATTTCCAGGGTAACCTGTTCTCCGGCTCGCGGGCGCTGCTCGCCATCGCCGACGACCTGCGCGAGGTGCGCACCATCTGCCGTTGCGGCCGCAAGGCGACGATGGTGGTGCGTCTGGGCTCCGACGGCAAGGTAGCGAAACAGGGGGAGCAGGTGGCGATCGGCAAGGACGTCTATGTTTCGCTCTGCCGCCGCCATTGGGAAGAGGAGATGGGCAGGGCGGCACCGGACGACTTCATCGGCTTTGTCGGCCCCTGAGCCGGAAGCTTTTTGGCTGCCGGGTGTCGGGTAGCCGGCTGCCACCTTCTTGCAGCCGCGCGATCTATGCTGCCCCTTGTTAAGGTCGGCGCTCTAATTTCCCGCCCAGCCAGAACCAGCCGGAGAACCCCTCAATGTTTCGAGCCATCACGCCCGCCGTCGTCTTGCTGTTCGCCGGCGGCCTTGCCGCGCATGCCGATGGCGATGCGGCACTGGGCAAGAAGGTCTTCAACCGCTGCATCGCCTGCCATGAGGCGGCGACGGATCGCGACAAGGTCGGCCCGCATCTCATGGGTGTCGTCGGCCGCAAGGCCGGCTCGGCGGAAAGTTTTCAGAGCCATTATTCGCAAGCCATGAAGGATGCCGGGGCCGCGGGCCTCGTCTGGGACGACGCCAGCCTCACCGAATATCTCAAGGCGCCCAAGCAGAAGGTTCCTGGCAACAGAATGGCCTTTACCGGCCTGACCAGCGATGACGACATCGCCAACGTGATTGCCTATCTCAAGGCCGACCCCAAGCCCTGATCGGCGTTGGAAGAAACCGGTATTGCCGCCGGCGCAACAGCAATTCCAGAAAGTGTGAGCGGTTTTCCGTCCGGAATTGCGCAAAAACAAAGAGATAGAGGGGTTTGCCGTTTCCGGGAAACGGTGAACCGCTCTAGAGATTTGCCGGCGCTGTTTCATCGCTTTGGGTGTCTGCAAAAACAATAACTTAAGGCATATAGGCTGAAGCCGTTCGACGGCAGCGCGCATTACTGGACACCATGCGCATGCTTGCCTTGTCTTTCAAGGGGCTGATCAATTCTTTTGTTTTGACGCCTCTCCTTGTCTTCCTTCTTTCAATCCCTTGAGGCCCCACATATATTCGCCGCCACGACACGGAAAACGCATGCCGAAGCGGGAGGCCCCAATGGCGACATTGCAGAATTTCGATGCCGAGATTGCCAAGACCAAGCAGGTCGTGCAGGACATGCGCACCAAGATCGAGCAGTCCGGCACCGTGCTCGACACGCTCGCCCAGGCCGACAAGAAGATCGGCGACGCCAATTTCGACATTGAGAACGCCCGCATCGAGGACGTGCTCAAGCAGCAGAAGGTCATGGAAGGCAACATCGCCGACCTGATCATTGGGCTTGAGGACGCCACCAACGTCTTCGGCGCCGAGTTCGAGAGCATGAAGAATTACACCGGCTGGGAAAATTTCGTCGGCATCTTCTCGGCGCAGCGCAAGCAGCGCATGCGCACCGACCGTGTCCGCAACATGTCCCTGGCCGGCAATCTGCAGGAGCTTCTGGCGAAGTCGGATACCATCGTCGGCATCCTGAAGGCGCAGAAGCAGGTCCTCGACCAGCGCTACAAGACATCCGAAACCAGCCTGTCGCAGGTGATCGAGCGCCGCAAGACGACCATGTCCAACCTCGAGGCGGTGCAGAAGCGCATCGAGGAATTGAACCCTCTGCTGCTCGACATCGAAAACAAGATCGCCTCCTCCACGACCCAGAAGGAGCGCACCGAGCTCGAGGGCGAGCGCTCGAAAATGGCGACCGAATACAACGAAAAGCAGGCCAAGGAGCAGGAGCTGCTGGCCGAAAGCCAGACGCTGGAACGTTACACCTCGATGTTCCAGACATTTGTGGATTCCCTTAACAACCAGATCGCCGCGCAGGCGACGCTGATCAACAAGCTCACCATCGACACCGAGCAGCGCATCGTGCTGTACAAGGCGCTGGAAGACTCGCTGAAGACCGCCGCCCAGCAGGACGTCGCCCACAAGATCAACACGCTGGGCAGCCAGGTCGACAACACTGCCGAGGAGACGATGGCCGGCATCGGCGCCGCGGCACAGAAGCACATCGGCGATCTGCTCGAGATGCACGAGAAGAACATGGTCGCCACCGCCGACATCCAGCGTCGCAAGAAGCTCGCCGACGATGCCTTCGCCCGTCGTTTCGACGAGGTGATGAAGAAGCACAACGCCGCCAACTACGTGCAGCAGTAGGCGTGCCGGCATTTTCGTCCAGGGCAGTGCCATGATCCCCGAAAATGATGCGGCGGCGCGCTACTTCTCCGCGATCAGGGCGGCCTTGAGCGGCCTCGAAGTGTTCATGCGCGACGACCGCTCGCCGCTCTACCGGCACGGCATCGTCGCCAAGGTCGTCGCCGAATACATCGCCCGCCTGGACAAATCCTTTTCCTGCTGGCGCAACCGGCTGGGTTTCATGGACACTTTCCGGATTTCGCGCGCCGACAGCGGCTATCCGGTCTTCCAAAACCTGCTCGAACTGGAGAACGACCGCCAGCAGGCCGATGCTCGCCTGGCCAACATCCCGCAGGCCGGTGAGCTGCGCGAGGAAATGGCCGACTTCATCCTACGGCATAAGGAATTTCCCGCCGCACTGCAGAAGTCGATGGCCGAGCGGCTCTATCTGGAGGGCGTCAAGAGCGAGGCGACCTTCGCTCCCTTCATTCTGGCGCAGACCGCCAAGGTCTCGGTCAATCCGAAGACCATGCGGCCCTATTATCTCGTCCACTGGGCGACGTTCGACGGCAGCGCCAACCTGCCGCTGGTCTATATGGTGACTGTGGAGGACTCCTCCGAAAGCATGGTGCGCCAGCTGGTCGACGTGAACGGCAAGCTGAACGAGAAGGTCGATATCCCGCTGCCCGTCGACGGCCTGCTCAACCCTGAGCTTGCGCACCGCTTCGATGACTTCACCGAGAAGAACTCGGCCTACGCGCTCTCGCCGGCGACGATCGCCGTCAATCTCGATAAAGATTTCGAGCCGCTGCATCCCAAGCAATTGCGGCGCGTCGTGCTCGGACCCTTCTACTCGGCCGGCATCACCGACAACAATTCGACGGTGGCCGAGGTGCTGGCCAAGGTGCGCAAGCCGGAGAACGCCTGGCTCTTGACCTGGACCATCCAAGAGGTCTTTTCGAAGGCGGAGAAACCCGGCCGCAAGGGCCTGTTTTCCAGCGAGAAGACGACGCAGGAATTCTTCATCAACACCGACGACCTTGAAGCGGCGCGCCAGGGCGTGTCGAGCTACGAGAACCACGCGCTGATCCCGCACGAGGCCTATCAGGCGCTCTATGCCGCAGGCGAGGCGCAGAAGATCTTTTCGGGCTACAAGGTCCACATTCTGTCCAAGGGGCAGGTCATCAGCGACGTCTGATTTCAACCGCGGAGCATCCTTCATGGACACCGGGCTGACCACGATTTCGGAAGCGGCAATCGAAAAGCACCGCGCGACCGCGCAGAGCTTCATCACCCGCATTGTCGTGCTGGAGGACCCCTCGCGCGAATCCGGCACCGCGCTTGCCGGCACCAACCGCCGCTTCGTCTCCACCGTGTCGGTCGGCTCGGTGCGGCGCACGCGCGAGGTCGAGCTCACCAAGACGGTTGCCGCGATCCATCCCGACGACCAGTTGATGACGATCCCGCAGCACACGCTGCTCTACCGCGCCCGGCGCGGCCTGGCGATCGCGCTCGCGATATCCGATATTTTCGCCGAGGGTTCCGACCTTGAAAGCCTGCAGGCAAAAAACGCCCGCGCGCCGCTGGAAGGCGACGAGGCAGCCACCTTCAAGAAGCTTTTGTCTGCGTCGGCTTACGTCTCCGCCTTCAGTTTCGCCTCCTATTTGTTCCAGCTGATCGACAGCGACGGCGAGGCGCCGAACGACATCCCCGAGCCCGACTTCCTGTTCGACACGCCTCAGGATGCCGTGAAGTCGATCGTCGCCGGACTCGACAAGGCGGTCGCAGGTTCGAAGGATGACGCCGATCTGGCGACACGGGCGCGTGCCTTTGCCCGCGTCGCCATCGACGGCCTTCTTGCGCGCAAAGGCCGCTTCGACGGCATCGGGCCGTTCGAGAACGCCCATATCCGCATCGATGTCGACGACTTCACCCTCGACGGCTTCGACGTCGCGCCGGGCAAACGCTCCAAGCCGCTGGTGATGACCTTCAAGAAGCCGGAAGAGGTGGTCGGCAACCACATCGCCAAATACCAGTCGGTCAAATTGGCCAAGATGCTGATGGCCTATGATTTCGAGCGCGAGCTGAACCCCTTCGTCGAGCTCGGCGGCTTTCTTTTCACCTTCATCGGCGACGGCGCGCCGGGCACCGGCAAGACGACGCTGATCCAGATGATCGCCGGCCTCGTCAACGGCTACTGCCAGGTCGCCGGTTATCCCTTCATCTATGAGAATTTCGGCGTCGACCAGATTTCGTCCTATCAGGGCAAGTCGGGCCAGAATTGCCGCCAGTTCATCAACAATGTGCTCAACCCGCGCGTCATCGGCTTCGGCACCATCGACGACATCGACCAGGTGGCGGCGCGCCGTTCCGACGACCGGGCATCGGCCGGCCAACAGGAGATCACCGGCGTGCTGATGGACGCTTTCGCCGGAGCCTCGACGGTCGTGCGCGGCAATTGCTCCTTCGGCATGTTCTCCAACTATCCCGAAAATGTCGACGATGCGCTGCGCCAGCGCGCCGGCGCGCGCTGGCTGGTCGACGGCCCGCAGACCCGCGACGACTATATCGACATCTTCGTGCTGCTTGCCGGCAAGAACCATAAGATACCGCTTGGGCCGCACGAGCTCTATGCCGCGCAGGAAATCCAGCGCGCCGTGGCCGAGGCTTATGAAGAGCATGAGAAGCCGCAGGAAGACGGGCTGATGAAGGTCTATGAGCGCTACATGAAGCAGAATGGCGCGCCGAAAACGATGGCCGACATCGGGACCTACCTGCACATGATCAAGGACGCCGAACCGCGCTTCACCGGCCGCGCCATCAAGAACGTCACCGACGCCATCAAGATGCGCGCCATGGACATCGAGCTGCCGGACGACTGGTTCGAGAAGCCGGAAGCCTTCATGCACAAAAGCTATGACGACAAGAAGGCGATGATCGAGGAACTGCGCGGGCCGTTCTCGATGGATATGGTCATGCAGGAGATCAACCGCTACGCCGATTCCGAATTCCGCTATTCCGATAAGTCCGACGATGCCGCGGTGGAGAAGCTTCTGCGCGACGCCAGGCTGCGCGAGAGAGCAGCGCGCGAGATGGAGGAGCTGAAGAAGAAGGGGCAGTGGAATGCGTGAAGCGCGCCTTCCCCTGGTCCCCTTGTGGGAGAAGGACAGGTGAAGAAAAAACCCGACCTTCTGCGCGACAACGAGCTGATCTACGGCCGCCTGCTGACCGTGGACGAGCCGCATCTTATCCAGCGCTACAACAAGGCGCTTGCCGCCTTCGGCCTGGAACCCACCAAGGTGAAAAGCTTCCAGATCGACCGCACCGGCTTTTCGCCCGAGATCGCCGAAGAGTGCGGCGACTACGATTATCTCGATCCCAACGAGGTCAATCGACGCTTCATCATCCTGACGCCGTCGCAGATCGACCTGCCGGTGGTGCACACCGCCTTCTCCAACACCTCGCAGCTGATGTTCGAGTTCATGTCGAAGAACCAGCGCGCCATCGACGCGCTGACCATCAAGGACGTGATCTACGGCGAGATCGAGGACTCGGTTCCTAAGGTCAACGACATCGAGGACCTGCTGTCGATCAACCAGGTCGAGTTCAGGGTCTTGTCGGCCGAGGATGTGCTCGGTAAGGCGGCCGAGCTCGGCAAGCTGGTCGACCGGTTGAAGCAGGAGCCCGACGCCTGGCGCGACAATGCCATGCTGCAGCGCATGGTCGATCTTGCCAAGGTCTGCGGCGACATACGCGAGAATGCGCTGGTGCCGGACCAGGTGATCTTCCGCCACAACGCTTACTGGACCAGCCATTTCGGCGGGCTCTATGTCTTCGTCGACCCCGATATGACGACGGTGATCAGCGACCCGGCCGCCCCCGGCTTCCGCCGCTCGCGGCCCTGGCAGGTGAGCTATCTATCGATCAACGACGCCGACAAGGTGTTCCGCTTCCTGGCCGCCACCGGCCGCCTCGACCTGCCGCGCGCCTCATGGATCGAGGCTTCCGGCTATCTCGAGCACCGCGCCGAGATGATCGTGCGCGCACTGATCCGCGACGCCGAGCCCAATCGCAATCTGACCGATGTCGACAAGGTCTGGCTGCAGACCTGGATTCATGGCCATGCCGACCTGATTGCCAGCGACGGCAATTTCCCGTTCCTCAATGCCGCCAAGCGTGAGATCGCCCAGTTCGGCCATCTCAAGATCGAGGATGTGCCGCCGCGCCAGCGCTTCCTGGTCGTGCGCGCCAAGCCCGATCATCCCGACGCCTGGCTGACCAACCAGCTGATCTCGGATTTCGTGCCGCAGGACTTCGTCTCGCGCTACGTCTTCAACAAGCCCGGTTTCTACAAGGACTATGACGGCTTCAGCGACGCCTGGCGAAGCCATGTTGTGGACGTTCTGAAAACCACATATTTGAAGGACAAGGCAGCGTTCCGCGCGCGCCTTTACGGATTGACTGACTAGAGCATGATCCCGAAAAGTGGGAACCGGTTTTCGGAGGAGATCATGCTCTAACAAAGAGTTAGATCAGGATGGCGTTTCATTGAAACGTCGTCCTGATCTAGAGCAATTCCACGAAAAGTGTGGGCGGTTTTCCGCCCGGAATTGCGCCAAAACAAAGGGTTAGGGCAGATCGCCGTTTCCCTTGAAACGGTGAAATGCTCTAAGGGGGTGACGAGAGCCATGCTTGACCCGATCGTGAATTTCTTCACCCGGATCTTCCAATGGATCGGCCGCGGCATCGGCTTTGTCATCGGCGTCATCCTGTGGCCGTTCATGTGGGTCGGCCGCTGGTACGGCCAGCGCGGCTGGATCCTCAAGGCGGTGGTCGGCCTTGCCCTGCTGGTGCTGATCGGCCTCTACGCCAACTTCTTCTACGCCACCCAATGGTGGAGCAATTTCAACCCGAACTATCCCGACAGCTACACGTTCGAGAAGCGCAACGTTTCGGCCGGCGAACAGGTTTCGGCCGGCAGCGGCACCGACACGGCCAAGACCTGCGGCAACTCGGCAATCGCCCAGGTTGCCGCTGATCTGACGGACTTCAACGTCAACCAGAATGCCTGGATCTCGTCGATGATCCTCTACAAGCTCGGTCTGTTCGGCATCAACTGGGACAACACGCCGTGGATGGACAACAAGGCCTCCTTCCAGCGCGGCATCAACCAGGCGGTGCGGCGCACCGCGACCGAGCTTGCCGACAATCTCGGCCGTGTGCGCACGACCTCGCAGATCGACGCCGACCTCCAGGATGCGCGTGGCAATCTGCAGTTCGATGAATACACCTGGTATTTCGGCCTGAATCCCTTCGGGCCCAAGACGCCGACGCCGAGCTATTACCGCGACGCCGTGCGCAAGCTACGGTCCTTCAATGCACGCCTGGCCTCCTGCCAGGCCACGTTCGACGCCCGCGCCGACAATCTCAAGCAATATATCGACCGTATCGCTTCGGATATCGGCTCGACCTCGGCCATCCTCAAGGAACGCGCCGAGAACCACAATGACGGCTGGTTCGACTTCCGCGCCGACGACCGCTTCTGGTTCGCCTATGGCCAGCTTTACGCCTATTACGGCCTGATGAAGGGCGCCCAGGCCGATTTCGAGGACGTGATCAAGGAGAAGCACCTGCAGAACCTGTGGGATACGATGGACCAGCAATTCGTATCGGCGCTGCGCATCCAGCCCTTCATCATCGCCAATGGCCGCGAGGATGGCTGGCTGTTGCCGACGCATCTGACCACGATGGGCTTCTACATCCTGCGCGTGCGCTCCAACATGGTCGAGATCAGCAACGTGCTCACGCAGTAGCGGCGTCTCGAGGCGACAGGGCGATGGCGGATTTGCGCCGTTGCCGCTGTCGCTTTTCGCGCATTAGGCGGCTGTTTTGAGACGGCGGAGCGGCACCCGCTCTGGCTTCTATACGCCGCAACGACCGGGCCCGGAATGACTACCTTGAAGAGGCCGGCGACAGGACACTCTTTCTTAACAGGAAACATAGTTGCATGGAAGTTGACGCCGCGACAGCGACAGGGTTACATGCCCTTACGTCCGGGCGGCGTTTCGACCATGCACGAATGATCGAACCCCTCCCCTCCACCGCCTACTCCAGAGGAAAGCCGCCATGGCCGAAGTGAAGTCCGACATCGAGATCGCGCGCGCCGCCAACAAAAAACCGATCCAGGAGATCGGCGCCAAGATCGGCATCCCCTACGAGCACCTTTTGCCTTACGGTCACGACAAGGCGAAGGTCTCGGCCGAGTTCATCAAATCGGTGAAGAACAACAAGGACGGCAAGCTGATCCTCGTCACCGCCATCAACCCGACGCCGGCCGGCGAAGGCAAGACGACGACCACGGTCGGCCTCGGCGACGGTTTGAACCGCATCGGCAAGAAGGCGGTCGTGTGCATCCGCGAAGCCTCGCTCGGCCCGAATTTCGGCATGAAGGGCGGTGCGGCCGGCGGCGGCCTCGCCCAGGTCGTGCCGATGGATGACATGAACCTCCACTTCACCGGCGACTTCCACGCCATCACCACCGCCCACAACCTGCTTTCGGCGCTGATCGACAACCACATCTACTGGGGCAACGAGCTCGGCATCGACATTCGCCGCGTCGCCTGGCGCCGCGTCATGGACATGAATGATCGCGCCCTTCGCGAGATCATCTGCTCGCTGGGCGGCGTCGCCAACGGCTTCCCGCGTGAGGCCGGCTTCGACATCACCGTCGCCTCCGAAGTGATGGCGATCCTGTGCCTCGCGACCGACCTCAAGGACCTCGAGAAGCGCCTCGGCGACATCATCGTCGCCTACCGTCGCGACAAGTCGCCGGTCTATGCCCGCGACCTCAAGGCCGACGGCGCCATGGCGGTGCTTTTGAAGGACGCCATCCAGCCCAATTTGGTGCAGACGCTGGAGAACAACCCGGCCTTCGTGCATGGCGGCCCGTTCGCCAACATCGCGCATGGCTGCAACTCGGTCGTCGCCACCACGACGGCACTCAAGCTTGCCGACTATGTCGTCACCGAAGCCGGCTTCGGCGCCGACCTCGGTGCCGAAAAATTCTTCGACATCAAGTGCCGCAAGGCGGGCCTGAAGCCGGCGGCGGCCGTCATCGTCGCCACAGTGCGCGCCATGAAGATGAATGGCGGCGTCAAGAAGGAAGACCTCGGCAAGGAAAACATCGAGGCGGTGAAGAAGGGCTGCCTCAACCTTGGCCGCCACATCGAGAATGTGAAGCAGTTCGGCGTGCCGGCGGTGGTGGCGATCAACCACTTCACCACCGACACCGAGGCTGAGATCCAGGCGATGAAGGACTTCGTCAAGGCGCAAGGCGCCGAGGCGATCCTGTGCAAGCACTGGGCGCAGGGCTCGGCCGGCATCGAGGACCTCGCCCGCAAGGTGGTCGAGATCGCCGAATCCGGCGCCTCGCAGTTCTCGCCGCTCTATCCGGACGAGATGCCGCTGTTCGACAAGGTCAACACCATCGTCAAGCGCATCTACCGTGGCGACGAGGCGATCGCCGACAAGTCGATCCGCGACCAGCTGCATGCCTGGGAACAGGCCGGCTACGGCAACCTGCCGGTCTGCATGGCCAAGACCCAGTACTCGTTTTCGACCGACCCGAACCTGCGCGGTGCGCCGACCGGCCACACCGTGCCGGTGCGTGAGGTCAGGCTCTCGGCCGGCGCCGGCTTCGTCGTCATCATCTGCGGCGAGATCATGACCATGCCGGGCCTTCCCAAGTCGCCGTCCTCGGAAAAGATCTTCCTCAACGAGCAGGGTCAGATCGAAGGCCTGTTCTAGACGGCGGTAGAGTTGAGATAAGGGGCGCCGCGGCAACCGCGGCGCCCTTTTCCACTCCCGAGTTCGGCTTGGCTAAGCCGCGTTGCGCTTGAGCGCCCGCTGGTTCGATGCATAGATCGTGTCGCGCTCCGGCAGCTTCCCGGTCTTCAGGCAATCGATCCATTCGGCGGTCTTCAGCACCGCGGCGAAGCGCGATTGCAGAACCACGCTCACCACCCGGTGTATGTCCTCGGCCGACGCGTAGCCGGCACTGTTGGCGTAAGGCACCGAGCCGCTGGCATCCGAAAGGAACTCGACGGCAAAGCCCATATGCACAGCGTGGATGATGGTCGACAGATCGCAATTGTGGGTCATATAGCCGACGACCGCTATCGTATCGATGGCGTTGGCGCGCAACCAGTCTTCGAGATCCGTGCCGGTGAAGGCCGAAGGCAGCGTCTTCTCGACATAGTGGTCGCGGCCGCGCCCGGCGATCTCGGCATGCAGCGAGCCGCCATGACTGCCCTTGGCGAAGATCGGCGACGTCTCGGGCGCCATCTGCTTGACGACGACGATCTTGATGCCGGCCGCCGCAGCCGCATCCATTGCGCGCGCAACATTGGCGACGGTCTCGGAGAAGGGCGGATGCTGGATGGCGAGATTGCCGCCGTCATAGTCGTTCTGGACATCGACGACGACAAGCGCGCGGCGCGGCTGGGTGGCAGGTGCTGACATGGCGGTTTCCTTTCGACCGGTTGATGGCACAAAGCTAGGCGGATGCTACAGGTCGAGAAAGTGGCCCGATTGACATCAATCGAAAGAATTGGGACATTCGGCTTTCAATAGAACGAAGCCTGCCATGAAGAACCCGATCATCGCCACTGTCGCTTTCGACGGCATCAGTCCGTTCCACCTCTCCGTACCGTGCCTTGTTTTCGGCGCCGATCGAACGAAGCTTGGGCTGCCGCGCTTCGACTTCCGCGTCTGCGCGATGGAGGAGGGACCCATTCATACCGATGCGGGGCTGACCATCGTCGTGCCGCATAGGCTTTCGGCGCTCGACGAGGCCGACATCGTCATCATCCCGAGCTGGAAGGATCTCGAGGATCCTTTGGCCGCGCCGTTCAAGGATGCTCTGCAGCGCGCGCATCGGCGCGGCGCGCTGATCGTTGGCTTGTGCCTCGGCACCTTCGCCATCGCCGGCGCCGGATTGCTTGCCCGGCGCAGGGCGACCACCCACTGGGCCTACACGGATCGGTTGCAGAAGATTCACCCCGACATCGCGGTCGACGCCGACGTGCTCTATGTCGACGAGGGCGACATCATAACCTCGGCCGGCGTCGCCGCCGGGCTCGACTGCTGCCTCCACATCGTGCGCGCCCGCTATGGCGCAGAGGCGGCGCTGCGGCTTGCCCGCCATGTCGTGCTCTCGCCGCACCGGCAGGGCGGGCAGGCGCAGTTCATCGAGCGCCCGCTCGCGCCGACGCCGAACGCCGACCGCTTCGCCAAGGCCCTCGATGAGGTGCGGGCATTGCTCGGCGAAGCCCACAGCCTGGACAGTGTCGCCGAAGCAGCGGGCCTTACCCGCCGCACCTTCACGCGCCGCTTCCAGAAGTCGATCGGCACCAGTTTCGGCGACTGGCTTGCCGACCAGCGCGTCGCGCTGGCGCAAAGGCTGCTGGAGCAGACGGACAAATCGATGGACATCGTGGCCTTCGAAGCCGGCTTTGGCAGCGCCACCTCGCTGCGCCAGCATTTTGCCGCTCGGCTCAGGACCTCGCCGAGGCAATACCGGCGCGAGTTTTCGAGAGGCACCCAGGTGCCAGGCGGGCTCAGCCTCTTGTAACGGCCCGCGCCGGATTGCCAACCACCGTCATGTTCGCCGGCACGTCGCGGGTCACCACCGCGCCCGCGCCGACGATGGCGCCCTCGCCGATGCTGACGCCGGCGAGGATCACCGCGCTGCCGCCGATCCAGGCGTTGTCGCCGATCGTCACTGGTTTTGCGATCTCCAGCCCGGCCAGTCGGCCGGTGGCTTCACGATGATGTTCGGCGCAGTAGATCTGCACATTGGGGCCGAGCAACGTGCCCTTGCCGATACGCACCGGCGCGGTATCGAGGATGGTGCAGCCGGCATTGAGGAAGACGCCCTCGCCGAGGAACAGGTTGAAGCCATAGGCGCAATGGAACGGCGCCTCGATGCGCGCGCCCTCGCCCGCGCCGCCGAGCAGCGCCCGCAAGGCGGGAGCGATATCGCCGCGCTGCCGGGGCGGCAGGCCGTTGTGCTCGAACACCGCATCGCTCGCGGTGACGCGAAATGCCTCCAGCTCATCGTCGATGCAGGTGTACCACTCGCCCGCCGCCATCTTCATGCGCTCGCTTGTCGTCATGGCGATACCTCCGGATTTTCGTCTGCTGCCGAAGCATAGTCGCCAAAGCATAATAGATTGTCAGACAAAGCCGCATGGCCAAACGCCTGGCTTGTGTTAGCCTGCCGTTGCGAGACATGCGACGGTCTCAGGTTGCGGGGGGTCGATCATGCTTTTCATTTTTGCACTGCTGATAGGCGTCGTTACCGGCTTGCGGGTCGGAACGGCGCTTGCGGTCACCGCCTGGGGCGCATGGCTCGGCTGGCTACCGGTCGGAGGCACCTGGGCGAGCTTCATGGGCCACTGGATCGCCGTCGGCATCTTCACCGTCCTGGCCGTCGTCGAGCTCATCACCGACCAGCTGCCGTCGACGCCGAGCCGCAAGGTGCCGCCGCAATTCGGCGCCCGCATCGTCGTCGGCGCCTTCTGCGGCGCGCTCATCGGAGCGGCCGCCGGCTCGACCATCGGCGGCGTGATCGCCGGCGCCATCGGCGCGGTGATCGGCACGCTCGGCGGCGCGGAAGCACGTGCGAGACTGGCCGCTGCCTTCGGCAAGGATCCGCCCGCCGCCTTCATTGAAGATGCGGTGGCCATCATCGGCGGCCTGCTCATTGTGGCGGCGGTCGCATGAGCGCAAAGAGCTTCGACGCGATCGTCATCGGCGCCGGCCAGGCCGGGCCGCCGCTGGTCGGCCGGCTCGAGGCCGCCGGCATGAAGGTCGCGCTGATCGAGCGCAAGTTCATCGGCGGCACCTGCGTCAACACCGGCTGCATGCCGACCAAGGCGATGGTGGCGAGCGCCTATGCCGCGCATCTCGCCCGCCGCGCCGCCGACTACGGCGTCGCGCTCTCAGGCCCCGTTGGCGTGGACTACAAACGCATCAAGGCGCGCAAGGACAAGGTCACCGACGACGCCCGCGGCAATCTCGAAAAATGGATCGCCGGCATGAAGGGCTGCACGCTTTATCGCGGCCACGCGCGTTTCGTCAGCGCCGACACGGTGCGCGTCGGTGACGAACTGCTCACCGCGCCGAAGATCTTCCTCAACACCGGCGGCCGCGCCTCGGTGCCCGACCTGCCCGGCGTCGACGACGTGCCCTACCTCACCAATTCCTCGATGATGGATCTCGATGTGCTGCCCAGCCATCTGATCGTCGTCGGCGGCAGCTACGTCTCGCTCGAATTCGCGCAGATGTTCCGTCGCTTCGGCTCCGAGGTCACGGTGATCGAGAAGGCGCCGCGGCTGACCGGGCGCGAGGATGAGGACACGTCCGCGGCCATCCTGTCCATCCTCGAAAACGAAGGCATCGCCGTCCATGTCGGCGCGGACAATATCGCCTTTGCCAGGCAAGGCAACGGGATCGCCGTCACCTTCTCCGCAGGCAAGCCGGCGGCGGTCGGCTCGCATGTGCTGTTGGCGCTGGGGCGCACGCCCAACACCGACGATCTCGGCCTCGACAAGGCCGGCGTCGCGGTCGACCAGCGCGGCTACATCCTTGTCGACGACCAGCTGCGCACCAACGTGCCCGGCATCTGGGCGATGGGCGACTGCAACGGCAAGGGCGCCTTCACACACACCTCCTACAACGACTTCGAGATCGTCGCCGCCAATCTGCTCGACAATGATCCGCGCAAAGTCAGCGACCGCATCGAAGCCTATGCGCTCTATATTGACCCGCCGCTCGGACGCTGCGGCATGACGGAAGCCGCGGTGAAGAAATCCGGCCGCCGCGCGCTCGTCGGACAGCGGCCGATGACGCGTGTCGGCCGCGCGGTCGAGAAGGGCGAAACGCAGGGCTTCATGAAAATCCTCGCCGATGCCGATACCGGGGAAATCCTCGGCTGCTCGGTGCTCGGCCCGGGCGGCGACGAGGCAATCCACTCAGTGCTCGACCTCATGTACGCCAAGGCGCCGATCTCGACGCTGGCGCGCGCCATGCATATACACCCGACCGTCTCGGAGCTGCTGCCGACCATCGCCCAGGAGCTCAAGCCGCTGGTCTGACGTCCGCCGTCGCGGTCGCCTCGCCGAAAGCTCCCCGATTTCTGCATTGCTGCGTTGCAGCAATGGCGCTTGCGCGTCGGCATGTCTGCGGACAGTCTCGATTTTGAACCGATTCAGTCCGGATATCCCATGCCGCTGCCGATCCTAGCGCTCGCCATTGCATCCTTCTGCATCGGCACCACGGAATTCGTCATTATGGGCCTGCTGCCGGAAGTGGCGGCAGATCTCGGCGTCTCGATCCCCTCCGCCGGCCTGCTAGTCACCGGCTATGCGCTGGGCGTCGTCTTCGGCGCGCCGATCGTGGCCATGGCAACCGCCCGCCTGCCGCGCAAGCCGGTGCTTGTCGGCCTCGCCGCCCTCTTCGTCATCGGCAATCTCTTCTGCGCCATCGCGCCGAACTATTGGCTCTTGATGGCCGCACGCGTCTTCACCGCCTTCGGCCACGGCGCCTTCTTCGGCATCGGCTCGGTGGTTGCGGCGAGTCTCGTGCCGCGCAACAAGCGGGCGAGCGCGATTGCGCTGATGTTCGCCGGCCTGACGCTGTCCAACATCCTCGGCGTTCCAGCCGGCACGGCGCTAGGCGAAGCCTTCGGCTGGCGCGCCACTTTCCTCGCCGTCGTCGGCATCGGTCTCATCTCGGTCGCGGCCATCGCCTGGCTGGAGCCGTCGGATGTCGCGGAACCCAGCGGCGGCGGCCTGGTGGGCGAGCTTCGCGTGCTCGGCAAGCTGCAGGTCTGGCTGGCGATGCTGATCGCCTCGCTCGCCTCCGCCAGCCTGTTCGCCGTCTTCACCTATATCAAGCCTTACCTCACCGGCGTCTCCGGCCTGTCGACGGCAACCGTCACCTGGGTGCTGCTCTTGTTCGGCGCCGGCATGACCATCGGCAACATCATCGGCGGCAGGCTGGCGGACTGGAAGCTGATGCCGACTGTGATCGCTACGCTGCTCGCCATGGCGCTGCTGTTCGTCGTCTTCACGGAGCTCGGCGCCATGGCAAGCGTGGCCGTGGCGATCGTCTTCCTTTGGGGCATGCTGATCTTCATCGTCGTGCCGCCCTTGCAGATCCGCGTCGTCGAGGCGGCTGCCGAAGGACCGAACCTGGCCGCCACGCTCAACCAGGGCGCCTTCAATGTCGGCAATGCCGGCGGCGCCTGGATCGGCGGCCTTGCAATCTCCTGGGGCGTGTCTTACGCCAACCTGCCGCTGGTGGGCGCGGCGCTTGCGCTTCTGGCTGTCGCTGTGGCCGTGCTGTCGCAGGCGCTCGACAGCCGAACAGTCCTGCAGCCGCAGCCGGCGGAATAAGGCTCGGCGTCTTCGCCGCAGCAGACTCGGCGCCTTCGCCGTAGCCACCCTGCCCCGACAGTGGCGGCCGCTGGACCAATCGACAGCTCGATCGCAAAAAGGCATGGGTGAAACCGCTTCAAGCGGAGGTACCCCATGCAGAAGACGGTCGAGCGCATCGCCGGCGACAGCGAAGGCGTCGCCTACGAATTTCCGGTCTTGCGTTTCGAGGGTAAGGACAAGGCGGCCCCTTCCGCCTATCTGCAGGCGGCACTGCATGCCGGCGAACTGCCAGGCGTCGTCGCTATCGACGCGCTGATGCCGATGCTTGCCAAGGCGGAAGCGGAAAGCCGCATCAGGGGTCCGATCACCATCGTGCCCTGGGCCAATCCGATCGGCCGCGCGCAATATCATTTCGGCGAGCATCAGGGCCGCTTCAATCTCGGCACCCGCACCAACTTCAACCGCTCCTTCCCGTTGCTTGCCACGCCCGACGCCAGGCTCCTGCCGGATATCAGCCTTGGCGGCGCCGATCGCCGGCTGAAGAACCGGCTCGTCCAGCTGTCGCTCGGCAACGACATCGTCCTCGACCTTCACTGCGACGACGAAGGTCTCGCCTATCTCTACATCCACACCAGCCTGTGGCCGCATATGGCCGACTGCGCCGCCGCCATGGGCATCGACGCGGTGGTGCTGTGGAGCGAGGACACGGACGGCACATTCGAAGGCGCCTCCATCATGCCCTACCAGAACGCGCCGGCGAACGTTGCACGCTTCGATCGCCGCGCCGTGACCACGGTCGAATATCGCGGCATACTCGATGTCGACGCCGCGCTGGCGGCCTCCGATGCCGAAGGGCTTTATCGGCTGCTGGTGACGCGCGGCATCATCCAGGATCCGTCGATCCCGAAATTCGAGACATTTTCCGGACCCGTCGTGCCGCTGGAAAACATCGACATGATGCCTTCGCCCAAGGCCGGCGCGATCCTCTACGACGTCAAGCCAGGCGGCCGCGTCAAGAAAGGCGACAGGCTGGCGACGATCGTCCATGCGCCCGGCGAGGCCGGCGGCCGCACGGAAGTGTTCGCCCCCCAATCGGGCCTCATCCTGACCCGCCGCGCGCGCCGCATCATCCGCGCCGGCGAGGATCTTCTGAAGCTCGCCGGCGATGCCAGGAGCGGCGACGCGCGCTCCGGCACGCTGGAAGACTGAAGCCGCGCGGTCGGAGTCGTCGTGAAATCCAGTTGCACGGACCTCCATTCGCCGCTATGGGAGTCGCCATGAACATGCGTTCGAACAAGACCGTTTGGTGGTGGGGCTGCTGACAGCGGCCTGTTCGTGCGCGTGCGCGTGAAATTTAAGGGTGGCCGCAACGGAATGTCCGGGCGGCCATTTGTTTTTAGAGCCATTCCCGGGTCCGTTGCCCAAAACGCTGATGGAGACGGCAATGACGACTAAAGTTCTGGACAACGGGGCCGAGCGCTTCGTCACCGCAGGCGGGGTGACGATCACCCGCGAGCGGCACGACCGGCCGTATGAGGGCGCGATCGATGCCTATGTCGACGGCCTGAATTCGCGCCGCGGCGCCGTGTTCTCCTCCAACTATGAATATCCGGGCCGCTACACGCGCTGGGATACGGCCATAATCGATCCGCCGCTGGTGATCTCCGCGCGCGGACGCACGATGCGCATCGAAGCGCTGAACAGGCGCGGCGAAGTGTTGCTGCCGGTAATCGGCAAGGCGCTTGACGAGCTCAGCGAAGTGACGATCGCCGAGACCTCGAAGACGCTGATCCGTCTCGATGTCGCCAAGCCCGGCCGGGTCTTCACCGAGGAGGAGCGCAGCCGCGTTCCGTCCGTCTTCACCGTGCTGCGCGCCATCACCGCGCTGTTCAGGACCGCCGAGGATGCCAATCTCGGCCTCTACGGCGCCTTCGGCTACGACCTCGCCTTCCAGTTCGATCCGGTCGACTACAAGCTGGAGCGCAAGGAAAGCCAGCGCGACCTGGTGCTGTTCCTGCCCGACGAGATCCTGGTCGTCGACCATTATTCGACCAAGGCCTGGACCGACCGCTATGACTATTCCGGCGAAGGCTTTTCGACCGAAGGCCTGGCCCGCGACGGCCATGCCGAGCCTTTCAAGACAGCCGACCGCATCCCGCCGCGCGGCGACCATGAGCCGGGCGAATATGCCAACCTGGTGCGCCGGGCGATGGAGAGCTTCAAGCGCGGCGACCTCTTCGAGGTCGTGCCTGGACAGATGTTCTACGAGCGCTGCGAGACGCAGCCCTCCGACATTTCCCGCAAGCTGAAATCGATCAACCCCTCGCCCTATTCCTTCTTCATCAATCTCGGCGAAAACGAATATCTGATCGGCGCCTCGCCGGAGATGTTCGTGCGCGTCAATGGCCGCCGCGTCGAGACCTGCCCGATCTCCGGCACCATCAAGCGTGGCGATGATGCCATCTCCGACTCGGAGCAGATCCTCAAGCTGCTCAACTCCAAGAAGGACGAGTCCGAGCTCACAATGTGCTCGGATGTCGATCGCAACGACAAGTCGCGCGTCTGCGATCCCGGCTCGGTGCGCGTCATCGGCCGCCGCCAGATCGAGATGTATTCGCGCCTGATCCATACCGTCGACCACATCGAGGGGCGGCTGCGCGAAGGCATGGACGCCTTCGACGCGTTCCTGTCGCACGCCTGGGCCGTCACCGTCACCGGCGCGCCGAAACTCTGGGCCATGCGCTTCATCGAGCAGAACGAGAAGAGCCCGCGCGCCTGGTATGGCGGGGCGATCGGCATGGTCAATTTCAACGGCGACATGAACACCGGGCTCACCTTGCGCACCATCCGCATCAAGGACGGCATCGCCGAAGTGCGCGCCGGCGCCACGCTGCTTTTCGACAGCGTTC
Source organism: Mesorhizobium sp. WSM4935 (assembly GCF_029625735.1). Classification (NCBI taxonomy): domain Bacteria; kingdom Pseudomonadati; phylum Pseudomonadota; class Alphaproteobacteria; order Hyphomicrobiales; family Phyllobacteriaceae; genus Mesorhizobium; species Mesorhizobium sp. WSM4935. The sequence goes on along the minus strand of NZ_JARTVR010000004.1, from coordinate 302,501 downwards.
CCGAGGAAGAAGAAGCCGAAACCGAACTGAAGGCATCCGCCATGCTCTCCGCCATCCGCGACGCCAAGACTGGCAACGCCACCGGAGCCGAGCGCACCACCGCGCGCGTCGGCGACGGCGTCAACATCCTGCTGGTCGACCACGAGGACTCTTTCGTCCACACCCTGGCCAACTACTTCCGCCAGACCGGCGCCAACGTTTCCACCGTTCGCACCCCGGTGCCGGAAGAGGTCTTCGAGCGGCTGAAGCCCGATCTCGTCGTACTGTCGCCCGGACCGGGTACGCCGACGGACTTCGATTGCGCCGCCACCATCAGACGAGCGCGCAGCCGCGACCTGCCGATCTTCGGCGTCTGCCTCGGTCTGCAAGCACTGGCCGAAGCCTATGGCGGCGAGCTCAGGCAGTTGCACATCCCCATGCACGGCAAGCCGTCGCGCATCCGGGTCTCGAAGCCCGGCATAATCTTTTCAGGGCTCCCCAAGGAAGTGACCGTCGGCCGCTATCACTCGATCTTCGCCGATCCGGTGCGCCTGCCCGACGGCTTCGTGGTCACCGCAGAGACGGAGGACGGCATCATCATGGCCTTCGAGCACCGCAAGGAGCCGATCGCGGCCGTGCAGTTCCATCCCGAATCGATCATGACGCTCGGCCATAACGCCGGCATGCGCATCATCGAGAACATCGTCGCGCATCTGCCGCGCAAGGCCAAGGAAAAGGCCGCGTAGGAACGATGACGGAAGCGCCGGAAACGACGACGGCCGCGGTGAAAGCCGCGGCCAGACAGAAGGTCGCAAGGCTGGCCTTCTGGTCGATCGTCGTCGCCGGCGTCGTGCTCGCCCTCAAGCTTGTCGCCTGGTATATCACCGGCTCCGTCGCGCTCTATTCCGATGCGCTGGAATCGATCGTCAACGTGATTGCGTCGGCTGCCGCTTTCTGGGCGATCCAGGTCAGCTACAAGCCGGCCGACCAAGACCATCCCTTCGGCCATCACAAGGCCGAATATTTCTCAGCCGTCCTTGAGGGCGTGCTGATCGTCGTTGCGGCCCTGCTCATCCTCAACGAGGTCTGGCGGTCCTGGCAGCATCCGGTCCCGCTAGAACAGCCTTGGGAAGGCCTTGCCGTCAACGGCGCCGCGACCGTCGTCAATGCGATCTGGGCCTTGACGCTGATCCGCGTCGGCCGGAACGCGAAATCACCTGCTCTCGTGGCCGACGGTCAGCACATCATGACCGACGTCGTGACGTCCCTGGGCGTGTTCGGCGGTCTCGTCGGAGCCGTGCTCACCGGCTGGCAGATCCTCGACCCGGCGCTGGCCGTGATCGTCGCGCTCAACATCCTCTGGCAAGGCTGGCATGTCATCGGCTCGTCGATGAACGGCCTGATGGACCGCGCCGTCGATCAACAGGAACACATGCAGATCCGTGACATCATCTCGGCCAACTCCAAGGGCGCGCTCGAGGTGCATGATCTGAAGACGCGTATTGCCGGGCGCGCCACCTTCATCGAGTTCCACCTCGTCGTCGACGCCGACATGACGGTCGGCGCCAGCCATGTCATCTGCGACCGTATCGAGGACGCGCTGAAAGCCGAGATCCCCTCGGTGCGCGTCATCATCCATGTCGAGCCGGACGACGAGGCCAAGCTGCCGAAAGGCACAACCGCAGTGCCTTTCGCCTGAATTATGGAGCGCAGGCCGACTGCGGCATGGGCGTCAATCGAAAGACCTTGTCGTCCGACTTCGTCTTGCCCTTCGCCGCTTTTGAGCAAAGATCGACGACCGCCACCGCATTGTTGGGGTTCGCAACCATCATCATGCCGCCAGCGCCGCGCTTGAGAAAAATCTCCTTCTGCGAGATGTCGCAGGAAAAATCGCTCATTTTCGCGCTGGCCGAGCAGCGCCACTGGTCGGCCTCGCCCTGGCAGGAATAGGTCTGCGTGACCTTTTTCCCCTTCTGCCTCGTCGTCACCGAAACGGCGATATCCGCCCCGTCGGGCCAGTTCGCGGCGTCCCCGCCGGCGGCGAAGGAGGCGAGCTCGATCGGGCCGCGGAAGACGCGGATCGATTGCGTGAGCTGGTTGGGGTGCGACTTCAGGTGCGCGTCGTCGTAATCGCGCCCGAAGCAGAAGGGCTGATCGGGCTTCAGCCGCACGCGCAGCGGGTCGCCAAGCGCCGGATCGATGGGGTCGATGCGCGCGAACTCCGCCTTGCAGGTCTCGACCGGCATCGGATCCAGCTTGAAGTTGTCGTCCTCGCTGCCCAGCGCCTGCTTGTTGTACTCGGCCTTGCTCATCGACTCCGACGCGTCGGGATCGAGATAGACGTCCGGCGACAGGCCGGACAGGAGCAGCTTTCCCTTGTCGTCCACTTTCAGCGAGGCCAGCGTGCGGTCACAATCCATGCCGCAACGGATGCCGCTCGCCTTGTCGCTCGGATCTTCCTTGTTGCACCAGCTGCTTGCCCATTCCGGCTTCTTGGCGCCGCGCACCGTGGTGGTGAGAAAGCCGTTATAGGACGTATCCTGGTTGGCCGGAGGTTCTTCGTTTGGCCGGCTGACCGGGTCGTGGCCGTAGAAGAAGAAGATGCGCGCCACCTTCTGGCGCGGATGCGTCTTGAGATGGGCTGCGTCGTAGACACGGCCGAAGCAGGCATCGGCGCCGGTCGGGCTGAGCTCGGGAAGCTTGGGCGGCTGTTCGGCGCGCGCAGCGCCGGCAAAAGCGGCAAGGGCGACGCAAAGCACCGCGCCCGCCATGGTCCTCCCCACAACGGTCCTCGATGCCATGTGACCCTCCTCCCACCGACAGGACCGCGATATGCTAATCTAGGAGCGTCGCCTGAACCATGCAAAATCGCGCGAGCAGGCGAGCGAACGGAGGATAGGATGCTGCGCCGTGACATTTTTCGTGCGGGTCTTGCGGGCGTCGCGGGTCTTTTCGGCCTGAGCCGTGCAAACGCGGCAACGCCTGAGGGAAGGCTGAAAGTCGCCTATCACCTCAGCGACGCGGACAAGGTCAACTTCGTCCTCGGCAACATCAAGAACCACTATGAAGGCACCGGCGGCAATGTCGATATCGTGCTTGTGGTGCACGGTCCGGCTCTCGCCGCCTTCAAAGCCAAGGGCGCTTCCGGCGCCGTTTCCAGCCGCTTTGCCGGCCTTGTCCAGCAGGGGCTTGTCCCGCAAGCCTGCGGCAACACCTTGCATGGCATGGACATCACGCTGACCGACCTGCTGGCGGGCTTCGAGCTTGCCGACAAAGGCGGCGTCGTGAAGCTCGCCGAGCTGCAGCACCAGGGCTATGTCTATCTCAGGCCCTGAGCGCGACCGGACTTGAACGCCCCCACTTGAACGCAAGGCCGGCAATGGCCTACGAAAGACGGCAACGCGGAGGCCGGCCCACATGACGACACTTGCCATCCCCGATCTTGCCGGAAAGGCGGTGCTGGTCACCGGCGCTTCGACCGGCATCGGCGCGGCCCTTGTTCGTGCCTACGCGGCGCAGAAGTGCCGCGTCGCGCTGCACTACAATGCGAGCCGCGAAGCCGCCGAGAGCCTGGCCCAATCCGTCCGCGACGATGGCGGCGAGGTGTTTCCGGTCCAGGGCGATTTTTCGATGCCTGCGGACGTCGAGCGTGTGGTCGAAGAGAGCGCAAACCATTTCGGCCGGCTCGACGGCCTGGTCAACAATGCCGGCGGCATGCTCGGCCGCGTCGCCTATGCCGATCAGGACGAGGCGCATTACGATGCCGTGATGGACCTCAATGCGCGCTCGGTGCTGACCGCCTCGCGCAAGGCGATCCCGTGGCTGAAGCGCCAGGGCGGCTTCATCATCAACACCACCTCGATCGCGGCCCGCAACGGCGCCGGCGGCGGCGCCGGGCTTTATGGCTCCGCCAAAGCTTTCGTTTCCAACGTGACTCGCGGCATGGCCAAGGAGCTGATCGGCTTCGGCATCCGCATCAACGCGGTGGCGCCGGGCACCATCCTGACGCCGTTCCACGAACGCTATTCGAACGCCGAGCAGATCAAGGCCATGGTCGCCACCATTCCGCAAGGGCGCGCCGGCACCGCGCAGGATTGCGTCGGCGCCTATCTGTTCCTGTCGTCCGACCTGTTGAGCGGTTACATCATCGGCCAAGTAATCGAGGTGAATGGCGGCCAGTTGATGCCGTGAGCCGGCGATTGCATACTTGGTGCAGCGTGCAACCTGGAGGGAGAGCAAGGGCATGTACGGACTGATCGGCAAGATGCGGGCGGCGCGCGGCCAGCGCGATGCGGTCATGGACGTGCTGCGCGAAAGCACCGCCGCGCTTCCCGGCTGCCTGAGCTACATCATCGCCACCGATCCGGCCGACGCCGACGCGATCTGGGTCACCGAAGTGTGGACCGACCAGGCGAGCCACAAGGCCTCGCTGCAGCTGCCGGAAGTCCAAGCGGCGATCGCCAAGGCGCGCCCCTTCATCGCCGGCTTCGAATTCCAGATCGAGACCCGTCCGGTCGGCGGCTTTGGACTTCCTGCTCCCGAAAAGGCTGATTGACCTCTCTTGCGCGAATTTGCCGAAAGCGGGTTCGCATTTGTCGGCGTCCGCTTTAAGAGCCCATATGGACTCCTCGCCAGAGCAATCATCGCAGGACCAGACGCCGACCGAGCGCATGGCGCGCCTGCGCCCGCCCCGGCAGTGGCTGGTGTTGCTGGTGTTTTCATTGCTCTTCGCCGGCGCGCTGGAGCTCGCCGCGCTGCCCGCGGCGCTGCTGATCGGCCCGATGCTTGCCGCGATCCTGGCCGGCACCAACGGCGCCACCGTGCACGTACCCCGTCCGCTGTTCGGCTCAGCCCAGGCGATCGTCGGCTGCCTGGTCGCCGGCTCGATCTCGGCCGACATCTTTCCGGTGTTCTATGCGGAATGGCCGCTCTTCCTCGGTGTGGTGATAGCAACCGTCGCCGCCTCCAGCCTGCTCGGATGGCTGATCAGCCGCTGGCGCATCCTGCCCGGCACCACGGCGGTCTGGGGCTCCTCGCCCGGCGCCGCAACGGCCATGGTGCTGATGGCCGGCGCCTTCGGCGCCGACCAGCGCCTCGTCGCCTTCATGCAATATCTGCGCGTGATCTTCGTCTCGATGACGGCCGCCCTCGTCGCCAAGATGTGGGTCGACACATCCGGCGTCGAAGTACCGCCCGTCGTCTGGTTTCCGGCCATCGATGCCTTCGCCTTCGCCGCCACTATCGGCATCGCGGCGGTGGGCGGCCTGGCCGGAAAGCTGGTCAGGCTGCCCTCGCCTTTCTTTCTCGGCGCCTTCATTTTCGGCGCGGTGATCCATCTCGGCCTCGGCGTGCCGATGCAACTGCCGCCCTGGCTGCTGGCGATCAGCTACGCCATGGTCGGCTGGTCGATCGGGCTGAATTTCACCCGGCCGATTCTGCGCCATGCGGCACGCGCCCTGCCGCAGATCGTCGGCTCGATCGTCGCGCTGATCGCCTTTTGCGGCGGCATGGGATTCGCCATCAGCCGCCTGCTCGGCATCGACCCGCTGACCGCTTACCTGGCGACCAGCCCGGGCGGCATGGACAGCGTCGCCATCATCGCAGCCGCGGCGCAGAACGTTGACATCTCCTTCGTCATGGCCCTGCAATCAGCGCGCTTCCTGGTCGTGCTGCTCATTGGGCCAAGCGTAGCCAGGCTTGTGGCGCGAAACCTCAGGGCCTGATCCGCTATATCCAGGGCATGGGCGCAAAAGCAATTCCCGGAAAAGTGTGCAGCGGTTTTCCGTCTGGAATTGCGTGAAAGCAAAAAATTTGAGCAGGGCAGCATCCCGATCGGGATGCCGAATTGCTCTAAGGGAGCGGAGGAGAATGCCATGAACCGTCGCGTGAATGCCGTCGATCTTTCCGGCCGCGTCGCCGTGGTGACCGGCGGCGCGCAAGGCATCGGCCTTGCTGTCGCCCGACGCTTGCTGTCGTCCGGCGCCGGCGTCGCCATCTGGGACGTCGACCAGGCCGCGATGAGCAAAGCTGCCGCCGAACTCGCGTCGCTCGGCCGCGTCGAGGCCATTCTCTGCGACCAGTCGCAGATCGAGGCCGTCGATCGCGCCGCCGCAGAGACCGAGCGGACGCTTGGCCCCGTCGATCTCCTCGTCAACAATGCCGGCATCGCCGGACCGGCGGCAACCGTGGTGGACTACGACCCCGCCGCCTGGCGTCAGATCGTCGATATCGACCTCAACGGCGTCTTCTACTGCTGCCGGCGCCTGGTGCCCGGCATGATCGCACGCAATTACGGCCGCATCGTCAACATCTCCTCGGTGGCCGGCAAGGAAGGCAATCCGAATGCCGCCGCTTATTCCGCTGCAAAAGCCGGCGTGCTGGCGCTGACCAAGTCGCTCGGCAAGGAACTTGCCGGACACGACATCGCCGTCAACGCGCTGACGCCCTCGCCCGCCCGCACCCGCATCTTGGAGCAACTCACCGAAGCACAGGTCGCCTATATGCTCGGCAAAGTGCCGCGCGGCCGTTTCGTCGAGGTCGAGGAGGCGGCCGCCATGGTCGTCTTCATGCTGTCGGACGAGAACTCCTTCACCACCGGCGCGACCTTCGATCTTTCCGGTGGACGCACGACCTACTGACCGTCGCCAAGCTGACGAGATGGCTTTCAACCGGCTGCTCATCGTGCTGGCGACGATCACCGTGCTTACTGTCATCATCGTCTTTCTCGGCCTTCGTCGCGGATCGGCGCGGGAACAACACGTCGCTTCTGTCCCGGCCTGCCAGGAAGGTTGACACTACGCCTCCATCAAGTCCGGCGAGGCAGCAAAAAATACTTGACTCACATACTCATATTTGAGAGCGCGGAAGCGCAAATCAAAACATGAGAATTGGAGACAGGTTAATGCCGAGGCGGTCGAGGACGTGGCGCTGGGGATTATCATTGCTGGCGGGCAGCGCCATCCTTAATCATGCCTGCCCGGCGATTGCGCAGGATGGCGGCGACGCCGTCGTTCTCGACAAGATCGAGGTAACCGCCGAGAGCAACGAGATCCTGAAGCAGGACGGCTATGTCGCGAAGAAGGATCGCATCGGCACCAAGACCGACACGCCGATCGCCAGAATCCCGCAGGCGGTTTCGGTCGTCACGCAAAAGCAGATCGAGGACCAGAAGCCGCGCACCCTGAACGACGCGCTGGGCTATACGGCGAGCGCCAATCCAAACAGCTTCGGTTTCGACACGCGCTACGACGCCTTCTTCCTGCGCGGTTTCCAGGCCTTCTACAACGGCATGTTCCGCGATGGGCTGCGCCAATACAATGGCCCTTCCGCCTGGTTCAAGACAGAACCCTACGGCATCGAGGGCGTCACCATCCTGAAGGGTCCGGCCTCGTCGCTTTACGGCGTCAGCGGTCCCGGCGGCATCGTCAACGTCGTGACCAAGCGGCCCAAGGACGAGCCGTTCCACGAGATCGAGCTGCTGGCCGGCGAGCACAACCGCTTCCAGGCGGCGCTCGATGCCTCCGGGCCGGTCAACGATGACGGCAGCATCCTGTATCGCTTCACCAGCCTCGGCCGCCTGAGCGAGACCGGCCTGCCCGACTACCCTGACGACAAGCTCTATCTGGCGCCAGCCGTCACCTTCAAGCCGGACGAGGACACCAAGCTCACCATCCTCGGCGAGTATTCGAAGTCCGTCACAGGCGGCACCGCCGCCTTCTACAACTCCGCCTATGGCGTGTTGTCGAACGTCTATGAAGGCGATCCGGCCTGGAACGATTTCACGCAAGATCAGGGGCGCATCGGCTACGAGTTCGAGCACCGCTTCAACGATTGGCTGACCGTGCGCCAGAACCTGCGCTACAACGCCGTCGACTCGGACATCGAATATAGCGGCCACTATTCGATCGGCGCCGACCAGCCGCTTGCGCGCTACTGGGGCCACTACACCGAGACGATGAAGAACTTCGTCGTCGACAACATGGCGCAGCTCGAATTCGATACCGGCCCGGTCAAGCACACCGCGATTGCCGGCATCGACTATGCCTGGTCGGACTATGATGCCGGCAGCGGGCTCTCCTATGTCTCGATCGAGGACATCAAGTCAGCCCCCGTCCCGCATTCCGGCGGGCAGGAGATGAACCAGCTCGGCGTCTATCTGCACGACCAGATGGAGTGGAACGATGTCACCCTGTTCACCAGTGGCCGCTACGACTGGGTTGACACAACGTCCACCGCGGCCGATTTCAGCCAATCGGAGCAGAAGGACAGCGCCTTCTCCGGCCGCGTCGGGCTGTCCTACCGGACCGAATGGGGCATCATCCCCTACATCAACTACTCGACCTCGTTCTCTCCCAACATCGGCTTCGTCTATGACGACGTTAATAGCCCGGTCGGCCGCGTCGCCCGCCCGACCATCGCCACGCAGAAGGAGATCGGCGTCAAATACGAGATCCCCGACCGTAACGCGACCGTCAGCGCCGCGCTGTTCGACATCGACCAGAAGGACGGTGTCGTCTTCGACGCCTCGACCGGCATCAACAAGCAGCGCCAGCTCGACCTCAACTCGCGCGGCGTCGAGCTGGAGGCCAACGCCTCTTTGGACAATGGCTTCAGCGTCATCGCCTCCTACACCTATCTGCGGGTGAAGATCGAACGAGGCGCCGAGGGCACCGACGGCAAGGAATTGTCGGCGACGCCGAACCACATTCTGTCGCTCTGGGGCCATTACCAGTTCGAGAACGGCACGCTGGAAGGGCTCGGTCTCGGCGCCGGTGTGCGCTTTGCCGGCGCGAGCTACGGCGACGACACCAACACCTTCAAGAACGATGCCCGCGCTTTCGTCGACGCCTCGCTGTCCTACGATTTCGGCTACCGCCACCCGAAGCTCGAAGGGGTCAAGCTGCAGATCAACGCCAAGAACCTGTTCGACAACCAGCAGACGATCTGTTCGGCCGGCTACTGCTACCGCGACGAGGGCCGCTCGCTGTTCGGCAGCCTGCGCTACCGCTTCTGATGTCGATCTCCGTCTCCAACCGGGCCGCATCGTCGCCGGCCCTCATCGTTACGGCGATCGGCGGCCTCTATGTGGCGCAGAGCGTGATCGGCGGCATCACCTGGACAGGTCTGCCGGCCGTCATGCGCGACCAGGGCCTGCCGCTCGACCGCATCGGCCTGCTCACCCTGATCGCCCTGCCATGGGCGCTGAAATTCCTGTGGTCGCCGGCGGTGGAACGCTACCGGCTTCCGTCGTCGGGCAGGAACCGCACCGGCACGATCATTCTCATCGGCGGCCTCGTTTCCATCATCGGACTGCTGGCCGTCGCCGAGCTCGGCCCGGCCGCTTTCTGGCCCGTGGTCGCCTGCCTGACGGTGGTCGCCTTCGCGGCCTCCACCGTCGATATCGCCTGCGATGGCTTTGCGGTGCAGAACCTTGCCGGCAGGAATCTCGGCTGGGGCAACGCGGCCCAGGTCGGCGGCGCCTATCTTGGTTCGGCGATCGGCGCCGGCCTTTTCCTCTATCTGGTCGAAATCCATGGCTGGCGCGCGGCGGTGTCGGCCATGGCCTCGCTGCTTGTGCTGCTCGGCCTGCCCTTCCTGTTCGGCATTGCCGGCCAATCGCGCAAGGAAGTGCGCGAGCACGTGCCCTCGCTCGGCGCGGCACTGCGGCGCCCGCAGATACGCCGCGGTCTGGCGGCGTCGGCGATCTATGTGCTGGCGCAGAAGGCGGCGCTGACCATGCTCGGCCCGTTTCTCGTCGATGCCGGGCTCAGCCTTTCCACCATCGGCCTGGTCAACGGCGTCGGCAGCATGATCCTCGGCGTTGCGGCCGCGCTTGCAGGCGGCGCTCTCGTCCGGTGGCTGGGCACACGCAGCGTGCTTGTGCTCGCACTCATCCTGCAGGCCGGATCGCTGCTCATCCTCGCGGCCTTCTCGCTTTCCGGCATTTTCCCGACAGGCCCGCTGGCGGCCGTCGCGATGCTGAGCTCCTCGGGCATCATGGCGCTTGGCTTCGTGGCGCTCTATGCGCAGTTCATGCGCTGGTCGGATCCGAGGCAGGCCGGCGTCGATTTCACGCTTTTCCAGTGCATGGACGCCTTGGTCAGCATGGCGGGCGGCATCCTGGCCGGCTACCTGGCGCAGCATCTGGGTTATGGCGCGCTGTTCGGCGGCGCAGGCCTCGTCGCGCTGCTGGCGGCGCCGGCGATCGCCATGGTCAGCGATCGCGACTGAAAAGACGGAACTATTCCTCGCCGGCACCGTCTTCGCCCGGCGCGCCACGGCGCCAGTAGGCGGTGACAAGATGCCGGTCGCGCGGCATGCCCCATTCCTTGCGCAGAATTCTGCGGATCTCGCGGAAATCGGCGAACTCGCACCCGGCCCAGGCAAAGAGATCGTCGGCTCCGCGGCCGCGCTCACGCAGCGCTTCCGGCAGCAGGCCGGCACGGCCTGCTTCGCGGCCATGCCGGTAAAGCCAGTGGACGGTAATGTTCTTGTCCGCCGCCAAAGCTACTCGGTCTTGCGGACCGTCGATCTCGATGAAGGCCTCGGCACGGACGGACGGCGCAAGCTCTTCCAGCATCCGGCCGATCGCCGGAAGTGCGGTATCGTCGCCCAGCAGAAGCAGGTTCGATGCCTTGGGCACATCGCCGCCGCCGGGTCCGATCATGCCGATGACGTCGCCGGCCCGCGCATTCTGCGCGAAACTCGCAGCCGGCGTCTCGGCGCCGGGATGGAGCACGAAATCGATGTCGAGCCAGCCCTCGGCCACGTCCAGCGCGCGGATCGTGTAGACCCGCACGGTCAGCGCATCCTCGCCCGACGGCCAGATGATCAGCCCGTCGGCGCCCATGGTCGGCCAGACCGCCTGGCGTCCGGCCGGCGGCAGCAGAAGCCGGACATGAAATCCGCCATGGGCGAAGCGGCCGAGGTCGCGGCCGGAGAAACGCAGGCGCTGCATATGCGGCGACAGCCGCGTCGAGGACAGGACCGATATCTCGCGGAAGAACACCGGCGTGCCGGCATCCTTGCCGTCACCTTGCCAGCGGAGGCCCTCGGTGGTGCGCAGATGCGCGGCGATGTGGCCGGCAAAGATCATCTTCATATAGGAGAGGCAGGTCTCGTCCTCCCCCGCGACGCGGACCAGCACGCCACTATCGTCGAACGAGGCGTTCAACGAGCCGTAATGCATGCGGAATTCCCATCGGCCGGCAACGCCGGTATCGACCTCGCTGTCGCCGTGCTCCTCGCGCAGCCTGTCCATCACCGCGCGGATATCATCGTTCTGGATACGGGTTTGCGCGCTCAAGAGCTTCATCGCCGGGCCTTTCGATATCGATGGCAGCGGCACCGGCCGAACCCGATGTCGCCGAGCGCCGGCATGCCACAGCGTCGGCAGCATTGCCACTAAAACATGATTATAAGAGTCATATTTTTGGACGGAACCGCGCGAAGGTCGGCAATGCATCCGGTTTTCAGCTGATGACCAGGCTTCCTCCAAGGCCGATCATTTCGATGATTGCACCATGGTACGGTGAACGTGAGACAGAGGTGATCGACGCGACTCAGAAGGGATTTCGAGAACTCATCGACACACGCCGTACACATGGCTTCAAAGACGTCGAGCAGCACGCCCCATAAGTTCCAACCACGGCGTGCGGCCTGGCCGGCACTTGCCTCCCGATGGCCGCTCCTGTAAGAGAGCCGCCATGACCTCGCGCGTCCGCTCCGTCGCTTCTTCTCGCACCGGCTTTGCCGGCGAGACTGCGCGCGCGCTCGCTTCGACCTTGCTTCTTCTCGGCCTTATCGGCGATCGCCGGGTTCGCTGAAGGAGCGCCCGGCGGTCGATACCCGCCGCTTCAGGCGCATGCTCCTTGGCAAAGTCACAATCATGCGAATGAAATTCTGGTAGAGGCGACGCTCGCCATCAATCCGCCCAAGGCGAACATGCGGGCCGCCCGGAGAAGAGACGATGAACGCACGAGAAGAAATCCGCGCCGGCGAGGCTGAAGCCGGGACGCGCGCGGCCGGTCACATGCCGGACGCGGCACGCAAATACCAGCCCTACCCGACCGTCGGCCTGACCGACCGCACCTGGCCGAACAAGGTGATCGACAAGGCGCCGATCTGGTGCTCGGTCGACCTGCGCGACGGCAATCAGGCGCTGATCGACCCGATGGGCCATGAACGAAAGGCGCGCATGTTCGCGCTGCTGCTCGACATGGGCTTCAAGGAAATCGAGATCGGCTTCCCCTCGGCCTCGCAGACCGATTTCGATTTCGCCCGTTGGTGCATCGAGGAAGGCGGCGTGCCCGCCGACGTGTCGCTCCAGGTGCTGGTGCAGTGCCGCCCCGAGCTGATCACGCGGACCTTCGACGCGCTCAAGGGCGCGCATCGTCCGATCGTGCATTTCTACAATTCGACCAGCGAGCTGCAGCGGCGCGTCGTCTTCGAGAAGGATGTCGCCGGCATCAAGCGCATCGCCACCGATGCCGCCAAGATGATCACCGACATGGCGGCCAAGGCCGGCGGCGGCTACCGTTTCGAATACTCGCCGGAAAGCTTCACCGGCACCGAGCTGGAAGTCGCGCTGGAGATCTGCAACGCCGTCACCGAGATCGTGAAGCCGACGGCCGACAACAAGCTGATCATCAACCTGCCCTCGACGGTCGAGATGTCGACGCCCAACGTCTATGCCGACCGCATCGAATGGATGTGCCGCAATCTCGACAACCGCGAGAACCTGATCATCTCGCTGCATCCGCATAACGACCGCGGCACCGGCATCGCCACCACCGAGCTCGGCCTGATGGCCGGCGCCGACCGCGTCGAAGGCACGCTGTTCGGCAATGGCGAGCGCACCGGCAATGTCGACATTGTCACGCTGGCGCTCAACATGTTCACCCAAGGCGTCGATCCGGAGCTCGACTGTTCCGACATCAACCGGATGAAGGATGTCTATGAGTATTCGAATCAGCTGAAGATCCCGGAACGCCATCCTTATGTCGGCGAACTGGTCTACACCGCTTTCTCCGGCTCGCATCAGGACGCCATCAACAAGGGTATGAAGGCGCTGAAGAAGGCCAACACACCACTTTGGGAAGTGCCTTATCTGCCGATCGATCCGGCCGATGTCGGCCGCACCTACGAGGCGATCATCCGCATCAACTCGCAGTCGGGCAAGGGCGGCATCGCCTATGTGCTGCACGCGGACTACGGCCTCAACTTGCCGCGCAATCTGCAGATCGAGTTTAGCCAGGCGATCCAGGCGATCACCGATGCGGAAGGCAAGGAAGTGCCTGCCAAGCGCATCCATGAACGCTTCCTCGAAACCTATGTCGACCAGCCCGGCGCGCGGCTGAAGTTCCTCGACCATCGCACCTTCCCCGACACCGAGGTGAAAGGCCGGCGTATCGTGGAGGCGGAGATCCTCGACAACGGCAAGGAAATGACCATCACCGGCTCGGGCACCGGTCCGATCGACGGCTTTGTCGATGCGCTCTCGCGCCATGTCGGCGTCGACATGTCGGTGCTCGACTATTCCGAGCATTCCCTGCAGCGCGGCTCCAACGCCTCGGCCATCTCCTATGTCGAGATGGAGTATCCGGGTGGCAAGCTGTTCGGCGCCGGCATCAACACCAACATCGTCGCCGCCTCGCTTGAGGCCGTTGTTTCGGCCGCCAACCGTATCATCGGCCGCCGGAGCAGCTGATGTGAAACGGTCCGGCTCGGCGGCGGGCTGACCGGGCAGATCTGGCTGAAGCGTGGCGCATACCAATTGCGCCCCGCTTCAGCCACAGACGCGAGAGCTGCCATTCGTTAACCGGTGGCGGAATTTCCGGTGGGCTTACGCGATCGCATAATAGAAGCATCCTTGTGCGACGGCGCGAGCGCTATATGATCGCGCCCTAACCTGTGCCGACTTCGGAAGGATCGACACTTGGAGCATGCCCCGCCTGCCGCCCCCGCAGTGCGCGAGACATTGGAGCGACTGCTTGCCAGCGAAACGTTCGGACGGTCCGAGCGTGCTCGCAGGCTTTTGCGCTATCTGGTTGAACGCGAGCAGGCCGGCGAGGCCGACAGGCTGAAGGGCATTTCCATAGCCATGGACGTCTTCGGCAAGGACGGCGATTTCGACGCCTCCACCGATGCCGTGGTCAGGGTGCAGGCCGGTCGGCTGCGCGAGCTCCTGGAGCAGTATTTCGCCAATGAAGGTGTCGCCGAGCCGGTGCGCATCGCAATCCCACGTGGCGGCTATGTCCCTTCCTACGAGCTGAATGCGATTCGGCTGCCTGGCGACGCCAGGTCCGCCTCCGAAACCATCGCGCAGCGGCCCAACGCATCGGCCGAAGCCGCTCCGTCGGTGTCCGAGCATCTCGACAACTCTGTGCCGGGCGAGCCTGTGGCGCTGACGGCGCCGGCGGCACCTGCGCAGTCGCTCACGCGGCAGCTGCGCTTCTTCTGGGCCGCCATGATCCTGGTCATTGTCATGCTGGGCGTGCTTATCGTGCGCCAAAGCAATGCCTTCCTTGGCGGCGACGCGGGCACACCGGTCGAAACGGCGGGCACGGCAAGCATCGCTGCCCAGCCGACATTCGACTCACTGCCGCTGATCTATATTGCGGTGAAAGCCGAGGGGCCGGAGGCGGCTCGCGTCGCGTCGTCCCTGCGCGCCGGACTTGCCGGTTTCGACACCATCGATTTCATCGGGCGCGATGCGGATTCGACGCGCGATCGGTCCGCCGATCCGATCAGTTTCGTTTTCGAAATTGTTCCCGGGCCGGCTGCCGGCGACGTCACGGTGGAACTGCAGAGCGTCGCGACCGGGCGGGTTCTCCTGTCACGCAACCTGACATCGGCCGAAAGTGCCCCCGATATGGTTGAAAGCAACATCGCCAGCCTTCTCACCTCGACCGTTCCCGCCTCCGGGGCGATCTACAGCTACATTGACCAGAGCGACATCCGAACCAGCCAGATCGCATGCCTGGTGCTCGACGACCGCTATTATCTCGATATGAGCGCCCAGACGTACGAGGCTGCGTATCGTTGCCTGCAGAAGCTGGTCAGCGAAGGCACCAAATCGTCGCTTGTCTACGCGGAACTGGCTTCGCTTCATGTGGAGGCGGTCAACGCCCACTATGCCTATCCGCCGGAAGCGACGCTCGAAAAGGCCATGTCGCTTGCGCACCGCGCCGTCCAGATGGGGCCGATGAGCCCGCACGCGCATCGCGCCTTAGGCTACCTGAACTCGCGCCTCGGCAACACGGACGAAGCAACCCGCTTGATGCGCAAAGCCTACGAACTCAACCCGTATGATCTCGGCATGGCCGCCGCCTATGGCTACGGGCTGATCTTCGCCGGCAAATATGACGAGGGGACGCCGATCCTGGATCACGCGGTCGAAGCCTTCAGTGGCCATCCGACCTGGTGGGATTATGGCCTGTTCATCGGAGCCTTCATGCAGGGCGATATGAAGAAGGCCGCGATCGCCAGCGAGTCGCTGCGCACGACGGCATCCAAGTCGCACTATCTGGCCGCGCGCCTGATCGGCGCTAAGATTTCAGGGCGCGACAAGCTGGCGGGCGAGCTTGCCAACGAGCTCGTCGCCGAATTCCCGAACTTCGTCGCCGACCCGCGCGCGACATTCGTCGACCGCAAATATCCCGCCGATCTCACCGACCGGCTGGTGCAATCCTTGCGGGCCGCCGGTATCGGCAACCCGAGCTAATCCAGCCCTGCGCCCGTGTTTGGGCCAAAGGATTTCAGCGGGCGGAAGTACGACGCCGATCCGTCAAGTATCGGGCGATGCTTGCGCGTCGGGCGCCTGACGGGGCGCTGTGGTCGCGAAGATTTTACTGGCCATCGGCCTGGATCGGGAGCAATTCAGCCACAATTCGCAATGGCTGCACGTCTGCCTACCGCTCCTTCTTTCATGCTTCCATTCCCTTATGCCGTCGAGCGCGGCGCTGGTCCGAAGACAATCGTCTTCCTGCACGGCTTCGGGGCCTGCCGTGAGATTTGGCGTGACGTCATGGCGTCGCTGGCGGCCGAAGCGAGAATGTTGGCTTACGATCTGCCGGGCCATGGGCAGTCCCTGAAATGCGAAGGCATGGGCGGTGCCAAGCCGGCCGCGCAGGCTATTCTGGCCGATCTGGCGGAGCGAGGGTTGAGCAAGGTTCATCTCGTCGGTCACTCCATGGGCGGCGCGATCGCGACATTGATGGCGCTTGCCGATCCCGATCGGGTAGCCTCGCTCACTCTGTTGGCACCCGGCGGTTTCGGCCCGGAAATCAACGCGGCCTTGCTGCGCCGCTATGCCGCCGCAACTGGTAGGAAAGGGATTCGGGCCTGCCTTGCAGCCATGTCGGGCCCGTGCAGTGTGCCGCCTGACCATGCGGTCGATGCAATCTGCCGGATGCGCAAACGGCCGGGCCAGTTGCAGACGCTGACCGACATGGCGGCGGCGATGACCAGGGATGACCGGCAAGGCGTTATTCCCGAGGCGCAACTGGATGCGCTCGACATGCCCGTGATGGTTGTCTGGGGAGCGGAGGATCCGCTCCTACCCGTCGTGCAGACCGAGGCTCTGCCGCCGCATTTCCATCTGCATCATGTTCTTGACGCTGGTCATATGCTGGTCGAGGAGACCCCGGCCCTGGTTGCCGAGATCGTGCGTCGCAACACGCGACGGCGCGCCAGACGGTTGCATCCGCCGCTGGGCGCCGCGGCGAGCTGATGCTGAGTACACTGCCGGGGTCGGCTCTCGCGGACCGACCTCGAAAGCATCCGAAACGCGCTTCATGCGGACCGGAGCGGCCGCGCCGCTGGTCGTCGGCAGTGCATTTTGCCGGCGACTGTGTTAACTCGCTGTTAACCAACAACGAGGCAGCCGCCCATGAAGGATGCAGGCGACAAGACCACTCCGATAGAGCCATCGCGAAAACTCTCGGACGCCATACGCGACGTCAAGAACGCCTTCGCCGACCGTGATGATGTGGTCGTCGACATGCGCGAGGCCCACCGCATGCGACTTGATCTCTTGGCAACCGAGCTTGCGCCGGTCTTTGCCGATGTCCCGGCCGACATGGACAGCTTCGACTTCGCCGTCTCGTCAGGCTTGCAGCCGCGGCTATGGATCGATGCGGTGAGTCACGTCGCCATGGGACGCGACCGCCGTACCTACCGCTTCCTCAAGGATACGCGCGTCGGCCGTGTCGTGCTGGCCGAGACGACCGAGATGAAAGCCATCGCCGATTCGGTGACGCGCTACGTGGCCGAACGGGTCGTCGAGCGGCAGCATATGATGGAGGGCGGTATCGAGAGCGCCGTTCCCGGCCTGCATCGGCCCGTGGTGCCGGAAGCGGAGCCGCCCATTCAATCCGAAAGCCGCCTCAATGGCTGGACGACCTTCTTCGCCGGCCTCGGCCTGATTGCCGCCGGTGCGCTTGTCGGCTTGGCGGTTTCGCTGGCGATGTTTTGGGATCGCATCGTGCACATGAAGATCAGCTTCTGACGAGCTCGCGGTTCGCGGCCGGCACGTCGAGATCCACCGTTTGCAGATCCGAAGGCGGCAGCGCCGGCCCGGTCAGGCCACGCCGCGTCAAGCGCACGCGCCAAGCGCCCTTTTCGCCATCGATCTCGAACAGATTGTACTGAGCGGCCGGATGCTTGCCGCCCGGCGCCTGGCCCGCAGCGGCAACCCCGACGACGGGCACTTTGGCGCCACGTGCGCCGATGACGAACAATGACGGCAGATGCGAATGGCCGTGCAGGACGAGCTCCGCGCCATGCCGGCGAATGACCTTGTGAAAACGGGCGATGCCGAACAGCCGCTTATGTTGCTGGACGGCGCCGCGCACCGGCGGATGGTGGATCATGATGGCGCGGAACAGCCCTTGTTTCGCCGCGTCGTCGAGAACCTTGCCGAGCCGCTCGGCCTGCCCTTCCATGAAGAAACCGTTGGCCATAAAGGGCGCCGTGGCGCGCGCCGTGGTGACGCCGATCAGCGCGACATTGCCGCGCACGCGCAGATACGGAAAGGAATTGCGGTCGATCGGAGTGTTGACGCCGTCGCCCGTCATCCAGGGAGCCCACGCCCGGCAGACCTTGTCGAAGGCGCCTGGCACATAGGCGTCATGATTGCCTGGCACCACGGAAACGTCATGCGGCGATCCAAGCGTCTCCAGCCAGTGTTTCGCCATCTCGATCTCGCCGTCGAGCGCCAGGTTGACGAGGTCTCCGGTGACGGCGAGATGGTCCGGCGCGTTCGCCTTTATGTCGGCGACGAGAGTGTCGATGACGGCGTCATGCATGTGGCGGCGCCGGTTGCGCTGCCAGTTGACATAGCCCAGCACCCGCTTGGACGCGAGGTCGCGATAGGTTACATCGGGCAGCGGTCCCAGATGAGCGTCGGAAATATGCGCGAGCCTGAACATGGTCTCTTCTTAAGCGACGCTGGCAGAGCTTTCCACTCACCCTTTGCTGTTCGCCCAAGTGGGTTCCGAAAAAGTGTCCCACGGTCTTGCGGCCAGAACCTGCGAAAAACACGGAAAGCCAAGCAGATGTTCGTGGGACGACCCACGAACATCTGCTTCGGGATCGTGGAATGAACCGCCGCGCCGATCCGGAAGAGACATTCCGGCAGACCGGTTGGCCGGGATTGCGGGCAAGGCTGTTCCATTTTTACTTCCTGCTGCGCCGGCCCATGACGCTTGGCGTGCGCGGGCTGGTTTACGATCGCGCCTCCAACTCCGTCTTCCTGATCCGTCACACCTATGTTCCAGGATGGCAGCTCCCGGGCGGCGGCGTCGAGATCGGAGAGACGCTCGAGGAAGCGCTGGCGCGCGAGCTGGCCGAGGAAGGCAACATCGCCCTGACGGCTCCGCCGGTGCTGAAGTCGATGCATTTCAATCGCCGCGCCAGCAAGCGCGACCATGTCGGCCTTTATCTGATCGAAGCTTTCAGCCAGACGGCGCCGAAACGGCCGGACCATGAGATCGCCGAAGCAGGCTTCTTCCCGATCGACCGCTTGCCCGAGGGCACGACGCCGGCGACGCTCCGGCGGATAAAAGAGATTTTCGGCGGCGAGCGTATCTCGGCTTACTGGTAGTCACGCCGCCTTCCTGAACCTGTTCCGGTCATGCGGCGCGGCGTAGTCGAGTTCCGGCCCCGCCGGGACGATCCCCGTCGGGTTGATCGATTTGTGGCTGCCGTAATAATGCGCCTTGATGTGATTCAGGTTGACCGTGCTCGAGACGCCGGGCACCTGATAGAGATCGCGCAGATAGTTCGACAGGTTCGGATAGTCGGCGATGCGGCGCAAATTGCATTTGAAGTGGCCGACATAGACCGGATCGAAACGGACCAGCGTCGTGAACAGCCGCCAGTCGGCCTCGGTGATCTGCTCGCCGGTCAGATAGCGCTGCCTAGAAAGACGCTCCTCGATTGCATCGAGCGCCGAGAACAGTTCGCCGAACGCTTCCTCATAGGCTTTCTGCGTGGTGGCAAAGCCGGCGCGATAGACGCCGTTGTTGATCGCCGGATAGACGAGCGCATTGATCCTGTCGATCTCCGCGCGCCGCGCTGCGGGATAGAAGTCGAGACCCGCATCGCCCCATTCATCGAAGGCGGAATTGAGCATCCGGATGATCTCGGAGGACTCGTTGTTGACGATCGTCTTTTCTTGCTTGTCCCACAGAACCGGCACCGTCACGCGGCCTGAATAGGCCGGATCGGCTTTGGTATAGATCTGGTGCAGGAAATCGAAGCTGTAGAGCGTGTCTCCGGTGGCGCCGTCCTCGGCCTTGAAGGTCCAGCCGTTTTCACCCATGAAATGGTGCACCACCGAGACGGAGATGACGCCCTCCAGTCGCTTCAGGGCACGGAAGATCAGCGTACGGTGCGCCCAGGGGCAGGCGAGCGACACATAGAGATGATAGCGGCCGGGTTCCGCCTTGAAGCCGCGCGGGCGCCCTTCCGCCGGCCTGCCGTCGCGTGTGATCCAGTCGCGCCATTGCGACTCCGTCCGCACGAACCGCCCATCGCTGCCGGTCCTGGGCGAGCGATCCTGCCATTTGCCTTCGATCAGCAGTCCCATGCGAAAAATCTCCCTGTAGCTCAGCCATATCTAGACCGATAACCCGACTGGCGAAGCCTTCGGGCACTGAACAGTTCGTCAAACGACGAACTGTTCGTTAAACAACGAACCGGATCGCCAACTGGAGCAGAGAAAGGCAAAGGGCACCGATTGCAGCGACACCAAATTGATGCTAGCGGAGGCGCCCATGTTCGACTTTGCCTCGATCCGGTTCGACCGACGACGAAAGGGCGTCCGCGCTTAAGAAGCGCTGACTGGCGAATGCTGCCGCTTTTGCAGCAAACCTTCCTCGTATACCGGAACGCAAAGACCATGAGCCTTGCCGACGTGAAATACCTGCCGGAAACCCCGGCGCATGATGCCGAAATCGAAGCCATCAACGACGAGGCCTTCGGCCCCGGTCGTTTCGTTCTTGCCGCCTACAAAATCCGCGAGGCCGGCGGGCACGACCGCTCGATGTCCTTTGTCGCCGTCAAGGACGATACGGTGATCGCTTCGGTGCGCATGACGCGCGTGGCCGCGGGCGCCGGTCGCGCCATGATGCTCGGCCCGCTTGCGGTGCGGCCCGCCTTCAAGAATCTCGGCATCGGCCGCAAGCTGGTCGCGATCGCGCTGGAAGCGGCCAGGAAGGCCGGCGCGCCTGCCGTCATTCTGGTCGGCGACGAACCCTACTATGGACCGCTCGGCTTCAAGCGCTTTCCGCGCGGACAGATCACCATGCCGCGCCCGGTCGATCTCGACCGGCTGCTGCATCACGAGATCAAGCCGGGCGCAATCGCCCGTTTTGCCGGCGATGTCTGTCACGCCAACACGGCAAGGGTTGCGGAATTTGCCCCGGCCGCGGCGCGTTCGGCCGCCAGTGCGCAGCCGTCGATCGACCCACCTATCGCGGTTGCGCCTCCTTTGCGCGCTTCGTAGCATAATCGGAATCCTGGGAGGCTTGCATGAACCCGAACGGCCAGATCGCGATCGTCACCGGCGGCGGGTCGGGCCTTGGCGAGGCAACCGCGCGCGCCTTGGCGGCCAAGGGCGCCTGCGTTGCCATCCTCGACGTCGGCATCGAGCGCGCCGCGAAAGTCGCGGCCGACATCGGCGGCATCACCGTCCAATGCGATGTCAGCAGCGGCGACAGCGCCACGGCCGCAATCGCCGAAGTCGCTGAAAAGCTTGGGCCGCCGCGCATTCTGATCAATTGCGCGGGCATCGCCATCGGCGTGAAGACGATCGGCAAGGACGGACCGCATCCGCTCGACCAGTATCGCAGGGTGATCGAGATCAACCTGATCGGCACCTTCAACATGATCCGCCTCGTCGCCGACCGGGCGGCGAAACTCGACCCGCTCGCCGGCGGCGAGCGCGGCGTCATCGTCAACACCGCCTCCGTCGCCGCTTATGACGGCCAGATCGGGCAGGCCGCCTACGCGGCATCCAAGGGCGGCGTCGTCGGCATGACCCTGCCTGTGGCGCGCGACCTGGCGCGGTCCGGCATCCGCGTCTGCACCATCGCGCCCGGCATCTTCAAGACGCCGATGATGGCCGGCATGCCGCAGGAGGTGCAGGATTCGCTCGGCGCCTCCGTCCCGTTCCCGCCCCGGCTCGGCGAGCCGTCTGAATATGCGGCGCTTGCCCTCCACATCGTCGAGAACCAGATGCTGAACGGCGAGACCATCCGCCTCGATGGCGCTATCCGCATGGCGCCGAAATAAGCGGGATGGTTGGCTCGCCGACACGCGCCGGTGCCTCTCCCGAAAAGACCGGCCCGCTCGCCGGCCTGAAAGTGATCGAGATGGCCGGGCTTGGTCCGGTGCCGTTTGCCGCCCTGATGCTGTCCGAGATGGGCGCCGGGGTTCTGCGCATCGAACGCGCCGACTCCGGCCAGCCGCTACTGAGCCTGCCGGAAGAATACGATCTCGACCGCCACGGCCGCTCCATCCTCAAGCTCGACCTGAAGCGTCCGGCGGACGCGGAACTGCTGCTGCGCCTTGTGGCAAAGGCCGACATCCTCGTCGAAGGCTTCCGCCCCGGCGTGATGGAGCGGCTCGGCCTCGGGCCCGATGTCGTTCTCCGGCGCAATCCGGCGCTGATCTATGGCCGCTTGACCGGTTTCGGTCAGGACGGTCCGCTATCCGCGCGAGCCGGGCACGACATCACCTATCTCGCCTATGCGGGCCTCTTGCATGCTCTCGGCAGGCAGGGCGCGCCACCGGTGCCGCCGCTCAACCTCATCGCGGATCAAGGCGGCGGCGCCATGATGCTGATTGCAGGCGTGCTCGCCGCCCTGTTTCAGCGTTCCGTGACGGGCAAGGGCCAGGTAATCGACGCCTCGATGATCGAGGGAGCCTCGATGCTCGCAGCACCCATCCACGCCTATATGGCGGCGGGTCTGTGGAGCGACAGGCGCGGCGAGAACCTGCTCGATTCCGGAGCGCCGTTCTACGATACCTATGAGACGGCGGACGCAAGGCACATTGCCGTCGGCTGCCTCGAACCGCGCTTCTTCGCCGAATTCGCCAGGCTGCTGCCGCTCGACAATCATTTCGTCGGCAGCCAGTATGACAAGTCGTCCTGGCCCGTGATGCGCGCCGCCATTGCCGGTCGGATCAAGACGAGGACGCGCGACGAATGGGCCGCGCTTTTCGCCGCGACCGACGCCTGCGTGGCGCCCGTGCTGTCCCTGGCCGAAGCCAGGGACCACCCGCACAATCGCGCCAGGCAAAGCTTCGTGACGTCGGGTAGACTCGAGCGCCCGGCACCCGCGCCGCGTTTTTCGCAAAACCCGCAGACGCTTGCCACAGCGCCGGCAGCCGCCGATCGCCAGCCCGCGGGCATATTGGCCGGTTTCGGTTTGAGCGAGGAGGAGATCGGAGCCCTTGCAAAGACGGGTGTACTCGGCCGATAACCGGAGAATAGAGATCAACTTATCTCGGGTGAGCTTGTGACTGAATCGAAGAAAGACGTCATCCGCGAGACCGACGCCGAGGCGGTCAGGCTGGCGAAAACCCTGATCCGCTCGGCGCGTTTCGGCGCGCTCGCCGCGATCGAGCCTGGCACCGGCGCGCCGCTGGCGAGCAGGGTTGGCGTTGCAACCGATATCGACGGCGCGCCGCTGATCCTGATTTCGATGCTGTCCGCGCACACCGGTGCGTTGCTCGCCGATCCGCGCTGTTCGCTGCTGCTTGGCGAGCCCGGCAGGGGCGATCCGCTGGCGCATCCGCGCATCAGCTTGGCGTGCCGCGCCTTGCGACTGGAGCGGGGATCGGCCGATCAGATCCGAGCCGAACGGCGCTACCTCAACCGCAATCCGAAGGCGAAGCTTTACGCCGGGCTCGGCGATTTCTCGTTCTTCCGGCTCGAGCCCAAGCGCGCGAGCCTGAACGGCGGCTTCGGCAAGGCCTTTCTTCTCGACCGCGACGATTTCATCACCGGCGCCGCCCTTGCCGAGGAGTTCGCCGGCAGCGAGCAGGCGGCACTCGATCACATGAACGCCGATCATCGCGACGCGCTTGCCCTTTATGCCCGCCATTTCGGCCGTGCCGAGGGCGACGGCTGGATCGCCACCGGCTTCGACCCTGACGGCATGGACCTCGCCGCCCCGGACGCGACCTGCAGGATTTTCTTTCCCCAGCCTCTGCAAAGCGCGCGCGAATTGCGTTCGGCGCTTGTCGAGATGGCAAAGGCGGGGCGCGCGGCGGAGCAAGAGCGATAGTTGATCGCGAGCCGGCGAAAGCAACGCTTGAGATTTAGATAAAATGATCTACCCTCGTTGTGACGCTGATTCAGCAGCGCCCATCGACATCTGAACATTGTGGATTCAGGCGCCATTGCCCCCTGGCGCCAGGATGATCCAGGACCCTTGGGGGATCTATGATCTCAAATAAGCTAATCGCCAATGCGGAATCGGCGGCCGCCTTTCTCACTCTCATGGGCAACGAAAAGCGCTTGCTGATCGCGGCCCATCTGATCGATAACGAAATGTCGGTCGGCGCCATCGCCGAGAAGGTGCAACTCAGCCAATCCGCGCTGTCGCAGCATCTCGCCAAGCTGAGGGCACTCGATCTCGTCGAGACCCGGCGCGACCGCCAGATGATCTACTATTCCTGCAAATCCGAAGCGGTGCGCGAATTGCTGCGCATGCTGGAAGGAATTTTCGGCGAAGGCGATCTTTCACAGATGGCCTACCGGTTACGCCGCGCCGGGGCTTGACCCGCGGTTCCAGTCGCTCATACCTCGCCGACCACTCCTCGGCGAGGCATGCATGAACCTCATCCCCATCGACGATCCTCGGGATCCACGCGTCGCCGCCTATCTCGACATCCGCGAGCGCGATCTCGTCGGCCGGCAGGGGCGCTTCATCGCCGAAGGCAAGGTGGTGCTGGACCTCCTGTTGTCGACCGGGCGCTTCGCCGCCGAGTCTGCCCTTATCCTCGAAAACAGGCTGGCTGGCGTCCAGGAGATCCTGCACAAGGCGCCGCCGGATTTTCCGGTCTATGTTGCCGCCGGTGAGGTCATGGACCGGATCGCCGGCTTCCACATGCACCGCGGCATCCTGGCGATCGGCATGCGCGGCGCGCCGGCGCCCGCCGAAATTCTGGTGGAAACCTTGCCTCGGCGGGCGTTGGCCGTCATCCTGGTCGGCATATCCAACCACGACAATATCGGGGCGATCTTCCGCAATGCCGCGGCCTTCGGCGCGGACGCCGTCCTGCTTGACCAGACCTGCTGCGATCCGCTCTACCGTAAGGCAATCCGTGTTTCGGTCGGCGCGGCGCTGAAGGTTCCCTTCGGCTCCTTCGGCGATAGCGGAGCCTTCATCGCAACCCTCGATCGGCTTGGCTTCAGCCAGTTCGCCCTGTCGCCGCACGGCGCAACCGACATCCGCGCCGCGCCACGTTCGGCCAGGCTGGCGCTCTATCTTGGCACCGAGGGCGAAGGCCTGCCGCGGGACCTGCTTACCCGGCTGCACACGGTCAGGATCGGCATGGCGGAAGGTTTCGACAGCCTGAACGTCGCCGCCGCGTCGGCAATAGCGCTGCATCACTTTTCCGACCGGTAGCCGCAGAACGACCTGGGGGCGCCCTGCGATCGTCTTTTCTCAGTTGGACGTGCCGGCCTTTTGCAAAGCCCTCACGCGGTCGGCAAGGCTGATGCCGCGCCCATTCTGCTGCCCCTCGCCCGCCAGCGCCTTGGCGATAGGGGAATCCGGCCCGTCGAGCTTCATCGTCAGGTTGACGACCTCGGCCGCCAGTTCGTTCATCTGTTCGCGAAGACCGGCGCTCGAGCGTGCGTCGCCCGCTGATTCCGGCATTGCCGTCCCCGAGGCGGCAAGATCGGTTTTCAGCCGCTTGTTCTCACGCGCCAGCGCCGTCAGTCTTGCCTCCAGCCGTTCCCGGTCGCCCTCGAGCTTGGCGATTGCCTTATCGACGTCGTCATTTTTCGCATCCGAGCCGGCAGCCAGTTGGGCGACGCCGTTCGCGGCGGCGGTTTGCTTCGAACGTTCCCGCATTCGAGCAAGGTCCTTCTCGCGCCGGTCGAGCTTTTCCTCGCGGTCGGCAAGTGTGGCGAGCAGCCGCTCCACCTTCTTCTCGAGCTCGGCCGTTTTCTTCTTCTCGACCTTCAACGCTTCGCGCGCGGCCTTGCTTTCCGAGGCGATCTCCTGGTTGCGCCGGTCCGCCTCCCTGCGCTGGCCTTTGAGCAGCGCGATGTCGCTGGCGAGCTTTTCCAGCTCCGATTCGCGCGCGACCAGCTCGATCTGGCGGTTCGAGGACGAGAAGCTGGCGTCGTCATACATCTGTTCGAGCTTCTGCAGCTCCAGCGCGCGCTTCTCCAATGCCCGCTCCGTCTGTGCGAGCTTTTCCGACAGGCGGTGCAATTCTTCCTCGCGCTGCCGGAGCTCCGCATTTTTGGCCTGCAGATCGGAGAGGGCCTGGTTCTTGTCCTTCGTTTCGACCGCGAGCCCCTTCAAGGCCTCTCGCCCGCGACCGATCTGGACCATCTGTTCGGCCACCTTCTCCTGCAGGTTCTTGACGGTTATCTCCAGCCGGCGCGTCGTCATGGCATATTCCGCACGGACCCGGTCCTTGTCCGCCTGGATCTCGGCGGGCGTCAGCGGCAACGAAGCCTCGATACGCCTGCGCGTCAGGACAACGGCCCGCCGCCAGACCGCCGGCGCGATCAGCGACACCAGAAAAACGGCGCAGAGAAAACCAAGTACGAAGAATAGGACCGACTGGACCAAGGCGTGCTATCCACTTTACGGGCGGCGATCGTGGCGTTGTGCCATCTTGGCATGGCGGAAATTCAACGCCGCGGCAAGAGCTTGCCGCGGCGCGACCAGCACTGTCCGAGCGATTGTAGCCAGCGCAAGATCAGAACGGGTTCCAGGTCGGCCTTTCGGTAAGCTTCAGGTAGCCAAGATTGACCCCGAGACGGGCACCGACACCGGTGCGGATCGGCACGATCAGCACCCGGTTGGACTGCAACACGTTGAAGCCGACGCCCGCAATGACATAGGCGGAACCGGCAACGCCGCCGAACCGGTTATAGAGGCTGCTGATGTCGTCGAGATTGTAGACCAGCATCATCACTCGCGATCCCGCGCCGCCGAAATCCCAGCCGAGCGACGGACCTTGCCAGAACACCTTATGGTCGCCGGCGTTCTTGGTGTAGAGCGTCCCCTCGCCATAGGTCAGGCCGCCAATCAGGGCGCCGGATCCTTCTTCGCCGAGCAGGTAGCCGTTGGGCAGGCCGTAGGAGGCAAAGATCTTCTCGACGACGGTGGCCAGGCCGCCGGACGTCTCGCCGAAGAATTTATGACCGGAATCGACGATTTCCTGAGCGGTGTACTGCTGAGCCCGCGACGCTGAGGTCGAAAGGACCAAAGCCGCCAGGAGTGTGATGGTCATGGTGAGGACACGGACGAACGTCCGGTCATAGTATCGGGAAAACATGCTTCCAAATCTCCGTCAGGGAGCACTTTCGCCGACGCCTCGCACCCCTACGGCTCTTGCCGGCCGTTCAGGGTGGCTATCACAGGCAAATTATGCCGTAATCCTTTTTCAACCATTAAGCTCCCACACGAAGATGGCGGTTCGAAGGCTGCGCCTGCGCCTGTGCGTCGGGGTTTCCCCCGCGAACACACCATTTTCACCGCCGACAATTTTGGATTTGTTGATGCGCGCTCGGGCCCTGTGTATTCAGAAAGCCTTGGAAAAGAGCGTGATTCGTGTGGGCAGGCGCGAAAACTGTCTCTCGGCCATGAACAAGTGACTTAAGCAGGGATTTCGCCGATGGCCGAGCTTTTCACCCTTTCCGCGCCTGATCTCGCCGCGCTGCTTTGCAGCCGCGTCTGCCACGACATTATTTCGCCGGTCGGCGCAATCAACAACGGCCTCGAATTGCTCGACGAAGGCGGCGCCGACGAAGACGCCATGAAGCTTATCCGCCAGAGCGCCAAGAATGCCTCGGCGCGGCTGCAGTTTGCCCGCATCGCCTTCGGCGCCGCGGGTTCCGCCGGCATGATGATCGACACCGGCGATGCCGAGGCCGTGGCCATCGCCTTCTTGAGGAACGAAAAGCCGGAACTGGTTTGGAACGGCTCCCGGGCGCTGCTGCCCAAGAACAAGGTCAAGCTGCTGCTCAACCTCATTCTCGTCGCCAACGCGGCCATACCGCGCGGCGGCAAGCTGGTGATCACGCTGGAGAATCTCGAAACCGAGCCGCGTTTTTCGCTGTCCGCCAGCGGCCCGATGTTGCGCGTGCCGCCGAAATTCCTCGAACTGCATTCCGGCCATAAGCCGGAGGAGCCGATCGACGCCCATTCGGTCCAGCCTTACTACACGCTGCTTCTGGCGCGTGAGGCGAATATGACGATCTCGATCCATGCGACGGCCGACGAGATCGTGCTGACGGCCGCATAAGAAAAGCCGAAGTATTTTTGCCGCTAGTATTTGTGCTGGCAATGCAGGTCGAGCATGCCTGCCGCAATTCATTTGTAACGTCGCCGCGGGCCAAACCGCGCGGTATGTCTGTTTGGAAAAACTTTACCCAACGGCTTTTCGGCTTCTTTACCAGATTGGGCCTATGGTTCTTTCGGTTGCCCGGAGGTTGCCGGTTCGGCAGATGGCAAAGAGGACCCGGATATGAAGCGCTGCCTGTTCGTCGATGATTCGAGCGTCATCAGGAAGGTCGCAAAACGCATCCTTGGCGGCTCGGACATGATTGTCGTCGAGGCGTCGACCGGGGTCGAGGCTGCCGACATCTGCGCCGACGACATGCCGGATGTGATTGTCATCGATGGCGGGCTGACCGACATCCAGGCGGTCGACCTCATTCGCCGCATTCGCGCCATCGAAGCTCCCGTCAAGCCGCAGATCCTGGTCTCGCTGGTCGAGGTGGACGTCGCAGCGATCATGCGCGCCAAGCGCGCCGGCGCTCAAGGCTATCTGCTGAAGCCCTTCAACCGCGCGCAACTGCTCGAAAGCTTCCGTTTCCTCAAGATCGCCGCCTGATTCGCGGCAATCGATCCAACAAAAAACCCGGCCGGAGCCGGGTTTCTCGTTTAAATCCCTGGGTCGCCTACGCGCTGACGCGGATATCTTCCGGCTCGCGCAGCACATAGCCGCGGCCCCAAACCGTCTCGATGTAGTTCTGGCCTCCGGACGCCGCGTCGAGCTTCTTGCGCAGCTTGCAAATGAAGACGTCGATGATCTTCAGCTCCGGCTCGTCCATGCCGCCATAGAGATGGTTGAGGAACATTTCCTTGGTAAGCGTGGTGCCCTTGCGCAGCGAGAGCAGCTCCAGCATTTGATATTCCTTACCGGTCAGGTGCACGCGCTGGCCACCGACCTCGACCGTCTTGGCGTCGAGATTGACCACCAGGTCGCCGGTGGTGATGACCGACTGGGCATGGCCCTTGGAGCGGCGCACGATCGCATGGATGCGCGCCACCAGCTCGTCCTTGTGGAAGGGCTTGGTCATGTAGTCGTCGGCGCCGAAACCGAGGCCGCGCACCTTGTCCTCGATGCCGGCCATGCCGGAGAGGATCAGGATCGGCGTCTTGACCTTGGAGAGGCGCAGCGTGCGCAGGACTTCATAGCCCGACATGTCGGGAAGATTGAGATCCAGAAGGATGATGTCGTAATCGTAGAGCTTGCCGAGATCGACACCTTCTTCGCCGAGATCGGTCGTATAGACGTTGAAGCTCTCCGATTTGAGCATCAACTCGATGCTTTGTGCGGTTGCACTGTCATCTTCAATCAGCAGAACACGCATTTCATTCCCCTTTTCTGCTGCCGGACCATCTCACGACCCGTCCGGGACCCGGAGCAGTGATTGCCTGAACAGAAGGTGCCACCGACTGGTTAACAAATCCTAATTTCGTGTCATCCACGATACCAGATTTTTTAACCCCTTTCTACACCCACTTGAATCTAATAACGAATCACAGACCCAAACCGCTAATGCACCACATTAATAAGTCAGCCTAAGTGACTCTAGAGACTCGTCGGCCCGGGCTTCCGCCGCAGCCGGAATTTTTACCCGGCCTTAAGTCCTCGCCCGTATGATTAACAATGCCCGTAAACGAATGGTTACCGCCGGCAAAAATCTTTAGGGCTTTGTTTCCCATAGCCCAGGGAAAGCCGGGGGAAACGGGCGGCGCTTGGGTCGTTCCGGGCGGACTGGACGGTATGCAGGTGTGCGTTTGCGGAGTATCGAGTCATGAAGTCACGTGAAAACCTCGTTCGGCTGAAGCAGTTTCAGGTGAATGAGAAGCGGCGGCAGCTCTTGCAACTGGACATGATGATCGCCGAGTTCGAGCGCATGGCCGTCGAGTTGGAAGCGCAGATCATCGCCGAAGAGAAAAAAGCCGGCATCACCGACATCAACCATTTCGCCTATCCGACCTTCGCCAAAGCGGCGCGCCTGCGCCGGGACAACCTCAGGAACTCACAAAACGACCTCGCCCAACAGCGAAGCACCGCCGAATCATTACTCGGCGAAGCTGAAGCGGAGCTGTCCAAGGCGGAGATGCTGGAATCGCGCGACACCAAGATCCGCGAGGCCGAAACAGGCGGCCGCAGCGCCATGATCGGCTGATCGCCGGGCATTTCGCACTTATGCCGGAGATCTGCCGGCATCTTTAGAACCGGCGATCGGCAGCAGGCGGCGGCGCCGGGCAATTCCAGGAAATGTGAACGGTTGGCCTGGTGTCGCTGCTCGCAGTCCCCGACGCCGTGAAGGCAAAGGCCAAGGAACGGAACGTCCGGGTCGAGCGTGTGTCGGTCGTGCCCGACCGGGAAGGCCTTGTCGAGCTTGCCGGGCTCGTCGATGCCGGAAAGCTCGCGCCCCATGTGGCGAAAGCCTTTCCGCTCGACCAGGCGGGGGCTGCGCACGCTTTGCTCGCCACATGGCCGATCGGCAAGGTCGTGCTGACGGTCTGAGGCTTTTGCATAAAACGAAAGGGCGCGGTGTTCCCGCGCCCCTTCGTTTTAAGTCTTCAGGCCTAGTGCCGGTATTGCTGGATTCGCGTGGTGCGCAGCCCGGCAAGGCCGTATTCGTCGATCGATGCCTGCCAGGAGAGAAATTCTTCGGTGGTGAGCTTGTAGCGCTGGCAGGCTTCCTCGAGGCTGAGCAGGCCGCCGCGCACCGCCGCGACCACTTCTGCCTTGCGCCGGATAACCCAGCGCCGCGTGTTCGTCGGTGGCAGATCGGCGATCGTAAGAGGGCTGCCGTCGGGCCCGATAACATACTTGACTCTAGGTCTAACCAGATCGGTCATCGTACTCTCTACTAAAAACTCAAAGACCCAATCCCCGCCACAGTACCGCCACAGCTTTAAAAATTGCCTAAGCGAACCCTAATCACTAGGTAAGGATCATGAACGCCCGGTTAGGATTTCGTTTAGAATTTGAAACACCGGCCTCCAGGCCCTGAAATTGCCGGTAATCTCGTCTTGGGCCGCAAGCTGGCGCGGACGTGGCGCTTGACCTATATTCCGGCCATTGGCATTGAGCGCCGCACAGTGAAAGCATCATGAACAGCCTCGATCTCCCTCGCCGCCCAGAAGAAACCCGCATCGTCGTCGCGATGTCGGGCGGTGTCGATTCGTCTGTCGTCGCAGGCATCCTGAAGCGCGAAGGCTATGACGTCGTCGGCGTGACGCTGCAGCTTTACGACCATGGCGCGGCCACCCACCGCGCGGGCTCCTGCTGCGCCGGCCAGGATATCGACGACGCCCGCCGCGTCTCCGAGACGCTCGGCATTCCGCATTACGTGCTCGACTATGAGGAGCGCTTCCGCAAGGCGGTCATCGATCCCTTCGCCGAGAGCTATGTCGCCGGCGAAACGCCCATCCCTTGCGTATCCTGCAACCAGACCGTGAAGTTCGCCGATCTTCTGGCGACGGCGCAGGATCTCGGCGCCGACGCCCTTGCCACCGGCCACTATATCCGCTCGCGAGCCAATGGCGCGCATCGCGCGCTCTACCGGCCGGTCGACGCCGACCGCGACCAGAGCTATTTCCTGTTCGCCACCACGCAGGCGCAGATCGATTACCTGCGCTTTCCCCTCGGCGGCCTGTCGAAGCCGCAGGTCCGCGCCATCGCCGAGGAGATGGGGCTCACCGTCGCCGCCAAGCAGGACAGCCAGGACATCTGCTTCGTGCCCCAGGGCAAGTATTCCGACATCATCGCCAAGCTGAAGCCGGCCGCGGCCAATCCCGGCGACATCGTCCATATCGACGGCCGCGTGCTCGGCCGCCATGAAGGCATCCTGCGCTATACGATCGGCCAGCGCCGCGGCATCGGCATCGCCTCCGGCGAGCCGCTCTATGTCGTTCACCTCGACGCCGACCGCGCGCGCGTCATCGTTGGCCCGCGCGAGGCGCTGGAGACGCACAAGATCTATCTGCGCAACATGAACTGGCTGGGCGACGGACCCCTGTCGGATGTTCCGGTCGGCGGGATCGAGCTTTTCGCCAAGGTCCGCTCCACCAGGCCGCCGCGTCCGGCCGTGCTGCATCACCGCGACGGCGTGACTTCCGTCGAGCTGGCCGACGGCGAATCGGGCATCGCCCCGGGGCAGGCCTGCGTGCTCTATTCCGACGACGGCAACGAGGCGCGGGTGTTCGGCGGGGGGTTCATCGAGCGCTCCGAGCGCGGCGCGGAAGCCGAGGCGATGCTGTCCAGGCTTGCCGCCAGGCCGGCGCAGATTCCCGCCGAATAATTCTCAGTCTGATTGCTTCACGCGGATGAGCCGGTGTGGACCACCGTGCCGGCGGTCAGGATGCGCAGCACCCGGATCGCTTCCTCGCCGTCGGTGCGCGGCTCGGCGCGCGTCTCGATGCATTGCATGAAATGGGCAAGCTCGCGCGTCAGCGGCATGCCCTCGCCGACGGCCACATAGGAAGGCTCGTTGGCGGTGAAGGCCCACTGGCCGCTGTCCTGCCACACCGCGTGGCGGTAGACGGCAAGCTTACGCTCCCAGGGCTCGACGTCGTCGAACACCGCCATCGCCTTGGTGCCGACGACCGTCAGCCGTCGCTCGCGATAGGGATTGAGGCGCGAGGCGAAGAGATGGCTGCGCAGGCCGTTCGGAAAACGCATATGCAGGTGCGCGAAGTCGCTGAGATTGTCGAGGAGTGCAGCCCCCTCGCCCCTCACCTCGATCGGCTCCGTGCCGGTGATGGCGAGGATCATCGACAAATCGTGCGGCGCAAGGTCCCAGAGCGCGTCGTTTTCGGTGTGGAACTTGCCGAGGCCGAGCCGGTGCGAGTGGATGTATCGCACCTCGCCGAGTTCGCCATTGTCGATCAGCGCCTTCAGCGTCTCGAAGGCGGGATGGAAGCGCAGCACATGGCCGACCATGAAAATGCGGCCATTGTCCTTTGCCGCCTTCACCGCGCGCTCGGCGTCGGCGACCGTGAGCGCGATCGGCTTTTCGACCAGCACGTCCTTGCCGCTTTCGACGGCGCGCACCGCTGTATCGGCATGGAATTGCGGCGGCAGCGCCATGACGATGGCGTCGACGTCGGTCCGCTCGAATAGCCTGTCCGGCTCGATCGCCAGGCAGTCCTGTTCGCTGGCGAAACCTTCGGCGCGGGCGCGGTTGACGTCGGAAACGGCATGCAGCGCGCCAAGCGCCTTGAGGGTGCGGATATGGTTGCTGCCCCAGTATCCGCAACCGAGGACGGCGATGCGCGGCTTCATTCGTTCAAACTCTAGAATTTTATGGCCGAGACATAGCGACGTGCCCCGCCGAACTCAACCCCGGGACATGCCCTGAGTGTCTGTCCGGCAAAGCTTTTCTGGGATGAGATTAGGCCGGCCGGATTATGCCGGCATGTCGGCCTTATCCAAGCTTGACAGCCTCACCCTCGCAACCTTATATCCGCGCGACCTCGGCGAACGCCTCGCGACGCCCGTCCATTCAGGACGGTTTTCCGGGCCGTTGCCACCCTGGCGGGGTAGCTCAGTTGGTTAGAGCACGGGAATCATAATCCTGGGGTCGGGGGTTCAAGTCCCTCCCCCGCTACCAGCCCTTGAGGGCATCCAAAACTCAATGAAATGATAGGCGGCTAGGCGTCGTGCCCCGACACGGCCCAATGCATCCCTTCCGGAGCCAAAGCGAGCTTAATTGAATTCGCTTTGGCGGCGGCCTATACGTCGCGGCCATGGAAACCATAGCCAACGCCCAGAAAAACATGATCCCGCTGTCCGCCAGCAAGCCTCATGCCGGACGGGCGGCGCCGTTCCTGCCGATGAGCCGCGCCGAAATGACGGCGCTCGGTTGGAACGAATGCGACATCGTGCTTGTCACCGGCGATGCCTATGTGGATCATCCGAGCTTCGGCATGGCGATCATCGGCCGCCTGCTCGAATCGCAAGGCTTCCGGGTCGGCATCATCTCGCAGCCCGATTGGCACTCGGCGGAGCCGTTCAAGGCGCTGGGCAGGCCCAGGCTGTTCTTCGGCGTCACCGGCGGCAACCTCGATTCCATGGTCAACCGCTATACCTCGGACCGCAAGCTGCGCCATGACGACGCCTATACGGCGGGCGGCGAGGGCGGCAAGCGGCCGGACCGCTGCACCATCGTCTATACGCAGCGCTGCCGCGAGGCTTACAAGGACGTGCCGGTGGTGCTGGGCGGCATCGAAGCCTCGCTGCGCCGCATCGCCCATTACGACTACTGGTCCGACAAGGTGCGCCGCTCGATCCTGGCCGATGCGAAGGCCGACCTTTTGATCTACGGCAATGCCGAGCGCGCCGTCGTCGAGGTGGCCAATCGGCTTGCCGCCGGCGAGACGCCACGCCAGCTCGACGCCATCAGAGGCGTCGCCCTGTTCCGGCGCGTGCCCGAACACTTCACGGAACTCAATGCCGACGATCTCGATTCCGCCGACGAGGGCGCGAGCCGCAAACCCGGCGACATCGTGATCCGGCTGCCGTCCTTCGAACAGGTCGAGAACGATCGCGATGCCTATGCCCGCGCCTCACGCGTGCTGCATCGCGAGGCCAACCCCGGCAATGCCCGCCCGCTCGTCCAGCGCCATGGCGACCGCGACCTGTGGCTCAATCCGCCGCCGATCCCGCTGACCTCCGAAGAGATGGACGCCGTCTACGACCTGCCCTATGCGCGCGCCCCGCACCCATCCTATGGCAATGCCAAGATCCCCGCCTGGGACATGATCAAGTTTTCGGTGACGGTGATGCGCGGCTGCTTCGGCGGCTGCACCTTCTGCTCGATCACCGAGCACGAAGGCCGCATCATCCAGAACCGCTCCGAGGGTTCGATCCTGCGCGAGATCGAGAAGATCCGCGACAAGACCCCGGGCTTTACCGGCGTGATCTCCGATATCGGCGGGCCGACCGCCAACATGTACCGGATGGCCTGCAAGGATCCCAAGATCGAGGCGGCCTGCCGCCTGCCGTCCTGCGTGTTTCCCGACATCTGCCCCAATCTCAACACCTCGCATGACGACCTGATCCGGCTCTACCGCAAGGTCCGCGAGGTCAAGGGCGTCAAGAAGGTCATGGTCGCCTCCGGCGTGCGTTACGACCTCGCCGTCAAGAGCCCCGAATATGTCAAGGAACTGGTGACCCACCATGTCGGCGGCTACCTCAAGATCGCGCCCGAGCACACCGAGCGCGGACCGCTCGACAAGATGATGAAGCCCGGCATCGGCACCTATGACCGCTTCAAGGAGATGTTCGACGCCGCGGCCAAGGAGGCCGGCAAGAAATACTATCTCATTCCGTATTTCATCGCCGCCCATCCCGGCACGACCGACGAGGACATGATGAACCTCGCGCTCTGGCTGAAGAAGAACCGCTACCGTGCCGACCAGGTGCAAACCTTCCTGCCTTCGCCCATGGCCACGGCGACGGCCATGTATCATACCGGCGTCAACACGCTGAAGGGCGTGCGGCGCGGTGCGACGGATAAGGTCGAGACCGTTCGCGGCGGGCGTCAGCGCCGGCTGCACAAGGCATTCCTGCGCTACCATGATCCCGACAATTGGCCGCTGCTGCGCGATGCGTTGAAGGAAATGGGGCGCGCCGACCTTATCGGCCCTCGCCCCGACCAGCTTGTGCCCGCCCACCAGCCGCCCGGAACCGGCAAGGCTGCCGCGACGAAGCGCCCCGTGCGGCCTATCGGCAGGGGGCAGAGGTTCACCACGAAGGGCGTGCCGTTTCCAAAGAAGTGAGCCGATAGGAGCTCGGGTCTCTCTGTAGCGCACCGTCAGCGGATTTGACTTGCAGGGTGGCGACCTGCGCCACAAGCAGATCCGAATCCGCCGGAAGCTTGGTGCCTCATTTCAGCCGTTGAGCTGAACGCAGACGCAGTCTGAAAGCAGACATAGCCGGAAGAGATGATGCGACACAGGCGGCAGCCAAGCAATTTCTTGGAAACATTCCTGCACCTGCTCGACGCCCGAGCGCTTGCGGCTTTTCGAACTTCAGCTCATGTTTAGACATAGAACTTGAACGGCTGGCGTTTCTCGCCCTTGGCCGACCCCATTGTCAGGACATCGCCCACCATCTTCGCAAAGCGAACCGTGACGGGCAGCCCGTCGTTGAAGTTGCAAGAGTTGTAGTTGATCTTGGTGAGACCCATGATGTCTTCCAGGACCGTGCCGATTTTCGGTTTGGATTTCTTGGACCGCATCACCGTGACGTGCAACGGATTGGGCGTCTCGTGCCCAATATAGGTGTCGAGTTGCGGCACGTAGCCTGTCGTCCACAGGTACGCCGTCTGATCGTCGAGTAAGAGCGCCGTGCCCCTCAGCACCGGATAGTCACCGTCGCGAAAGAGCTTCGTCTCGCCACCCGTGGGTCGGATCCTCACGCCAACGACATTTGTCTCCTTTGGCGCAGCCGCGACGAAGGCATTCCACTCTTCATCGTTGAAATAGGTTTGTCCGTGAATGAAGAGCTCCTTCGGGGGTCCGCCATGCTCTTCGCTGTAGGTTTTCAGCACGAGTTCAAGCAAGTCCTTAGCCGCCGGCGCCTTGAGATGATACTCATAGTCGCCGGTCTTCCAAGGACCATTGGCGCCGCGGAAAACGACTCCGTCACCCTCGTTGAGAAACATCTGAGCGGCGCAGCAGGCATGCCCGTCAGGATCGTTCGGCAGGCTCTTGTAGACCATGCCGATGTAGCAAACGCCGGGCCGCACGTCCGCCAACCGCCATGGCGGTTTCGGCTGCGTCTTATAGTAGAGCCCGGTGGCGAGATTCCATGCGACCGTTGCCGCGTCCTGCGTCTTGCGGATTGGGTAGTTTGCCTTGTTGAGGAAGGCGCTGGGCGCGAGCGTAGTCTCGCGCACCAGTTGCGTCGGCGCGATCCTCAGGAACTCGGCCTTGATCCTGCGATGGAAGTCGGGGACATCCTCGAAGATCGCCTCGTCAGACTGATCGATTGCGCCCATCAAGGACAACAGTGGCAGGTTTTCTTTCGTCTTCTGCCGCTTCTTGAAGTCGCCCAACTCCATGGCAAGGCCGGTGCGCTTAGATTGCGGCCGGCAGCGCTCATAGACGATGTCCGGCAGAACAAGTACCCAGACGTCGATTGATCGCTCGTCGTTGCGGCGATGCTGCTCGACACGATCGATATAGAGGCGGGCGACCTTGTCGACCGCCTCATTGAGATTGAAAATGCGAGTGGCGCGCTCAATATCCTTCAGCTGGATCGACAGCGCACTGCATTCATCCGGATCGAACGATATCCCGAAGGCCTCCTCGATCCCGGGGAAATTCGCCAGATGCAGGCGATCGGCCTTCTCACCCCTTCCCGGCGGCGGAACCGGAACGACGGACTTCAGCTTGCGCGCCCACGTGCGAAAATGCGCAATGCCGTCGCTGGTGCCGACCACCCCGACACGGATTTCGCGCGTTCTCTTCGCCTTAGCGTGAGGTCCATACAGGAACAAACCGTCCTTCGGGTGAGGACTGCGCTGTGCGTAGGCGAATTCCAGAAGCGGCTCATTGAAGTGCTCAACCTGGAGCGATTTCTCAGGAAATTTCATTCGTCGGCCTCGTCATCGTTGTCCGGGCGACCCAACGTGCTGATGTCGGCTTCTTCTTCCTCAGCATCAAGAACATCGGGGAGTACTGTGCTCACCGGCGACGTAAACAGCATCGGCGCCGCCTCGATCACCAGCTCGGCGTCTTGAGCAAGCGCCAGGCGGATATTCGCGCTGTCGCCGGACAGTAGCTCAAGGAAAGCAAGCAAGCGGCCGTGCCATTGCTTGTTGCGCCATCCCTTGCAGATGCTGCGTCGCAGGCGATGCAGCTTCTTGGGATCGTCGATATCGAGCCCGGCCGGCGTGTTGTCGTCTAGGGAGAACAACACCCGCGCCTTTATCTTCAGATGCCAGAACGGCCAGAAATAGGGCATCGCGGTGACGCCGAACTGCCAGATATGTCCCTTGGCTGCGTTGCGCAGCATCGAGGACCGCTGATCCCCCTGCCTGCCCCACGGAATGCGTTGGCCGGTCCGCACCTGCGTAGCCGATGCATGGAAGCCGACAGCGTTGGAATAGTGATATTCGACGAAGCCTCGTTCCCTGCAGAACGAGGACCACGCCTGCTTGATCATCGCAATGACCAGGTTCGATGCGACCTGTTGCTCGATGCCAAGCTCTGGGAAACCGCTGTCGACGAACTGCAGCAACGGGATTTTGTGCTTCATCTGAAAACGGCCGGCCGCTGCGAACGCGATGTTGACCTCGGTCTGGTCCGCAAAGGTGATGAAGCCAGCGCCCTGCAGGGTGCATGGATACTTGAACTGCTCAATCGCTCGATCAAGCAACCGGCTGTCGATTGCTCCAGTGCTCTCGTAATAGCGAATGACGTCGGGCGCCTCCGCCGCGCGCAGCCAGTTTGATGTCAAGCGTTCAGCCTCGCCGACGAGCGGCACAGCGCCACGCCGGCGGAAGATTTCCCAGTTCGGATCGATCCCGGCAGGACCGCAGGATCGCGGAACCTTCTGCCTCTGCAGTGCGTCAAGCAGGCTGGCGACGCCTTCCCCCCAACCGCGCACGAAATCAACCGGCATCGCGTCGCCGAGACCTTTGACCTTCTTCCCCTGCTCAAGTCGAAGCGGGATGATGAAGCGCGGATCGTCGATTTCCTTCGCGACTTCCAGCGCAATGTCGAGGTCGTCCTGCACGTTCTGGTCGGCGAGGGTCGCATCGCGCCAGACAAGGAGTACTTTCGCCGCACGGCACTGCAGCGCCTGGTTCATCTGCCGCCGTAATTTGTCGCCCGGCTGCAGCGTCAGGATATCGGCGAAAACGCGATAGCCCTCGGCCTCGAGCTTGGGGCCCAGCCAAAGCGCAAATTCGTCGTCGATCGGCGTGGACTTGAGTAGAAAGATCGTGTCGCGCATCGCTGGTGCGGCACCCGCAGCAGGCCCGGTCCCTGGCACCGGCGGCAGCAGATTGGCGAGGACGGGAGGTACCGGCCCCGGCTTTCCAAGTGCTTCTTCGAATGCTTCCTTGATCACCGACTTCAGAACGGGCGTGCTTTGCGCCCAGAGTTTCTGATGAGCTCTCTCAATCTCCGGATATTTGCGCAGCAGAGCATTGAGATCGCCAGGCCCGAATATGTCGCCGGGACCTTGCAGCGCAGGCCCGACGATCTCCGCCAATGCCGTTTTGTTTTTTGGCGTGAGCGAAGCCGACGTAACGAGGATATAGCGCGAGGATGCCAGACTATCGATGGCCATGCGCTCGCTCTTCATCTTTGATTTCAACGCCGAGAAACCCGATCGGTGATAGTGCTTTGCCTGCAGCACAATATCTCCCTCGGCGAGAGCGTATCGCCCGTCCATCGCGTCGTCCGGTCCCTCGGGAAAGGCCTCGAAACGCTTGCCAATCTCGCGGCCTACGAGGTCGCGGGCCAAGTCTTCAAACTCGTTATGAGACAAACTCGAGAAATCATAAGCCATGCGCCCAGCTTGACTGCCCGTTTCCTGGGCAGTCAAGCAACCGAGAGCACAATTGCGTCGCGCCTAAGCCTTACCAACAAAAAGATAACATGCTTTCTCAGGCAATGCGGTGAAACAGCCAAGCTCACCTCGAAAAACGTTTCTCAACCGAATCATGCGCCTGACTACAGTGCCTGCCTGATGTAGTGGGCAAATCGATATTCGTCTGCAGTCCGGCGATGTAATCAGGGGTCGTCAACGACGTTGATTGGAGCCAATCGTCGATGGTCCGTTGGCGGCGCCTTACGAAACATCTCCCGCCAAGAGTAGCCGCTCCACTCCCGACCCCATTCGGTCATTCAAAAATGGATCGCGGATGGCTATGGGCGGCCTCGCCTGGAGGCGCAGCCTCTCGCTGCATGACGGCGGCAAAGAAGCCGTCGGTATCATTGCGGGCGGGCGTCAGCGACAGATAGTCCAGGTGAGACGAATTCGTCAGTTGCGGCGCGGCCTGGTTGAGCGGCACGGCCCGAAAAGCGGAATGCCTCGCCAGGAAAATGGCCACCTGCTCCTCATTCTCCTCGGGCAGCATGGAGCATGTCGCGTAGACCAGCCGCCCGCCGGGCTTCACCAGACGCGCCGCGCTCGCCAGAATCCGGGCTTGCAACGACATGAGATTGTCCAGACCCTGTTCCTCCGGCGCCCGCCAGCGTGCATCGGGATTACGTCGCCAGGTGCCGGTGCCGCTGCATGGCGCGTCCACCAGAACGCGATCGAAACCGCCCTTGTGGCGCTTGATCCAGCGATCCGTCTCGCTGGTCAGAAGCCGCGTCTCGATATTGTGCAATCCTGCCTGCCGGAAGCGCTCGGCGCCGCGCTTCAAGCGGCCCTCCATGACGTCGCAGGCGACAATGTGGCCCTTGTTGTTCATCTGCGCGGCGATGGCCAGCGTCTTGCCTCCGGCCCCGGCACAGAAATCGACCACGCGCTCGCCCGGCCGGGCATCGACCAGCATGGCGACGAGCTGCGAGCCCTCGTCCTGGATCTCGACCTCACCGGTTCTGAGCATCGGCAGGCTCGCCAGCGAGGGACGTTCATGCACACGAATGCCGTAAGGAGCCATGGCCGAGGCCTCCGCCCGCAAGCCAACGTCTTTCAACGCGCGAAGCATGGCCTCGCGTGTCGACTTGATCGGATTGACGCGCAGATCAAGCGGCGCCGAGGTCAGAAGCGCGGCCATCTCCTGCCTGAACGCTTCCTTGAAACGGCGCCGCAGGGGATCGGCTGCCCAGGACGGGCATTCAAGGCGCACTTCTTCCGGCATGCCGGGATGGTCGATCGTGCCTCCCTGCAATTTGACCAGCAGCGCGTGCTCGTGATCCTTCAGGATGGCGGGCGCGGATTTCGCGCCATTGAACAAGCGCTTGATCTGATCGGGCGCCTTGCTTTCCTTCAGCGTCAACCATGCAAGCAGCCGGTTGCGGGGCCTATCATCGCGCCCGTGCCTCGCCAGCCACCACCCAAGCCGTGCATGATGTCTGAGAAGTGCATAGAGCAAGTCCAGCATCTGACCACGGTCGCTGTCGCCGATATAGCGCCTGGCCCGAAACCAGGCCGAGACGACAGCATCCGCGGGACGCGGAACGCTATCGACTTCATGCATAAGTTCGATTGCGGCTTGCAGGCGGGCGGCAGGGGTCACGGAACGGCGATCAGGCTGAAAACACCCCCCTATAGACGACAGAGCTGCTCCTGACCATTCTTCGCGCGTCCCCGCGCTCAGCCCTTGCGTTCCTGCAGGATGTTGCCGCCGTCCACGACGATGACGGCGCCGTTGACGTAGCTCGCCGCATCAGACGCCAGGAACAGCACGGCGGCCGCGACTTCCTCGGGGCTGCCGGCGCGACCGAGCGGCGTGTTGCGCGCAGCGGCGAGTTCCTCCGGTGTCGAGGCACCCGTCGCGATCCAGCCCGGCGCCACGGCGTTGACCGTGACGCCATCGCGGCCGACCTCCAGGGCGAGCGCATGCGTCAGCCCGATCATGCCGGCCTTGGCCGCGGAATAGGCTGCCTCGCCTTCATTGGATACGTAGGGCCCCGTCACCGAGGCCATGTTGACGACGCGCCCATGGCCGCGTTGCACCATGCCTGACAGAAATCCGCGCGTGCTCAAAAAGGCGGTCTTCAGGCTGACATCGATGCCGCGATCCCAGTCGCTTTCGCTGAGGTCGAGAAACCGTCGCTGCAATGCCGGCTGGGCAACAGTGCCCATCCCGGCATTGTTGACGAGGATGTCGATCTCGCCGGCCTCGGAGCGTAAGCGTTCGACATCGCCGGAAAGCGTCAGGTCGGCCACGACAGCGCTTATATCGAGCCCCTCCCCCCGCAGTTCCTCCGCGCGTTGCTCGATGCGTGCGGACGAAGCGGTGATGACGACAGAAAGACCGGCCTCGCCCAACGCCCGCGCGATCGCGATGCCGATGCCGTCGGCGGCGCCGGCGCCTGTCACCAACGCCTTGCGAGACTTGCGGAACACGATCATTTCCTCTCCACCATTAGAATGCCGGTATGCCGGCGCGGGCACTCATGCCCGCCATGAAACCGTCCACCGGTTCAGTAGCCGGCGCTGACGCCGAAATCGATCGAAAGCGCGGCTCCGGTGATCGGCGCCGCGCTTGGCTGGCAAAGATAGTGGACGAAGGAAGCGATCTCCTCCACCTGGATGAACCTTGCTTTGTCTCGTTGCGGATAGTGTCCCAGCAGCCGGCGCTTGTAACCGTCGGGGTCGTCTCCGCCATAGGTCTTGGCCTGGTATTCGATCATCGGCGTCGCCGTGTCGCCGGGACAGACGGCGTTGACCCTGATGCCTTGCGGGGCGAGTTCCAGGGCGAGAGCCTTGGTCAAAAGCACCAGCCCGCCCTTCGAGGCGCAATAGACGGAAGCCCCGTTGTTGCCGACGATGCCGGCATCGGAGGCGATGTTGATGATCACGCCTTGCGCTGTCGCCAGATGCGGAATGGCCGCCGAGATCAGGAAGAAGGCGCCCTTGAGGTTGACGTCCAGCACCAGGTCCCACTGGTCTTCCTCGACCTCGTTTGCCGGCCCTTCCAGCCAGACGCCGGCGGCATTGACGAGAATGTCGATCGCGCCGCCCCACTCCCTGGCCTTGGCCACTGCGTCGCGGCACGCGGCGACGGAGCGGATATCGAGCGGCAAACCGATCGCGTCCGCCCCTGTCGCGGCAATCGCCGCCACGGCGGCGTCGAGCTTGGGGCCGGCAAGATCGGCAAGCGCGATCCGCTCGCCGTCGGCCGCGAAACGCAGCCCGGTCGCGAGACCCATCCCCCCGGCGCCGCCGGCGATGAGGACCGTCCTGCCAGCCATTCGATAACCTCCGCGAAACGCAGTGCCTGACAGAGGCAACCACGTCACCGGGTCATGTCGCATGGACCAGCCGGGAAAAACAATGATCTCAGCGCGCGTACGGCCCGCGATCATCCCAGCTCGAGCGTCGTGGTACCGAAGACCGTCGACAGGGTGTTGCCGGGCTTGCCGACCTTGTACAGGCGTGTCGGCGCAAAACCCGGAACCATGCCGGCAGGCTGCTCGGCCAACGGCAAGGGTGGACATATCGAAGATCGTCCCGGTGGTCCGGCGGAAACAGCCCATGCCGGTGGCGCGCTCATCGGGACTCGTCAATTCAACGCAGGGCCGCGGGCCAGACTATTATTGGGACGGGTTTCCCGAACCGATGCAAAGAGTTACCAACGGATTCACCCCCTAATCGTCGTTGTTCCAATAGCCAACTGGACAGGACCGGCGAAGATCGGGAATCTTCATTTGTCGTTGCTTGGAATCGCATGGAGTATCGCAGGAAATGCCGCTGAGTGCCGCTGAGATCGCCCGTCATCCGGCAGCGCTTCGCAGCGTCCAGGAACAGGCCAAGGCGCTCATCCATATCTATGAAACAAGCCCGCGGCTGGCTGCCGTCTTTGCCACCCAGCAGCGCTGGCTCCTCGGCCATGTCGGCCTGGCGTTGCATTTCCGGCGCGATCCCAGCGACCGCCGCACCGAGATGACGATGGCGCGTTTCATTGAGGCCGTGCGCCGCAATTCCGTGGCCAGCCGCAACACCGCCGAAGCTTTCGTCAAGGAGATGCTGCACTACAACATCGCCGAATATATCTCGGCCAGCGGTGATGGCCGGGCTCACCCCATGCGGGCCACTGCGAGCACCATCGAGACCTTCACCGGCTGGATCTACGCGCATCTGAGGACGCTTGACCGCATAGACGGCGGGACGCGGCTTGCAGCCTTCCTCGATCGGCCCGAAATGCTGCCCACTCTGCAGCCGCTGATCGCCGACGGGTTGCTCGTCAGCGACGGCGTGCGGGAGCCCGGACCGACTTTCTCGTTGTTTATCTGGCTGAATAACGGCGGCATCGCCATGGACTGGCTGATGTCCGGCATCGATCCGGAGGACGCCCATCTCGACAGGATACCGACCAGCGTCATTTCGGTCAGCGAATTCGCACACTGGCTGAAGCTCTCCCGCACACATCTGGCGCGCAAACTCCATGATGCCGAGGCGCTCGGCAGCATCGGCTGGGTTGGCCAGCGCGGTCATTCCGTGATGTGGGTTTCGCGGCAGTTCTGCGATGAATACATGGCCGTCCAGGCGTCCAAGCTCGCGGTTGTCGACGAAGCTTTCGAAGTCTGTCTCTCGACTCTGAAAGGGCGCTGACCACCGGAACGCCGCAGCCCTGCGCCTGACCGGCCCCCCGCTGGCGGGTGCAGGCCAAAACTGCCATCCGCAACGTGCGAGCACACAGCTCGCCATCATCGACGCGGCTTTCG
Source organism: Mesorhizobium sp. WSM4935 (assembly GCF_029625735.1). Taxonomy (NCBI): domain Bacteria; kingdom Pseudomonadati; phylum Pseudomonadota; class Alphaproteobacteria; order Hyphomicrobiales; family Phyllobacteriaceae; genus Mesorhizobium; species Mesorhizobium sp. WSM4935. The sequence continues at coordinate 258,147 of NZ_JARTVR010000004.1, read as the reverse complement.
CCGCCAGCACGACGCGAGCGACGGACTGACCGGTTCTATCCGCCCTTCAGGATGGCGGAAAAACGCGGATCGAAGGCCCGGCTGATCGGCTCGGCCGCGGCGCCCACCGCGATCGCCCAGGGATCGGTGGTGCCGAGCTGCAGCCGTGGCAGGTGCCGGACGGGGCGGTCCGCGATCGAGGGCAGCAGCGGATGCATGGCCTGAAGCAGAAGCCGGGCGAGCGCCTCTGGCGCGCTGCTGGTGAGGATGACGGTTTGCGGATCGAAGATCGTTTCGATCAGATGCACGCTCCAGCGCAGGTCGGACGCGGCTCTTTCGACCCAGCCCATGACCCTCGGGTCTTTAGCAAGCGCCAGCGCGCCGAGCTTTTCGTAAAGCTCCCTCGCGGTGGGGTCGAGGCCGAGATGCTGGTAGAGCGAGGTGAGTGAGGCACGGTGCTCCAACGGCGTCGAGCCCGGGCCGCTTGGCGAAAGCAGCGCCATGCCGACCTCACCCGCATTGCCGTTGCCGCCGCTGTAGAGTTCGCCGTTGAGGATCAGCCCTGCGGCTATGCCGTAACCGACATAAAGGCAGACGGCGTGATCGACGCCATGCGCGGCGCCGACCATCCGCTCCGCCGTCGCGCAGGCCGCCGCATCGTTCTGCAGCCCGACATTGAGCCCGGTGCCGGTTGCCAGCGCCTCCGCCAGCGGAAATTGCTGCCATGCTGGCATCATCCATTTGTTGTCGGGGTTCTTCAGCCCGAACGGCCCCGGCATGGCGATGCCCAATCCGACCAGCCTTCGTTCGGATTGGGAAAACATCCTGGCCAGTTCGCCTCTGACACGATCGACCAAGCCGAGGATGATCGTCACGCCCGCTGAAGGCTCGTCGAGCGGCAGGCCCGCCTCGGCGCGTGCGATCACCTTGCCGACGAGATCGACCACCACCACCCGTGTCAAATGCCGGTCGATCTGCAGCCCGATGGCGAAAGCCCCCTCGGGAACCAGTCGGTAGGGCGTGAAGGGCTGTCCCCTGCCCTTGCGCACCGCATCCAGAGCCATGACCAGGCCGTCCCGCTCGAGATCCTCGACGATGTTGGAAACCGCCTGCTTGGTGAGCTGCGTCGCCCGCGCCAGGTCCGCGCGCGAAAGCGCGCCGTTGAGCCGCAGCGCCTCGATCATGACGCGACGGTTATGCGCGCTGGTACCCTCCTGGTTGGTGCCGCTCTTGGCACGGATCGGGCTGATGTCGTGCACCGTCGCTTCCCTCTTGACTCGATTAAAGGATTGATCGACTAATTAAGTCAAGCGAATTGACTTAATAGGTGAAGTCCCCGCGGTTCTACAAGAAGACGGCAAGGCTTTCGGGCTCCGCCGCACGCCGTTGGAGACGGATCCGATCACACGCGAAGCGAATTCGAGAAGGCGGCTCCCCGCCCCCTCGCAGCTGTCGAAAATGGGAGAAGACAAATGCTGAAATCGATCGGTAAGACACTTCTGGGCGCGGTGTTCGTCGGCGGACTGTTCGTCCCCCACGCCTTTGCCGAAACCACCTTGAACGCGCTCTTCATGGCGCAGGCCGCCTATAGCGAAGCCGACGTGCGCTCCATGACGGAGGCCTTCACCAAGACCAATCCGGACATCAAGGTGAACCTCGAATTCGTCCCCTATGAAGGCCTGCACGACAAGACAGTGCTCGCCCAAGGATCCGGCGGCGGCTATGACGTCGTGCTGTTCGACGTCATCTGGCCGGCCGAATACGCGACCAACAAGGTGCTGGTCGACGTGTCGTCGAAGATCACCGACGACATGAAAAAGGGCGTGCTGCCCGGCGCCTGGACCACCGTCCAGTATGACGGCAAGTATTACGGCATGCCGTGGATCCTCGACACCAAATACCTGTTCTACAACAAGGAAATCCTGGAAAAGGCCGGCATCAAGGCGCCGCCAAAGACCTGGGAGGAGCTCGGCCAGCAGGCCAAAATCATCCAGGACAAGGGGCTGCTGAAGACGCCGATCGCCTGGAGCTGGTCACAGGCCGAAGCAGCGGTCTGCGATTACACCACGCTGGTCAGCGCCTATGGCGGCGACTTCCTCAAAGACGGCAAGCCCGACTTCCAGAACGGCGGCGGCCTCTCGGCGCTGAAATATATGGTCGACAGCTACAAGTCGGGCCTCACCAACCCGAACTCCAAGGAATTCCTGGAAGAGGACGTCCGCAAGGTGTTCGAGAATGGCGATGCCGCTTTCGCCCTGAACTGGACCTACATGTACAACATGGCCAACGATCCGAAGGACTCGAAGGTCGCCGGCAAGGTCGGCGTCGTGCCGGCGCCGGGCGTCGCCGGCACCAGCGAGGTCTCGGCCGTCAACGGCTCGATGGGCCTCGGCATTACGTCGGTGTCGAAGCATCAGGACGAAGCCTGGAAATACATCGAGTTCATGACCTCGCAGGCGACGCAGAACCAGTATGCCAAGCTCTCGCTGCCGATCTGGGCTTCATCCTACGATGATCCGGCCGTCACCAAAGGCCAGGAAGAGCTGATTGCCGCCGCAAAGCTGGGTCTCGCCGCGATGTATCCGCGCCCGACCACGCCGAAATACCAGCAGCTCTCGACGGCGCTGCAGCAGGCGATCCAGGAATCGCTGCTCGGCCAGACGACGCCGGAAGACGCGCTCAAGACCGCCGCCGAAAACAGCGGCCTCTGATCTGGCGTTCCTCAATGCGGGCGGCCTCATCCACGAGCGCCGCCCGTGCTATTTCTGACCGGATGAAGGAGAGAGGCGCCTCTGATGTCGGGCACCTGGATCACTGCTCGCGCGTGGCTGTTGATGCTGCCGCTTCTGGCGATCATGGTCGCCGTAATCGGCTGGCCATTGGTCGATACCGTCAGGCTTTCCTTCACCGACGCCCAGCTTGTCGGCACGGCGGGCAACTATGTCGGCTTCGACAACTACACCAAGATGCTGACGAGCTCGAATTTCACCCGGACCCTGATCACCACCACCTGGTTCGCCGCCATCTCGGTCGCCGCCGAAATGGTGCTCGGCGTGCTTGCGGCTCTCCTGCTCAATCAGGAATTCCGCGGACGCGCCGTCTTGCGTGGGCTGATGATCCTGCCCTGGGCGCTGCCGACCGTCGTCAATGCGACGCTCTGGCGGCTGATTTACAATCCCGAATATGGCGCGCTGAACGCGGCGCTGACCCAACTCCATCTCATCGACGACTATCGCTCCTGGCTGGGTGAGCCCGGAACGGCGCTCGCCGCGCTGATCGTCGCCGACTGCTGGAAGAATTTTCCGCTTGTTGCGCTGATTGCGCTGGCCGCTTTGCAGGCGGTGCCGCGCGACATCACCGCCGCTGCGCTTGTCGACGGCGCCGGGCCGTTCAACCGCTTCCGCTTCGTCATCCTGCCCTATCTTGCAGGCCCGCTGATGGTGGCGCTGGTGCTGCGCACCATCGAGGCGTTCAAGGTCTTCGACATCATCTGGGTGATGACACGCGGCGGCCCGGCCAACAGCACGCGCTCGCTCTCGATCCTGGTCTATCAGGAAGCCTTCTCCTTCCAGCGCGCCGGCTCCGGCGCCTCGCTGGCGCTGATCGTCACCCTGCTCGTCACCGTGCTCGCCGTCGCCTATGCGGCGCTGGTCAAGAAGACTGCCGGGAGCGCGGCCTGATGGAACGCAAGAGCCCGGTCTTCACCGTTTTCGTCTATGTCTGCGCCCTCCTGCTTGCCGTCGTCATCCTGGCGCCGCTTGCCTGGCTCTTCGTCATGAGCATATCGCCGGCGGCCGATCTCGCCGCCAAGCCGCTGCGCTGGTGGCCGCAAGCGGCCGACTTCTCCCGTTACGCGCAGCTTCTGTCGAGGGCCGAGAACAGTGCCGGCGCGGCCTTCACGTCATCGCTGCGCAACAGCATCGAGGTCGCGGGCATGGCGACGCTCGCCGCGATCCTGCTTGCCGTGCCCGCCGGTTGGGCCGTTTCGCGCACGCCTTCGGTCGGCTGGTCGCTGTCGCTGGTGATCGCCACCTACATGCTGCCGCCGGTGGCGCTCTCGGTGCCGCTGTACATGGGTCTGTCCTATCTCGGCCTGCTCAACAACGTCTTCGGCCTGGCGCTGATCTATCTGACCATCCTCGCGCCCTTCACCACCTGGCTGATGAAATCGGGTTTCGATTCCATCCCGCGCGAGATCGAGGCCGCTGCCATGATCGACGGGGCCGGACTGCTCCAGACCTGGCGCATCATCACCTTGCCGCTGGCCGCGCCCGTCGTGGCGACGTCGGCGCTGTTTGCCGTGCTGCTTGCCTGGGACGAGTTCTTCTACGCCCTGCTCTTCACCTCGGACCAGCGGGCAAAGACATTGACGGTCGCCATCGCCGATCTCGCCGGCGGCCGCGTCTCCGACTACGGACTGATCGCCACCGCCGGCGTGCTCGCGGCCTTGCCGCCCGTGCTGATCGGCCTCGTCATGCAACGCGCGCTGATCTCGGGCCTGACCAGCGGCGGAGTGAAAGGATAATCATGACTGCAGAAAAGAAACGCCCGGCCGGGCTTCTCGCGATCGATCGCGAGATGGCGCGCCAGCATGAGGATGCGCTTGCTTCCTTCGAGACCAATCGAGAGGCGGCCGCCAAGGTCGCCGCTTCGATCAGGAAAACCGGCCGGCTCGTCATGCTAGGCATGGGCGCCTCGCATGCCGTCGCCCGCGCGGTCGAGCCGCTCTATCGGGCGCATGGTATCGACGCCATCGCGCTGCCGCTCTCGGAACAGCTTGGACAGCCGCTGCCGCTTGAAGACAGGACGGTGATCGTCACCTCGCAGTCCGGCGAAAGCGCCGAGGTGCTGCGCTGGTTTGGCGGGGCCGGCGATCGCGCCGAAACCTTCGGCCTGACGCTGGAGGCCGGCTCCTTCCTCGGCCGCACAGTGCCTTGTCTCGTCGGTGCCGGCGGCACCGAGCTTGCCTTTGCCGCGACCCGCAGCCTGACCGTGACCTTCGCCCTGCACCTTGCCATACTGGCCGCGCTTGGCGACGATCCGGCCGGCGCGCTCGCCGTGCTCAAGGCGCCTCAGACGGTCGACATCGATGCCGCGCTCGCGGCGCTGAGCACCGTCGCGACCGTCGTCACGTCCGGCCGCAAGCTTCAAGGCTTGGCTGAAGCCCTTGCGCTCGGCTTCACCGAACTGTCGCGCCTGCCTTGTTTCTCACTGGAAGGCGGCCAGTTGCGCCACGGGCCGATGGAGATGCTGGGCCCAAGCATTGGCGTCGTGCTCTTCCGCGGCAATGACCCGACCGCCGAACTCGTCACTGCCATGGCCGTTTCGGTGGTCGAGACCGGCGCGACGCTGATCGTGTTCGACGCTTCGGGCAAACCGCCGGTCGCGGGTGCCGTGACACTGGCCTTCAAACCCGCCACGGGCCTGGCGGCGATCTTCGCCATGCTGCCTGTCGCGCAGCGCCTGATGATCGCCTTCGCCGATTCCCGCGTCGAGAATGCCGGAACGCCGGTGCGTACCACCAAGATCACGCGGAGCGAGTGATGCGGCCGCTCGCGGTGATCGGCAATGTCAATGTCGACCTGATCGTCGGCCCGGTCGCGCCCTGGCCGAAGGCAGGCACCGAGACCGTCGTCGATCACGATGACCTGCGGGTTGGTGGCCAGGCCGGCAACACGGCGCTTGCCTGGCAGGCATTGGGCATCGACTTCGACATTGCCGCCAATCTCGGCGACGACCAGTTCGGGCGCTGGCTGCGCGAAGCCTTCGGACACCGCGCGCAGAAATGGCCCGTTCGTCCGGAGGGCACGACATTGTCGGTCGGCATGACCCATCCCGATGGCGAGCGCACCTTCTTCACCACGCGCGGCCACCTGCCCCGCTTCAGCCTGGGCGACGTGCTCTCGGTGCTGGACGGCAATCGGCTTTCCGGCGGCTATGCGCTGCTCTGCGGTTCGTTCCTCACCGACGACCTGGCGCGCGATTACGACGCCTTCTTCGACTGGGCCGAAGCGCACCGCATCTCCGTTGCGCTCGACACGGGCTGGCCGATCGACGGCTGGACGGAAGCGAACTGCGCCGCTGCGCGCGGCTGGCTGTCGCGCTGCGCACTGGCGCTCTTCAACGAAGTCGAGACGACGACATTGGCCGGTCTCGCAATTCCGGCGGAAGCGGCACGCAAGATCCGCGATGGCATGAGGGACGGCGCGACGGTCGTGGTCAAGCGCGGGCCTGACGGCGCGATCGCCATCGGCGCCGATGGCAAACTCATCGACGTGCCGGCGCCGCGCGTCAGGGTCGTCGACACGATCGGCGCCGGCGACGTCTTCAACGCCGCCTTTCTGGCGGCGCTGGCGGAAGGGCGATCGCTGGAGAACTGCCTGTCAGCCGCCATCCGAGTGGCCTCACGGGCCATCTCAACCCTGCCCCGCGACTATGGCGGGCCGATCCAATTCGAGGATGCCGCCCATGAGCGCGCTTGAAATCCGCGACGTCCGCAAGAATTACGGCAGCGTCGAGACGCTGAAAGGCATCGACATCGCGCTTGAGAACGGCGAGTTCCTGGTGCTGCTCGGCTCCTCGGGCTGCGGCAAGTCCACCTTGCTCAACATCATCGCCGGTCTCGCCGAAGCAACCAGCGGCGACGTGCTGATTGGCGGCCGTTCGGTGCTTGGCGTGCATCCGAAGAACCGCGACATCGCCATGGTCTTCCAGTCCTACGCGCTCTATCCGAACCTGACCGTGAGCCGCAACATCGGCTTCGGCCTGGAGATGCGTAAAGTTCCCGCCGCCGAGCGCGGCAAAGCGGTGCGCGAGGCGGCGAAGCTCCTGCAGATCGAGAACCTGCTCGACCGCAAGCCCGGCCAGCTCTCCGGCGGCCAGCGCCAGCGCGTCGCCATCGGCAGGGCGCTGGTGCGCAAGCCGCAGGTGTTCCTGTTCGACGAGCCGCTCTCCAATCTCGACGCCAAGCTGCGCCTCGAGATGCGCACCGAGCTCAAGCGTCTGCACGAGATGCTGCGCACCACGGTCGTCTACGTCACCCACGACCAGATCGAGGCGATGACGCTGGCGACCCGCATCGCCGTCATGCGCGACGGCCGCATCGAACAGCTGGGCACACCGCAGGAGATCTACAACCAACCCGCGACGCTCTATGTCGCGGGCTTCGTCGGCGCGCCTTCGATGAACATACTGGAAGCGACGGTCGAGGACGGCAAGCTCGCGATCGCCGGCACGGATGCGCGGTTGGCGCTGCCGGTGCGCTACGCCGATACCGCCCGCGATGGTGCTTCGGTCGTCGCCGGGATCAGGCCCGAGGCGCTTCGCCTTGGTCCGGGCGGCGGCGCCGAATTGTCGTTGCCGGTCAAGATCGACGTGGTTGAACTGACGGGACCGGAACAGGTCACCACCGCCCGTGTCGGCGCGCAGAAATTGACCGCAACCTTGCCGCCGCAGGCTCGCGTCGCCAAGGGCCAGCCATGCGCTTTTGCCTTCGACGCGGCCGCGTTGCGCCTTTTCGATCCCGCGACGGGTAAGGCGCTCTGAGGAGCGGCGTTTCCGCACGGGGAGATGCCGTCTTGACGCGGCGGGCGTGGAAACGTCATGTCCGGCGTCACCGCCGTGTGCACGCCTTCCACTTGCGTGGCTTGACCGCCTCAGCGATGGGTATGAACTGGCACAAGCAGTAGAGTGGTTCGCCATTTCCGTGAAACGGCGAACCGCTGTTGACCATACTGAGCCGCTATGGCCGCGGCGCCGTCAATCGATGTCGAAGGACACGCCCTGCGCGAGCGGCAGCGCCTTGGAGAAGTTCACCGTGTTGGTGGCGCGGCGCATATAGGCCTTCCAGGCGTCCGAGCCGCTCTCGCGGCCACCGCCGGTCTCCTTCTCGCCGCCGAACGCCCCACCGATCTCCGCGCCTGAGGTGCCGATATTGACGTTGGCGATGCCGCAATCCGAGCCGTCGACGCCCAGGAAGCGTTCGGATTCCTGCAGGTCGCGCGTGAAGATCGACGACGACAGGCCCGCGCCCACCGCGTTGTGCTGCTCCAGCGCCTCGTCGAAATCGGTGTATCTCATCACATAGAGGATCGGCGCGAAGGTCTCTTCCGTAACGGGCGAGACCTGCTCCGGCATCTCGACCAGCGCCGGATGCACGTAATAGGCATCCGGATGGCCGTTCTCGACGCGCGTACCGCCCGTCACCTTGCCGCCATGCGCTTGCGCTTCCTTCAGCGCCCTCTGCATGTTGTCAAAGGCCGCCTTGTCGATCAGCGGACCGACCAGCGCCTTGCCTTCGAGCGGATTGCCGACCGAGACGGTCTCATAGGCTTTCTTCAGCCGCGGCAACAAAGCGTCATAGACGCTGTCATGCACGAACAGGCGCCTGAGCGTCGTGCAGCGCTGGCCGGCCGTGCCCATGGCGCCGAAAGCGATGGCCCTGAGCGCCATGTCGAGATCGGCGGTCGGGCAGACGATGCCGGCATTGTTGCCGCCGAGCTCGAGCACGGCGCGGGCGAAGCGCTTGGCAAGCCTGGGACCGACCTCGCGGCCCATGCGCGTCGAGCCGGTGGCCGAGACCAGCGGCACTTTCGGATGGTCGACCAGCACCTCACCGACCGCGCGGTCGCCGATCAGCACCTGGAGCAGGCCCTCCGGCGCGTCTGTGCCGAAGCGCTTTGCGGCGCGCCTGAAGATCGCTTCGCAGGCAAGCGCGGTCAGCGGCGTCTTTTCCGACGGCTTCCAGACCACCGCATCGCCGCAGACGAAGGCGAGCGCCGCATTCCACGACCACACCGCGACGGGGAAATTGAAGGCCGAGATGACGCCGACGACGCCCAGCGGATGCCAGGTCTCCATCATGCGGTGCCCGGGGCGCTCGGTGGCGATGGTGAGGCCATAGAGTTGCCGGGAAAGGCCGACGGCGAAATCGCATATGTCGATCATTTCCTGAACTTCGCCAAGGCCCTCGGACGGGATCTTGCCGACCTCGATCGACACCAGCCGGCCGAGTTCGTCCTTATGCGCGCGCAACTCTTCGCCCAGCAGCCGCACCAGTTCGCCGCGCTTCGGCCCCGGCACCAGCCGCCAGGCCTGGAAGGCCTTGTGCGCGGCATCGATGGCTTTGCCGGCGTCCGCCGCCGAGATCGATTCCAGCGCCGCGATCTGCTCGCCCGTCACAGGGCTGCGCACGACGAGGTCGCCTCCAATAAGCGCATCCTTGGCGACGCCGAGCTTTTCCAGAAGTGAGGCCGTTTCCTTCGCTAATGTCATTTTTATCCCTTTCAGATCCCGCCTCTCATCGGGCGGAAATGGAAGCCATGCGCCATGCCGTGACCGTGTCGTCGGGCACAGCCGAGCGCTTTGATGGCGTGGCATTACTCGTTTCGGGGAAAAACCGCCACCCCGGCATGGTCCAAGGCCGGTTTGCGAAATTGGGCCAGACAACAAGGCCGGGCGAAGGCGTCCGTCCTCAGCGCGCCTTTTGCATCGACGACTTCTCGGCGCTTTCCTTGATGAGGCGGTCGATATGCATTCGGATATGCGCCGCCTCGGCGGCGGTGTTGGCCAAAGCGATGGCGCGGTCGAAGGCGACGCGCGCCTCCTCGTTGCGGCCAAGCTGCATAAGCAGCCCGCCCCTTAGCCCGAAGAAGTGGAAATAGCCCGACAGCCGCTCTTCCAGCGGCTCGATCATGGCAAGTGCTGCCTCCGGCCCGCGCACCTTGCTGACCGCGACGGCGCGGTTCAGCGTCACCACCGGTGACGGCTGCATCTGCTCCAACAGGCCGTAGAGCAGGTCGATCTCGGCCCAGTCGGTATCCTCGGCCGTTGCCGCCCGCGCATGCAGCGCCGCGATCGCCGCCTGCACCTGGTAGGGTCCGGGCTTGCGATGGCGCAGCGCCTTGTCGACCAGCGCCAGGCCCTCGTCGATCATCTTGCGGCTCCAGAGGGAGCGGTCCTGGTCCTCGAGCAGCACGATCTCGCCATTCTCGTCGAAGCGCGCCGGCGCGCGCGCATGCTGGAGAAGCAGCAGCGCCGTCAGCCCCATGATTTCCGGTTCCTGCTGGAACAGCCTGAGCAGCAGCCGGGCAAGGCGGATCGCCTCTTCGCAAAGCGGCGCGCGGGCCGGCGCCTCGCCGCCATTGCTGGAATAGCCTTCGTTGAAGATCAGATAGACCATCGCGGCGACCGCGGCGAGCCGCTCCGAGCGCTCGACCGCGCCTGGCGTCTCGAACGGCACGCCGGCGTCGGCAATGCGCGCCTTGGCGCGGGTGATGCGCTGTTCCATGGCGCTCTCGCCGACCAGGAAGGCGCGCGCGATCTGCTTGACGGTGAGTCCGGAGACGATGCGCAGCGCCACCGCGATCTGCTGCGTTGCCGGCAGATCCGGATGGCAGCAGATGAACAGAAGCCGCAGGATGTCGTCGCGGTAATGCGCGCCGTCCAGCCGCTCGGCCATGTCGCTCTCGGCGTCCTCCAGATCCGATACCTGGTCTTCCTCCGGCATCGGCGCCTGCTTGGAGCGCTTGCGCACCGCGTCGATGCCGCTGTTGCGCCCGACGAAGATCAGCCAGGCCGCCGGATCGCGCGGCGGTCCGTTCTTCGGCCAGTTCTTGAGCGCCCTCAGGCATGCGTCCTGGAAAGCCTCTTCCGCGGCGTCGAGGTCGCGGAAGTAGCGCAGCAGCGCGCCCATCGCCTGCGGACGGGCGTTGCTGATTGCGGTGCTTATCCAGGCGAGCTCTGTCATACCGCGACCTTTGTCGGATTGAAGACCGAAACCGGCCGGATCTCATAGGAGCCGCCGCTCGGATTGACCTCGGAGAGCTCGCGCGCGAATTCGACGGCTTCGTCGAGATCGTTGCATTCGAGCGTGTAGAAGCCCAGGAATTGTTCCTTCGTCTCGGCGAACGGACCGTCGAGCACGACCGACTCCCCCTTGACCTTCCGCAGCGTCGTGGCCGCCGTGGTCGGCAAAAGCCGCGCCACGGGGCCTAGCCGGCCGGCCTTGGCGTATTTGTCCTGCACGTTCAGGAGCTTTGCCATGACCTCGTCGTCCTGTTCCTTGCTCCAGGAGCAAACGACGTCTTCGGAGGCATAGCAGAGGATGGCGTAGAGCATGGTCTCGTCCTTTCCATATCAAAGGACGCGACACTAGGATCCTTCCCGACACGAGGTCGATAAAAAAATTCATCGCCCGATCACGGACTTGGCGATCTTTGCGCCTGCCTGTCAGGCGCCATGCGCCTGCAGCCATCTGAGCACCAGCGTTTCTTCCTCGTCCAGCCCGGATATCAGGCGCTTGCGCTTGTTGGCCTCTGCCATCTCGTCAAGCAGGCGCCCTTTGCTCCAGGCCTCGAACACCAGCGGATGGATGTAGCATTTGCGGCAGACCGCCCGCGTATTGCCCAACCGCTCCGCGACCTTGTCGACGACGCTGTTGATCACCCGGTTTTGCTGCCTTTTGCTTTCCGGCAGCTCGGTCGCGGCAAACAGCGACGCCGCATGGATTGTGCCGCCCCAGGTGCGGAAATGCTTTGAGCTGAAGTCGGCACCGGATGCCTCGCGGATATAGCGGTTGACGTCCTCCGAACGCACCGGCCGCCGGTCGCCGTGCTCGTCCAGATATTGGAACAGCTTCTGTCCGGGCAGATCCTGGGCGCCGCGCACCACCTTGGCGATGCGGCGGTCGACCAGCTTCAGCTTCCATTCCTTGCCCGACTTGCCCTTGAAGGCGAAGCGCAGGCTGGAGCCGTTGATCTCCACATGGCGGTCGCGCAGCGTGGTCAGCCCGAAGCTCTTATTGTCGCGCGCATAGGCCGCGTTGCCGATGCGGATCATGGTGTTGTCGAGCAACCAGACCACCGAGGCGACGACACGCTCCAGAGGCAGCCCGTGCCGGCGCAGATCGGCGTCGATCTGCCGCCTGAGAACAGGCAGGCTTTCCGCGAACGCGACGAGGCTTGAATATTTAACGCCGTCGCGTTCCTCGGTCCATTGCGGGTGATAACGGTATTGTTTGCGGCCGCGCTGATCCCGGCCCGTTGCCTGGATATGGCCGTCCGGATCGGGCGATATCCATACGTCCGTCCAGGCCGGCGGAATGACGATCGCCCTGACGCGGGCAAGCGTCGCTTCGTCGACGGTTCTGCCATCGGGTCCCGAATAGGAGAACCCCGTTCCTTTTCGCAATCTGCGGATGCCGGGATCGGCATCGCTGACATAGTTGAGCGACGTGCTCTCCGCCGAGTTGCGAGCGCCGTTCCTTCGGGTTTCCTCGTCCCGCGCCGAGCGGTCCGATGACGATTGTAAATGCTGCAACATGCCGGCTCCGCGAAATGACCCGTAGATAAAGCCGCGCGCCGATGACTGGTTCCGAATGAGATTTCAGTCCCGCCGGTTGACGGACAGATCCGCCATCCAGAGCCCGCCATCATCGGCATGGGCGGGAAAATACTCGCGGCCCTTTGGCACCGCCTCGAGGACCATTCCCGACTCGTCCGCCAGATAGTCGTAGCCGATCTGCTGCAGCCGGCGATCCGGATCGAGGCGATTGTAGAGGTCGCGGCGCGCCATGCGCCGCTTTGGCTCGATCATCTTCAAATGATAGAGATTGAGGCCGCTATCCTCGAGCCTGAAGCCGATATCGTCGGGAAACCAGGCGCCATGCAGATCCTTCGATCTATAGCGCTCAGGAGGGTAGGCGCCAAAAAGCCTGTGCTGCCTCTTCCGGCCCCACGGGCCATCGACCCTGTAACTGGCCGGCGTATACATCTCCCGGCAGCGGAATCCCCAGGCGATGCGCCTGGACCCGCTGGTCAGCCGGCCGATGCGGCCGGCGACGGCATTTTCCAGCCTTTCGTCGGGATCCATGGCCAGAACCCAATCGGCGCCCGCCTCATGGGCCGCGGCGATAAGCGCGCGCCGCCTCTGCGGCTCGCTGCTGAAAAGCCCCTCCGAGGCGCGGTCGTCATAGGCGATCCAGCCGTCGACGACAGGCTCAAGGTTGGCGATGAGGTCGGGCACGAGGTGCTGATCGTAGCGATAGCTGAAGACGGCGACGATTTTGCGCCGCGACCAAAGCCATCGGCCGCGCCGCCGGCGCGGCGGCTTCATCTCGATGGTGATCATCGCCGGCCCTCCGTCTTGCAGCCATGCCGGGCGCCGGCGGACGCCCCCAACGATTTGGCGAACAATGCCAGCCACACGATCGGCAGCGATAGCCTGGCGAAAGCCCGATCCCTGCCGGACAGCCCCTCCTTGATCAGCGCGCCGACATTGCGCCGGTCATGGAACACCTTGCGGAACGGGCGCGCGGGTCTTTCGGCTTCAAGGGACCCGAGATAGGCGCCATAGCGGCGCCCGCGGCGATATTGGTCGGCAAGCAATCCGAACAGACTCGTCTCGTTGCGGTGAATAGTCAGGATCCTCGGTTCCCAGACCGGCTGCAAAGCCTGCGGCAACCTGGCCATGAATTCGGTGTCTTCTCCCGACGTCAGCCGCTCGTCGAACGCTCCGTATCGCTCGAACAGCTTCCGGTCGAACGAAACGCCGTAGCGCTGCGCCTTCTCGGCCGGAAGACCGGGCAGGCGTCGCATGTAGGTGACGAGATGCGCCGCGCAGGCGACCAGATTGCGCGGGTGGCTGTTGAGGACGGCGCTCGCCACAGCCGCCTCGCCTTCCCGGTGACGCTGCAGCCGGATTTCGGCCCATTGTGGACAGGCCAGGCAATCATCCGCGAGAAAAGCGACGAATGGAGCCTGCGTTGCGGCTATGCCACGATTTCGCGCGGCGCCGGCAAACAATCGCTCCTCGACATCGATCACTGTGACGTCGATGCCGCAATCGGCAAGCAGCGCTTTGGCGTTGCCGCCGCCGGAATTCACCACCACGATTTCGAGCGGAACATTCTGATCGAGCACCGACCTTACCGCGGCCGCCAGTACGGCGGGTGCCCGGAAACCAATCACCACAACCGCGAGATCCGGCCTCCCGGCCATCAGGCGCTTTGCAGTTGGGCGGCAGGCGCCGAGAACCGGCGCCGCAGCGCGATCTTCAGCCGATAGCGCATGCAGCGCCAGATATCCGCGCCCGCCCGAGGCGCGGCTTCCGCCACGCTGAGGAATCTTGCCGCCATGTCGAAATCGCCGCGCGCATAATGAACGCGCGCGATCTTCAAAGCGACGAGCCCTTCCCGGGTCTTGAGCGACCGCTCCGCGATGCCGCAGGACCGGAGCCGGCGCAGCGCCAGGCGCCATTGGAGAAAGCCCGTGGCAGGCTTGATCGTGAAACGGTCGTCGGAACGCTCAGCCGACACGAAATAGATGAAGATCGGTCGTGTCAGGACCGCAAGCGAGCCTTTGGCCATCAGGCGCGCCCAAAACAGCGTGTCCTCGTCATAGGCAAGCCCAGTCGGGAACCTCGTGTCACCGATAACCCGCCGCGACACCAGCGCGCTGCCGACCGCGATCGATCGTATCCGCCCTTCGAGATAGGCGCAGGCATTGGCCGGTCCGCTTGCCGCATAGCCGCCTGGCAACTTGATCGACCGCTTCTCCCCATCGACCTGTCGGCGGTAGGCGCCAACCACCATGTCGGCCTCCGATTGCGCCCTTGCCTTGGCCAGCAATGCGCGCAGCCCACCCTCCAGATGAAGATCGTCGGCATCGATCATATAGATCCAGGGAAAGCTGGCCTGTTCCAGCCCCAGATTCCTGGAACCGCCGGCGTCACGGCAGCTCGATTTGATGATGCGCAGCGGCAAGGCAAGCCGCAATGCAGCTTCCGTAGCGACCGCCGTGGTGGCGTCGGAAGACGAATCGTCGACCAGCAGCACCTCGCCGATGACTTCTTTTTCCGGCGCCAGCGAAGCGAGCGTCCGCGCGATCGTCCGAGCCGCATCATGTGCCGGAATGATGACGCTTACCGCTTTCAAATCTGTCCCCACGCCGCCACGCGATCCGAGAGCAACCAATCCCGATATTCAAGATACCGGGTGCCCCTGCCCTTGAGAAGCGTCCGCGGGCGAGCGGTCTGTTATCGCACCTTTTCGACAGCGACCGGAATGACGTCGACCGCCTGTTCGCCGACCTGACCGCCCGTCGTCTTCAGCACGCCGACGATCGGCGCCACGTCGGAATAATCGCGTCCGTACCCGACCGTGATATGGTCGTTGCTTGCCCGCATGCCGTTGGTCGGATCGAACTCCTGCCAGCCGGCATCACGCCCGCACCACGCCTTGACCCAGGCATGCATGGCATCCGCGCCTTCGAGCCGGGGCTTGCCCTTGGGCGGAATCGTGCGCAGGAAGCCGCTGACATAGCCGGCCGGGATGCCAAGCCCGCGTAGGCCGGCGATCATGATATGCGAGAAATCCTGGCAGACGCCGCGCTTCAGCGCAAAGGCGTCGCTCGCCCGCGTCTGAACCGTGGTTGCCTTGCCGTCATAAGTGAAATCGCGATGGATGCGATTGCAGAGCTCGACCGCCGTGCCCACGACAGAACCGGCAAGGGTCTCCCGCGCATAGGCGGTGATCGCCGCATCGATGCCGACATGATCGCTGGCGGCTAGGAAATGATGCGGCGCGGACGGCGACAATGACCGCACCAGATCGAGCTCAGCCCTCAGCCCACTCATTTCGGGGGAGACATCGAGGCCCGGCTCGGGCCGCGAGACCGAAACGCGCGCGCTCATCCGGATGTCGAGGGCCTCATGCGCCTCGCGAAAGGCGATCGAGGTGACGTTGTTGCCGAAGAAATCGGAGAAATCGGCACGCTCGGCCGGCGTCGGCTGAAAGGACAGCGAGGCCGCGATGACGCGCTGCACCCCGGCGATCGTCTGCGGCATCACGCGCACCTGATGCCGCCCGCCGCCGGCGGCGGCGGCATAGTCGTAGTGCAGATGGAGTTTGATGTCGTAGAGCATTAAAGCAATTCCAGCAAAAGTGCGCAGCGGTTTTGCGTTCGGAATTGCGCAAAAACGAAGAAATAGAGCATTGGAAGCGATCCTTTTCGCTGGAAATGCTCTAACCGAAATAGGCTCGGGCAAGGCTGTTGTAGAGATCGCCGATCTGGCCGGCGAGGTCATCGAGCAGTTTGGCGCTCATGTCCGACGGCTCCATGACCGCGATTGCCGTGTTGAGCTGCAGGATTTCCTTGGCGGCGGGCGACATATGCCCCTCGCCGCCGATCGACGGCAGCATGCCGATCTCCGCCTTCAGCCGCTCGAGCTGGAACAGGATAGAGCGCGGATTGAGCGGGTCGAGCGCCAGCAGGTCGATCACCGTGCGCCGCCCAGCCTGCACCGGATATTGCCGGCGATGGGTCATGACGCTGTCGCCGATCTCCAGCATCATGTCGAGCGCGCCTTCCGGCGCCCCGCTCCTAGTCAGCCGGCTGAGCGTACGGGCGATCTGGATGCCGCGTTCCAGCCTGCGGCCGATTTCCAGGAAGCGCCAGCCGGTGAAGCGATACATGTTCTCGTGCAGCAGGCCGGAAAAGCCAGCGAGCTTGCGCAACATCACCGTCATCGCCCGTGTCGCGTCGTCTCCGGGCGCGACCGTCTCCGCGAATTTGTGGATGGTCTTCGACAGATCCTTCAGCGCCAGCCAGCCATCGGGAGAGAAGCGGTCGCGAATTTGCCCCGCGCTGTAGACCGCGCTGTCCAAAGTGCCGATCAGCCCCTGTGGTATCGCCGTTTCCACCTCGATGCCGAACGGCTCCAGATAGTCCCTGATATCGGCAAGCAGCGGCATATCCGGATCGGACGTCTCGGCAAGCCGCACGTGATAGGCGCGCAGCACGCGCACCGTGTCTTCCGAACGCTCGATATAGCGCCCGAGCCAGGTCAGGTTCTCCGCCGCGCGGCTGGGAAGGCTGCCCGGCATGGTGCGGGTGAAGCCGTCATGCTCCTGCGGCAGCAATGTCTCGCGCTCGACCGGCCTGTCGCTGACCACCCAGACATCCGCCGCCTGGCCGCCGCGCTGCATCGCGATCGCCGTCGGGTCGAGCGAAAAGCCGACCCGGGCGAAGCCGCCGGGCATCACCGTCCAGCCTTCCGGCGTGCGCGCCAGATAGACCCGCAGGCTGGCGGGCCGAGGCTCCAGCACGCCGCCGACGAAAACCGGCGTGGTCGACAGCGTGACCGCTTCCTGGCCGACGAAACCGGCGCCGTCCGCCTCGATGCGCGCGACCAGCTCGGCCCGCTCGCCGGCCGAAAGGGACGATCCGAGCCGGGTCGCGCCATCGTCTTCGAAGGCAAGCCGGGTCGACAGCGCCGGGCCGACGACCATGCGGTCGATATTGGCCAGCACATGGGCGCGCTCGGCCTCCTGCCCGCACCACCAGGTGGCGATGCTCGGCAGCTTGAGATCGTCGCCTTGCAGTTCTCGCGCGATCCTGGGTAGGAACGACAGCAAGGCCCGCGTTTCCATCAGCCCTGAGCCAAGCGCATTGACCGCCGAAACGGAGCCGCGCCGGATCGCCTCGACCAGGCCCGGCGTGCCGATCTGCGAGTCCGGCCTGAGCTCCAGCGGATCGGCAAAGGCGGCATCGAGCCGTCGCCACAAGACGCCGATCGGCAGCAGGCCCGAGACGGTGCGCACCATGAGCCCGCCGCCGGAAACGGTCAGATCCTCGCCCTCGAGGAGCATGATGCCGAGATAGCGGGCGATATAGGCGTGCTCGTAATAGGTTTCGTTGAGCGGTCCGGGCGTCAGGATGGCGACGCGGCCGCCCGACTCCTTGGCCATCCCGTTCAGCGCGTCGCGGAAACGGCGGAAGAAGCCGGCGAGCCGATGTACATGCATCTCGCCATAGACGTCCGACAGCGCGCGCGTGGTGGCGACGCGGTTCTCCAGCGCGAAGCCCGCGCCCGACGGCGCCTGCGCGCGATCGCCCAGCACCCACCAGCGCCCGTCCGGGCCACGGCCGAGCTCGAAGGCGACCATGTGCAGGAAATGCCCGCTGGCCGGCCTGACGCCCGCGATGGGGCGCAGATATTCGGGGCTCGCGGCGATCAGCCCGGCCGGCAGGATGCCTTTCTCGATCAGCCGGTTCGGCCCGTAGACGTCGGCCAGGATCGCCTCGAACAGGTCGGCGCGCTGGGTAAGGCCCGCGCTGATCTCGGCCCATTCCTTCTCGTCGATCAGCAGCGGGACATGCGCGAGCGGCCATTCGCGCTCATTGGCGCCGGCCTGTTCGTAGACGCGGTAATAGACGCCGGCGTCGCGCAGATACTGGTCGGCGCGGGCAAAGCGCTGTCCAAGCCGATCCGCCCCCAGATCGTCGAGCGCGTCGATAAAGAAGCGCCAGGCCGGACGCGGGCTGCCCGACGCGTCGACCATCTCGTCGGCAACGCCTTCGATCGGCCGATAGCGCTCCAGCAGGCTCTGCGTCCGCAGCCTGCCGCCCGCCCTTCTCTGATTCCCCTTGGCCATTGTCGATCAGAATCTCGCCGGCCGCCTGAGGTCAAGGGTCATGGGAAACTCTTCAGAGGCTTCTTCGTCACGCAGCACATAGCCGCCAGCCGTGTGGCCGCGCGGTTCGAACCGGGCAAGCCGTCGCGCCTCGGCCTCGTTGCCGTTGACCGGGAAGGTGTCGTAATTGCGGCCGCCGGGATGCGCGACATGGTAGACGCAACCGCCGACCGAGCGGCCCGACCAGCGGTCATAAATGTCGAAGACCAGCGGCGTGTTGACCGGCAGGGCCGGATGCAGGCCCGACGCCGGCTGCCAGGCCTTGAAACGCACGCCGGCCACCGCGACCTCGCGATTGTCTGTGACCTTCATCGGCACGATGCGGCCGTTGCAGACGACGGCGTGACGCTCCAGATTGAGCCCTTCGGTCCGTATTTGCAATCGCTCCACAGAAGAATCGACGAAGCGGACCGTGCCGCCGATGGCGCCCTGCTCGCCCATCACATGCCAGGGCTCCAGCGCCTGCCTCAATTCCAGCTTGACGCCGGCATGTTGCACCTCGCCGCAGAATGGAAAGCGGAATTCGAGCTGGGCTGCGAACCATTCGGGGCGAAAGTCGAAACCGCTCAGCTTCAGATCCTCCAGCACGTCGAGGAAATCCGCCCAGACATAATGCGGCAGCATGAAACGGTCGTGCAGCGAGGTGCCCCAGCGCACGAAGCGGCCCTCGAGCGGGTTCTTCCAGGCGCGCGCGATGATCGCGCGGACCAGCAATTGCTGCGCGAGCGACATACGCGCATTGGGCGGCATCTCGAAACCACGGAACTCGACCAGCCCGAGCCGGCCGGTCGGGCCGTCCGGCGAGAACAGTTTGTCGATGCAGATTTCGGAACGATGCGTGTTGCCGGTCACGTCGGTCAACAGATTGCGGAACAGCCGGTCGACCAGCCATGGCAAGGGCGCCTCGCCCTTGTCAGGATGCGGCACCTGCGCCAGCGCGATCTCCAGCTCGTAGAGCGAATCGTGCCTCGCCTCGTCGATGCGCGGCGCTTGGCTGGTCGGACCGATGAACAACCCTGAGAACAGATAGGACAGCGACGGATGCCGCTGCCACTGCAGCACCAGGCTTTTCAGCAGGTCGGGCCGGCGCAGGAACGGGCTGTCATTCGGCGTCGCGCCCCCGACCACGACATGGTTGCCGCCGCCGGTGCCGGTGTGGCGGCCGTCGATCATGAACTTGTCGGTGCCGAGCCGCGACTGTCGCGCCTCTTCATAGATCGTGCTGGTCGTCGCGACGCATTCCTGCCAGTTGGCGGCAGGATGGATGTTCACCTCGATGACACCGGGATCGGGCGCGACGCGGATGACGTTGAGGCGCGGGTCGTGCGGCGGAGCATAGCCCTCGATATGCACCGGCAGGCCGACGGCCTTCGCTGCGTTCTCGGCTGCCGCCACCAGTTCGAGATAATCCTCCAGCGCCTCGACCGGCGGCATGAACACGCAGAGCCGCCCATCGCGCGGCTCGACGGTGAGCGCGGTGCGCACCGCGCCGCCGATCTCGGTCAGTTTCTGCTCGACCCGGTCCTGCCGGGCCGTGGCGGCGGTGAAGGACGCCTCGGCCTGTTGCCGTGCCATTTCGTCGGCGCCGCCGGCCGGCGCTTCCGGCAGGATGGCATCGCGCGCCGGCAGCGTGCCGCGCGGCACGGAGGGATCGACCGGCACGATATAGGGAAATTGCGCCGGCGGCACGTAAGGCAGCGCGCCGAGCGGCAGGCGATAGCCGACCGGTGAATCGCCCGGCACCAGGAACAGCCGGCCCCGCCGCGTCTTCCATTTCTCCGACCGCCAGCGATTGCCCGCGGCGGCCTGGCTGTTCCAGCGCTGCACCGGCAGCACATAGCCGGACGGCTTGGTCAGGCCACGCTCGAAGACGCGGGCCATGCGGCTGCGCTCTTCCGGGTCCTCCAGCTTCGAGTTGGTGGGATCGACATTGTCGGGCAGCTTGCCTTCCTTGAGCAGCCATTCGCCCGGGTCCTCATAGGCCTCGCTGACCATCGCCTTGTCGATGCCGAGCTCACCGGCGATCGCCTTGAGCAGGCGTTCGGCCTGTTCGGGCCCGACCGCGGCATTGCCGTTCTCCCGTGCGGTCAGCGACGGATCGCGCCAGACCGGCTCGCCATCGGTGCGCCAGTAGAGCGAGAAGGTCCAGCGCGGCAGGCTTTCGCCCGGATACCATTTGCCCTGACCGTAATGCAGGAAACCGCCTGGCGCGAAGCGCTCGCGCAGCCGGCGGATGAGCTGGTCGGCCTTGTCGCGCTTGGTCGGACCGACGGCGGCCGTGTTCCATTCGGTGGATTCGAAATCGTCGATCGACACGAAGGTCGGCTCACCGCCCATGGTGAGCCGCACGTCCTCGTCTTTCAGCGCCGCGTCGACTTTTTCGCCCAGTCGATCAAGCTCCTCCCAGCTTTCATCGGAGAACGGCTTGGTGATGCGCGGATGTTCGGCGATGCGCTCGACCCGCATGTCGAAGCCGAAATCCACATTGGCGAAGCTCGCCATGCCGGAGATGGGAGCCGCATTGCGGAAATGCGGCGTCGCGGCCAGCGGCACGTGGCTTTCGCCGGTGAGCAGGCCGGAAGTCGGGTCGAAGCCGATCCAGCCGGCACCGGGAATATAGACCTCGCACCAGGCATGCAGGTCGGTGAAATCGACCGAGGTCCCGGGCGGTCCGTCGAGCGAGACGAGGTCCGGCTTGAGCTGGATCAGATAGCCGGAGACGAAACGCGCGGCGATGCCGAGGTTGCGCAGGATCTGCACCAGCAGCCAGCTTGAATCCCGGCACGAGCCCTTGCCGGCGGAAAGCGTCTCTTCCGGCGAATAGACACCAGTCTCCATGCGCACGATATAGGCGATCTCGCGCTGCAGCCTTGCATTGAGGCCTACGAGGAAGCTGACGGTGTTGGCCGGGCTGCGGTCGATGCTTTCCAGGAATTTGGACAGCAGCGGTCCTGCTGGCTCAGGTTGCCGGTAGATGGCAAGGTCTTCCCTGATCTCTTCCGGGTAATCGAACGGAAAATTCTCGGCGCTCTCCTCGACGAAGAAGTCGAACGGATTATAAACCGTCATATCGGCGACGAGGTCGACCTCGATCTTCAGCTCCGTCACCGGCTTCGGAAAGACGAAACGCGCGAGGAAGTTGCCGTAGGGATCCTGCTGCAGATTGACGAAGTGGTTCTTCGGCTCGACCCTCAGCGAATGGCTGAGCACCTTGGTGCGCGAATGCGGCGCCGGTTGCAGCCTGATCACCTGGGGACCGAGCACCACCGGCCGATCATATTTGTAATGGGTCAGGTGATGGACGGCTGCCAGAACTGCCATGGTGCCGCGGAGAATGGCGTTTTACCGCCAGACCCTGACACAAGTCCTGGGCATTCTCCAAGCAGAGATGTTGCGCTGCACTTAATTTAAGCAGCGTTGCCGGTTCAAAAAAACGCCTGCAGGCCCGTCTGCGCTCTTCCGAGGATCAGCGCATGCACGTCATGCGTGCCCTCATAGGTGTTGACCGTCTCCAGGTTCTGCGCGTGGCGCATCACGTGGTAGCCGATCTGGATGCCGTTGCCGCCATGCATGTCGCGGGCTTGGCGGGCGATGTCGAGCGCCTTGCCGCAATTGTTGCGCTTGACGATCGAGATCATCTCCGGTGCCATCTTGCCTTCGTCCATCAACCGGCCGACGCGCAACGAACCCTGCAGTCCAAGTGCGATCTCGGTCTGCATGTCGGCAAGCTTCTTCTGGAAGAGCTGCGTGCCGGCGAGCGGCTTGCCGAACTGCTTCCTGTCGAGGCCGTATTGCCGCGCCCGGTGCCAGCAATCTTCCGCCGCGCCCATTGCGCCCCAGGAAATGCCGTAACGCGCCCGGTTGAGGCAGCCGAACGGACCTTTCAGGCCCGAGACATTGGGCAGCAGCGCCTCTTCGCCGACCTCGACGCCTTCCATCACCACTTCGCCGGTGATCGAAGCGCGGAGGCTGAGCTTGCCGCCGATCTTCGGCGCCGAAAGCCCCTTCATGCCCTTTTCCAGAATGAAACCACGGATCTGGTTGTCATGCGCTGTCGACTTCGCCCAGACGACGAAGACGTCGGCGATCGGCGCGTTGGAAATCCACATCTTGGAGCCGGAGAGCTTGTAGCCGTTGGTCGTCTTCTCGGCACGCGTCTTCATGCCACCCGGGTCGGAGCCGGCATCCGGCTCGGTGAGGCCGAAGCAGCCGATCCATTCGCCGGAGGCGAGCTTCGGCAGATATTTTTTGCGCTGCTCTTCCGAGCCATAGGCATGGATCGGATACATGACCAGCGACGACTGCACGCTCATCATCGAGCGGTAGCCGGAATCGATGCGCTCGACCTCACGCGCCACCAGCCCGTAGGTGACATATCCGGCGCCAAGCCCGCCATATTCTTCCGGAATGGTGATGCCGAGCAGGCCCGCCTCGCCCATCTCGCGGAAGATCGACGGATCGGTCTTCTCGTCGGCATAGGCTTCCTCGATGCGTGGCGCCAGCTTGTCGGCCGCGAACGCCGCCGCCCCGTCGCGCACCATGCGCTCGTCCTCGGAAAGCTGGTCCTCGATCAGGAAAGGATCGTTCCACACGAAGGCATTCTTCTCAGCGGCCATGGCCCGCTCTCCCGGCAAATTTGAGGTGACCGGCTTATCGGCCTCCGCAGGGGAAAAATCAAACGAAATTGCATCACGGATCAATGAGCGTTAGTAATGGATCATGAACGTCCAGCGCCGTCTTTTGCCCAACACCGCCGCCCTTGCCGCCTTCGAAGCGGTTGCGCGCCTCGGCTCCTTCACCGCCGCCGCGCGCGAGCTCGACCTGACGCAAGGCGCCGTCAGCCGGCAGATTCACCTGCTGGAAGAACAGTTCGGCCGGCGTTTGTTCGAGCGCGACAGCCGCAATGTCAGGCTCTCGACGGCCGGCGAGACCTATGCCGAAGCGGTGCGCTCTGCGCTTGGCCAGTTGCGCGATGCTGCGCTTGGATTGATGAGCAATCGGCATAGCGGTGTTCTCAACCTGGCCATCCTGCCGACCTTCGGCACGCGCTGGCTGATGCCGCTGATCCCGGATTTCGTCGCTCGCCACCCCGATATCACGATCAACTTCGCCACCCGTATCGGCCGCTTCGACTTCACGCGCGAGCGCCTCGATGCCGCGATCCATCACGGCATGCCCGATTGGCCCGAGGCGGATTGCACGCTTCTGATGCGCGAAACCGTTATGCCGGTGGTTTCGCCCGAATTCCTGGCCGATCGCGCGATCGCCGCGCCGGCCGATATCAGTCGCTTGCCATTGCTGCACATGGCGACGCGTCCCGGCGCCTGGAGCGAATGGTTCGAGCATCAGGGGCTGGAGGCGCCGACCGGTCCCGGCATGCAGTTCGAGCAGTTCGGCACCGTCGCCCAGGCCTGCATGGCCGGGCTCGGTGTGGCGCTGCTGCCGGAAATTCTGATTGCGGGTGAATTGCAGCGCGGCCAGTTGGTGCCCGCCCCCGGCCAGCCGATGCAAAGCCGCAGCGCCTATTATCTGGTCGTGCCGTGCGACAAACGCGGCCACCCGCCGGTCGCCAGTTTTCGCGACTGGCTGCTGGGTCAGATCGGCAAGGAGCCTGCAGTGCTCGCGTGGTAGCTACTTCCGTTTCATCGCCTCCGCGAGCGCCGCGCCGAATGCGCCCTGCGAGGGGCGCTCCGGATGGCGATGCGGCGCCTGAGATCGCGGCGCCGGCTTGCCGCCGCCGTGATCGCGCTGGCCGCCACGAGGCGCCCCGCCCTCGCCGCCATCCTTGCGCATCGACAGCCCGATGCGCTTGCGTTTGATGTCGACCTCAACGACCCGCACCTTCACCACGTCGCCCGCCTTCACCACCTCATGCGCGTCCTTCACGAAGCGGTCGGCCAGTTGAGAGACATGCACCAGCCCGTCCTGGTGCACCCCGATATCGACGAAGGCGCCGAAGGCCGCGACATTGGTGACGGTGCCTTCGAGCAGCATGCCTGGTTTCAAATCCTTGATGTCGTCGACGCCCTCGGCAAAGGTCGCGGTCTTGAAGCCGGGGCGCGGGTCGCGTCCGGGCTTTTCCAGCTCGGCGATGATGTCGCGCACCGTCGGCAGGCCAAAGCGCTCATCGACGAAGACGCGTGGATCGAGCGCCTTGAGCACGGCGCTGTCGCCCATCAGCGAACGCACGTCGCGGCCGCAGGCGGCGACGATCTTCTTCGCCACGCCATAGGCTTCCGGGTGTACCGATGACGCATCGAGCGGCTCAGTGCCGTTCGGGATGCGCAGGAAACCGGCGCACTGCTCGAATGCGCGCGGCCCTAGCCGCGCCACCTTGAGCAGGTCCTTGCGGCTGGCAAACGGCCCGGTCGCGTCGCGATGCGCGACGATCGCCTCGGCGAGCGATGGCCCAAGCCCCGACACCCGCGCCAAGAGCGGCGCCGAGGCCGTGTTGAGGTCGACGCCAACCGCGTTCACCGCATCCTCGACCACCGCTTCGAGCGAGCGGCCGAGCCGGTATTGGTCGACATCGTGCTGGTACTGGCCGACACCGATCGATTTCGGCTCGATCTTGACCAGCTCGGCGAGCGGATCCTGCAGTCGCCTGGCGATCGACACCGCGCCGCGCAGCGAGACGTCGAGACCGGGGAATTCTGCCGCTGCCATCGCCGAGGCCGAATAGACCGAGGCGCCGGCCTCGCTGACGATCACCTTGAGCGGCTTCGGTCCGGCGCCGGCCGGCAGCTCCGACAGCATGTCGGCCACCAGCTTTTCGGTCTCGCGGCTGCCCGTGCCGTTGCCGATGGAGATCAGCTCGACCTTGTGCTGGCGGATCAAGGCGGCGAGTTCCGCCTGCGTGCCGCGCACATCGTTTTTCGGCGGGAACGGGTAGACGGTCGTCGTCGCCACCAGCTTGCCGGTGCCGTCGACTACCGCCACCTTGACGCCGGTGCGGATGCCGGGGTCCAGCCCCATGGTCGGCCGCGAGCCGGCGGGAGCGGCCAACAGCAGGTCCTTCAGGTTGCGGGCAAAGACATGGATCGCCTCGTCCTCGGCCCGCTCGCGCAAGTCGCGCATTAGGTCGAGCGTCAAATGCAGCGACAGTTTTATCCGCCAGGTCCAGCCGGCGACTTCCATCAGCCATTTGTCGCCCGGCAGGGTGCCGCCGATCGCATAGGCATTGGCGATCATGCGTTCGACCGGCTTCACCGGTGAGGTATCGTCGGCATCGACCTCGATATCGAGCGACAGCACCTCTTCATTGCGGCCGCGCAGCATGGCCAAAGCACGGTGGCTGGGCACGCCTGCCCAGCGCTCGACATGGTCGAAATAGTCGGAGAATTTCGCGCCGGCTTCCTGCTTGCCGTCCACCGCTTTTGCGCGCAGGAAGGCGCGTTCCTTCATATAGGCACGCAGCTTGCCGACCAGATCGGCATTCTCGGCGAACTGCTCCGACAGAATGTCGCGCGCGCCTTCGAGCGCTGCCTTGGCGTCGGGAACCTCGTCGGTGACATAGGCGAGCGCAAGCTCGCTCGGTACCGCCGACCGGTCGGCCAGGATTGCCTCGGCGAGCGGCCCGAGCCCGCGCTCCTTGGCGATCTCGGCCTTGGTGCGCCGCTTCGGCTTATAGGGCAGGTAGATATCCTCGAGTTCCGCCTTCGTGGTGGCCGCCGCGATCTTGGCTTCCAGCTCCTCGGTCAGCTTGCCCTGCTCGCGGATGGAGCTGACGATCGTCTCCCGCCGGGAATCGAGCTCGCGCAGATAAGCGAGCCGCTCGGAAAGATCGCGCAACTGCGTGTCGTCCAGGCCCCCGGTGACTTCCTTGCGGTAGCGCGCCACGAAGGGGACTGTCGCGCCCTCGTCGAGCAGCCCGATCGCCGCTGCGGCCTGTTCCGGCCGCGCGCCGATCTCGGCCGCGATGATTGCTGCGATGCGCTTGATGTCCGATGCCATGCTGGTCCCTGCAGAAAAGAGCGGCGACCATAAGCCGGCAGAACCGTTACGCCAACCGCAGCGATTCCATCGCGGGCCGAAGGTCCACAGAAAACAGCCCGTGGAACCAGCCTTTGGTCGGCTCAAACCATTTGGCTCAGCGCATCCAGGAACGCCACAATGTCGTCGTCCAGCTTCTCGTCCACCGGCTCCGGCTGCGACGACATCTTGGCAATGATCACTTCCGTCTTCGGATTGACGTAGAGCCACTGGCCGTGAATGCCGATGCCGCAGAAGGCGCCGCTGTCATGGCCGGTCTGGTACCACTTGTTCCGGTAGCGTCCCTTCGGGAACAAAAACGCCATCGTGCCGCGCTGCCAGGCTTCATGGCTGCCGCCGGTGGCGACGGTGTCGCGCACCCAGGCGTCCGGAACGATGCGGCGGCCGTTTGCCGTGCCGCCCCGCCGCATCATCTCGCCGATGCGGGCAAGGTCGCGCGGCGTCATCGACATGCCGCCGGCCGTGCGCGCCGTGCCTTCCATGTCGACCGTCACCGACATGTCGCTTGCGGCCCCCAGCGGCAGCCAAAGCTTCTCGCGGAGCAACTCGCTGACGCGCGTTCCCGACGCCCGCTCGACGACGATGCCGAGCACATCTGAATTGGGCGAGCGGTAGCGATAGGTCTGGCCATGCGGCTCGGCAAGGCGCTGGATGGTCATCAGGAAGGAAGCGAGGCTCTCCGATCCGCCGCCGGGATTCCACAGCGTCGAGCGGCGGTAGCGGGCAAAGGCGCTTTCCGGATCGAGATAGGCCTCCTCGAAATCGAGGCTCACCGTCATGTCGAGCACATTGCGCACGCTCGCATCGGCATAGGCCGAGCCCTTGGCTTCGGGAATGTATTGCGTCACCGGCGCGGTGGGGTCGAACAACCCCTCGCCTTCCAATATGCCTGCGAGGATCGCCGTCACCGACTTGCTGATCGAAAAGATGATGTGGCGGGCTCCGAACGGCATATGCGGCGCCGACCAGTCGCCGACCAGCTTGCCGCTCTTCAGGATCGTCAGCCCGTCCGTGTCGGACCGTTTCAGAAAGCCCTCGACCGTTTCACTGCCGCCGGCGAGTGAGACCTTCTCCTCGAGCAATGCGCCGAGCGATTTCGCCTGCTCCTCGCCGCCGGGCGCCGCCGCGACATGCGCGCTCGGCACCAGTTCGCCGACATTCTGGAAGGACCATCGGTTGAACGGCGAAAGCCGCCAGGTTTCGAGCCGCACATCCTTGCGGGCAAAGCCATATTTGGCCTCGAAGGCGCTCTTGCCAGTCACGACACTCTCCCAGATTCGATTTGCGGTTTCAGGCCAGCGCGGCGGCGATGGCATGCACCGCCTTCTGCGTCGCCACCGAATAGGCGAAGTTGAGGAAATCCGGATAGGTCGAAAGCTTCACCACAACCATCCTGTGTTCCCAGCTGATATGGATCAATTGGCCGAACACGCCGCGGCACATCAGCGAGCATGAGCGCGAATCCTCGATCCAGAACTGGTTGCGGTAGCTGCCGTCCGGCAGGGTCGGGCTGAAATTCGGTCCGTGCCTGCCGGTGCGCGTCGCCTCGATCCAGTCGGCCGGGATGACGCCGCCGCCATGGTCGAGGATCAGCTGCCCGAAGCGGCCGTAGTCGCGCAGCGTCGCGTTGAAGCCGCCATCGGCCAGCGCATAGCCGGCACTGTCGACGGTGAAGCAGGCGCTTTCGTCGGCGCCGAGCTTTTGCCAGAGTTCTTCCGAGACGAGCTGCGCCAGGCGCTTGCCGCTCACGCGCTCCATGATGAAGGCGAGCACGTCGGTCTCGATCGAGCGGTATTCGAAAGCCTCGCCATGCGGGCGCACTTTGTCCTTCAGCCGCAGGATCAGCTCGAACAGATGCGACGGCCACGCAAAATCCGGATCGCTGCCTGGCGGGATCGGCTTCCAGCCGGTCGCGACATCGACCTGGCCGATCTCGGAATAGCGGTCGGTATATTCCTCGGAAAAGCGCACGCCCGTCGTCATGTCGAGCACCTGCTGGACGGTAGCGCCGGCCCAGCCGGTCTCACCGAGTTCCGGCAGATAGTCGGTCACCAACCTGCCCGGATCGATCAGGCCGCGCCCGACCAGTATGCCGCACACCGATCCGGTGACGGACTTGGCCATCGACTGCGACAGATGCAGCGTGCGCTCGTCCATGCCGTTGAAATAGCGCTCATAGGCTATTCTGCCGTCCTTCAGCACCAGGAAGCCGTCGGCATAGGTTTCGTCGAGCAGGCCAGCGAGTGTCGTCGGGCGCCCTTCGCTATCCGCTACGGCGAGGTCGTCGAGATCGACCTCGGCGCGTTCGAGGCGACGGCGATGGCCGTTGCCGCGCCAAACCTCGACCGTTGGCAGAAATTCGCGGATGTGCTGGAAGGCCCAGCGATTCCATGGCGGCCGATCCCAGTCGAGCTTCGGCGGCACCAGCTTCGGCGGCGAGCCCTGCATTATCGGCGGCCGCGGATCGGAGTTGCGATAGGACGACAAGATTTCCTCCTCGAGGCATGCCGCTCAAAAGCCCCTCGTAGAGCGATATGCACAGAACCACTCACAAGGAAGGGAGGCCGTAGCCTCCCCTCCTTTCATGCGTCGCGCTGTTTATTTGCGCAGGTTGGTCCAGATCTTGTTGTAGATCTCCACCACGTCCGGCGGGCAAGGCGGCACGAATTCCGGTGTCGGCGAGCCGGCCGGAGGGCTGATTTCCGGCGAGTTGGCGAACTCCGCAGGAAGGAATTTGTGGCTGCCCGCGATGCCGTTGTCATAGCCGGCGAACTCCGAGATCAGCGCCGCGTTTTCCGGAGCCATGACGAAGTCCTGGAACAGCTTGGCGTTCTCGAGGTTCTTTGCGCCCTTCAGCACCGCGACATTGTCCATCCAGCCTTCGATGCCTTCCTTCGGATAGGCATATTTGATCGCCGGGATCTTTTGCCGCGAACGGTAGCTGGCGCCGTTCCACTGCTCCGAAACGATGACGTCGCCGGACGTGATTTTGGTGATGGTGTCGTAGCTGAAGGTTTTCCACGACGGCTTGGCGGCCATGAGGATGTCGTTGATCTTCTTCAAATTGGCCTTGTCGGCGCCGCAGCGTGGCACACCGGCATAGCGCTCGGCCGCATGCATGACGGTGTTGACGTCGTCGAGCATGTTGATCTGGCCCTTCAGTTCATCGGGCGGATTGAACAGGATGGCCAGCGTGTTGATGTCGCCCTTGAACTTGTCCGTATTGACGGAGAACGCGGTCGTGCCGAATTGCCACGGCGCGGTATAATGGCGCCCGGCGTCCCAATAGACGTCGACGAATCTCGGATCGATGTTCTTGCCGTTCGGCATCGCGTTGGGCTCGGTCTTTTCGAGCAGCCCCTCTTCGACCATGATCTTCACGGTGTAGTCGGACGGCACCACGATGTCGTAGCCGGAATTGCCGGCACGCACTTTGGACAGCATCGTTTCGTTGGAATCGTAGTCGTCCAGCGTCACCTTGACGTTGTACTGCTTCTCGAATTTTTCGATCAGCTTGGGGTTGGTGTAGTCGCCCCAGTTGTAGATATGCAGTTCGCCGTCGGCGAGCGCCGGCACTGCCCACAAAAGAACGGCCGCGGAAACGGCCGCCATCAGTTTTCCAGACATTTTATGTTCTCCTTGCCTTCCCATTGTGTGTTGGAGCTCGTGGATCATTTCGCGCGTCGCCGCGCGATCAGGAACGAGACCGTGACGAACAGGATCGACACCAGGAGCAGGATGGTCGAGATGGCGTTGATCTCCGGCGTCATCGGTCGCCGGATCTGGTTCCAGATGTAGAGGGGCAGCGTCGTCTGGCCGGGGCCGGCGACGAGCTGCGTGATGGTGAAATCGTCGAATGAGACGATGAAGGCGAGCGCCGCGCCCGACATGATGCCGGGCACCAGCAGCGGCAGCGTGATGCGCTTGAAGGCGTTCCACGGCGTCGCGTAGAGGTCCGCCGCCGCATATTCCAGCGTCAGGTCCATGTCCTCGAGCCGCGCCCTGATCGGCATATAGGCAAAGGGGATGCAGAACACGGTGTGGGCGAGGATCAGGTTGCCGATGCCGAAATTCAGCCCGAGCGTGCCGGCAATCAACGCGAAGAAGGAAAGTGTCGCGACCGCCGTGATGATCTCGGGCACCATCAGCGGCAGGTTAATGACCATGAAGGCGGCCGACAAGCCGCGCCAGGGCTTCACGCGCGTCATGCCGATCGCGGCAAGCGTCGCGCAGATCGTCGAAACGATCGTCGCCGTCACCGAGATGATCAGCGTGTTCTTCGCCGCGTTGTGGAACTCCTCGTTGAGGAATGCGCTGCCGTACCAGTTGAGCGTGACGCCTTCCCAATGCGTGACCAGCGACCCGCTGTTGAGCGAGAAGACCATCAGGATCAGCACCGGTGTATAGAGCACCAGCAGGCAGATGACGGCGATCGAGCGGAAGCCCGGCTGGTCCTTGATGTCCATGATGCGGGGCTCAGCCATGCTGCACCTTCCCCGACGTGTTGCGGACATAGAAGAACAGCGCCACCAGCACCGCCGCCATCAGGATCAGCGCCTGCGCGCAGCCGAGCGGCCAGTTGCGCCCCGATCCGAATTGCTGCGCGATGAGATCGCCGATCATCAGGTGGACGCCGCCGCCCAGGATCAGCGGCGTCACATAGGCGCCGAGCGCCGGGATGAAGACGAGCAGGCAGCCGGCGATGATGCCGGGCTTGGACAGCGGGATGATCACCCGCCACAGCACCTGCCGGCGCGTCGCGTAAAGATCGTAAGCTGCCTCGACCAGGCGGAAGTCGAGCTTCTCGAGGCTCGAATAGAGCGGCAGCACCATGAACGGCAGGAAGGCATAGAGCAAGCCGAGCTGGATGGCGAAGTTGGTGTAGAGCATCGTGATCGGCTTATCGATCACGCCGAGCGCAAGGAGCGCGTTGTTGATCAGACCCTCGTCGCGGATGATGAACATGATCGCCAGCGTGCGGACCAAAAGGTTCGACCAGAATGGGATGGTGATCAGAAGCACCCACCAGTTGCGCTGCGCCGGCGGCCGCGTGGCCATGAAATAGGCGGTCGGGAAACCGAGCAGCAGGCAGATGATCGTCGTCACGACCGCGAACAGGAAGGAGCGCAGGTAGATGATCAGGAAATCCGGCGTGAACTGCAGCGTGTCGTCGAAGATGTCGCGCTGGAACAGGAAGTTGAGATAGGCGTCGGTCGAGAACTGCCACTGCACGCCGCCATAGGGCGCGGCGACGAGAAACGAGTAGATGCAGATGATGATCAGCGGCAGCACGCCGAAAGTGCCGATGATGATCAGTGCCGGCAGCGACAGCAGCCGGTTGCGCCGCGCACTTGTCTTCACCGCCTGGGCTTCGAACAACGCGGCCTTGGAAAGCGTGGTCGGGGAGAGCGTGGCTGTCGTCATCAGTCTTTCAGGACGCGGGCGGCGTCCTCCTCGAACTGGATTCCGACCTTGGCGCCGGTCTCGTAGGTCACTGCGCTGGAACGGCTGTTCTGATGGCGCACGATGAAATTCTCGCCGCCGCCGTCGAGCTTGACGTGATAATGCGTGTCGGTGCCGAAATAGACGATGTTGGAGAGCGTGCCGGTGATCGTACCCTTGGCCGGATCGGGAACCAGATCGGCATGCTCGGGACGCACCACCAGCGTCACCTCGCCGGTCGGATTGAAGCCTTCCGGATAGCCGGCGCTGATCGTGGCGCTGCTGGCGAATTTGACCGTCGCCACGCCGGCCTGTTTCGACACCACTGTGCCGGGCAGGAAATTCGTTTCGCCGATGAAGTCGGCGACGAAGCGTTCGGCCGGCCGGTCGTAGATGTCGCGCGGCGTGCCGACCTGCAGGATCTTGCCGGCCGACATCACCGCGATGCGATCAGACATGGTCAGCGCTTCTTCCTGGTCGTGAGTGACGAAGATGAAGGTGATGCCGGTCTCGTTCTGCAGCCGCTTCAGCTCGATCTGCATTTCCTTGCGCAGCTTGTAGTCCAGCGCCGAAAGCGGCTCGTCGAGCAAGAGCACCTTCGGCTGCGGCGCGAGCGCGCGGGCCAGCGCCACGCGCTGCTGCTGGCCGCCCGAAATCTGGCTGGTGCGGCGCGCCTTGAGCGCCTCCATCTTGACCAGCTTCAGCATCTGCGCGACGCGCGCCTCGATCTCCGCTTTCGGCTTGCCAAGCATCTCCAGCCCGAAGCCGATATTCTGCGCCACCGTCATGTGCGGGAAAAGCGCATAGCTCTGGAAGACGGTGTTGACCGGGCGTTTGTAGGGTGGGAGCGGCGCGATGTCCTGGCCGTGCAGCAGGATTTCGCCGGCGGTTGGGAAATCGAAGCCGGCAATCAATCTCAGCAGGGTCGTCTTTCCGCATCCGGAGGGGCCGAGCAGCGTGAAAAACTCATTCTCGCGGATCGACACCGACACCGTGTCGAGGGCGGCTACCTGGTTTTCGCCGGTACCAAAGACCTTGCGAACACCGCGAACTTCGATCGCGTTCTTACCCGGCTGTTCCGGCACGATTACCCCATTGAGAGAGCCTGCTCTTGTCGGCAGGTGTGTTCCTGTTTTGATTGTCACCACAAGCCGGTCGGCTTGGCAACTGCTGAGCGGTGACTCGATCCGAGCCTCTGTTCAATTAAGCAATTCCTATGCCATCGTTAGGCCTGGTAGGTGATCCTCCCCCCGCAGATGGTGGTCATCGGACGCACGGTGTGCAACGCTTCCGGCGCGGTCGCCTCGATATCCGCCGACAGGACGACGATATCGGCGAGATATCCGGTTTTCAGGCGCCCCTTGCGATGTTCGTTGAACTCCGCATAGGCGCCTTCGACCGTGTAGCCCTCTATTGCTTCCCGCAACGAGAAGCTCTGGTCCGGCATCCCTTCTGCCCAAGGCTTACGCATCACCGCCGCCTGAATGGACAGGATCGGATCGACCGGCGAGACCGGCCAGTCGGATGCGAACACCACGCGCGCGCCGGCGTTCTTCAGCGTGCGCCAGGCATAGCTTAACGGCCACTTGTCGCGGCCGATGCGCGAGATTGTCGGCTCCAGCGGGAAGTTCAGCGCGCCCGGCGGATGCGCCGGCTGCATCGAGGCAAGCACGCCGAGCTCCGCGAAGCGCGGCACGTCGGAGGCCGTGATCACCTCGATATGCTCGATGCGGTGCCGGCTGTCGCGCCGGCCGTTCTTCTTCAGCGCCGCCTGATAGCCGTCGAGCACCGCCCGCACGGCGCCGTCCCCGATCGAATGCACGGCGATCTGCAGGCCGCGTCTGTCGGCCTCGACCGCCACCTCGGCGAAATGTTCCGGCGAAAACAGCGGCTCGCCGCGCCATCCAGGCCGGTCGGCATAGTCGTCGACCATCACCGCCGTCCAGGAATCCAGCACGCCGTCATAGAAGACCTTGACCAGGCCGGAAGACAGCCATTCGGAATTGTAGGTCGCGGCCATCCGCGAGGCCTTTTCCAGCATGTCCAGCTTCATGAAATTCTTGAAGTGGAACGGGATCTTGGTGCGGCAAAGCAGCCGTCCCTCTTCTTCCAGCCCGGCCAGCAGCTCAAGCTGGTAGAGATTGCCGTCCATGTTCTGGATCGAGGTGATGCCATGCTTGGCGCACCATTGCAGCCCGCGATGCATCAGGTCGCGATCGGCTGCCAGTTCCTTCGCCGAAGGATAGGGATCCGGCTCGGCGCCCTCGAGCCCAAGCCGCGTCCGGTTTGCTCCGTAATGGTCGAGGAGCGGTCCGAAGGCCTCGCCTTCCCGCAGTTCGCCAGCGGCAAGCCCGTCGGCGCCCATGACAACCTCATTGCCCTGTCCGACCTGCTTGCCATGCAGCAGCCCGGCCTCTTCCAGCGCCTTGGTGTTCGCCCACATCGTGTGGTGGTCGGACGCCGACATGGCGAAGGGCCGGTCGGGAATGATGCGGTCGAGATCGTGGCGCGTCACGGGCTCCGGCAGGATGGCGTAGTCGACACCGGCGCCGATCAGCAGTCTGGCGTCCGGGCGCTTGGCCGCGAAATCCTGGATCGCGTCGCGCAGCGCGTCGAAGCCATGCACGCCGGCCAGATGCAGATTGTCGAGCTCGGCCGCGCCGCCGAACAGATGCATATGCGCTTCGATGAAGCCCGGCAGGACGGAGCCGCCTTGAGCGTCGACAACCTTTGTCGCCGGTCCTTTGAGCTCTTCGATGGAAGCGCGGCTGCCAATGGCGATGATGGCGCCGTCCTTGACGGCAACAGCCTCGGCGGCGGGATTGTCGTCGTCCATGGTCAGCAGACGGCCGTTGACGATCACCAGATCCGCACCACCACCCGCAACCGACATCGCGACTCCACATTTTGCTGAGGGACCGACAGCGCCCGGAGCCCAACGAGCTACCGCTCCACCGGGGCGGCGCCATGGGGCAAGAGCGATGCCGATGCGCCGTCTTCGAAATTCCCCTTGTTATCGTGGAAGACAGCGTGGATAAAGAATGCGACTGTTTATTCGCGTTTGTCAACAGCCGGAATTTGCAATGTATAGTGGACTGCACCGCGCGCCGACGGTGGGGCCGAGCGGGGAACGGGGGCAACGAGCAGTGAAGCGCAGTCTCGACCGCAAGACCAGGATAGCGCTCGAACCGCGCAAGCAGCCGCGGCAGCAGCGGTCAAGCAAGGTGGTCGACAGGATTCTCGATGCGGCCCTGATCCTGACGCGCGAGCAAGGAACCAGAGCGCCGACGACGCTCGCCATCGCGCAGCGCGCGGGCCTGTCGGTCGGTTCGGTTTATCAGTACTTTCCCAACAAGGAAGCCATTCTTCTGGACCTGGCCCGGCGCTGGCTGTCGTCTTTTCCCCAGGTGATCCAGAAGCGTATCAACGCCCCCCGGCCAACCAACCGTGATGAGTTTCGGCGCGAAGTGCGCAAGCTCTTCATCGACACATCCAGGCTCTATCTCGAAAACGCCACGCTGATGCCGGTGATCGAGGCCATATCCGGCAACGCCGACCTGAGGCCGATCCAGGACGAGTACGACAAGGACATCATCGCCCTTTACGCCGCGTGGCTGCAGCATGTGAATCCGGCTCTTGAAGACAAGATCGCCAGCCGGCTCGGCGTGCTGATGATGGAAGTCGGCCATGTCTGCCGTCTTGTCGGGTTGAAGAGGGATCGCAGGACATACGACCTCATCGAGGACGATGTGGAGGCCATGTGGCTCGCTCTGGTGAGCCCCCATCTCAATCTCGAGTGATTTGGCACTTCCAACCGATTTCGCACTTCCAGGGGAGATTTCATGAAAACTGTCTATTCGCCACTTCATGCCGGTCATGCCGACCAGATGGAGCTGGTCACATCCGCGATCGTGCCGGGTTTCGAGAAGCCGTCGCGGGCTGAATTCATCAGGGCACGCGTGGAGAGCGAGAAGCTCGGGCCGATCATCGGGCCGGCCGAGCACGACCTTGCCGCGGCCAAGCGTGTCCATGAAGCCCATTACATCGACTTCCTGCCGACGGTGTGGCCGGAATGGGTCGCCGCGGGCTTCACGGGGTCTGCCATGGGCTTCACCTGGCCGACGCGCGGCCTGCGCGGCGACGTGCCGCCGAAGCGCATCGATGCCTTGCTCGGCTACTATTCCTTCGATGCCGGCGCCACCTTCGTCGAAGGCACCTGGGCGGCGATCAAGTCCTCCTATGACGTCGCGCTGACCGCAGCCGCCTTGGTCAAGGCCGGCGAACGCAGCGCCTTCGCGCTTTGCCGCCCGCCGGGCCATCATGCGGGCGCGGCCTTCATGGGCGGCTACTGCTTCGTCAACAACGCCGCCGTCGTCGCTCAATGGTTCCGCGACCAGGGCGCAAGCCGTGTCTCCATCCTCGATGTCGACTACCATCACGGCAACGGCACGCAGGAGATCTTCTATCGCCGCGGCGACGTCCAGGTGCTCAACCTGCATGGCGATCCGATGGTCGAGTATCCCTTCTTCCTCGGCCACGCCGACGAGCGCGGCGAGGGCGAGGGCGAAGGCTTCAACATCAATTACCCGATGCCTTTCGGCACCAATTGGGACGGCTGGAACGCGTCGCTGGAGGACGCCTGCGCCAGGCTCGCCGCCTACGCTCCCGATGTCGTCGTCGTCTCGCTCGGCGTCGACACCTTCGAGAAGGACCCGATCAGCCAGTTCAAGCTGAAGAGCGTCGACTATCCCAAGATCGGCCGCCGCATCGCCAAGCTCGGTCTGCCCACGCTGTTCGTCATGGAAGGCGGCTACGCCGTGGAAGAGATTGGCATCAATGCCGTCGGCGTGCTGACGGGTTTCGAGGATCGCTGAGCCGCACCCGAACGGACATACGCCCTCGGATGCAACCGGGGGCGTATTTTTGCGCCCGCCGCGAAATCATTGGCTCAATTCAGCTTTGAATCACCGCCAAGTAACGCGAAGACCGGCTGCTGAGTCGCAATGCGAGTCCATCGGATTCGATTTTGTCAAATCGCATTTGATGTCGGATTCATCTGCGGGTAGATTAGACCCGAATCAGCCGGTCCACGGGGGGCGCGGCGACCAACCCAAAGTCTCAAGTTCCGGCGCCAGGCCGGTACCAGACGCGGACGGTTTCGCGTTCCCCTAGAGGGATTCGGCGCGATTGGGCGCCGTTCGCGCCCGTGAGTGTGTCTTCGTAAACGTGACGCGTTTCGGTCCGGCCGTTGGCTTCGCCAGCACCGGGCACAAGGATCGATTCCGGCAAGAATCCAAGAATCAAAATGAGCAGTTCCGCCGCGCTTCTTCAAACCGACGCTTCAGGCTCGCGCCTGACGTCGCGCGGCGACCTCACCACTTTCTTCATGCAGCTTGCCGCCGATATCGGCGCCGACAACTATATGCTGGTCGCCATCGTTCATGACCAAGACCGCAACGATGCGCGCATCGTTTCCTCAAACTGGATCTTCGACGGGATAGAGCTGATCGGAAAAAGGCTAATTGCCAATTTGGCGCTGGGACCCTTGACCGTGGCGCCGGGCGTACGCCCGAAGCGGTTGGTGGCCGCGCACGCGCCCGACGCCGGCGCATTGCTGACCGGCGAGGAAGCTCGCCTGCTAGACGTGCTTGGCCACGCCGAAATCTATTCGCTGCGGCTCAATGTCGGCCGGCAGCGCCTGTTCGTGCTGTTCTCGGCCGCCGAGGCGGGCAAGATCGACGTGGCCGCCCTGATGAAGGCACAGATCAAATGCTGCTATGCGCTTTCCGGCATTCCGCAGCTGATCGCGGCGGCGTCCATGCAGGATCCGCTGTCGGACCGCGAGCGCGAATGCCTGTTCTGGGTCTCGGAAGGCAAGACCACTGACGAGGTCGCCGTCATCCTCGGTGTCTCGTCGAACACCGTCAACAGCTACATCACGCACGCCATCCAGAAGTTCGCGGCCTCGAACCGCGCGATGGCGATCGCGACGGCGATCAGGAGCGGCATCATTTGAAGCACGCACAGGTCAGAGAGGCGGCAGCCGCTCTTTTCAACGATCAGCGCAGTCCCTTCGGCGCCTTCTCGCTCGGCTCCGAGACCCATCACGCCGCCACCATCCCCGATGCCGTGCGCCGTTGCCGCTGGATCGCCGTTGATATCAACGCCTCGGCCTTCGGCCTCTATTTCGTCAGCCCCTCGCCCGAGCGCGCGCGTCTCGTGGCGTGTTTCGATTCCGACTATCCCGGCACGGCGGTCGCGACCAAATTCATCTCCGGCGCCAATGGCGAGGATATGGTGCGTCACAGCCGCCTCTCGACCGCGCCGCGCTGGTGGGTCGACGACGCCCTCGCCGGATCGCGGCAGGTGTTCCAGTCGCTCGCCTGGGCCGAGTCGACCGCGCCGCTGGCGCCCGGCACTAACGGCATCGCCTTTCCGGTGCATGCCGATCGCGGGCAATGCGGGCTGGTCGTCTTCCTAGGCTCGGAGATCGCGCTGTCCGACGACACACTTTGCGAGATCCACGCCCGCTCCTTTGCGCTTTTCGCGGCTGTCGCCCGCATCCGACCCGGCGATACCGGCCGGATGCGCTCGATCTCCAAGCGCGAGCTCGAATGCCTGAAGCTGACCGCCAACGGCAATACCAGCGAGGAGATCGCCAAGCTCCTCAAGCTGTCGGTTCACACCGCCAACCAGTATCTCACCCAGTCGACGCAGAAGCTCAACGCGGTCAATCGCAACCAGGCGGTCGCCAAGGCCCTGCGGCTCGGCCTGATCGAATAATCGATCGAGCCTAGCCTCGACATGTCCAGGAGATCAGACACTCAGGGGAATGCCAGCGGCTCGGTCCTGCGGATACGAGCCTCTTCGATCGCGTCCTCGAGCAAGGCCGTGTTGTGCTCCGGCGTTTCGCCAGGCTTCTCGAACGACACGTAGTTGACCACCACGGATGCCTGGTGCTCGGTCAACGTCAGCTGGAAATAGACCGTCACGCCGCGCGGCCGCAGCTCCAGGTCGAGCACGATGCGCGGGCTGCCACTCCAGTCGACATGCGCCTCCGCACCATGGCCGAGCCGCAGCGTTCCCGGCCGGAAGTAAAGCTCGACCGCCGAATCCACGAGGTCCGACAGGCAGGCGAGATGTTCGAGCCGGATGAAGGCAATATAGTCGGCAACGTCGATGAGCCTCAATTCGCCCACCACGGGCTCGATGGCGCTGGCGACGATCAGCTCGCGGGAGTTGGCGTGTGGTTGCCGGTCCATGGATTAGCGGCGTCCGTTCATTGGGTTGCCTTGCGCGGTGCCTTCTTCGAGTAGACGATCCGCACCAACTCGGCGACCGCCTGGTAGAATTGCGACGGGATCACGCTATCAACCGAAACTTGCTTGTACATGGAGCGCGCGAGCGCCACGTCCTCGAAGATCGGAATGTTGTTCTCCCTGGCGATCTGGCGGATCTTGAGCGCTACCAGATCCTGTCCCTTGGCCAGCACGATCGGCGCGGAATCTTCCTCGCGCACATATTTCAGCGCGATCGAGTAGTGCGTCGGGTTGGCGATCACCAGCGTCGCGCGCGGCACGGCCGTCATCATGCGTCTGCGCGCCCGGTCGCGCGCCAGCGAGCGCAGTCGCGACTTGACGATCGGATCGCCTTCCGACTGCTTCAACTCGTCCTTGACTTCCTGCTTGGTCATGCGCAGGTCGCGCCGCCAGTGAAAGCGCGACCAGACGATGTCGGTCACCGCGATCAGCCCCATCACGAAGACGATCGCCACAAGGATGTCGACGAAGATGCCGCGGATGACGAGGCCGAACGAGACCGGGTTGGTGATCATGCCAGCGAGCAGCTTGCGATGATCTTCCGAGAGCGTGAAGCTCAGCACCGCGATGGCGAAGCCGAGCTTGGCCAGCGACTTCAGGAACTCGACCCAGCCCTGCATGCCGAACATCCGGCTCCAGCCCTTGGCGATCGAGATGCGCGAGAGCTGCGGCCTGATCCGCTCGCCGACGATTTGCGGCATGTTCTGGAAGACCGAGGCGCCGACGCCGGCAACCGTCAAGAGCACCAGCAGGCTGACGACGGCGCGGCCGATCTCGGTCATTACCTGCTTGTAGAGCGAGATGACGTCGGTCTCGGTGTCCATCGGCCAGGCCTCCGGCTTTTCCAGGAAGGTCGATAGGAACATGCCGAGATCGACGATCGCATCCTTGGCGTAGAAGACGGCGAAAACCAATATGGCGAGGAAGGAGGCAAAGATCGCGGTCTCGCGCGAATGGGGCAACTTGCCCTGTTCGATCGTGTCGCGGATCTTCTTTTCTGTGGCTTCCTCGGTTTTGGAATCCTTGTCGACCGCTTCAGCCATGGCGCTCTGACCGGGTCGCTATCGTCAGGCGGCTTCGGCGGCGGCGGTCTGCATC
This sequence comes from Mesorhizobium sp. WSM4935, assembly GCF_029625735.1. Classification (NCBI taxonomy): domain Bacteria; kingdom Pseudomonadati; phylum Pseudomonadota; class Alphaproteobacteria; order Hyphomicrobiales; family Phyllobacteriaceae; genus Mesorhizobium; species Mesorhizobium sp. WSM4935. The sequence continues at coordinate 217,845 of NZ_JARTVR010000004.1, read as the reverse complement.
GAAGGCAGCTCGAAAGCTCCTTCGCGCGACAGCCGGATGGCGGCGACCGATATGCTCTTGCGCGCCGCCATGATGTCGGCAACCGCAATGCCTTCCGATCCTTGTCCGAGTTCGGATTCGATCATGCGGCGGGAGCGCGCGCCGATCGCCGACAGCGCCGATTCGGCGAGTTCCGGCGCGGCCCCGCGCAGCGCCAGCGTGACGAGCTCGGTCGACAACCCGTCGAACAGCAGGACCCGGGCTTTCTGCGGCAACAGCGGCAGGTCGTCGAAGGCGAACAACCGCGACCTGACGCCGGCGAGATCGGGCGTGCCGGCTTCCTCCAGGTCCTGCATAAGTTCGTCCAGTTCGGGCTTCGCCATTTCGTTGAGCATGCCGGCGACGCGTTCCTGGCCGGCGGTGGTGTCCCGGCTGGCCTTCTGCGACAGCACGCTCACGCGCAGCTGATTCTCGACGATCCGGGATGCCGCATCCGGGACGTTGGCCATCGTCACCATGCGCTTGACGATCTGGCTGCGCATCGGCTTTTCCATCGTGAGCAGCACGTTGGCGGCAGTCTGCGGCGCGAGCTTCGAAAGCACCATGGCCGATGTCTGCGGATGCTCGCCGGCAAGGAAGGAGCCGAGCCGCGACGGCTCGAGCTTTTCGAGATCCGGCCATATCGGCGGCGGTCCTTCCGGGACCGGCTCGAACCTCCTCTCGCCCATGATGGCGCTCATTTCCTCGGGCGACAGCGATTCGTTCAAGATCGTATCCATCCGGTCGGCTGAATCGAGCAGGCCGGCGCCCTCGGTGAATTCGGCTTCGAACTCGGCAACGATGCGCTCCAGATCAGCCTGCGGAATGGTACGTAAGAGACGCGCGCCCTCGATCAGCGCCTTCAGCTCGTCCTGCTTGAAGAATTTGAGCAGGCGGCTGGCCGCGGGCTTGCCCATGGCCACCAGTATGGCTGCCGCTTTTTGCGGACGTGTCAGCGCCAATGCCGTCGTCATGCGTGTTGCCCTCGCTGCCGATTGGTTCGCCCTGTCAGGCGCTCTTCGCCGCCGCGATGATCTCTGTGAGCCTGATGCCGAAGCGCGTCGGATCGCTCTCCAGCACCGTGATCTCGCCGCGCGCGATCTTGCGGCCGTTGACCACGACGTCGACCGGCTCGCCGATACGCCGGTTGAGCGCGACCGTGGAACCCTTCTGCAGCGCCATCAAATCCGACACGGGCATTTCCGTGCTGCCCAGGATGATCTGCACGTCGACCGGAATGGTCATGATGATCGAGGAATTGGACCCCGACCGAAGCGCAGCGTCCGGACGGCCCTCCTCTTCACGAAGCACGCCGCGCAGTTCTTCGATAGCGCGGTCCAACTGCTCGTCAGGTTGGCCGGTTTCCATTTCGGCCTCGGCTTCCACATTTGTCGCTGGCATGCTTCTTCGTCTCCATGGATCCCGGGCCTGGCATCAGCCCGGCATCAGTCCGTCGATGAAATCCTGTCCGGCATCATGAGGGCGGCTGATGCGGACGGTGTAATTCTGCCCAAGCTTGCCGAACTCGCAGACGAACAACGTTTTGTCGCGAGCGCTGAGCCTGGCGTTGAGCTGGGCGTTCTCCTCCAGTTCGATCACCTGGCCTGGCTTGAACGCTGCGAGGTCGCCGAGCGTCAGCCGCGCTAGCGGCATCGTCGCCTCGAGCCGGACGGTCGAGCGCATAACCTCTTCGGAGAAGCGGGCTCGCCAGTCGAATTCGGTGGTCTCGCCATGCTCGCCCGTGGTGGCACCGCCGCTGCGCGAGGTAAGCAGCAGGCGTTGCGGGATCATCACCGTGACTGTGCCGCTGTCGGACGGCGTCGACAGGCCATAGACGATGCGCACGGCGGCGCCGTCGCGCAACACGCGCCGCCTCGCCTCGTTGCCCGATATTGCTTTCGGCACCGGCAGGCGCAAGTCGAGCGAACGTTTGCCGGATCCGTTGAGCGCTGCCGCCACCTCCTGGAACACGGTGGTCGCCACATCGGCCTCGATCTGCGACAGGTCGCGCTCGATCGGCGCCACCGGCTGGTCGGGATCGCCGCCGAACAGGGCGCTCACCATGACGGCGACCGCATGCGCATCCATCACCAGCGTCATGGCGTCGGCCGAGATCGGCGAGGACACGATGGTCAGCGCAAAAGCATCGCCGGCGCGTGAACGCGCCTCGGGAACGCGGCCGACCTCCACCGCTTGCAGGTCCACGGTCACCGGCGCGCCGAGTTCCGCGGCAAGCGCCTTCTGCAGCGACGGCAGCGCCCGCTCGGCCATGCCGCGGCCGACGCCGATCACCTGCGCCGCCTCGCCGCTATCGCCGACGAGTCGCTCGATGATCAAGGCCCGCGTTTCTGACGGACTGGCCGGACTGGTCATGACGGCAGGCGGCCCTGTCTCGGATGCTGCATGCTCAGGCCGCCTTCTTCTCGGCGGTGCCGGCGCTCATGGTGCTTTGCTCCACCGCATCGATCGTCGGACGTTCGTAGGAGGATATGGTCTTGCGGCCGAATTCGATCGCCACCTGCGGCAGGGCGCCGTTCATATACGCAAGCAGCGTCTGCTTGACGATGATGTAGAGACGGTTCCTCTTCTCGCGCACCGTCTTGATCTTGGTGGCGACCGGACCGACCACCGCATAGGACAGGAAGATGCCGAGGAAGGTTCCGACGAGTGCCGCGCCGATCAGGCCACCGAGGATTTCCGGCGACTGGTCCAGCGCGCCCATCGCCTTCACCACGCCGAGCACGGCCGCCACGATGCCCAGCGCCGGCAGGCCGTCGCCGACCGCCACCATCGCGTGGTAGGCCTTCAGCTTGTCGGTGCGGATCGTCTGGATCTCTTCGTCCATCAGCGCCTCGATCTCATGCGAGCGGGCATTGCCGATGATGATGATGCGGCAGTAGTCGCAGATGAAATTCGTCAGGTCATGGTTCTTGAGCACGGTCGGGAAGGCCTGGAAGATCGCCGACTCTTCCGGATTGTCGATATGCGCCTCGACCTCGCTGCGCGACTTCGAGCGCAGTTCGCGCATCAGGCTGTGCAACACGCCCAGTGTCTCGAGGTAGTCGCGTTCCTTCGGCACCGCCTGCTTGAAGGCTTCCAGAATGCCCTTGCCGGTGTCCTTGACCGTCTTCATCGGATTGGCGACGAGGAAGGTGCCGAGCGCCGCGCCGCAGATCACCACCGCTTCCCACGGCTGCAGCAATACATGCAGATGCCCGCCCATTGCCATGAAGCCGCCGAGAACGCAGCCGAGCGTCACCACAAGTCCGATCAGAATGCCCACGACAGGTCCTTCCGCATGTCACGTCGTGGAGCAGGGATAGTCCCCTTGCCTTGTGTGAGGCTTGAATCGAAGGCAGCGGACGCGATTCAGCTTCGCGCAAGGAAGTGACGCTATCGTGCAGGGATAGCTTCGGCCGGAGGCATGCCCTTTGCTTAGTACCTATATCAGCTATCAGTTGATCGCCAAAGACATCCCTAAGTCTATCGCCCGCATCGAGCAGCAGCCGACGGTCGATCGCGACACCCAATACTATCTGGCCAACATCACCAAGGTGAAATCGATCGACGATTTCGTCAACAACGACCGCCTGTTCAAATATGCCATGAAGGCCTACGGGCTGGAGGACATGGACTATGCCAAGGCCTTCATGGTCAAGGCGCTGAAGGAAGGCGTCTCCGACCCCAACAGCTTCGCCAACAAGCTGACGGACAAGCGCTACGCCCAGTTCGTCAGCGCCTTCAACTTCGCGGCGGACGGCGCCGATGCGACGGTCTACAACCCGGCGCAGCAGCTGGTCACGAAGAACTACGCCATGCAGGCTGAGATCGCCGGTCTCGATCCGGATTCGGATTATGTGAAGGGCGAGACGACATACTATCTCGCCAACATCACCAAGGTGAAATCGGTCGACGATTTGATGTCGAACAATCGGCTGTACACCTACGCACTGGCCGCGTTCGGTCTCGACTCCGCCACCGAAGACAAAGACCTGATCAGGCAGGTCCTCGAGGGCGGCGTGCGCGACCCCGATAGCGTCGCCAACAAGCAGACCAACAAAGCCTATGCCGGACTGGCCGCGGCCCTCAATTTCGAGCAGTACGGCGAAAACGCCACCACCTACGTGCCAGCGCAGCAGCCGACCGTCGACAAATACCTGCGCCAGACATTGGAAGAGGATGCCGGCCAGACCAACGAGGGTGTTCGGCTGGCGCTCTATTTCCAGCGCAAGGCACCCGACATCACCAGCTGGTACGACGTGCTGGCCGACACGGCACTTGCCAGCGTGGTGCGTACCGCGCTCGGCCTGCCGGATTCCTTCGCAACCGCCGACATCGACAAGCAGGCGCAGTTGTTCGAGCAGAAGCTCGACATCAAGGACTTCACCGACCCGGACAAGCTCAGCAAATTCCTGACCCGCTTCACCAGCATGTATGAGATTGCCCATCCGACCTCGACGGCGGTGACCTCGGTCAGCGTGCTCTTCGCGCAACCGACCACTGTCGGCATCTCCACCGATCTGATGATGGCCATGCAGCAGTTGAAGTTCTGAGAAGATCATGCAGGACAGTCTTTACGTCGCCCTCTCCTCTCAGATCGCCCTCGAGCGTCGTCTCGACACCATCGCCGACAATGTCGCCAACGCCTCGACGATCGGCTTTCGCGCCACCGGCGTAAAATTCGAGGACGTGGTCTCGGGCACCGGGCCGAGATCGGTTTCCTTTGCCTCGTCCGGCAAGACCTATCTCTCCGGCGCGCATGGCGCGCTGACCGAAACCGGCAACCCGTTCGACTTCGCCATCCAGGGCGACGCCTGGTTCGCCATCGAGACGCCCGCCGGCACGGTGATGACGCGCGACGGCCGCTTCTCCATGAACGAGAACGGCGAACTGATGTCGATCGAAGGCTACCCGGTGCTGGACAGCGGCGGCGCCCCCATCCAGCTCGATCCGCGCAACGGCCCGCCCAAGGCAGGCGCCGACGGCTCTCTCAGGCAGAACGACCAGTTGGTCGGCGCCATCGGCCTCTATAATTTCGACCCCGGCGAGAATTTCGTCCGCTATGGGAATTCGGGCATCGTTCCGGCGCGCACGCCCGAGCCCGTCACCGATCGCTCGGACGTCGGTGTCGCTCAAGGGTTTCTGGAAGAATCGAACGTCAACCCGGTGCTGGAAATGACCCGGCTGATCCAGGTGCAACGCGCTTTCGAGAACACGGCGGCGCTGATGCGGCAGACCGATTCCTCCACCGACGACGCGATCAAGACGCTCGGCTCGAAGTGACAGCATGACGTCCGGATCGTCCCTGTTGCGCGCTGCCGAGAGCCCGGCGGAAACCGGACGGACCGACAGGCTGGCCGCTCTCGAACGCGTCTGGCAGCGGTTCGACGATCCGCAGGCGCTGCTGGCGCGCGGCGGCCGCATCGCCGAGATATCGCCGACGCATTACAAGGTCCGCGGCCTGTCCGGAATTGCCAGGCTGGGCGACATCGTCGAGCAGCGCGGCAAGGTCGGCGCGCGACGCGGCGAGATCGTCAAGATCTCCAGCGACGAGGTGGTGGTCGCGCCCTTCGAACGCAGCGCCGATGCCGGCATTGGCGACGCCGTCTTCCGCCGCGGCCCGCTCGCGGTCACCCCGCATGCCTCCTGGCGCGGGCGCGCCATCGACGCCCTGACCCGTGTCATTGACGGCGGCCCGCCGCTGATCAGGCCGAATGCGGCCGAGGTCGCGCATGGCGCGACGCCGGGCGCCCTGGCGCGCCAGCGCGTCGGCACCGGCTTCCTCACCGGCGTCAGGGTGATCGACATCTTCACCCCGCTTTGCTTCGGCCAGCGGCTCGGCATCTTCGCCGGTTCCGGCGTCGGCAAGTCGACGCTGCTGGCCATGCTCGCCGGCGCCGAGGCTTTTGATACGGTGGTCGTGGCGCTGATCGGCGAGCGTGGCCGCGAGGTGCGCGAGTTCCTCGAGGATACGATCGGCGCCGAGAGCATGGCCAAGACCGTCGCCGTCGTCGCCACCAGCGACGAAAGCGCCATGATGCGTCGCCGCGCGCCCGACACCGCCATGTGCGTGGCCGAGCACTTCCGCGACCAGGGCCATCGCGTGCTCCTGGTGCTGGATTCCATCACCCGTTTTGCGCATGCGCTGCGCGAGGTGGCGACCGGAACCGGCGAGCCGCCGGTCGCGCGTGGCTATCCGGCCTCGGTCTTCACCGACCTCCCGAAGCTGCTCGAACGCGCCGGGCCTGGAGCTGAGGGCCCCGGGGTTAAAGGTAGGGGTTCGATCACCGCCATCATTTCCGTGCTGGTAGACGGCGACGACCACAATGATCCGGTCGCCGATTCGGTGCGCGGCATCCTCGACGGCCATGTCGTGCTCGACCGAGCGCTCGCCGAGCAGGGCCGCTATCCGCCGGTCAATCCGCTGTCGTCGATCTCGCGTCTTGCCGACAAGGCCTGGAGCGCCGAGCAGCGCATGCTGGTGACGAAGCTGAAATCGATGATCGCGCGCTTCGAGGACACGCGCGACATCCGCCTGCTGGGCGCTTACCAGAGCGGCGCCGACGCCGAGCTCGACAATGCGGTGCGCCAGGTGCCGCTGATCTACGAGGCGCTCACGCAGTCGCCGAGGGACCGCGCATCGGCCGATCCGTTCGCCGACCTCGCCCGCCATCTCAAGGAGAAGCTGAATGGCGATCAAGGAGACTGAGCTACAATATACCGAGCGCATGTTGCGCGACAGGCTTGCCGAGGCCGAGGCGGCGGAGAGGGCCGAAGCCGACGCGGCAAGGACTGCCAAGGACAAGGCCGCGCATGCCAAGACCCAAAAGACAGCGGCTCTCCTGACCAGAGCCGACAGGCCGCATCCGCGGACATCCACCGCTGGGACTGCCGATGTCGCGCAGGCCAGCCGCGATTCCTTGCTCGACGGGCTCTTTCCCCGCACCGAATGGCCGGAGCCGCCGAAAGCCCAGTTCCCGCGCCTGGCCGACAGGAGCGCCGACCGCCGCAGCGATTTCGTCATCGCTGCCCTCGGCATCACGCTCGGCCTGATCTGCGCGTTGTTTCCCTGGTACATTTTCTTCAACCAGGAGCAGTTCGGCGTTCAGGCCATCAAATTCGGCGGCAGCGGCAGCAATGCCGGGCGCGAGGGCGGCGGCGTCGTGGCCGAACGCAGCGGGCCGCTGACGGCCAAGGATGTTCCCAATGCCGATATCGACCTCTTTGCCACCGGAACGGTTGAGGACGACCCCGCGCCGCCGCCGGGCGACCAGCCGTTTCCCGCCGCCGCTTCGGAATTCAAGATGGTGCATGTCGCCAACGGCCGCGCCATGATCGAGGACGATACCGGTCTGTGGCTCGTCCAGCGCGGCTCGGTCCTGCCCGATTCCAGCCGCGTCGCCTCGATCGAGCAGCGCGGCGGCAAGTGGGTGATCGTCACCAGCAACGACAAGGTAATCCAGCTCTCCAAGTAATGGCGCCGGGCCATGCGGCCCGCCCCGCGCAAGGTCCGCGCAAGACTGGCCGCCTAGTCTTGTGCGTACTCGCCCGGGAGATTCCCATGGAACCCGTAAATCTTTTCGATCTCGCCACGCGGCAGTCGCAATGGCTGGCCGTGCGCCAGTCGGCGATTGCCTCCAACATCGCCAATGCCAACACGCCGGGCTACACCGCTAACGACGTCGAGCCCTTCGAAAAGGTTCTCGACCGGACCGCGGTGACGCTTGCCGCCACGCAGGCCGGCCATCTCGGCGCCGAAACGGCCAATGCCGGCTTCAATGTCAAGCCCGAGGATCCTGAGGGCGCGATCATGCCGTCGAAGAACACCGTGGTTCTCGAACAGGAGCTGATGAAGGCGGGCGAGGTCCGCCGCTCCTTCGAGCTCAACACGGCGATCGTCAAGGCCTTCCATTCGATGATGACGATGGTGGTGAAGAGCTGACCATGGACGCCCTCACCGCAGCCCTCAAAGTCGCGGCCTCCGGCCTTGGCGCCCAGTCGGAGCGCCTGCGCGTGGTCTCGGAAAACCTCGCCAACGCCCAGTCGACCGGCAGCACGCCGGGCGCAGATCCCTACCGCCGCAAGACGATCACCTTCCAGTCCGAGGTCGACCGCGCGACCGGCGGTTCGCTGGTGGAAGTCAGCGCGATCTCCCGCGATCCTTCGGACTTCCCGATCGAATTCCAGCCCGGCAACGAAGCCGCCGACGACAAAGGGTACGTCAAGATGCCCAACGTCAACACGTTGGTCGAAATGGCCGACATGAGCGAGGCGAACCGCTCCTATGAAGCCAACCTGCAGGTCATCAAGCAGGCTCGCGATCTGATTTCCATGACCATCGACCTGATGAGGAACCAGTAATGATCGGCGGTATCGGGGCAATACAATTCAAGACGGCAGTCGATGGAGCGGAGCAGGCTTCACCGGGTCTGCTGCAGGGCGGCATCGGAACGCAGGCAAGCGAAAGCGTCGGCAGCAGCTTCGCCGAAGTCCTCAGCCACGCCGCGACGAAAACGGTCAACACGCTGCAGAACGCCGAGCAGATGTCGATCCAGGCGCTGAAGGGCGATGCAGACACGCGCCAGGTGGTCGATGCGGTGCTGAGCGCCCAGCAGGCGCTGCAGACCACCATCGCCATCCGCGACAAGGTCGTCTCGGCCTATCTCGAAATCAGTCGCATGAGTATCTAGGACCGCGTCATGAAAGCCCTTGCCATCGCCGCCACCGGCATGAACGCCCAGCAGACCAACCTGGAAGTCATCGCCAACAACATCGCCAACATCAACACCACCGGCTACAAGCGGGCGCGGGCCGAATTCTCCGACCTGCTCTACCAGGTCGACCGCACGCAGGGCGTGCCCAACCGCTCCAACACCTCGCTGGTGCCGGAAGGCGTCTCGATCGGCCTTGGCGTCAAGACGACGGCGGTGCGCAACGTTCACACGCAGGGCGAGCTGGCCAGCACCGGCAACAGTTTCGACCTGGCCTTGACCGGCAGGGGCTGGTTCCAGATCCAGGGAGCCGACGGCGGCACGCTCTACTCGCGCGCCGGCGCCTTCAACACCAACGCCACCGGGCAGCTGGTGACCGTCGACGGCGCCGAAGTCATTCCGGCCATCACCGTGCCGACCGACGCGGTCGAAGTCATCGTCAACAAGACCGGCCAGGTCTTTGCTCGCCTGGACGGTCAGACGAACTTGCAGTTGCTCGGCCAGCTTCAGATCGCCAACTTCGCCAACGAGGCGGGCCTGGCCCCGCTCGGCGACAACCTCTTCCAGGAGACGGCTGCCTCAGGCCCGGCCAATGTCGGCGTACCTGGCGACCCCGGCTTCGCCACGATCCAGCAGGGTTACCTCGAATCCTCCAACGTCGATCCGGTCAAGGAAATCACCGAGCTGATCTCGGCGCAGCGTGCCTACGAAATGAATTCCAAAGTCATCCAGGCCGCCGACGACATGGCCTCGGTGGTCTCCAAGAACATCAGGTAACGGACGATGGCCGCGCCGATCTCCTCCGCACTTCGTCGCGCCGCGCTGGCCACCGTCCTGGTGGCCGCCGGCATGCCGGCTTTCGCGCAGGACACGACCGGCCAGTCGGCAAACCAGATCGCAGCCGGCCAGCCCGCCGGCGAGGCCGTGCTGATCCCGAACCGGGTCATCTATCCCGGCGAGACCATCGAGTTTGCCTCGCTCAAGCAGGTGACGCTCATCCCCGGCAAGCACAAGCCCGACGGCATGGCGACGCGCTCCGAGGAGCTTCAGGGCAAGGTCGCCAAGCGCACGCTTCTGCCCGGCCGCTACATCCCGGTCACCGCGATCCGCGACGCCTGGCTCGTCGAGCAGGGCGCTTCGGTGCAGGTCTATTTCACCGTCGGCGCGCTGACCATTTCAGCGGCCGGCGTCACGCTGCAACCCGGTGCTGCCGGCGACCAGATCAAGATCCGCAACATCGACAGCGGCAAGATCATCTCGGGCACGGTGATGGCCGACGGCACCATCAAGGTCGGCGCTTCGTGATGCGCGCCTTTGTCCTTCTGCTGAGCGCCGCCATCGGCCTTCAGCCGGCATTGGCGGATGGGCTGACGCCCAACGCCAAGCGCGAGCTCGCGCAGAAGAACGGCGGCGTCTACGACGATCCGGAATATGATCCGGCCACGACCCAGCGCATGTTCCGCGTCTCGACCGGCCCAAGCACGCTGCCGCCCGGCCAGGTCGCCGCGCGCATCAAGGATATCGCGCAGTTGCAGAGCGCGCGCGACAACCAGCTCGTCGGCTACGGCCTGGTCATCGGCCTCGCCGGGACCGGCGACAGCCTGCGCAACTCGCCCTTCACCGAACAGTCGATCCGAGCGATGCTGGAGAACCTCGGCATCGCCACCGAAGGCGGCAGCGCGCGCGCCAAGAACGTGGCCGCAGTGATCGTCACCGCCAACATGCCGCCCTTCGTCCAGTCGGGCGCCCGCATCGATATCGATGTCTCCTCGATGGGCGACGCCACCTCGCTCGCCGGCGGCACGCTGGTGATGACGCCGCTGAAGGCAGCCGATGGCGAGATCTATGCCGTCGGGCAGGGCTCGGTGATTGTCGGCGGCTTCGCCGCCCAGGGCCAGGCCGAGCAGTTGACGCAAGGCGTGCCGACCGCCGGCCGCGTGCCCAACGGCGCCATCGTCGAGCGCGCCGTACCGGCCGAGTTCGACGACCAGGGCGTGTTGACGCTGCAGTTGCGCAACCCGGATTTCTCGACCGCCATTCGCATCGCCGACGCCGTCAATGACTATACCTCGCAGCGTTTCGGCATGCGCGTCGCCGCCGAACGCGATGCCCGAACCGTGCAGATCAGGCGGCCGAAGAATGTGTCGGCCGCGCGTTTCTATGCCGAGATCGAGAATCTCGTCGTCGAATCGGACGCCCCTGCCCGCGTCGTCATCGACGAGCGCACCGGCACGATCGTCATCGGCAACAATGTCCGGATCTCGCGCGTGGCAATCAGCCACGGCACGCTCACAGTGCGCATTACCGAAGCGCCGAAAGTGGTCCAGCCGGAACCTTTCTCCAGGGGCCGGACGGCGGTCGAGCCTTTCACCGCCATCGAAGCGAGCCGGCCCGACGCGCGCGTCGCCGTGCTCGACGGTCCCGATCTCGAAACGCTTGTCTCCGGCCTCAATCGTCTGGGTGTGAAGCCCGACGGCATCATCGCCATCCTGCAAGGCATCAAATCGGCCGGCGCCTTGCAGGCCGATCTGGTTCTCCAATAGGCACGCCGATGATCGCGCTTCTTTGCTCGAAAACACGCCGCCCCCTCGTAATGATCGCCGCCACGGCAGCGGCCGCGCTTCTCGGCGGCGCTTCCGTCCGCGCCGAGGACGTTCGGCAGGTCCTGCCCGGCGGGCAGGCCCCGGTCCAGCCGGCCGAACTTACGCGCGAAAAGGAGCCGGTCCAGCCGGCTGCGCTCGCAGGCGGCAAGGCGCCGGACGAAAGCGAGATCCAGCGCTTCTGCTCCAACATTGCGGACGCCGCGCGCGATCGTCGCTACGCTCTTCAGGCCGAGGAATTGAAGCAACTGCAAGCCGGCATCGACGAGCGCATGAAAGCGCTGGAGGCAAAGCGGGCCGAGTACGAGGAATGGCTGAAGCGCCGCGAAGTGTTCCTGGCGCGCGCCGAGGACGGCGTCGTCAAGATCTATGCCGGCATGAAGCCCGACGCCGCCGCCGAACGATTGGCGATGGTGAATGCCGAACTCGCGGCGGCCATCCTGATGAAGCTCGATTCGCGCAAGGCCGGCGTCATCCTGAACGAAATGGACCAGAAGGCGGCGGCGACGCTCACCGGCATCATGGCCAGCGCGGCGCGAAGGGTTGATCCGTCATGAAATCGAAATTGCTCGCCCTGATCGCTCTCGCTACCCTGGCTGGCTGCGGCACCGACCTCAGGGAGGTCGGCAGGGAGCCCGCTTTGTCGCCGGTAGGTTCCGGCATCGATGAAGGCGGTTCCGGTCCCTACAGCTATCCCGAGCCGCCTGCCTCGCGGCCGAAGAAGTTCTCGCTGTGGGACGATCGCCAGAGCCGGCTATTTACCGACCCGCGTGCGCTGCGCCCCGGCGACATCCTGACCGTCAACATCAGGCTCAACGACAGGGCCAATTTCAAGAACCAGAACGACCGCAGCCGCACCGCCGCGCGCAAGCTCGGCTACGACGTCACGCTCGGATGGGACGGCAGGAGCACCAGCGGCAAGGGCGACGCCGGCTTGAGCTCCAGCACCGAGACCAATGCCGACGGCGAGATCAAGCGTTCGGAGGACATCGCCCTCAACGTCGCCGCCGTTGTCACCGAGGTGCTGCCCAACGGCAATCTGATGATCAGAGGCTCGCAGGAGGTCCGTGTCAACTATGAGCTTCGTGTGCTGACCATCGCCGGCATGGTTCGTCCGTCCGACATCGGCGCGGAGAACACCATCCCTTATGAGCGCATCGCCGAGGCGCGCATCTCCTATGGCGGCCGAGGCCGTGTGAGCGAGGTCCAGCAGCCGGCCTATGGCCAGCAGGTCCTCGACCAGGTTCTTCCTTTCTAGGGCCGGGAGAGCGCTGCCGTGGCCAATGTCGAGCAGGTCCAGCCCAAGAAGGGACCTTCCCTGGTGATCCAGCTCGCCATGCTCTTGGTCGTGACGGGCGCGGCCGTCGGCATGGGCTGGCTTGCCGGCGGCTATCTCAAGCAAGGCGAAACACCGGCGCCGGTGCCGGCGGCGCCGGAAAACGCTGGCACCGCGGAAAAACCGTCCGAGAGCGGCAAGGCGGCCACCGGGCCGGCGCTGGTGCAGCTGGCGCCGATCACCACCAATCTCGCCTCGCCGTCGGACGTCTGGATCCGGTTGGAGGCATCGGTATTTTACGATGCTCCGCAGCCGCCGGAAATGACCGAGCAGATTCATCAGGATCTGCTCGCATTCGTGCGAACGCTGAAGCTGCACCAGATCGAAGGCGCCAGCGGCTACCAGCATCTCAAGGCCGATCTCGATGAGCGCGCGGCGCTGCGCAGCGGTGGCCACGTCAAACAGGTTCTCGTCAGGACGATGCTGCTCGAATGAGAAAATTCCTCATAACCACGGCGCTCATCGTCGTTACCACGTCCGTCGCCGCGGCCCAGCAGCTCGATCTCGGCGGCATCGGCAAGGCCGACGGCACGACCGTCGGTTACCTGATCCAGATGTTCGGCCTGCTCACCGTGCTTTCAGTGGCGCCGGGCCTCTTGATCATGGTGACGAGCTTCACCCGCTTCGTCATCGCCTTCTCGATCCTGCGCGCTGGCATCGGCTTGCAATCGACTCCGGCAAACCTGATCCTGATCTCGCTGTCGCTGTTCATGACCTTCTACGTCATGGCGCCGACCTTCGACCAGGCGTGGAACACCGGCGTGAAACCGCTGATGGACAACCAGATTACGCAGGCCGAGGCGTTCGAGAAGATATCCGGCCCGTTCCGCGACTTCATGCTGCACAATGTCCGGGACAAGGATTTCGATCTCTTCGCCGACCTGGCCCGTGAGCGCGGCCAGACCGTGTCGCGCGAGACCGTCGACCTGCGGATCCTGGTACCGGCTTTCATGATCTCCGAGATCCGGCGCGGCTTCGAGATCGGCTTTCTCGTCGTGCTGCCCTTCCTCGTCATCGACCTCATCGTCGCCACCGTCACCATGGCCATGGGCATGATGATGCTGCCGCCGACCGTGGTATCGCTGCCGTTCAAGATCCTGTTCTTCGTTTTGATCGACGGCTGGAACCTTTTGGTCGGCAGCCTGGTGCGATCCTTCACCTGACGCGCCCGGGACAGGTGTCGAAACGCCGTCCCCGTTCCGTTCGAATTTTACGCAGAATATTTTCGATTAACCGTCCGATTTAGCTCTTTGGTAGGGACTTGCCGCCATAGTCGCTCGCAGATGGCGGGTGACCCAGCTGAGCGGTCATTGGCATGATGCCGCACCGTCATACCGGACAAGCCGGTATGTAAAAAAATCCGTGTAAAAATAGGTACGAGTAGCCATGGCCAGTATCATGACCAACAGCGCTGCGTTGACTGCGCTGCAGAGCCTCAACAACACCCAGAACCAGCTCCAGACCACCCAGACCCGCATCTCCACCGGTTACCGCGTCTCGCAGGCTTCGGACAACGCCGCCTATTGGTCGATCGCCACCACGATGCGTTCCGACAACCAGGCCATGTCCACCGTTTCGGACGCCCTCGGCCTCGGCGCCTCGAAGGTCGACACCGCCTATACCGGCATGGATAGCGCGATCACGACGATCAACCAGATCCAGCAGAAGCTGACCGCTTCCTACGGCCAAACGGATGCTTCCAAGGAAAAGACCCAGGTCGAAATCAAGGCCCTTCAGGACCAGCTGAAGGCCTATGCCGACGGCGCCACCTTCTCCGGCACCAACATGCTGTCGGTGTCGACGGCTTCGGGCACGGCGGCGGACGTCAAGATCGTTTCGGCCTTCAACCGCAGCGCCACCGGCGCGGTTTCGATCTCGACGATCGACGTCAACGTGGAAAGCATCAAGCTCTATGATTCGGGCGCCGCCCCGACCTCGAAGGGCATCCTCGATGCGGCTCGCCTCGGCACCACCGGCGCCACGACCGCCACGGCTCAGAACCCGACCCTGGGTGCAGCTCCGGCAGCCGGCGATACCTACTCGGTCGCCAGCATGGCTATCTTCTCGGGCGGCACCGCTGCCAGCGACGCTCAGATCCAGCAGATGATGAACGTCGTCGATGCCGCGCTGAAGGACATGACGAACGCCGCCACCAAGCTCGGCGCCGCCAAGAGCTCGATCGACCTGCAGAAGACCTTCACCTCGAGCCTGATGGACTCCATCGATCGCGGCGTCGGCCAGCTCGTCGATGCCGACATGAACAAGGAATCGACTCGCCTCCAGGCACTGCAGGTTCAGCAGCAGCTCGGCGTCCAGGCGCTGTCGATCGCCAACGGCTCGTCGCAGTCGATCCTGTCGCTCTTCCGCGGCTGATCGCTCTATACTGACCAGGCCAAAGCATCGGGCCGCGCCAAAAGCGCGGCCCGATTTGCGTTTGCTCAAGGCCCGCGCAATCTTCGTTTCCTAACTTCTCGAAAGCCTACTTTTAACAGGCCATTAACCATATCGCGCTAGGTATGGTTAACCAATGACTTACGACAGGTTGCCGACTCGGCCCCGACCGGCGCGATCGCAACCGATGGGCAGGTCGAGACCCGGCCTGTGTGGCATGCCGGCTTTTGAGAAGGAGCGAGTTTCTTGGCGAGCATCATGACAAACGCTGCGGCGTTGACTGCACTTCAAAGCCTCAACGCCACCAACAAATCGCTCGAGCAGACGCAGGCCCGGATCTCGACTGGCTATCGGGTCTCCGAGGCCTCGGACAACGCCGCCTACTGGTCGATCGCCACCACCATGCGCTCCGACAACTCGGCGCTGTCGACGGTGCAGGACGCGCTCGGCCTCGGCGCCTCGAAGGTCGACACCGCCTATACCGGCATGAACAACGTCCTTTCGACGATCGGCCAGATCAAGACCAAGCTTCTGTCGGCCGTTGGCCAGTCGGATGCCAACAAGGCCAAGACGCAGACCGAAATCACCGCGCTTCAGGCGCAGATGAAATCCTTCGCCGACGCCGCCACCTTCTCGGGCTCGAATTATCTTTCGGTAACGTCCAAGCAGGTCGCGACCGCCAATGACGGCGTCCAGCCCGACGCCCAGATCGTCTCTTCCTTCAATCGCTCCTCGTCCGGCGCCATCTCGCTCGGCACCATCGACATCAATGTCGAAAGCACCAAGCTGTTCGATTCCGGCCTCTCCACGGCCGTCAAGAACCAGGGCATCCTCGACCGCAAGACGTCGATCTATTCCACCGCTGCGGACCAGGCGGCATACGATGCCGCCTATGCGGCCTCAATCGCCGCCGGCAACACCGACATCGCCGCCAACACCGCAGGCCAGGGCGCGGTGACGGGCACGCCCGTCAAGATCGACAACGTCTCCGCCTTCAATCTCGACATCACGGCGGCGGGCGTGACCGACGATATCATCACGCAGATGGTCACCAAGATCGACAACGTCATGAGTCAGCTTACCGACGCCGCCACCGTGCTCGGCGCCGCCAAGAGTTCGATCGACCTGCAGAAGACCTTCACCCAGAGCCTGATGGACTCGATCGACCGCGGCGTCGGCCAGCTCGTCGATGCCGACATGAACAAGGAATCGACGCGCCTGCAGGCCCTCCAGGTCCAGCAGCAACTCGGCATTCAGTCCCTGTCGATCGCCAACAGCTCCTCGCAGTCGATCCTGCAGCTGTTCAAGAACGGCTAAGCCGCCTGATCACCATCGACCGATGAAAGGCCGCGCCTGAAGCGCGGCCTTTTGCGATGGCGGGAAGAAGATAAGCGTTCAACACTTAGCAGGCCCCTCGGCCGCACGTCTATCATCCTCGCACAAGCTTCGCGGTCTAATCTTCCGGCGGACAGTCATGCTGGGAGCGGTTGAATCGTGCCGGAACAGATCCAGAGCATCATCGCGAATTTGAAGAGCTTCGGCGTGAGGCGTCTGGCGCTCATGGGCGGCATCGCGGCTCTGGTCATGGCCGTCATCGGCATCGCGTCCGTCTACCTCAACCGTCCGGCCTATGAGACGCTCTATGTCGGTCTCGAGCGTTCCGACGTCAACCAGATCGGCCTGGTGCTGGCCGATGCCGGCATCGGCTTCGATGTCGGCTCCGACGGAACCTCGGTGCTGGTGCCGGCCGGCACCACCGCGCAGGCGCGCATGCTGCTTGCCGAGAAAGGCCTGCCGACCAGCGCCAATGCCGGCTACGAGCTGTTCGACAATGTCGGCTCGCTCGGCCTCACCTCCTTCATGCAGCAGATCACCCGCGTGCGCGCGCTGGAGGGCGAGATCGCGCGCACCATCCGGTCGATTTCCGGCGTCAAGGCGGCGCGTGTCCACATCGTCATGTCCGAGCGCGCCAATTTCCGCCGCGACGAGCAGCAGCCCTCCGCCTCTGTGGTCATCCGCTATGCCGGCAACGATGCCGAGAAAAGCGCCATGTCGATCCGCCACCTCGTCGCCGCGGCCGTTCCGGGCCTCGCGGCCGACAAGGTCACGGTGCTCGATTCCAACGGCAACCTTTTGGCCGCCGGCGACGACCCGTCCAACACGAGCGCCGCGCGCACGCTCGGCATCGAGCAGACGGTCGAGGCCCAGATCGGCGACAACATCCGCCGCGCGCTCACCCCTTATCTCGGCCCGGACAACTTCCGCGCCAGCGTCAAGGCGGACGTCAACACCGACAGTCGCCAGACCGAGGAGACGATCTTCGATCCGAACTCGCGCGTCGAGCGTTCGGTGCAATCGGTGAAGACCAACGAGGCGAGCAACCAGAAGCAGGCCTCGACCCCGACCAGCGTCGAGCAGAACCTGCCCGAGACGCAGACGACGACCACCGAGGGACCACAATCCTCCTCGCAGAACGATCGCAAGGAAGAGATCACCAACTACGAGATCAACTCGAAGAAGATCGCGACCGTTTCGAACGGTTACACGGTCAACAAGATGTCGATCGCGGTCGTCGTGAACCAGGATCGCCTGAAGACCATCCTCGGCAAGGACGCTACCCCGGAGCAGATTGCCAAGCGCGTCGCCGACATCCAGAAGATGGTCGCCTCGGCGACCGGCTTCGACGACAAGCGCGGCGACATCATCGACGTGTCTGCGGTCGAGTTCATCAACGGCCTCGACGGCGAGCCGATCGACCAGCCGGGCATCCTCGCCGCGATCGGCACCTATACCGGCACGCTGATCAATGCCGGCGCCTTCATCGTCGTCGTTTTCCTGGTGGCCTTCTTCGGCCTGAAGCCGATGGCTGCCGCGCTGACGGCGTCGTCGAAGCCCGCGGCCATTGCCGGCCCGAGCTTCGACGATGTGCAGCGTTCCTTGCCGATGCCCGACGCGCCTGTCGCCGCGATCGCCGCCGAAACTCCGGCCGGCCCGCTCCCCGGCGCACGCGCCGGCGCCACCCCGCTCGACGACCTGCGCCAGAAAATCCGGCCGGCGCCGCAGGAGCGGCTTGCCCGCATGGTCGACCTCAACGAGGAGCGCACCGCGCAGATCCTGCGCAAATGGGCGGCTGCCCCGGAAGCCGTGGGTTAGGCCATGGCTTCCGCAGCCCTTTTCGATCTCCTGCCCGACTTCGGACCGCGGACTCCGCATGCCGGCCAGCCGCCGAAGGATCGCAGCGACGTCCAGCATATGCCGGCGACGCCGGCGCCGCAGGCCGATATCGGCGCGCTGATCGCCGAAGCGGTGGCCGACGCGGAGGCGGCGCTCGAGGCACGCCTTGCGCTCTCCCACCAGGCGGCGCTCGATGCCGAGCGCCAGGCCAATGACGAAGCGGCGAAAGCTTTCCTTGAAAGCTTCGGCGGCGATCTCGGCGCGGCCGTCGCCACGCGCATCGAAGCCATGGAGCAGCGTGTTGCCGAGCTTGCCGGCGCGACCGTTGCCCGCATCGTCGGCGGCTTTCTCAGCGACGACCTGCAGCAACGTTCGCTGCAGGCCCTTTCGCAGGCCATCAGCGCCGCGGTCGCCGACAGCGAGGCCGTGCGTATCGGTGTCCGGGGGCCGCTCTCGCTGTTCGAGCCGCTGAAGGTGGCGCTCGGGTCCCGCGCCGCCAATCTCGACTTCACCGAGGCGCCGGGCTTCGACCTGACCGTCACCATCAACGAAACGGTGTTCGAGACGCGTATCGCCGAGTGGTCGGCGTGCTTGTCGGAGGTCCTGTCATGAGCGTCGTCGACCATGCCGACCCCCGCCACGAGATCATCATCGTCAAGCGCAATCACGACGGTCATGACGACGGTCACCATGGTGGCGTGTGGAAGATCGCCTTCGCCGACTTCATGACGGCGATGATGTGCTTCTTCCTCGTCATGTGGCTGATCAACGCCGCCAATGAGCAGACCAAGGCAGCCGTCGCCAGCTATTTCAATCCGGTCGAGCTGATCGATCGCAACTCCAGCCGCAAGGGCCTGGAAGACCTGGGCGACGGCCCGAGCAAGGTCGGGCTGACCGCGGACAACCCACAGGAGGGCGCGACCAAGGCCGGCGATGACGGCAAAGGCGGCGCCGGCTCGTCCGAACGCCGCCAGACGAAGGACGGGGCGCAGGATGCCCAGCTCTCCGATGAGAAGCTGTTTGCCGATCCCTACGCTGTGCTGGCGGAGATCGCCGCCGATACAGGGGTGATGCAGAACGTCAGCGCCAAGGGCGAAGGCGGCGCCCAGACGGCCGGTCCGGCGACCGGCGCCTCCGGCGGCGAATCCTACCGCGATCCGTTCGCGCCGGATTTCTGGTCGCAGCAGGTGGCGGCGCCCGATGCCGAGGCAACCGCCGAGCGCGCCAAGATCGACGGTGATCCGGTCAAGCCCGGCGAGAAAGTCGCCATCGCCGCGGCGCCGAAGGTAAAGGCCGTTCCGGCGACACCTCCGCTGACGGCCGCGCCGCTCGAACCGCTGGCAGCCGCGGAAAAGGCGGACGCCAAGAGTGAGCAAAAAGCCGCGCTAGGAGAGCCCGAGAAGCCATCCAGTGAAGGCAACAAGACCGACAAGGGCGGGAAAGCCGAAACCGACAAGCGCGAGGCCGCGGCCGGCGTCGTTAAGGCCGAGGCGGCGAAGGCGGAAAAGATCGAAGAAGAGCAGACCGCCGACAAGGGCGACAAGATGCCGAGCAAAGCCGCCCTCCAGGAGGCCGCGGACATCAAGAAGGAACTCGCCAAGGCATTCCTGCCCGGCGAGAAGCTCGCCGATGGCGTCTCGGTCGAGGCCACCGAGAAGGGTGTCGTCATTTCGATCACCGACCAGCTCGACTTCGGCATGTTCGAGATCGGCTCGGCCATGCCGCGCCGCGAGCTGGTGCTGGCGATGGAAAAGATCGGCCACATCATCAACCAGAAGAAGGGCACCATCACGATCAGCGGCCACACCGACGCGCGGCCGTTCCGCAGCGACACTTACGACAACTGGCGGCTATCCACCGCGCGCGCCCATTCGGCCTACTACATGCTAGTGCGCGGCGGCGTCGACGAAAGCCGCATCACCGAGGTTGCCGGCTTCGCCGACCGGCAGCCCAAGATCGCTTCCGACCCGATGGCGGCCGCGAACCGGCGCATCGAAATCCTGATGACGGCCGGCGGATGAAGGGCAGGAGCGTCATCGGCGGTATGATAGCGCTGCTATTGCTCGCGGCAGGGTCGCCCTCGGTCGCCTCCGCACAGGAGGCGCTGCAGCCCTATCAGCTGGTGCGTTCGCTGCAGCTGATCCAGGACCGAATTGCCGGCGGCGATCATGCCGCGCTGCCGATGCAGGCGAAGCTGCTCGAAATGATCGACGCCCGGATGCGCGATGCCAATGCCGAGGACTTCAAGGAACCGAAGAACTTTCGCGCCTTGCTGGTCTATGGTATGAGCGGCGGCAATCCGGTGACGGTCGCGGCGGCGGCTTCGCGCGCGATGACCGACCCGCAAAGCCTGGCCATCGCCAAGGGCGTGGTCGCCTATCTGAACGGCCGGCCCGCCGAGGCCATCGAAACGCTGAAGCCGATCGATCCGATGAGCGTGCCCGCCGACATCGGCGCCTTCCTGGCGCTGGTCAAGGGCTCGCTGCTTGCAAGCGATGATCCTGTCCAGGCGCTCACCCTGCTCGACGAAGCGCGCCTGCTCAGCCCCGGCACCCTGGTCGAAGAGGCTGCACTCCGCCGCTCCGTCGGCATCGCGGCCGCGCAGGGCGACGCCATCCGTTTCGTGCTGGCCTCGACCCAGTATGTCGCGTCCTACCTCTATTCGCCCTACGCCAGCCAGTTCGCCGATGCCTTTGTGTCCGGCGTCATCACGCTGCACATGGCGATCAGCCAGGACAAGATCGCCGACATCACCTCGATGATGGATCCCGAGCGCGAGAAGGTGATCTACCTGCGCATCGCGCGCTACGCCGCGATCGACGGCATGACGGAGCTCTCGGCTTTCGCCTCGGCCAAGGCGGAGCTGGGCCGCGACGGCAACGGCAACCAGGACGACCCGCGTACCCAGCTCTATTCGAGCCTCTCGACCATGACGTCGGCCAATGTCGATGAGGTGCTTGCCAAGCTCGGCAAAATCGATCGCCGAAAGCTTTCGCAAGGCGACCGCGACCTGCTCGACGCCGCACAGGCTGTCGCAGGCGAAGTGATGGCGCCGGTGAAAGCGGCCGCCAATGCTGAAGCCGCACCGAAAACGCCTGCAAAGGATGACGAGGCGAAATCCGCGGCTGAGGCCTCTGCCAATCCGGCCAATGCGGACTTGCCTCCGGTGGAAGGAGCGATGCCCGACCCGGTCGCGGCGGCGCCCGCGGCTTCGCCGTCCCCCGCCCCGCAGCCGGCGCAAGCATCGGCTGAAACGCCGGCGTCCGCTCCGGCAAAGGCTGACGCCGCGCCGGTGGTGCAGGCATCCGCGCCGGCGAGAACGGCTGATGCGCAAGACCCGATCGATGCGGCGGTGACCAGCACGCGCCATCAACTCGACCAGATCGACCAACTGCTCGGAGCAGCTCCCAAATGACCAGCGTCAGCCAGACCTTGCCGGGCCTTGCTTCGACCCAGTCCCAGCCCCGGCAGCAAGCCGCGGGCGGTAAGGACAACGACCAGAATTTCGGCGAAATGGTTCAAGGAACGGAAAAGCCCGATCGGCTGCGGGACAAGCCTGCGACCGGGCCGGTATTGCCGGACACGCATCCGGCAAGGCGTTTATCGGTCAACAAGCACGATCAGGAGCCGGACCACGACCCGCGGGATAAAACCGGCTCGCAGAAAGCAATGGCGGGAAAGTCCGCGAAGACCACCGCCCGGACCGATGAGGCGAAGTCGACGGCGGACAAAGGTCCCACGGCGCAAGCCGACGATTCCGGACCGCTGCAGGATCGCCTGCCATTGCTGATGGCGCTGAGCGACATGAAGCATTTCGCGCAGTCGGGTGCCGGCGGCAAGGATTCCTCCGGCGGTGAAGATGGCGCCGGCGAGCACGGATCGCTTGAATTGCCGCTGCGCCCGGGCAAACGAGCGGCGGTCGACGGTTCCGGCGGGCCGCAGTCGCGATCCGGCCGTTCGGGGGCTGAAGATCACGGGCCTGACTTCGGGCAGAACCCGGTGAAGGCGGACGTGGCTCTCGGCATGCCGGGCCGCGGCGATTCCACGATCCTATCGGCGCAAGGGAACGAACCGCAGGCCGACGGCCCGGTACCGCCGCAAGGCTGGCGGCCGGCTTCCGTCTCCAAGGCTTCGCTGCAATCGCAGTCGGCCACACAGCAGACGCCGGGCAAGCCGTCTTCTTCCGCCGCACGCTTGGAAGTCATCAGCCAGCAGAGCTTCCCGGCGCCGCCGCAAAACCCGATCGGCCAGACGGCATCGGCGCTGGTTGAGGCCCTTGCCTCCGACAAGGGCGTTCAGCAGGCCTACGCAAGCGCCTCGGCAGGCTCGCAGACGACCAATTCTGTTGCCGTTCCGACACACGTGCTGAAGATCGAACTCCACCCTTCGGAGCTCGGATCGGTCACCGCCAGCCTGCGGCTCTCGGGCGAGCAACTTTCGATTGAGATGAAGCCCCAGACACACGAGGCGTACCGCCGTCTCACCGCCGACAGCGATGCCATCGTCAAATCCATGCGCAGCCTCGGCTTCGACGTCGACAAGGTTACGATCCTGCAACCCTCGATAGCAGCCCATGCAGCCAGCCGCGCCGACGCGACGAGCGCCATGCCGATGTCGGCAGGCCGCGACCAGCCTTCGTTCCAGCCCGGGAACTCGGGCGGCAACGGCGCGGGCGGCGACCGGCAACCGGGAAGGAACGAAGGCAATGGCGCACAGGAATTCGCTCGTGCCGCTTCGCCTCATCGCGAGCGCGCTGGCGACGATATGTATATCTAGTTTCGCCGCCGGCGCGGCCAGCGCCGCCGCCAATCCCTGCGAGCCGGAGATCCTGCGCGCCGCCGACCGCTACGGCGTGCCGGCCGGCATCCTTTACGCGGTCGGCCTGACCGAGACCGGGAAGAAGGGCAGCCTTCAGCCTAATGCTTTGAACATAGAAGGAAAAGCCCTCTTTCCGCGCAGCCGCGGCGAGGCGCTTGCCACGTTCGAGAATGCCCGTCGCGAGGGCAAGACGCTGATCGATCTCGGCTGCATGCAGATCAACCATCGCTATCACGGCGCCCAGTTCCGCAGCGTCGAGGACATGCTCGACCCGCACCAGAATGTCGACTACGCCGCCCGCTTCCTGGCCAGCCTGCATGCCAGGCACATGACGTGGTCGATGGCCGTCGCCCGCTATCATGCCGGCCCCGACAACGACCCGGCGCAGAAGGTCTATGTCTGCCGCGTCATCGCCAACATGGTCGCCACCGGCTTTGGCAAATGGACCCCGAATGCCAGCGCCTTCTGCAACCAATAGTTGCTTAGATTCAAACACGCTCGACGCCGCCGGCATACGCTCCGGGGCCAATATCGCCAGCTGGCAGTCCGGCGCGAATACACCTGCACGGCCGCCTTTATTACGACCTCCAAAAAAACTCCCAAGAAAATAGCTACAAGAAATGATGGTTTTTCAGGATTCGCCGAGCCGGGTACCCCTTTCCGCACGGGGCAAGTGAATTTGATTCGGAGGGCGGGCCGATGATCGTGATCGTTGACGAGCGAGAGCTCGTGACAGAGGGCTACTCTTCACTTTTCGATCGCGAGGGAGTGGCCACGGCCGGCTTCGCGCCAGGCGAATTCGGCGAATGGGTGAGTTCCGCCGCCGACACCGATCTCAGATCCGTCAGGGCCTTTCTCATCGGCGACTGCCGCGAGGGCGCGATATCGCCGCGCCAGATCCGCGACCGCACCGGCGCACCGGTGATCGCGCTCAGCGAACAGCACTCGCTCGAACATACGTTGCGGCTGTTCGAAAGCGGCGTCGACGATGTCGTCCGCAAGCCTGTCCACATCCGCGAGATTCTCGCCCGCATCACCGCCATCCGCCGCCGCGGCTCCGAAGAAGCCGCCTACACCGAAGTCGGCTCGATGCGCATCTTCATGGACGGCCGCGATCCGGAGATCGACGGCGAGCCGCTGCCGCTGCCGCGGCGCGAGCGGCGCATCCTAGAATATCTGGCCAGCAACCGCGGCCGGCGCGTGACCAAGACGCAGGTCTTCAACGCCATCTACGGCATCTTTGACGAAGAGGTCGAGGAGAACGTGGTGGAGAGCCACATCTCGAAGCTGCGCAAGAAGCTGCGTGAAAAGCTCGGCCACGACCCGATCGATTCCAAGAGATTCCTCGGCTACCGGCTGGTGTTTTGATGGCGTCCCGAGGCACGTCCCGCGCCAGCCTCGCGCAAGACACGAGGCATAGTTTCATGGCCTCCTATCCAGGCACTGCGGAGATCCATCGATGAGCCTCTACGGAATGATGCGGACCGGCGTTTCCGGTATGAACGCGCAGGCCAACCGCCTCTCCGCGGTGGCCGACAACATCGCCAACTCCGACACCACCGGCTACAAGCGCTCTTCGGCCGAGTTCTCGTCCCTGATCATGCCCGGCACCGGGGGCGCCTATAATTCCGGCGGCGTGACCACCACGATCCGTTCGGCCATCAGCACGCAAGGCGTCATGACCTACACCACTTCGGTGTCCGACCTTGCCGTCAACGGCGACGGCTTCTTCGTCGTCCAGGACGCCAGCGGCACGCCCTATCTCACCCGCGCCGGTTCCTTCGTGCCCGACGCGCAAGGCCGGCTGGTCAATGCCGCGGGCTATCAGCTCATGGCCTACGATTACGCCAACGGAGAGCCGTCGGCGACCGCCAACGGCTTCGAAGGCCTCGTGCCGGTGCAGATCTCCGACCAGGAGATGACGGCGACACCCAGCACGGAAGGCACCTTCAGCGGCAACCTGCCCGCAGGCGCCACCCCGCCCGCCGGCCCGCTGCCTTCCTCCAACAGCGCGACCGCCGAATACACCTCGAAAACCTCGCTGGTCGCCTATGACAATCTCGGCAACAAGAAGCTGCTCGACGTCTATTTCACCAACACCGGCGCCGGCACCTGGGAAGTCTCGGTCTTCGATCAGTCGAAGGCGACGCCCGGCACCTCCTTTCCCTACACCGGCGGCGCACTGGCATCGGCGAACCTCACCTTCGACACCACCACGGGCAAGCTCACCGGCGCAACCGACAGCATCTCCTTTACCGTTCCGGGCGGCCAGACCCTCAACCTCGATCTCTCCAAGGTGACTCAGCTCGGCACCGGCTTCACCGTCGCCGACGCCAAGGTCAACGGCAACGCGCCGAGCTCCATCCAGAAGGTCCAGATCGGTCAGGACGGCGTCATCTACGCGCAGTTCGCGGACGGCTCGACCAAGGCGCTTTACAAGATCCCGCTGGCCGACGTTCAGAGCCCCGACAACCTCACCGCCATGCCCGGCAACGTCTATGTGGAGAGCACCGACTCCGGCGCCGTCCATATCGGCTTCGCCAATGAGGGCAAGCTCGGCTCCATCGTCTCCGGCGCGCTTGAAAACTCCAATGTCGATATCGCCGAGGAACTGACCAACATGATTGCGGCGCAGCGCAGCTACACCGCCAATTCCAAGGTCTTCCAGACCGGTTCGGACCTGATGGACGTCCTCGTCAACCTGAAGAGATAAACGACGGGCGCCGCCCGTGAAAGATCAGCATGTCGCTTTCCTCCGCACTAAGCATTGCCCAGTCGGCGCTTCTGGCCACGTCCAAGCAAACCAGCGTCGTGTCGCGCAATGTCGCCGATGCGTCGAACCCGGACTACACCCGCCGCATCGCCGTGGTGACCAGCACGGCGCCCGGCGCCCGGGCGGTGGAAATCCAGCGCGCCGCCAATGATCTCCTGTTCCGGCAGAACCTCTCGGCGCTGTCGGCATGGAGCGGCCAGAGCGCGCTTTACGACGGCATGGACCAGCTCGATCTGTCGGTCAACGGGGTCGACAACGCGTCGTCCCCCTCCACCGCGATCGCCAACCTGCAGAAAGCCCTGCAGCTCTACGCCACCACGCCGTCGAACCAGAACCTCGGCACCAGCGTCGTCGACGCCGCCAAGCAAGTGGTGAATTCGCTGAACAGCGGCACCCAGGCGATCCAGGATTTCCGCACTCAGGCGGACAGCCAGATCGCCACCGCCGTCGACGATCTCAACTCGCTCCTCAGCCAGTTCCAGGATGCCAACAAGGCGGTCATCTTGGGCACCCGTTCCGGCACCGACGTTTCTGACGCGCTCGACCAGCGCGACGCTCTCCTGAAGAAGATATCGGAATACGTCCCGGTCTCGACCTTCACGCGCGGCGACAACGACATGGTCATCACCACCAAGGACGGCACGACGCTGTTCGAGACCGTGCCGCGCTCGGTGACCTTCACGCCGTCGTCCGGTTATTCGGCCGGCACGCCCGGCAACACCATCTATATCGACAACGTGCCGGTCTCGGCCGGCACCGGCGACAACACCACCGCCGACGGCAAGCTAGCGGGCCTTCTGAAGCTGCGCGACGGTGTCGCCTCGAGCATGCAGAGCCAGCTCGACGAAATCGCGCGCGGCCTTGTCACGGCATTTGCCGAAACCTCGTCGTCGCAGCCCAATGCGACCGGCCTGTTCACATGGCCGGGCGCGCCGGCGATTCCGGCCGCTGCCACGCTGGTCGACGGCCTCGCCGGCACGATCAGCGTCAACGCCGCCTTCGATCCGAGCGCCGGCGGCAACCCCGCGCTGTTGCGCGACGGCGGCGCCAACGGCGCGGCCTATGTCGCCAACAGCGGCGGCGGCGCATCCTATGCGGACCTTCTGATCGGTTACTCCAACAAGCTCGATCAGCCGATGGCCTTCGACAGCTCTGCCGGCATCACCGTCAGCTCCGGCGTCTCGGACTATGCGGCCAACGCCATCGGCTGGTTCGAAGGTGTGCGCCAGCAGGCCTCGACCAATGCCGACAGCAAGCAGGCGCTGGCAGCGCGCACGGCCGAGGCGCTGTCCAACGACACCGGGGTCAATGTCGACCAGGAGATGTCCCTGCTCCTCGACCTCGAGCACACCTATCAAGCCTCGGCGCATATGATGAAGACGGTAAGCGACATGCTGGACGCCCTGATGAGCGCGGTGGGATAATTCATGAAAGCGACAGGCGTTTCCTCTGCGGCCATTTCCAACGCGCTGCGTTACCAGCAGGCGAAGATGCAGGCGGACCTCGTCAAGGCGACGAAGGAATCGCAGACCGGCACGGTCGCCGATGTCGGCCTGGCGCTTGGCAGCCGCACGACCCAGGCCGTCACCTTCCAGCGCGATCTTGACCGGCTGAACGGCATCGTCGATTCCAACGCGCTCGTCTCGGCGCGCCTGACATCGACCCAGGATTCGCTCGGTCAGATCGCCGATACCGCCCAGAGCTTCCTGTCGGCACTGACCAGCGGCGTCTCGGGCGACTCCTCGACCAGCATCCTGCAAACCGCCGGCGCCTCGGCGCTGCAGCAGATGACAGGCATCCTCAACACCAGCGTCAACGGCGAATATCTGTTTGCCGGCACCAACACCGACGTCAAGCCGATCGACGATTTCAATGCCGCCGGCTCGCCGGCTAAGGCTGCCTTCGATGCCGCTTTTTCGAGCTATTTCGGCTTTGCCCAGACAGCCCCGGCGGCAGCCAACATCACCGCCGCGCAGATGGACGACTTCATCACCACCCAGGTCGAGCCGCAATTCCTGGGCGCCGGCTGGCAGGCCAACTGGTCGAGCGCTACCGACGACCAGATCACCAGCCGCATTTCGCTCAACGAGACCACCCAGACCTCGGTCAGCGCCAACGAGCAAGGCATCCGCAAGCTCGCCATGGCGGCTGCCATGGTCAGCAGCCTGGTCAACGGCAACATCAGCGAAGCCGCCCAGAACGCCGTCGTCAGCCGCGCCCAGACGCTGGTCGGCGAAGCCATCGGCGGCATCACCCAGATACGGGCCCAGACAGGCATTGCCCAGCAGCGCGTGTCCGATGCCAGCGACCGCATGAAGACCCAGGTCGATCTCTTCGAGAAGCACATCGTCGACCTCGAGGGTGTCGATCCCTCGGAGGCCGCGACCCGCGTCGCCGACCTGACGCAGCATATCGAGACGTCCTTCGCCTTGACCGCGCGTCTGCAGCAGCTCAGCCTGCTCAACTATCTGACTTGAACACGTAAACCGGAACGCCAGAGCGCCGACCATGTATCAATTCTCCTACGCCGACATCCAGACCGACTCCGTCGCCGATGCCAAGGACCGGGAGCGGCAGCTCCTCACCCGCTCGATCGACATGCTGGCAGCGGCAGCGGCCGTCGGCGCCGATTCGATGGAGGCGGTCGAGGCGCTGCATTTCACCAACCGCGTCTGGACCACCTTCGTCGAGGATCTCGGCTCCAGCGACAACGCTTTGCCCAAGGAGCTGCGCGCCAACCTGATCTCCATCGGATTGTGGCTGCTGCGCGAAACGGAGGACATCCGCCAGGGCCGCACCAACAATTTCGAAGGATTGATCGAGGTCTCCCAGATCATCCGAGACGGCATCCAATGACCAACACGCTGAAGATCTCGCTGAAGCCCAACGAGAAGATCTACATCAACGGCGCGGTCATCCGCGTCGACCGCAAGGTCACCATCGAGCTGATGAACGATGTGCAGTTCCTGCTCGAAAGCCACGTCATCCAGGCCGACCAGGCCTCGACGCCGCTCAGGCAGCTTTACTTCATAGTGCAGATCATGCTGATCAACCCGGCGGGCGCCGCCGAGGCGCGCGACATGTTCCGCCGCTCGCTGCCGATGCTGATCGCAAGCTTCGACAACCAGGACATCTGCAACAGCCTGAAGCAGATCGACCGCATGGTCGGCGAGGACGAGATCTATGAGGCGCTGAAGGCGATCCGCGCGCTCTATCCGCTCGAGCGCAGGGCGCTCGACGGCAATGACGACATTCCCGAAACGCCGCGCGCACTGGCTGTAGGAGCATAAGATGGCTGTCGACATGACGACAACGATCCCGGTTGGCGCCAACCAGGCCAGCCAGCAGACGTCGAAGACGGCGGTGGACTACCAGTCGTTCCTGAAGCTGCTCATCGCCGAGATGAAGAACCAGGATCCGACCAAGCCGATGGATTCCACGCAATATGTCGCCCAGCTCGCGACCTTCTCCCAGGTCGAGCAGTCGGTGCAGACCAACACCAAGCTCGACCAGATCATGCAGTCCTCGGCCTTGTCGCAGGCCGACGCGCTGATCGGCCGCTCGATTACCTCGGCCGACGGCAAGACCACTGGCACGGTGGCTTCGGTGACGCTCTCCAGCAGCGGCCTGATCGCCGTGCTGCAGGACGGAACCCAGGTCCCGGTCGGCGCTGGCGTGTCGATCAAGCCGGCCGCTTAACCGGTTCTCGTACGGAGCCGCCAATGAACGAGGCCGATGCCCTCGATATCGTCCAATATGCCGTGTGGACGGTTCTCACCGCGTCCGCCCCCGTGGTGCTCGTGGCGATGGTGGTCGGCATCGGCATCGCGCTCATCCAGGCGCTGACCCAGATCCAGGAAATCACGCTGACCTTCGTGCCGAAGATCGTCGCCATCATGCTGGTGGTGGCGCTGACCGGCCCATTCATCGGCAGCCAGATCTCCGCCTTCACCAACGTCATCTTCGAGCGCATCGAACACGGCTTCTGACGCCTCCTCGGCGTGGCGCTCCGGCTTTACATGAGCAGCAAGACGACAGGCCTGGCCGGGGTTGAAGGCGCGAAAAAGCGAAATTTTGGTCCAGACCGGCAAGATGCTTGGTTTAAAGCTTCGCCGACGCATTTTCGCCTTTGCCATCCTGTTGTTGGGTCGCACTCTTTGGCGAGTCGCCCGCCCCTCCGGGTGCGGCGAGCCTCTATAGCGGACGAAAGCGCAATCATGATCGACGACGAGCCGGAAAGCGAACGCGTCTCCGCGCTGGCGCCGTTCCGGCATGGCATCTTCCGCGCCGTCTGGTCGGCCAGCCTGGTGTCGAATTTCGGCGGCCTGATCCAGGGCGTCGGCGCCGCCTGGATGATGACCACGATCGCCACCTCGCCCTACCAGGTGGCGCTGGTCCAATCCTCGACGACCTTGCCAATCATGCTGTTCGCGCTCGTCGCCG
This sequence comes from Mesorhizobium sp. WSM4935, assembly GCF_029625735.1. NCBI lineage: Bacteria > Pseudomonadati > Pseudomonadota > Alphaproteobacteria > Hyphomicrobiales > Phyllobacteriaceae > Mesorhizobium > Mesorhizobium sp. WSM4935. The sequence continues at coordinate 187,581 of NZ_JARTVR010000004.1, read as the reverse complement.
GCGCCATCGCCGACAGCTTCAACCGCCGCAAGGTGATGCTGGTGGCGCAGACCTTCATGCTGGTCGTCTCGGCGCTGCTGACCTTGTTCACCTGGCAAGGCTGGATGACGCCCTGGACGCTGCTTGCCTTCACCTTCCTGATCGACAGCGGCACGGCGCTGAACAGCCCGTCATGGCAGGCCTCGGTCGGCGACATGGTGCCGCGCGCCAAGGTGCCGGCGGCGGTCGCGCTCAATTCGCTGGGCTTCAACATCACCCGCAGCGTCGGCCCGGCCATCGGCGGCGTCATCGTTGCCGCGGCGGGTGCCGCCGCCGCCTTCGCCGCCAATGCGGTCAGCTATATTGGCCTGATCGTCGTGCTCGCCCGCTGGAAGCCGGCGCTGCCCGAGCAAACCCTACCGCGCGAGTCGCTGGGTGCGGCGATGGGCGCCGGCCTGCGCTATGTCGCCATGTCGCCCAACATCGCCAAGGTGCTGGTCCGCGGTTCCGCCTTCGGCTTTAGCGCCGGCGCGGTGCTGGCGCTTCTTCCCCTGGTGGCGCGGGACGTCGTCAAGGGCGATGCGCTGACCTATGGCATCATGCTCGGCGCCTTCGGCATCGGCGCCGTCGGCGGCGCACTGATCAGCGTGCGGCTCAGGCAGCTGCTGTCGAGCGAGGTAATGGTCCGCATGGCCTTTTGCGGCTTCGCGCTCTGCGCCCTCAATGCCGCCGTCAGCCACAATGGCTGGCAGACGTCCGCGGGCCTGCTCATCGGCGGCGCCTGCTGGGTGATCGCGCTCTCGCATTTCAACGTGACGGTGCAGATGTCGACGCCGCGCTGGGTGGTCGGCCGTGTGCTGTCGATCTACCAGACGGCGACCTTCGGCGGCATCGCGCTGGGCAGTTGGATCTGGGGCGTCGTCGCCGACGCGCATGGCGCCGAGATTGCGCTGATCGCGGCGGCCATCGCCATGCTTGCCGGCGCGGCCATCGGTTTCGTCCTGCCATTGCCGAAGCAGACAGTCCTCAATCTCGATCCGCTCAACCGCTTCAAGGAGCCGATGCTGGCGCTCGACCTCAAGCCGCGCAGCGGCCCGATCGCCATTATGATCGAGTACATCATCCGCGAGGAGGACGTGCCGGAATTCCTGGCGACCATGGCAGAGCGCGGCCGCATTCGCCGCCGGGACGGCGCCCGCAACTGGACTTTGGCCCGCGACCTCGAAAATCCGTCGGTGTGGATCGAGCACTATCACACGCCGACCTGGGTCGAGTATATCCGCCACAACCGGCGCGCCACCCACGCCGACGCCGTGGTCGGCGAACGCATCCGGGCGCTGCACAGCGGCGAGAACCCGCCGCGCGTGCGCCGTATGATCGAGCGCCCGACCACCGCGGGCACGACGCTTGTCTCGCCGAAGGGCCCGATCGAGCATTAAGGACTCTCCGGGATCAGCCGGCGCTCTGGATCATGTAGAGCTTGCGCGTGGTCTCGTGGATGCGCCACTCGCCCTTCCATCCCTGCGGCAGGACGAGCAGGTCGCCCGGTCCCAGCGCGCGCATCTCGCCATCGGCGCGGCTGACCTCGACGCGGCCGGAGATGATGTGACAGATCTCCCATGAGTTCGTGCGGTCGGCGGTGAAGCGGCCGGGCGTGCATTCCCAGATGCCAATGTCGACGCTCCCGTCCGGCGACTGGAAGAAGGATCGCACGGCCTCCAGCTGATCCCCTTCGATCGAGGTCGGCTTCGGTGAAAAGGCGCCGATATCGGCTTTGGCGAGGTCGTGGAAAGTCGAAAGATCGATCAAGCTGGTCTCCATGATCAATGACCGGTTAGGCTGTCGGCCAGGGCGGCAAGCTTCGAGGTTTGCGCGAGCCCGGCGGCTTCGCGGTTATCGGCGATGCGATAGAGCTGGTACATCGAATGGACGCCCAGCCAGCGGAACGGCTCCGGCTCCCAGCGCCGCACCTTGCGGTTGACCCAGGGCAGCCGCGTCAGCTCAGTATCCTGGCCGAGCACGAGATCGGTCAGCGTGCGTCCGGAGAGATTGGAACTCGACACGCCGAGCCCGACATAGCCGCCGGCCCAACCGATGCGCGTCGCGGGATCAAGGCCGACGGTCGTGCACCAGTCGCGCGGCACGCCGAGCACGCCGCACCAGGCGTGGTCGATCCGGCACCCCGCCGTCTGCGGCAACAGCGTGGTCAGGATCGTGTGGAGCTGGTCGATCGTCGCCTGCTGCGTCTGCCCGTTGACATCTGTGCGCGACCCGTAGCGGTAAGGCACGCCGCGACCGCCCATGGTGATGCGTCCCTCACGCGTGCGCTGGGCATAGCAATAGGCATGCGCGGCATTGCCGAGCAGCTCGTGCCCCTCCCAGCCGATCTTGCGCCAGAGCTCTTCCGACAGCGGTTCGGTGACGATCTGCGCGCTGTTGAGCGCCAGCCATGTCCGCTCCTCGCCAGGAATGCCGGCGGTGAACCCTTCGGTCGCCCGGATAATGGTTTCGGCCCGCACCGTGCCACGGTCGGTGGTCACAACGCCCTTGGCAATGGCAGTGACCGTTGTTTTCTCATAGATCGAAACGCCGAGACGCTCGACCGCGGCCGCGAGCCCCCGCACGAGCTTGGCCGGCTGCACGCGCGCCTGGCCGTGGATGACGAAGCCACCCATGACATTCCGGATGTTGATGCGCGCCCGGGTCGCCTCGGCGTCGAGCAGCTCGATGCGTTCGGGATCGGCATCCCAGGAGCGGATCGTCTCGCATTCCTCGCGCACGCGCTCCAGCTGCGCCGGATTGGTGGCGACCGTCAGATTGTCGACGCGGCGGATGTCGGCATCGATGCCTTCTTCCGTCGCCACCCGGATCACCTCGTCGACGCAGCCGGCCATCGCCTTCTGCATGGCGGTGACGCCTTGCCGCGTCGACGTCTTCAGATATTTCTCGCGCGACCAGCCGAAGCCGCCGGACAGCCAGCCGCCATTGCGCCCCGATGCGCCGAAGCCCGCGAACTCGCGTTCGATGAGCACGATGCGCAGCGAGGGCTTGGCCTTCTTCAGGTAGTAAGCGGTCCACAGCCCGGTATAGCCGGCGCCGACGATCGCGACATCCGCCTCGATATCGCCCGGCAAAGGCGGGCGCGGCGTGGGGATATGACCCAGATCCGCGTACCAGAACGAGATGTCGCCGTTGCGCTTGACTTGCATGGGATGGCTTCCGGTAGAGCAATTCCAGGAAAAGTGTGAAACGGTTTTCCGTGAGGAACTGCGTTAAACAAAGGGATTGTCAGGTGAGCGTGGTATCGGCCGCGCTGTCGTCGGGCAGGAGTTTCGCATCGGCGCCGTCGAAGCAAAGCTCGACCTTCTCGCCGAGGCCAAAATTTTCGCCGGCCAGCGGCGAACGCACGATCGCGGTCGAACCGTCCGCGAGCTTCACTTCATATTTCGAGCCTGAACCGAGATAGATCGCCTCAGCGATCGTTCCCGACAGCCGGTTCGTGCCGGCGGCGTCCTGCCCCGGCCGGCGGATGACGAGTTTCTCCGGCCGCAGCAGCATCACCGGATTGGCTTCGCCGGCGAGACGGCGCGGCGCACTGACGGTTTCGCCGGCGATGGTCAGCGCCGTGCCGGTGCCGTCGCTCTTCACCTCGCCGCGCAGCACGGTGGAATCGCCGATGAAGCGGCCGACGAACAACGTCGCCGGCTCGTCGTAGAGCTGCCGGCCGGTGCCGACCTGCTCGATACGCCCGCGGTTGAACACGGCGATCCGGTCCGAAAGCACCAATGCCTCTTCCTGGTCATGCGTGACATAGACGAAGGTGGTGCCGAGCTCGCGGTGGATGCGCTTGATCTCGAGCTGCAGCCATTCGCGCAGCTTCTTGTCGAGCGCGCCGAGCGGCTCGTCCATCAGGAGCAGCGGCGGATCGAAGACGATGGCGCGCGCCAGCGCGACGCGCTGCTGCTGGCCGCCAGACAATTCGCTCGGATAACGATGCGCGAAGTCGCCCATCTTGACCATGTCGAGCGCTTTCGCGACGCGCTTCTTCCGCTCGTCCTGTGCGATGCCGCGCAACGTCAGCGGATAGGCGACGTTGCGGCCCACCGTCATATGCGGGAACAGCGCGTAATGCTGGAAGACGACGCCGATATTGCGCTTGTGCGCTGGCACGCCGACGACGCTCTTCCCGCCGACCAACAGGCTGCCGCTGGTCACGTCGGTGAAGCCGGCAATGACGTTGAGTGTCGTCGTCTTGCCCGAGCCACTCGGTCCGAGCAGCGTCATGAACTCGCCGGGCTCGATCCTGAGCGAGACGCCGTCCAGCGCCTTGAACGAGCCATAGGCCTTGCTGACCGTGTCGAGATCGATCGCGGCGCCGCGATTTTCCGCTCTCGGGTTCATAGGCGTCCCTTCCGCTCGCGGCCAAGGAGAAGCATGCCGCCGCCGATCAGGATTGTGGTGGCGCACAACAGGATGGTGCCGACGGCCGCGACCGTCGGATCGGCATCGCGCGTGATCGAGGAAAATATCTGGACCGGCAATGTCTTGAGATAGGGGTTGGTGATGAAGAGCGACACCACGATCTCGTCGAAGGAGGTGGCGAAGGCGAACAACAGGCCCGACAGGATGCCGGGCAGGATCAGCGGCAGCGTCACCGTGCGGAAGGTGGTCAGCGCGCCGGCGCCGAGGCTTGCCGCCGCCGTCTCCAGCCGCTTGTCGAACACTTCGAGATTGGCCGAGACCGCGATCAGCACGAAGGGCAGTGCGAGGATGGTGTGCGCCAGCACGAAGCCCGTCAGCGTGCCGACGAGCTGCGCGTCGAGATAGACGGCATAGATGCCGATGGCCAGAACCACGCCCGGCACCACCATCGGCGTCAGCATCAGCATGCGCAAGAGATTGGCTGGCCGCGCCTTCATGCGGTCGAGACCGAAGGCAGCCAGCGTGCCGAGCACCGTCGCGAGCACCGCCACCAGCGAGGCGACCTTGAGCGAGTTGAGAAAGCTGGTCGACCATTCCGGATTGGTGGCGAAGTTCTGGTACCATTGCCAGGAAAAGCCTTGCGGCGGGAAGGCGAGCGACTTGTTCTCGTTGAACGACATCGGCACGACGACCAGCGTCGGCGCGACCAGCCAGATCGCCACCAGCAGGCAGACGAGGCCAAGGATGAGGCGGGTGAGCGGCTTCATCTCCATCAGCGTCGCCCCGCCTCGCGATGTCTGGACCGCATCACCGGCGCCGCCAGCGCCAGGAGCACAAAGGTCGTGACCAGCAGCACCACGCCCATGGCGCCGCCGCGCCCCCACTGCAGAAGGCTCAGCACCTGCGTCTGCACCAGCGTCGACAGCATGGTCGAACGAGGTCCGCCGAGCAGCGCCGGCGTGATGTAGAAACCCAGCGCCAGGATGAAGACGATGATCGCGCCGGCATAGACGCCCGGCAGCGACAGCGGCAGATAGACCGTGAAGAAAGCGCGGGACGGCCGCGCGCCCAGGCTTCGCGCCGCCTGCACCAGCCGGAGGTCGATGCCCTTCATCACCGAATAGAGCGGCAGGATCATGAAGGGCAGCAGCACCTGCGCCATGCCGATCACCACGCCCGTCTGGGTGCGGATCAGCCGGACGCCGTCGAAACCGGCCGCCTTCAGCAGCGAATTGATGACGCCCGAATCCTGCAGCAGGATCACCCAGGAGAGCGTGCGGACCACGCCGCTCACCCAGAATGGGATCAAGACGCAAAGCACGAGGACGAGCCGTGCGCGCGGCCCGACCGCGGTCATCAGATAGGCGTAAGGATAAGCGCAGAGCACGCAGACCACAGTCACCCAGGCCGAGATGGTGAAGGTGCGCTGGAGCACCGTCAGGTTGACCGGGGCGCCGAAGAACCAGACATAGTTCTGCGGGCCCCATTGCGGCTCCGACAGGCTGCGCAGCACGATGGTGAGCAGCGGGTAGCCGATCACGGCTACCAGCAGGAGGAGCGCCGGCAGCGTGAGCGCGTAAGGCCGCCATGCCCAGCCCGCCCGTTGCGGGACGGAAGGCGTCGTCGGGTCGAGCGCGCTCACTGGCTTTGCCTCTTTCAGCCGGTCAGTTGCCGGCCATCAGCGCTGACCACTTCTCCTGCGCCACGGCGAAGTTCGGCACCCAGAACTTGAAGTTCTGCTTGTAGCCCTGCTTTTGGCGCTCCGGCGTGTTGGTCAGGAAGGCGGCGACGGAAGCGTCGACCTTGGGCTGCGCTTCGCTGTTGATCGGCGTGTAGGACGTCTTCTCGGTAAGGATTTCCTGGGCATTCTTGCCGAGATAGGCGTTGAGCAGCGCATAAGCGGCATCCGTGTCCTTGACACCGACCGGGATCGTCATCTGGTCCATCACCACCAGCCAGTCCTGCCATGCCGGCGCGTATTTTGCGCCGTTCTTGACAGCGGTCATGGCGCGGCCGGTCCACATCATCAGCATGTCGGCCTCGCCGGATTCGGCGAGCTGCTGCGATTCAGCGCCTGTCTTCCAGAAGATGGTGTCGGGACCGAGCTTGCGGATCACGTCGATGGCCTTGTCGATATCGGCCACCGTCATCGCCTTCGGATCACCGCCTGCATATTTGAAGGCCTGTTCGAGCAATCCGCCGGCCGGGCTGCCCGAACCGTCGATGCCGCGCACGCCTGGGAACTTTGCGGTGTCGAAGAAGTCGGCCCAGCTCTTGGGCGGATTATCCTTGTACTTCTCCTTGTTGTACATCAGCACGACGCCGTAGTTCATCGCCGGCACCGAGCACTCGCCGACCTGGCCTTCCGGGATTTTCGAGACGTCGAGCTTCGTCAGATCCAGCTTCTGGAACAGCTTGCCGCAATAGACGTAAGGCGGCAGGTCGTCGGTATCGACGACGTCCCAGGTGACATTGCCGGATTCGACCTGCGCCTGCAGCTTGGCGATCTCGGTCGGACCGTCATTAAGCAGCTTGACGCCGGACTTGTCGACGAACTCCTTCAGCGCCGCAACCTGGCCGTCCTGATAGATGCCGCCATAGGAGACGAAGGTCAGGGTCTTGCCCTTGAGCGATCCCTCCTTCACCTCGCCCGCCACGGGCTTGTCCTGCGCGAAGGCCGCGCCGGTCAGAACGCCAAGCGCCAGGACGGCGCCGATACCATATGTCGATTTCAGCATGACGATAACTCTCCCATTCATGCCCGCGTTTGATTGTTTACCTGGCGGCGGGCGGTTTCCAGGTCGTGTATTGATCGAGCTCGGCGCGCGCCGAGGTCGGCGGCGCGATGATCCACATCACTTCGGCCCGGCCGCTGCCGATGTTCTCCGCGCGATGCGGGGTGGATGTTGTGTATTCGACGCTGTCGCCCTCTTCGAGGACATGGCGCGCCTCGCCAAGCGAGATCTCGACGATGCCGCGCAGCACGATCAGCATCTCGTGCGCGTCGCCATGCGTGTATTGGTCGGGGCCGGTCGAGCCGCCGATTTCGAACTCGCCGACATAGACTTCCATGTCGCTGAGCGGCGGCCGCGACAAGAGCATCTTGCGGCAGCCGTCGCTGGGCGGCAGGCTTGGCCGCTCGCTGCGCCTGAGCACGCCATGGTGATTTGGAGCCGTGCTCTCCGCAAATAGCAGCGCGACGCTGACGCCCAGCGCAGAAGCCATCTGATTGAGCGATGCCGTGCTGGCACCAGTCAGGCCGCGCTCGAGCTGGCTGATGAAGCTGGCACTGGTGCCGGTCGCCTCTGCCAGATCGCGCAAGGAAAGGCGGCGGGCAAGGCGAAGGCTCTTGAGCCGTATGCCCAGCACTTCCTGGGCGGCCGTCGCGACCGAACCGTTCTTGTTCCCGATCGGAGCCTGGCCTTTATCGGAAACCTTCGGCATCTCGTTTGTTCTCCACTGCACATTTTGTACAGTACTACTGTACACATGGCAAGCGGCGAGAATCCGGCCAAGACCAGCCTTCAGGTAGGCCAGTCGGCCGGACCGATGGATCAATGGTTCTTCGTCCAGGAGTAAAAGCGCGGGTCAGCCCTCGCCCGACAGATCGCGGCGCGCCTTGTCGAGCTCTTCGGCATAGCGGCGCATCAGATGGCTTTCGGTAAGCAGGCCAAGCACGATGCGCTCGTCGAAGTCCTCGACCACCGCCAGTTCTTCGGCCCCGGTTCGCTGGAAGGTCTCGGCCGCGGTCTGGACGTTCATCGAAGGCACCAGCACGGCGTCCTTGAATTGGGCCAGCGCGCTCACCGGCGTATCGTCGTCGGAGCGATCGCTATGCAGTTCCGCTACCAGAAGCATGCCGACATATTGGTCGGCCTGCTCGACGGCGATGACGCGCTGTCTCGAGCCGAGCGGGACCTCCTTGCGGAATTCGGCGAGCGTGGTCGAGGCAGGGATGGTGCGAACGTCCTTGCGCATCATCGAACCGACGGTGAGGCTGCGCATCCAGCCGACGTCATGCGCGCTGCGGATCGTTTCGCCGCGCAGATGGAAGCGCCAGGTCGAGAAGGAGTAGCCGAAGGTCTCGCGCACCAGGATCGCCGACATGATCGAGGCCGCGAGTACCACGCCGGTGAGCGTCAGGTCGCGGGTCGATTCCAGCGCCAGGAACGTCATGGTGAGCGGGCCGCCGACGACGCCGACCGCAAGCGAGGTCATGCCGACGACGGCGGCGACCGCCGGGTCGATGCCGGTCGACGGCGTGGTCAGCGCCATGACCCCGGCAAAGACCTTGCCGAGCAAAGCCCCAAGGAAAAGCGAGGCGAAGAACAGGCCGCCGCGGAAGCCGGAGCCGAGCGAGATGGCGGAGGCCGCCAGCTTCAGCACGAAGACGCTCGCCACCACCGGCAGCGCGTAGTTCATGGCGAATTCGCGATGCAGCGCGCCGTGCCCGCTGGAGAGCACTTGCGGCGTGACCAATCCGAGCAGGCCGACGAAGATGCCGCCGATGAAGGGCCTGACCGAGGAGTCGATCGACAACCGCACGAAGACGCGCTCGACGATGCTCACCAGATGCATGATGGCGATCGAGGCCGCTCCGCCGAGCAGCCCCAGAAGCAGGAACGGCACATACTCGCTGGCGGTCAAGTTCGGCAAGCCCGACAGTTCCAGCGGAAATGGCACGCCGCCGAACACTTCCGCCGTCAGGGAGGCCGAGATTGCCGCGGTCATCACCGGCGCCACGTTGGCGACGGAGTAGATGCCGATGACCAGCTCGAAACCGTAGAAGGCGCCGGTCAGCGGCGCGTCGAAGGCGGCCGCGATCGCACCGGCGGCACCGCAGCCGACCAGAACGCGCACGTCGTTGCGGCGCAGATGGAAGGCACGGGCAAGCCGAGAAGCAATGCCGGAGCCGATCTGCGTGTAGCCGGCTTCCAAGCCGACCGAGGCGCCGAAGCCGCTGGAGATCATCGTCTGCGCCACGATGATGAACGTGTCGGTGAGCGACATGCGCCCGCCATAGAGCGCGTTGGCCTCGATCGGGTCGACCGGCGTGCGGAACTTGCGCTTTCTGAGCCAGATCACAGAAAGGCCGAGCAATAAGCCGCCGATCGCCGGATACATCGCCTGCGTAGGATCGGCGAGCGAGAACATCGCGGAAAGCCGGCCGCCCGGCTGCACGTCGAACAGCAGCCAATGCATGCCTTGCACCAGTGCGCTCATGCCGGTGACTAGGCCACCAGCGATCACGCCGACCACGCCTGCCATCAGCACGATTACGATGCCGCGCGCCTCGAGCACGGGAATCGAACTGATCAGCACCGCGCGAAGCCGGCGGGCGTAGACTTGTGGGTCGTTTCTGGCAGGCAACGGAACGGCTCGCCGGTATGCGAAGGAAAAACAGTTGCCGTGCCTGATACGCGCGGCGGCTATGCGTGGCAACCGCAATGCCGACCGCTTGTGGCGCGATTTTGGCGTTGCGCGAATTAGGCTTAAGCAAGACTTGTCGCGCGACCAAGGAGATAGATTTAATCAGCTAAGGGGATGGTCAGTGGGCCGCAATCATCTTCCGCGACGAAGATCGCCAGCAGCTCCGCCGGCTCCGTGGCGCTCGCGTTCTCGGCGAAGGCGTGGATCGCGCCCGGCGCTTCGAACCAGGTCTGGCCCTGAGTGTAGGTCACCGCCGGGCTGCCTTCCATCTGCGAGCGCAACGCTCCCTTGACGACGAAGGCCGTGACGGAGCCCGGATGACGGTGGCGCGGCGTGTAGGCATTGGGCGGGAATTCGACCAGCGCCGTGGTGACCGAATGCCCAGGCACATTCGGCAGCTTTTCGCAGGAAAGCGGCTTCACCGTGGTGGTCGGACGCGCCGCCGCCCCTTCCCCGGCATCGGCCCCCATCATGTGGATATGCACGTCCGTTCCACCTGCGGCGGTGAATGCCCGGTGGTGCTGGACTACAGCCATGCCAAGCAGCCCGGCAGTGATGGCGGCAACGCCGAGCAGCGTCAGGCCCCGGGAAGAAACATCTTCGACCATGACAGCACCCCCTCTCATGCGTTCAGCCGGAAATCGGCCCGCCAGCCAAGCGCGCTGACAGCTTTGTCGGTCGTGATGTGACCGTTCGGCTCCGCGACATTGAAGGCGCCTTGTGCGCCCCGCTCGACGGCAAGTAGCGCAGCGTAAGCGGCGGCGTCGACATGGACAGCGGGCTCCACGGCGCTTTCCGCGCCGGTGCCCGGTCCGTAGAGGTGGCCGTAGCGGAGCACGATGCCGGTGATCGGCGGGGCGCCGAGCACATGTTTCTCCAGCGCAATGACGCCGCCGACGCTGACGGCGCGGCCGCCTTCCGCACCGCTGTCCAGCGGATCGGTCTCGGCATGCGGTTCAGCACCCGGCGCATAGACCCAGGCGATGCTCTGCGCGATCAGCCGCGTGGCGTTGGCCGCCTTGGCTGCCTCGACGAGATTGCGCGTTCCCTCATCGCGAATGCGGGCGTTGCGTATGGCTGCCTCAGCCATTTTCGATGGATCGAGCCCAGCCGGCAGATCCGTAAGCTGGTGGATGACGATCTCCGGCCTAGCCGCTGCGACCGCGGCGCGCAGTGCATTTGCATCGAACACGTCGACCACCACGGGATCGGCGCCAATTGCTTGAAGATCTTCGGCTTTTGCCGCCCGGCGAGTCGTCGCCGTCACCTGATGACCGGCCGCCGCCAGCTGCGGCACCAACCGGCGGCCGATCGCGCCCGAGCCGCCCGCAAGAAAAATACGATGGCCCATCGTCTTTCGTTCCTCGTTGCGATAATGTCAGAGTACGAACAACATATAAGAGCTCTGATATTATGCGCAAGAGGAATCTCTCCATTCCGTCCGCCGGTGAGGGCAAGCGCGGCGAGCAAGGCTATCTCGGCTATCTGTTACGCCAGGCGGCCGGTGCCTACCGGTTGAAGGTGGAACGGGCGCTGGATGAATTCGGCGTCACGCAGGCGCAGTTCGCGGCCCTCACCATGATCTCGGCCTATCCCGGCCTGTCCAATGCCGACCTGGCCCGGCTGGCCGTGCTGACGCCGCAGACGGTGAGCGTGATCGTCGGCAATCTGGAAAGGGCCGGCTCGCTTATCCGTCGGCCACATGCCGTCCACGGCCGCATCCAGCATCTCGACCTTTCGGACAGCGGCCGCGCTTTGCTGAAGAAATGCCGGGAACGCGTCTACAGGCTCGAAGGCGAACTGGCCGCCGGCCTTTCCGCCGAGGAGGAACGCGCCGTGCGGCGCTGGCTGGTCGCCGTCGCGACAGCGGACGCGGCACAGGCGTAAATGCGTTCCGACGTTCAGGTCGGCGTGCCGCCATCCGTTTCGTAACGCGTGAGCTTGCGGTCGCCGATGCCGAGTTCCGCCCAGCTCGCGCGCCATTGAGGGATTGTTCCGACTTGAAATGCGCTTCGAGAGCGGCGCTGTCGCTCCAGGCCTCCGAAACATGGATGAGCCCGGCATCCAGCACGTCCTGCGCGTAGGAATAGCCGAGGCAGCCCGGCTCGGCGCGGCTCGCCAGAATCATGCGTTGCATAGCCGGCTTTGGCCTGTTCGAGCCTGTCGGCTGGCACGCGAACGGTGCCGGTGATCAGGAGCATCTGCCTTCCTTTTCGCAAGACGGTGGCCAGGTCCCGTAGCCGCTCTCCCACCTTCGCGCAAGCTTGGAGGGATACGGTCGAGGGCCTGCCCCTGTGGGTGGCAGATCTTGATTTGGGGGCGACATGGCGATCAGCGAAACACTCCCGTCCGGCCTGGTGGCGAAGAACGGCCGCGACGTCTTCTTCGCCCTCGGCATCGTCGTCATCCTGGCGGTGCTGTTCCTGCCGATCCCCGCCTTCCTCATCGATATTGGTCTCGCCTTCTCGATCGCGCTTTCGGTGCTGATCCTGATGGTGGCGCTGTGGATCCAGCGGCCGCTCGACTTCTCGTCCTTCCCGACCGTGCTGCTGATCGCCACGATGCTGCGCCTCTCGCTCAACATCGCCACCACGCGCATGATCCTGTCGCATGGCAATGAGGGCACGCATGCCGCCGGCTATGTCATCTCCGGCTTCTCCAAGCTGGTGATGTCGAGCGATTTCGTCATCGGTCTCATCGTCTTCATGATCCTGATCGTGGTGAACTTCATCGTCATCACCAAAGGCGCGACCCGCATCGCCGAGGTCGGCGCACGCTTCACCCTCGACGCTATCCCCGGCAAGCAGATGTCGATCGACGCAGACCTCTCCGCCGGCATGATCGACGAGAAGACGGCGCAGCTGCGCCGCCGCGAGCTGGAGGAAGAATCGTCCTTCTTCGGCTCCATGGACGGCGCCTCGAAATTCGTGCGCGGCGATGCCATCGCCGGCCTCATCATCACCGCCATCAACATCGTCGGCGGCATCGCCATCGGCTATCTGCGCCATGGCATGGGCCTTGGCCAGGCGGCCGACGTCTTCATCAAGCTGTCGGTCGGCGACGGTCTGGTCACCCAGATCCCGGCGCTCATCGTCTCCCTCGCCGCCGGCATGCTGGTGTCCAAGGGCGGCACGCGCGGCTCGGCCAACCAGGCAGTGTTCGGGCAGCTCGGCGCGCATCCGCGCGCACTCTATGTCGCGGCCTCGCTGCTCATCATCCTCGGCCTGATGCCCGGCCTGCCGCTGTTCCCCTTCTTCGCGCTCGCCGGCGGCATGGCCGGCCTGGGCTATATCATTCCGCTGCGCCAAAGCCGCGAGCGCGCCGCCGCGGAAGCCTTGAAGACGCAGGAGAAGGCGAGCAAGGTCGAGGAGGAGAAGAACTCGGTCAAGGCCTCGCTGGTCACCGCCGAGATCGAGCTTCTGATCGGCAAGCAGCTTTCGACCAGGCTGATGGTGGCGCATCAGGAGCTGGTGTTCCGCATGTCGAAGATGCGCAAGAAATTCGCCCAGCAATACGGTTTCGTGGTGCCGGAAGTGCGCGTCGTCGACGACTTCGCTATCCCGCCGAAGAGCTATCAGATCAAGGTGCACGGCACGGTCGTCGCCGAATACCAGATGCGCGTCGGCGAGATCATGGTGCTGCTCGGTACGCGCGGCGTGCCGGAAATTCCCGGCGAGGAGATCCGCGAGCCGGCCTTCGGCATGCGCGCCTATTCGGTGCTCGAAACTTTCGCCGAGGACCTGAAACGCGAGAACTTCACCTTCGCCGACAATATGTCGGTCCTGCTCACGCATCTTTCCGAGGTCATCCGCAACAACCTGCCGCAGCTTCTCTCCTACAAGGACATGAAGGCGCTGCTCGAACGGCTCGATCCCGAATACCGCAAGCTTGCCGACGAGATCTGCACCTCGCACATCTCCTATCCCGGCCTGCAGGCCGTGCTGAAGCTGCTGCTCGCCGAGCGCGTCTCGATCCGCAACCTGCATCTGATCATCGAGGCGATCGCCGAGATCGCGCCGCATGTGCGCCGCACCGAGCAGATCGTCGAGCATGTGCGCATCCGCATGGCGCAACAGATCTGCGGCGACCTCTCCGAAGGCGGCATGCTCAAGGTGCTGCGCCTCGGCAACCGCTGGGACCTCGCCTTCCACCAGAGCCTCAAGCGCGACGCCAAGGGCGAGGTGCGCGAGTTCGACATCGATCCGCGCCAGCTCGAGGAATTCGGCCAGGACGCCACCAAGGCGATCCGCAAGCATCTCGAGGCCGGCGAGCGCTTCGTGCTCGTCACCGCGCCCGACGCACGGCCCTATGTGCGCATGATCATCGAGCGGCTGTTCACGACGCTGCCGGTGCTGAGCCATGTCGAAATCGCCAAGGGTGTCGAGATCAAGGTGCTCGGGACGATCTCGTGAACGCGCTCTCGCAAGGCGTCGTCATCGCCGCCTTCCTCGCCTTCTGCCGCATCGGCGCCTGCTTCATGCTGATGCCGGGCCTGTCCAGCGCCCGCGTGCCGATCCAGATCCGGCTGTTCGTCTCGGTGGCGGCGACCGGCGGCCTGCTCGCCTTCCTGTGGGACCGCATCTACCCCTTCGTCGATCCGCGACCGCAGGTGCTCGCGCCGATGATCGTCTCGGAGCTGCTGGTCGGCGGCCTGATCGGCGCCATGACCAGGCTCTATATGGAAGCGCTCCGCTTCATGGGCTCGGCCATCGCCATGCTGATCGGCTATGGCGGCTCGGGCGGGCCGGCGATCGAGGAGCCGGAACCGCAGGCAGCCCTTGCCGCCATCATCTCGTTTTCGGCGCTGCTTCTGCTCTTCGTCTTCGACTTCGACCACGAGATCGTCAAGGCGCTCGTCGCCTCCTACCAGGTCGCTCCGGTCAATGTGTTCTTCAACCCGCAGGCCGCCCTCGTCGACGTCACCGACACGGTCTCGGACGCCTTCTTCCTGGTCATTCGGCTGGGCAGCCCTTTCGTCGCCTATGCCATCCTGGTCAATCTGACGATCGGCTTCGTCAACAAGCTGACGCCGCAGATCCCGGTCTATTTCATCTCGCTGCCCTTCGTCATCGCCGGAGGCATGATCATCTTCTATTTCGCCGTCGGCACGCTGCTGTCGCTGTTCGTCGACGGCTTCGTCGATCTCACGCTGGCGAGATAGCCATGACCACGCGCAAGGACCGCCTGAAGAAACTGGTCAAGGTGCAGGAGCAGTTGAAGGCGCTGCACGAGACCCGCCATGCAGCCTTCCTCGCCGCCGCCGTCAAGGCGGAAGCGGAGGCCAGGGACCTTGTCGAGCGCTTCGAGGACGACAGTTCGCTGGCCGGCCTCTTCCCCGCGCTCTACCATCGCCGCATCACCGACGCGCTCGGCCGGCAGAAACAGAACCTGGAGAACGCGCGCCAGGAAGCGTCTCTGATCGCCACCGCCACGGCCCGCACCAACATGGTCGAGCGCGCCTACAAGGATGTGCGCCGCCGCGACGAGCGCGAGCGTTCCGACCGCGAGCGGCTCGACCTGATCATGCAAAAGCGAATTTCCGACGGCTAACCTTCGCAAGCCTGCCACAAGCTTGTTCAGTCATTGTGCGGCTGTCAAAAACCGGCAAAGGGCAGACTTTCTTGGCCATTTCCCCACCCAGCGACATCGTCATGGACGTTGCCCGCGCAGCGGAGCCGGGCGATGTCGAGGCTGCGCGCGCGGCGCTCGCCAGACGGGCGAATGGCGCCCCGGCACCGTTCGCTCTCGATCCATCCGCGACGGTCGATGCCGGTTCCGTGCTCTCGCGCGCCGCGGCCGACAAGGCGGAAGCCGCCAATCCGGCGAAGAAGTTCCAGCGCTTCGAGGCGATGGTGCTGACGACCTTCATCCAGAACATGATGCCCAAGGACACCGAGGGCGTTTACGGCAAGGGCCTGGCCGGCGACATGTGGAAGTCGCAGCTCGCCGAAAAGGTGGCCGATGTCATGGCAGCGCATGGCGGCATCGGCATCGCCCGATCGATGCTTGCCGACCACTATCTCGACGGCAAGCACAAGGTGCCTGTCGGCCCGGTTGCCGGCGGACCGCAGAAGGCAGAGATCGACCAGCAGACCAGGCTTTCGACCTCGATGATCGAGGAGCTTGAGCGCAAAGCCGCACGGTCGATGACCGGTGACGAAACGACCATAAAAACGGACATCAAGATCTAGGGACCTACATGGCCGACCAAACGGACCTTTCCAACCTTCCCGCGCGCACCAACGCAATGGAGACGCCCGCCGCCGCTCGACCCGGCAACCTCGCCGCCATCATCGGCCGCATCGAGGAAGTCGTGGACGAGGAGACCGCTGGTATCCGCAGCGGAACGGCCTACGACCTCAAGGCCTCGAACGCGCGCAAGAGCCGGTATCTGTACGAGCTCAACCGCGCCTTGAAGGGCGCTAACGAGATCGAATTCCTTGAACAGCATAAAGAAGGTCTGCTGCGGCTGCGTCAGAAGCTGGCGAAGAACGAGGCGGCGATCCTTGCCCATCTCAACGCCGTCAACGAGGTCGCCACGCTTCTGAGGAACGCCATCCAGCGCGCCGATACCGACGGCACCTATTCGGCCGGCGAGTTCGGCATGGCCCGAGCATGATCCCGAAAAGTGGAAGCCGGTTTTCGGACAAGATCATGCTCGAAGCCAATAAAACATGATAAAATTCATCGCCGCCGCGCTGTGGATCTGCGCCGTGACGCTCGGCGCGGTCTTCTATTCCTTCCAGGCGGCTGGCCAGCGCGGCGCGGCCGAACCGCCGAAGCCGATGCTGGGAGGCCTCGATTACGTCAAGACCGACATGATCTCGGTGCCGCTGCTGCGCGACGGCTCGATCGACGGCTACTTCCTCACCAAGCTCGTCTACACGGTGGAGCCGGAACAGATAAAGAAACTGTCGGTCCCGGCGCAGGCGCTGATGACCGATCAGGTCTATTCCTATCTCTATTCCAACCCGCAGATCGATTTCACCAAGAAGGAATCGATTGATCTCGACGCTTTCCGCAAGTCGATCCGCGACACCATCAACACCCGTGTCGGCGTCGAGCTGGTGCACGAGGTGCTGATCGATCAGGTCACTTTCCTCTCCAAGGACGACATCCGCGACAACGCGCTTCGCCGCCGCAAGAATGCCGGCGAAACGGCGGCGGCGATGACCAGGCCCTTCCAGGCTGAACACTGATCGCCCTCCCTCTAGGACTAGCCGCGGCTGCCTGCTTGCCCGTGATGCGACATGACGCATGGTGACCGCGTTGACGTTTACGTCAACTCGAAGCTATATGCGCCGGTGAAAGGCGACCGCTTGGGCGCGGCGCGCCGACCTCGCCCAGCGGCTCGACGAGCCGGTGCGCGTCAATGCAACCAACGAGGAGAACCGCCATGGGCGTTCAGGAGATTGCCGACAAGATCAGGTCGCGCGTGGCAAGCGCGGGCTTCGAACATTCGGTCAAGTTCGACACCGGCAGCGACGGCGTCATCGTCATCGACGGCGCGACCGTCTCGACCACCGACGCGCCGACCGACTGCACCGTCAAGCTCTCGCTCGACGATCTGGATTCGCTGATCGCGGGCGACCTCAACCCGACCATGGCCTTCATGGCCGGCAAGCTCAAGGTCGAGGGCGACATGACGGTCGCAATGGCGCTCAGCCAGCTGCTCGGCTGATCCTTCGCAAAGCAAAAACGCCGCCCGATGGGTGGCGTTCTTGCTTTTGTCGAGCCTGGAGCAACTCCAGGAAAAGTGCGCAGCGGTTTTTCGTCCAGAATGGCGCGAAAACAAAGGCTTCACGCCGCGAAGCCCGGCGCCTGCCCTTTGATCTTGCGGCCGGCGGCCTTGATCGTGCCTTTGGCGCCGTCCAGCGCGCCTTCCTTCAGCTCCCTCGCCAGAAGCCGATGCCGCTCATAGGGGCCGGGCATGGCAAGCGCCCCGGTGCGGTCGGCCGAGAAGCCGAACCGTCCATAGTAGGGCGCATCGCCGACGAGCAGGATCGCGCCATGGCCGAGCCGCGCGGCTTCGGCAATGGCATGCCGCATCAGCGCAGAGCCGATGCCGCCGCTCTTCAAGCCCGGCTCGACCGCGAGCGGGCCGAGCAGAAGCGCCCCCGGACCGCCCTCGCCCAGCCTGACATCCCAAAGCCGCACCGTGCCGACGACCGCACCCGAGGCATCGCGGGCGACGAAGGCCAAGCCTTCCGAAGGCCGGCGGCCGCGCCGCAGCTTCTCGGACGATTTCTTCTTGCGCTTCGGCCCCATGGCGCGGTCGAGCAGCGCTTCGCGCGCTGCGATGTCGCCCGCACCTTCGCCGACGATGACCAAGGCCGGCGCTTGGGCGGCCCCCTCGTCCGGCGCGTCGCGCGAGCCAGCCTGTGCCCGGTGGGCAAGGGAGGGCGCCAGCGCATTTTCAGGCGAAGTGGAAACCGGTTCGCCGTCAGAAAATGCACCACGAAGCACCGCCGCAATCGGGCTCTTCTCCCCCGCGGAGAAAAGCTCAGCCGACGGTCCGGACGAGGGGGCAATTTCGGTGGCCGCAAGGGCCGATTTGGTCAGGTATTCCATATCCGCGATCCTTCACGAGCGGAGATCTGTTCCACAAGCGAGCCCGGGCGGGCGACAGGCGCCCGCGCCGGTTGATCCGAGCGGTTCTTGCGAACTGCTCAGATCACGTAGGATCGGAGAGGCTCGAAACCGTTGAAGGCGACCGCCGAGTAGGTGGTCGTGTAGGCTCCGGTGCCTTCGATCAGCACTTCGTCGCCGATGGTCAGCGACAAGGGCAGCGGATAAGGCGTCTTCTCGTACATCACGTCAGCCGAATCGCAGGTCGGGCCGGCAAGCACGCAAGGCGCGGTTTCCGAGCCGTCATGGCGGGTGACGATCGGGTAGCGGATCGCCTCGTCCATCGTCTCGGCGAGACCGCCGAACTTGCCGATGTCGAGGAACACCCAGCGCACATTGTCGTTGTCGGCCTTCTTCGAGATCAGCACGACTTCCGACTTGATGACGCCGGCATTGCCAACCATGCCGCGGCCCGGCTCGATGATCGTCTCGGGCAGCGCGTTGCCGAAATGCTTGCGCAGCGCCGAGAAGATCGCCTGGCCGTAGGCCTGCGCCGCCGGCACGTCCTTCAGGTAACGGGTCGGGAAGCCGCCGCCCATATTGACCATCTTGAGCACGATGCCTTCCTCGGCGAGCGTCGCGAACACCTTCTTGGCGTCGCCCAGAGCACGGTCCCAGGCCGAAAGATCGGTCTGCTGCGAGCCGACATGGAACGACACGCCATAGGCTTCGAGGCCGAGTCCCTTGGCATGGCGCAGCACGTCGACGGCCATCTTGGGCACGCAGCCGAACTTGCGCGACAGCGGCCACTCGGCGCCTTCTCCGTCGGTCAGCACGCGGCAGAACACGCGCGAGCCGGGAGCGACATGGGCGATCTTCTCGACCTCCTCGACGCAGTCCACCGCGTAAAGGCGAATGCCGAGCTGGTAGGCGCGTGCGATGTCACGCTCCTTCTTGATGGTGTTGCCGAAGGAAATGCGATCGGCCGGCGCGCCGGCGTCCATCGCCATCTCAACCTCGGCAACCGATGCGGTGTCGAAGGACGACCCCATC
The DNA here is from genome assembly GCF_029625735.1 of Mesorhizobium sp. WSM4935. Classification (NCBI taxonomy): domain Bacteria; kingdom Pseudomonadati; phylum Pseudomonadota; class Alphaproteobacteria; order Hyphomicrobiales; family Phyllobacteriaceae; genus Mesorhizobium; species Mesorhizobium sp. WSM4935. Next base: position 168,129 of record NZ_JARTVR010000004.1, on the reverse strand, counting down.
GCAGCAAGGAGGCGCAGGATTTCCGGCGCCGGGTTTGCTTTCACCGCATAATAGATCTTGGAATCAGGCAGCGCCTTCTCGAAGGCGCGGAAATTGTCGCGCACGACATCGAGGTCGACGACGAGGCAAGGGCCGTTCGGACGTCGGGTGGCGAGGAAATCAAGGATGCGCTGAGTGGCCATCGAGGTCTCTCCATTGGCGCCTTTCGGCGCGCACAAAGGCTGCGGAACGCGGGCGCTCAGCCTCGCGAACTCGCGGTGGACAAAGGCGGGACGTCAAATCCATGGAACCAGCCGGTGGAGACCCCGGAACCATGAAATGCCGTCTCGCGGCGGTGAACCTTGGCCTTGCCCGGCCTCGGTTCGCTTTGTCTGCCTTGGCTTGGATGGGAGACCCCGTCCGCACTGCCGGCAATGAAGGTGTGCCTCTTTAGTAACCCCGGTCTTTGGACGACCGGAAGAGAACCAGAAAGGCCCGCACCGTCGTTGCTTCAAGGTGTCCTCGGTCTTGTGGTTGGCCACTGACCGACTGGAGGGGTTGGCTCCAGTTACCTTACCGATTGCCCTCACCATTCGAGGATCGGCGGACACCCACAGGCACGTGCGACTTTGGGCAAGCGCGATATAAGAGCGAAGGCTTTCACAATCAATAAAAATCGTAAGCCCCGGTTGTAAAATTTCCGGCATCGAACAATGTTGGTCGCACCGTATCCGGAAATCGAACGATGCCAGGAACTCAAGGACCGCTCAACGCCTTCCTCGATCTGCGCCAAATGCCTGTGGCAAATGCGGAATTGGGCCCGCTCGCCGGCCTGCGCCTGGCCGTCAAGGACATCTATGACGTCGCCGGCTACCGCACCGGCTGCGGCAACCCGCAAAAATACGAGGAGGGGCATGCCGCCTCGCGCACGGCGCACGCGGTGCAGACGATCCTCGATGCCGGCGCGCGATTCGTCGGCAAGACCCAGACCGACGAATTGGCCTTCTCGCTGTTCGGCCAGAACGCGAATTTCCCCTTCCCGGTCAATCCCGCCGCCCCCGACCGCGTCACCGGCGGCTCGTCCTCGGGCTCGGCCGCCGCGGTCGCCGGCGGGCTGGCGAACATCGCCACGGGCTCGGATACCGGCGGCTCGATCCGCGCGCCGGCAAGCTTCTGCGGCCTGATCGGACTGCGCACCACCCATGGCCGCATCTCGCTCGACGGCGCGATGAAGCTGGCATCGAGCTTCGACACTTTCGGCTGGTTCGCCGATGACATCGAGACCTATGAGGCGGTCGGCAAGCTGCTGCTCGGCCGCGACCCGCACCAGCACCCGCTCAACCGTCCGCTATCGATTCGTTGGCTGGACGCCTTTGTCACGGGTCCGGCGGAAGCCGCCGAATATGCGCGCATGAAGGCGCTCGCAGCCCGCGTCATCGGCCAGCCGGTGGAGACCGAATACGCCTTCGCGTCGTTCCCCGACGAGCTTTACTGGTGCTTTCGTCGCTTGCAGGCCTTCGAGGCCTGGCGCGAGCATGGCCCCTGGATCTCGGCCGGCGGCCGCCTCAGCCCAGGCGTCGAGGAGCGTTTCGGCTTCGGCCGCACCATCGACGCCACGACTGCGGCCACCGAAGCCGCGCGCCGCCTAGCGTTCCGGGCCGAGCTTGGGGCGCTGCTCGGCAACAACGGCTTTCTGGTGCTGCCGACCGTTCCCGGCGCGGCACCGCTTGCCGTCAGCACGCCGGAACAGTTCCAGGCCTATCGCGAAAGGGCGCTGCATCTCCTGTGCCTTTCCGGCCTTTCGGGCTTTCCGCAGATCACCTTGCCGATCGGCTCCGTCGAGGGCGCGCCCTTCGGCCTTTCGCTGCTCGGCCCTTCCGGCAGCGACGTTGCCCTGATACGGCTCGGCCGCAGGATTCTCGACGCGGCACGAAAGGCCTGACCATGGATACATTGACCCGTATGCGCGCCTTCATCGACGTGGTCGAGGCGGAAGGCTTTTCGGCCGCGGCGCGCAAGATCGGCCGCTCCAAGGCGCTCTTGTCGAAATATGTGCGCGAATTGGAGGACGAGCTCGGCGCGCTGCTCTTGAACCGCACCACACGCCAGTTCTCGCTGACCGAAGCCGGCCACACCTATTATCAGCGCGCCTCCGAGATCGTGCGCGAGGTCGACAGCCTCGCCGAGGCTGTGCGCCAGTCTTCCGGCGACGTCCGCGGCAGGATCAAGCTGTCGGCCGCCCGCACCTTCGCCGATGCGCCGATCGGCCAATCGCTGGTCGACTTCACCAGGCAGCATCCCGACATCGTGCTCGACATCCATCTCGACGACCGCTTCGTCGACCTGGTCGAGGAAGGCTTCGACCTTGCCGTGCGCATCTCGCGGCTGGAGAACTCCTCGCTGATCGCCAGGCGGCTGGCGCCGTTTTCGGTCAGGCTTTGCGCTTCGCCGGAGCTGATCGCCAAGCATGGCGCGCCGACGCGGCCGCAGGACCTCGCCAATATGCCCTGCATCGTTGACACCAACGGCCGCTCGCTGTCCAACTGGCGCTTCAAGGGTGAGGGCGAGGACTCCATCAGCGTCGCCGTTTCGGGTCCGATCGAGGTCAACAGCCCGATCGTGGCTAGAGCGGCCGCGCTTTCCGGCCTAGGCTTTGCCATGCTGCCGGATTTCATCGCCGCCCCCGATGTCGCATCCGGCAGGCTGGTCACCGCGCTCGACGACCGCATCCTGTCGGGCACCGGCATCTTCGCCGTCTATCCGCACCGGCGTTATCTGCCGGCCAAGGTTCGCGTCTTCGTCGACTTCCTGGTGCACTGGTTCAGGACACGCGACACCGCCTGATGCGCCATCCGTCCCCATGCAGCGGCGCGCATCAAGATGAAGCTGAGGCGGGCGTCCCAATTTCGCCCGCTTTATGTCAACCCTCGGGCTCGCTCCCGAGAGCAATTCCAGGAAAAGTGCGTAGCGGTTTTCCGTCCGGAATTGCGCAAAACAAATAGTTGGAGCGGGTCAGCGTGGAACGCAGAACCGCTCTAAGTCAATGGAATCGCGGCACGGAATGCATCTGAAACGGCAAGCAACCATGCTGGCTTCGGCCCTTGCGGCCACATTGGCCTCGGTCGAGCAGGCTGAAGTCCATCCACATGTCTTCGCCGAAGCCCGGCTCGACGTCATCCTCAGCCAGGATCACCAAAGTGTGACGGCGCTGCGCCACCTTTGGCGCTTCGACGACCTGTTTTCGAGTACAGTGATGATGGAGTTCGACAAGAACTCCGATCTGAAACTTGACGACAAAGAGCTCAAGGAAGTGGCCGACACCGTCCATTCCTCGCTGGCCGAGTTCAACTATTTCCAGCTCGTCACCCAGGACGGCAAGGACGTGCCCATGGTGCCGCCGCCGCATCTGATGGCGAATTTCGACAACGACCAGCTGATCATCCTGTTCGAGTCGCAGCCGAAGACGCCGATCAAGCTCACTGGCAAGATCGACATCGGGGTCTACGATCCGACCTTCTACACCGCGATCGACTTTACCGACGACGCCAACCTCACCGTCGAAGGCTTGCCCTCGACCTGCACCAAGAAGGTCATCCGGCCCGATCCGGACGAGGCGATCAAGGAAAACCAGAAAACCCTGACGGACGCATTCTTCAACGATCCGACAGGCACCGACATGAGCAAGATCTTCGCCACCAAGCTCGAGCTGAACTGCCCGCCGGAAGGATAATTTGGTGATGAAACCGTCGCTGCGCGCAAGCAGGTTCCGCAAAAGTGTCCCACGATTTTGCGATCCGAACCCGCGACAGACAAGGGAATCTAAGCGGATATTCGTCGGGCACCCCACGAATATCCGCTTAGCTCTCGGCCTGCTGGCCGCCACTCTGGTGATCGCCCATTGGCCTGTCGTAGCGCATGCGCAAAGCTCGCTCGGCATCGGCACCAATGACGGCATGGCGCCGACCACCACGGGTCCGTTCGCCCATATCCTGATGTGGATCAATCTCCGGCAGCAGGAATTCTATCATTCGCTGGCCGCCGCCATGAAGGCGATGCGCCAGGACGGCAGCAAGCTCTGGCTTTTGATTGCGCTGTCCTTCGCCTACGGCATCTTCCACGCCGCCGGCCCCGGCCACGGCAAGGCGGTGATCTCGTCCTACATGGTCGCCAACGAAGTGGCGCTGAGGCGCGGCATCATGCTTTCCTTCGTCTCGGCGCTGCTGCAGGGCCTGACGGCGGTTGTCGTCATGATGCTTGCCTATTTCGCGCTGCGCGGCACCGCCATCTCGATGACCGACGCGGCCTGGTTCCTCGAAATCTCGAGCTATGTGCTGGTGACGCTGTTCGGCGCCTGGCTTTTGTGGCGCAAGCTCGGCCCGTCGGTCCTGCGCCTGTTCGGCAGGACGCCTGCTTACAGCCTGTCGGCCGCCCATGCCGGCCATTCGCATGGCGGGCATTCCCATGCAGGCCACGCGCATGCCCATGCGCATGCGCACGCCGCGCATTCCCATGCCCTGCACGCGCATGACGATCACGATCATCATAACCATTCGCACGCGCATGGCCACGATCATGGCGCGCATGATCACCACCATCGCGCCGCGCACGGTCATGACCACCACGACCATAGCCCCGGCGAAGTCTGTGAGACCTGCGGCCATTCGCATGCGCCGGACCCGGCGATGCTTTCGGGTGACCGCTTCGACTGGAAGACCGCCTGGTCGGCGGTGGCCGCCGTCGGCATCCGCCCCTGCTCCGGCGCGCTGATCGTGCTGAGCTTCGCGCTGCTCAATGGACTATGGGTGGGCGGGCTGCTGTCGGTGCTGGCGATGTCGATCGGTACCGCGATCACCGTCTCGGCGCTGGCGACGATCGCCGTGACAGCCAAGAACTGGGCCGTCTATTTCGCCGGCGACGGACGCATCGGCAACCGCATCCATTCGATCGTCGAGATCGGCGGCGCCGCCTTCATCTTCCTGGTCGGACTGCTGCTTCTGTCGGCCAGCCTGTCGGGCGGCGCCTGAACCCTGTCAGGCGATCTTCCCACCAAGCTCATCCTCGATATGCGCGCGGATGATCTCGTCAAAGCTCTTCTCAGCGGCGAAGCCGAGGTCCCTCGCCCGCCTCGCCTCGAAGCGCGTCGGCCAGCCCTTGACGATCGCCCAGATCGTCTCGTCGGGCTGCTCGCGGATCCGCTTCGCGACCTCGGCGCCGGCAATGCGCTCCAGCGCCTCGATCTGTTCACCGACGGTGACGGCGACGCCCGGCATTGTGAGGTTGCGGCGCGGACCGACCTTGTCGCCGTCGATTTCGGCCGCGTGGATGAGGAAATTTACCGCCGAGCGCGGGCTGGCATGTGTGTGCAGCACCGAGCGCGGCACCGGCAGGATCGCCTCCTGCCCGGCAAGCGGCTCGCGGATGATGCCGGAGAAGAAGCTCGACGCCGCCTTGTTCGGCTTGCCGGGGCGCACGCAGATCGTCGGCAGCCGGATGCCGATGCCGTCGAAGAAGCCGCGCCGCGTATAGTCGGCAAGCAGCGCTTCGCTCATCTGCTTCTGCGTGCCGTATGAGGTGAGCGGCGTCGGATGGAATTCGTCCGGAATGACGTCCGGGAACGGCGCGCCGAACACGGCGATCGACGAAGTGAAGACGAGGCGCGGCGCAAAGGCCGCCAGGCGCACCGCGTCGAACAGCGCGCGCGTACCGTCGAGATTGACCCTGTAGCCCAGATCGAAATTGGCTTCCGCCTCGCCCGAGACGATGCCCGCCAGATGGAAGATCACATCCGGGCGCGGAGCCACGAGGGCTGCCATGGCGCCGGGCGCGGATAGATCGCCGGTGTGGGTCGAGACATCGACACCCGCGAGCGCAGGCGCCTGCGGCGCCACGATGTCATGCAGGTCCAGCGCCGTAATTTTGCGGCCGCGCAAGGCGCCGTCCCTGGCGAGCCGCGCTATGAGCTTGCGGCCAACCATGCCGGCCGCGCCCGTGATAAGTATTCTCATCTTCAGAGACCTTTCTTGCGTTGGCTGCGTCCGCGCAGCCACAGGACGACGAACAGCCCGACCATGAAGACCGCGGCGATGACGGCCGCCAGCACCGTCGACACCTTGCCCGCGGCCAGCATGATGGCCGGCAGGAAATAGGCGGCGAGGCCGAACAGCAGCAATATCACCGCCGCGGCGATCGCCGCGTTCTTTGTCTCGCGGTCCATCAGCGGGCGGTCCTCGTTTCGAGGCTGTTCGGTTTCATCGTCACGGCGGGATCAGTGATAATGCCGGCGGTCGGCGGGCGCGCCATTCGCATGGTCGAGATCGTGGTGATGGTCATGCTCATCATGGCTGTCGGCGCATTGTCCGAACTCGGGCTCGACCGTGGCATGGTCGATGCCGTGCTTGACCGCAAGCCGCTTTTTGATGGCGCTCACCGCGATATGCGCATCGACACCGTCGTTTAGGCAGGCATGCAGCGTCGCCATGTTCGACGTCCCGTCGAGCGACCATACATGCATGTGATGCACCTCGCGCACGCCCTTGACCGCGCCTTCGATGTCCTTGGCGATCAGGTCGCGGTCGAGGCTTGCCGGCACGCCTTCGAGCAGGACATGGGCCGCCTCGCGCATCAGCGACCATGCCGTCGACAGGATCAGCAGCGACACCAGGACGGAGAGGATCGGATCGATCGGCGTCCACCCCGTCGCCACGATGATGATGGCGGCGGCGATCGCCGCCGCGGAACCCAGCAGGTCGCCCAGTACATGCAGGATGGCGCCGCGCATGTTCAGGCTCTCGCGGTCTCCGCCATGCAGCACGAAGAAGGAGGCCACATTGACCAGGAGACCTGCCACCGCCACCAGCAGCATCGGCCCGCCGAGCACCGGCGCCGGGTTCGTCAGCCGCCCCCAAGCCTCGTAGACGATCCAGAGCGCGATGGCGAAGATGGCGATGCCGTTGGTGTAGGCGACCAGCGTCTTCACGCGCGCGAAGCCATAGGTGAGCCGGCCGGTGGCCGGACGCCCCGTCAGGTGGAAGGCATACCAGGCAAGGCCGAGCGCGATCGAATCGGCGAGCATATGGCCAGCATCCGCGAGCAGCGCCAGCGAACCGGTGAGCAGACCGCCAAGCGCCTCGGCGACCATGAAGCCGCCAGTCAGGCAGGCCGCGATCAGCACCCGCTTCTTGTCGGTCGAGCCATGCACATGTCCGGGGCCATGGCTGTGACCGGCCGGGCCATGAACGTGCGAAGCGTGGTCATGCGCCATTGCCGAACTCCTGTCTGACCTTGCCCGGCAAGCGGTTTCCCGCTTCCGGAAATCGTGGTCTATGCGCCGAAATCGGCGCGAAAATCCTCAAGCCGCCGCTTCTGGCCGCCTTCACTGTCGAAATTCGCCGGATCGAGCCAGCCTTCATAGGCTTTGCGCAAGGCCGGCCATTCCTTGTCGATGATCGAATACCACGCCGTATCGCGGTTTTCACCCTTGACCACAAGGTGCTGGCGAAAGATGCCTTCGAACTTGAAGCCGAAACGCTCGGCGGCGCGCTTCGAGGGTTCGTTGCGGTTGTTGCATTTCCACTCGTAACGGCGGTAGCCGAGATCGTCGAAAAGATATTTCGCGAACAGGAACTGCGCCTCGGTCGCAGCCGGCTTACGCGAGACCAGCGGACCCCAATAGATGTTGCCGATTTCGCCGACGCCATTGTTGGCGTCGATGCGCATCAGCGTCTGCCGTCCGGCGATCTTGCCGCTTGCCTTGTCGATAACGGTGAAGAACAGCGGATCCTCGCTCGCTTCCGCCTTGTCGAGCCAAGGCTGAAAGGCGGCGCGGGTTTCCGGCGGGTAGTCGGGCAGCCAGGCGAAACGTCCGTCGGCATCGGAAACCGAGGAGGCCTCGTAGAGGCCGTCGCCATGCTTTGCCGCGCTCAGCGGCTCGAGCCTGACGGTGCGTCCCTCGATCGCCTTGCGTTCCGGCCGCGGGCGCGGCTGCCAATTCTTCAGATCTTCCGACACCGGCCACTCCAATCCGTTGACTTTTTCCAACGGACGGTCACAAAAACGCTCGCTCACAGAAAGAACCACAGGGACGGGAAAAATGCTCCACACCATCGCGGCCTTCGACCGTCTCGGCGAGGAAAACGCCTTCGCGGTGCTGGCCAGGGCCACCGCGCTAGCCCATCAGGGCCGCGACATCATCAACCTCGGCATCGGCCAGCCCGACTTCAAGACGCCGCAGCACATTGTCGAGGCGGCGATCAAGGCGCTGCGCGACGGCCACCACGGTTACACGCCGGCAAACGGCCTCTTGGCCACCCGCGAGGCGGTCGTGCGCCGCACGCTGACCACCACCGGCGTCGAGGTGTCGCCCGAGAATGTGATGATCCTGCCCGGCGGCAAGCCGACCATGTTCGCCGCGATCCTGATGTTCGGCGAGGCCGGCACCGAGATCCTCTACCCCGATCCCGGCTTTCCGATCTATCGCTCGATGATCGAGTTCACCGGCGCCACGCCGGTGCCTGTGCCGATCCGCGAGGAGAACGGCTTTGCCTTCTCGGCCGACGAGACGCTGGCGCTGATCACGCCCAGGACGAGGCTGCTCATCCTCAACTCGCCCGCCAATCCGACCGGTGGCGTGACGCCTCGCGCCGAGATCGAGAAGCTGGTCAAGGGCCTGGAGAAGCACCCCGAGGTCGCCGTCATGTCGGACGAGATCTACGACGTCATGACCTATGACGGCGAGACCCACTGCTCGCTGCTCAACTTCCCCGAAATCCGCGACAGGCTGATCGTGCTCAACGGCTGGTCGAAGACCTGGGCGATGACCGGCTGGCGCATGGGCTGGTCGATCTGGCCAAACGGCGACAAGGGCGCGCATCTCTATGACAAGGTGCGCAAGTTGGCCGTCAATTGCTGGTCCTGCGTCAACGCGCCGAGCCAGTTCGCCGGCATCGCGGCGATTGACGGCCCGCAGGACGATGTCGAGAAAATGATGCGCGCTTTCGACAACCGCAGGAAGATCGTGGTCGAAGGGCTGAATGCGCTCCCCGGCATTTCCTGCGTCACGCCGAAGGGCGCCTTCTACGCGTTCCCCAACGTCTCGAAGACCGGCTGGAAGGCGAAGAAGCTTGCCTCGGCGCTGCTCGAGGATGTCGGCGTGGCGCTCATCGGCGGCCCCGACTTCGGCGTGCTCGGCGAAGGTTATATCCGCCTTTCCTATGCCAATTCCGAGGAGAACATCCTGCGCGCGCTGGAGCGGATCGAGGCGTTTCTGAAGAAGTGATCCGTCAGGCGCTCACCCGCGCCCGACAAACGGCATCTTCGTCGCCATCACGGTCATGAACAGCACGTTGGCGTCGAGCGGCAGGCTCGCCATATGCAGCACCGCGTCGGCGACGCGCTGCACGTCCATCACCGCCTCGGCGGCGATCGAGCCGTTGGCCTGCGGCACGCCGACCGTCATCGGCTGCGCCATCTCGGTCAGCGCGTTGCCGATGTCGATCTGGCCGCAGGCGATGTCGAAGGGCCGGCCATCGAGCGCCAGCGTCTTGGTGAGCCCGGTGATCGCGTGCTTGGTCGCCGTGTAGGGCGCTGAGCCGGGGCGCGGTGCATAGGCCGACACCGAGCCGTTGTTGATGATGCGGCCACCCATCGGCTTCTGCCTTCGCATGGCGCCGAAGGCCGCGCGGGCGCACAGGAACGAGCCGGTGAGGTTGACGCCGACGACATCGTTCCAGACCTCGACCGGGATCTCGTCGATCAGCGTCGACTTGTAACCCATGCCGGCATTGTTGAAGAGCAGGTCGACACGGCCGAAGGCCTCGAGCACGGTCTCGAACATGTCGTCGACTTCCTCCGCCTTGCTGATGTCGCAGGCGACGGCCAATGCCTTGGCCTGCGTCTTGCCCGCGTCGGCGATCGCCTCTTCCAGCAGCGTCTTGCGGCGGCCGCAGAACACGGTGTTCCAGCCCGCCTGGAGCAGCGCCGTGGCGACGCTCTTGCCGATGCCGGTGCCGGCGCCGGTAACGATGGCGGTCTTCTCTGGTATGGCTGTCATCGCCGTCCTCCCGGTCATGCGTGGAAAGACGTGGCATCGCAAATGCCGGGGATCATGGCAAGCCGGTGTTGGCGATAAAACGGAGGCCAACAAAAAGGGCGGCCATTGGCGACCGCCCCGATCTGAACCGCGCTTGGGAGGAAGAAAAGCCGGTCCGACTGTTTAGAATGATGCGCTTGCTGAGTTAACGAAACATTAACGACCGGCAAGGCGGTGCGCAGCGTTGTTTACCAACGCTGATTCACCACGGCGAACTAGGCGCGCTGCCGGCCGGCACCTTTGCCGCCGAAACCGTCGCCTCGACATGATCGACCAGCGCGTCCGGCAGGCCGAGGCGGCCGGCGAGCAGGTCGAGATAACCGCGCTCGGCGCGCGTGTTGGGATCGACGGTCAGCCGCGAGGCAGTGTATAGCTCGAGCTTCTGCGCATCGGTCTTGGCGCCGGCGACCAGCGTGTCGAGATCGAGGGGGCTTTCCAGCTCGGCGAGCAGGAACTTTTCCGCTTCCACGCCGATGCCGGCGAGCTTGAGCTTGTCGGCGATCTTCTTGCGTTCTTCGTCGTCGACATGGCCGTCGGCCTTCGCCGCCGAGATCATCGCCCTGACCAGGGTCAGCGTGAACTCGGCCTCGCCCTGCGGCGCCTGCGCGGGGTCGAAGGCGGAATCGGCCGGCGGCGGCAGCAGCTCCGGCTCGCCGGATGCGGGCGCCTGCGCCGGCTCGTTGCCGGCCTTGTAATTCTGATAGGCCTTGTAGGCGAGACCGCCGATGGCGGCCAGACCGCCGAGCTTGATGGCCGCGCCCGTCACTTGCCGGCCTGTGCCCGTGCCGAGCAGCACCGCAGCCAGCGCGCCGGCGGCCAGCGGATTGTCCTTCGCCATCTGCACCGCCTGCCCGGCCTTGTCGCGGACGGTCGAGCCGGTCCCAGGGATTTGCGAGCCGAGAAGGTCGTCGAGCAGCTTCTTGGGGTCGAGCATCAATGCCTCCAGAATTGGCCCGGCCGAATGCGCGCGGGCAAAGTTTCGGACCGGCAAGAGGTAGGCCTCGCGCTTTGACATTACAATGACGCGGGCTTTTCGGTCGCGGGGCTGGCCGCTCTAATTGCCAATATGGCGCTTGCCGCCGCGCGCTTGCGCAAGTTCGACCTGACGATGGCGTTCGGCATAACGCTCGCGATCCGCATCGGACCGCGTTGCAAAGCAATGCGGGCATGAAACGCCAATTGTATATTTCGGCGACAGCCGATCCTCGACCGTCAGAGGGTACCGGCAAGCGCGGCAGAGCTCCGCCTCGCCCTCGATCAGTCCATGCGAGACGGATACCCGCTCGTCGAAGACGAAACATTCGCCTTGCCACAGGCTGTCCTCGGCCGGCACCTCTTCGAGATATTTCAGGATGCCGCCCTTGAGATGGAAGACGTTTTGGAGGCCGAGCGACTTCACATAGGCCGTCGCCTTCTCGCAGCGAATGCCGCCGGTGCAGAACATCGCTACCTTGCGGCCTTCGAGCTCCTCACGGTGCTCTTCCACCCAGGCCGGGAACTCGCGGAAGCTGCTCGTCTTGGGATCGACCGCGCCCCTGAAGGTGCCGAGCGAGACCTCGTAAGCGTTGCGCGTGTCGATCACGACGGTGTCGGCGTCCGAGATCAGCGCGTTCCAGTCGGCCGGCGCGACATAGGTCCCGGCGCTGGTCGCAGGGTCGATATCCTCGACGCCCATGGTGACGATCTCGTGCTTCAACCGCACCTTCATGCGGTGGAACGGCATCTCGGCGGCGCTGCTGTATTTGACTTCCAGCCCGGCAAGACCTTCGAGAGCCTCGAGGTGACCCATCAGCGCGGCGATCGCTTCCTCGCTGCCGGCGACGGTGCCGTTGATGCCTTCATGCGCCAGAAGCAGCGTGCCCTTGATGCCGCGCCCGCAACAGAAAGCGGCGAGCGGCGCGCGCATCGCCTCGTATCCGTCGAGCCGGGCGAATTTATAGAGCGCGGCGACGCGGACGGGCTGGATTTCCTTCGCTATTGTCATGGCCATGCCACTAGACCGTGGTGAAAGCCGTTTCAAGGCAGACACTGCCGTCGCATGACGACGTGACATCGCGACACGCCGGGCTTCGTGGACTTGAGCAGGCCCTTCTGCTAATCGGTTTAAAATGATCGAAATGGAGACCAGCACATGACCAGCAAGACCGAAAAGCTCCTGTCGCTCCTCAACGGTCAGCCGGTTATCCCGGTGCTCAAGATCGCCAATGTCGCCGATGCCGTGCCGCTCGCCCGCGCTTTGTCGCGCGGCGGCTTGCGGGCCATCGAGATCACGCTGCGCACGGCCGACGCGCTGGAAGCGATCCGGCGCGTCGCGGCCGAAGTCGAGGAAGCAGTCGTCGGCGCCGGCACCATTCTCGATCCCAGGCAATTCGACGAGGCAGCTCACGCCGGCTCGAAATTCATCGTCAGCCCCGGCATAACCAGCCAGCTTCTCGACGCGGCCAAGGACAGCCCGGTGCCACTGCTGCCCGGCGCCATCACACCCGGCGAGATCATGGCCGCGCGTGAGGCCGGCCTTCGCTTCCTGAAATTCTTCCCGGCCGAGCAGTCCGGCGGTATCGCTTCGCTGAAAGCCTTCGCCTCACCGCTGGCGGACGTGAAATTCTGCCCGACCGGCGGTATCACCGGCAAAAACGCCGCCGATTATCTGAGCCTGCCCAACGTCATCTGCGTCGGCGGCTCCTGGGTGGCGCCGGACGATCTCATCAAGGCCGGCAAATGGGACGAGATCGAAGCGCTGGCGCGTGAGGCGAGCAAGCTCAAGAAGTAATCAGCGCTTTCACCAGGGCAGCGCGCCGTTCTCATCGAAATAGCCGCCTGTCGGTCCGCCTGGCTCCAGCGTCGCCAGCCGCACGATGATCTCTGCCGCCTGCTGCACGGTACGGCCGCCTCTGTGCGCGTTGAGGTCCGTCGCGGTGTAGCCGGGAGCGGCCGCATTGACCATGATGCCGCGCGGCGCGAGTTCCCTGGCGAAGGCCAGTGTCACGGCATTGAGCGCCGTCTTCGAACTGCCATAGCCCATGACATTGGGCGACTGGCTATTGCCGGCCGCGCGCGCCAACGAACCGAGATAGCTGCTCACCATGACAATGCGGGAAGCGGCCGATGCCAGGAGCAGCGGCAGGAACGCCTGGGTGACCCGCACCGGACCGAAGACGTTGACGTCATAGGTGGCTTTCATATCCGCGACACTCTCGCGGCTCGGCGGCCGTTCATAGCGGCCGTTCGGGCCGAGCCCCTCGACATAGCCGGGAGCGATGCCGGCATTGTTGACCAGCACGTCCAGGCGGGGTGTCCGCGCCGCGACCATCTTGGCTGCGGTCGCCACGCTGTCGTCGCTGGCGACATCAAGCTCGAGCCACTCGACGTCAAGCGCTTCGCCGCGCAACGCCTGCGCGGCGGTCTCGCCACGCTCTGCGTCGCGCGCGCCCAGCCAAACCTTGTAACCCAATGCCGCCAGCCGCCGGACGGTCTCGTGGCCTATGCCCTTGTTGGCGCCGGTCACCAGCGCATTCCGTTGTGTCGTCATGTCCACGTCTCCTCTTCGATGACCTAGAGATGGCGTGAGTTGGTCCGCTTCGCGCGCCGGAAGCTCTCATGCTCTTGCCTAATCCTCTCAGGTGCGTCTTCGCGTCACCCAGGTGCGCGTCTGCGCGTCACCAGGCCCCGCGCCTCCGCGTCACCCGCCCCACGTAACCGCCTCGCTTGGTTGCTTGGCGGCAATGGATCGGCGATGCTGAAATGATGAACGAAGCGCTTGAGGAATTGATCGCGATTGCCGCCCGGCATGCGCGCGGGCGGCGCACGAACACGGCTATCCCGCGTGTTACGATCGGCCGTAGCGAAGTTCCGACGCCGCCGTTGCCCGAGCTTTGCCAGCCGACCACGCTGTTCGTTCTGCAGGGAACCAAAACGGTGCTGATCGGCGACCGCACGCTTGCCTACAGCGCCGGCAGCTATTTCGTCTACGCGGTTGAAACGCCCGCCACCAGCCAGCTGATCGAGGCGAGCGCCGCGCAGCCTTACATGGCCATCGCCTTCTCGATCGATACCGAGTTGATCGCCGGCCTGCTCATCGACCACAAGCCGGCGATCGACTGCGATCGCTTCATGACCGATCAAGTCGATGACTTGCTGCTGGATGCGTGGTGCCGGATGCTGCGGCTCCTCGACAGGCCGGCAGAGATTCCTGTTCTCGCGCCGATGCTCGAACGGGAGATCGCGTTCAGACTGTTGCAAGGCCCGCAGGGTGAGAAGCTGCGTCAGCTCGCGCGCGCCGACGGGCGCCTTTCACAGATCCGCCGTGCCACGGCCTGGATCCGCGCGCATTACAACGAGCCGATCGATGTGACGCAACTGGCGGAGCTGTCACATATGAGCAATGCGGCCTTTCATCGTCATTTCAAGGCGGCGACGGCGATGAGCCCGATCCAGTATCAGAAGCAGCTCCGCCTGCTGGAAGCGCGCCATCTGCTGATCGCGCAGTCCGGCAACGCCGCGCAGGTTGCCTTCACCGTCGGCTATGAAAGCGCTTCCCAGTTCAGCCGCGAATATGCGCGCCAGTTCGGATTGCCTCCGGCGCGTGACGCCGCGCGGCTTCTGGCCAAAGGCGAAGCGGCCACGCTGGACATTGACTGAGCACTAAAGCGCGTCGCGATCTTTCGGATTCGCTCCCTGCGCTTTAGGTTTTTATTCTACGCATGTCTTTGTCCCGAAACCGGTTCCCACTTTCGGGAGACATGCTTTAAAAAACCGGCCGGCTTGCGCCGGCCGGGGTAGTCTTGAACGCAACTATCTGCAGACCCTGACCTTCTCGACCACCTTGTGATGGTGGCGCCAATGCGTCACCAGCTTGGTCGCGCAATGATGCTTTCCGGTCTTGACGATGACGGTTTCGGCTTGCGAGGGAGCGACGACAGCCGATGCCGCAGCCAGCGCCAGAACTGACGCCAATACAATCTTCTTCATGAATATCCTCAGTTTGGAACGAACCCGTTTCAACCCATCATTGGGCGCGGCGTTCCAAGCTCACGGTAAGTTCAGCCAGGCGTGAAGATGCACGCATGGAACGCCGACTGAGGCATTGCCATGTCTGGTCCCGCTCATGGATTCGAACCGCGATCTCACGCCTTCAAACGGCACTGTCCTACCATTAGACGAAGCGGGAAAAGTGCGGACGAGCCAAAACACCGATGCGCCACAAAACAAAAACCGCGCTGGCGGGCCAGCGCGGCTTTGCGGCGGCCGGGCAGGCTCGCCTATTTCGTTTGGAAGCGCGCGACCGAGAGGAACTTCACGGCGTTGCCGGTGAAACGGCTTGCGTCCGGCACCTGGCCATCCGTCTGGAAGCCGGCCGTGTACACTTCGCTCGGCGGCGTGTGCACGATGTTGTAGGCATAGCGCGGCGCCGTCGTCGGATCGGAAACCGAGGCGATGTTGACGCCGCTGCCCAGCGCCCAGCGTGCGGCTTGCGGCGGTGCCGCCACCACCATGGCCTTGGGTCCTGGCTTCAGATCGTGGGCGGACGCCCTGTCTTCCTTGGCCGTCGTCTTGACACCGCCGCCGATCGCCTGCGCGGGATCGGCCCCGGCCGGCAGGGCTGCGATGGCTTTGCGCGGCGAGGCCGCATCGACGCCTGACGGATCGTTGAAGGCAGAGCGCGGCTCTGGCTCGGTCAGCGACGCGAGCTGGTATTCGGCACCGCCGCCATCGGCCTCGACGGTCGCATTGGCCTGTTCGAGAACAGCTTTGACCTCATCCTGCTTGCCGGGTTGCGGCCGTGCGGTCGGCAGCACGGAGAACGCATCGGTTGCGCTCTTGTCCTGCGAAGCCGTTTCGGCCAGCGCCAGAAGCACGTTCTTGTCCTTCGGCGCCAGTTCGGCCGGCGTCGAGCGGTCGGGGCGCCGAGTCGGCAGCGGGATGTTGTTGACCGCCACCTGCGCGGGATCGGTGCTCGCGGCCTCGGCGGCGCTGGCTGCGCCGAACGGAACCTTGTCCGGCACCGGCGCCTGTGCGGTCGAAACCGCCTGCCCGGTCGTCGCCGAGGCATCCGCCATGGCGAACGGCACGTTCTGCGGCGTCTGCTGGCCGACATCGACCTTCGGACGCGGCGCGAAGTCGGGCAGCGGGATTTCCTTGGGCGGCAGCGCGGCGATGATCGTTTCGGGCGTATTCTGCTGCGGCTGCGAATCGTCGGCGCTGTCATCCGCGATCTGCGGGATATTGGCGCGCTTGGCGTCCTTCGGCGAAACGATCGCGATACCCGGAAGATTGCTGGTGCGGGCCGTGGCGGCGCTCGCGACCTGAACCTGCTTTACAGCTTTTTGCTGAGGCGCCGGGGCGCTGTCATCGGCCTCGTCGTCGGCCTCGTCGGCACCGCCGCCGCGGAACCAGGCGAACAGGCCGCCGGACCGCTTGGTCGAGCCACCGGCGCTGGCCAGCTCGATATTGGGCGTGCCGGCGCCCTTACGAGCCTGATAAGCCGCCAGCGCCTGCTGATAGCCAGGCAGCGGCTTGCCGTCGCTCGGTACATGCAGCGTCTTGCCGTTGGGGAACAGGCTGACCAGTTCCTGGCGGCTGATGCCCGGCCAGTGGCGCACATTGCCGACATCCATATGCACGAAAGGCGAGCCGGAGGTCGGATAATAGCCGACGCCGCCGCCCTGCATCTTGAGCCCGATATTGCGCAGCTTCTTCAGCGGCACGCCGGGAATGTAGAAGTCCATCGCCTTGCCCAGCATGTGCTGGCTCTTCTCGGCGACGCCGCGGCTGCGCGAGCGCAGCATCGCGTTGGTCGACGGCGAACGATAGCCGCAGACGACCTGGATATAATCGGTCGCGCCGCTTTCGCGATAGGCTTCCCAGACAAGGTCGAGCAGCCGCGGATCCATCTTGGTCGGCTCGTTGCGGCGCCAGTCGCGCAGGATGATGTTGATCTTGCGCAGGCCTTCCGGATCGTAGCGCCCGTTGCGCTTGTAGACGATCTCGGCCTTCTCATGCGTGTGCAGGTGATAAAGCTTGAGCGACCGGATTTCCGCCCTGGCGCCCGACATTGCCGCGGACAGGAACCCGACGGCGAGAATCAGGAACGTCAGCCACCTTGGCCAGACGCTCATGTCAAAATGCCGCCCGTTTTTGTGTCGTTCGATTTTGTTCAAATCAAATGGCTTTCAGGCTGCCGTTTGTCCCCGGATTTGACCAAACGGATGCGTGGTTTTCACATCCGAATATCGATCCTAATGGTTAATCATCGTTTATTGAAGCCGAAATGCGGTAACACCGTGGCGATATCCCGTCAAAAATGATGCACAGCACTTCGTGGTAAACCGCTGGTTTAGATCAAGAATCCGGCCTCGGCCAGAACACGATCTGTTACTGTTAGCGTTAATGCGTGATCGTCGGCAACGCCAACCGCTGAAAACCCGGGATTTTCACGTCCAAAGCGACAATTTGACTCGGAGTTCAAGCGCGCAAGCTGGCTCGAGGCTTGTCTGTCACGAGGCAAGCCGGTCGACGCGACCAGCTTCGGGATCAATGCCATATTCCTTCAACTTGCGATAGAGCGTCGAGCGGCCGATGCCCAACCGGCGCGCAACTTCGCTCATCTGGCCGTTGTAGTGGTCGATCGCCAGCTTGATCATCTCGAGCTCGACATCGGCCAGCGCCCGCACATTGCCCCGCTCGTCGAGCGCACGAAGCGTTCCGAAGCGCGGCTGCGGCCTGGCCGGCGCTTCCCCGTCGAACAAGGCAGCCTCCATCGTGTCGGCAACATCGTCTTGGCGGATCTCCTCCGCAACGGTTTCGGCGACGGCGGATGCCGGCTCCGCTCGGAGATTGACCGTGCCTTCCACCTGCGCCCGGATCTGCGGGAACTCCTCCTCGGTCAGCACATCGCCCTCGGCAAGAACGGACGCGCGGAAGACCGCATTCTCCAGCTGGCGGATGTTGCCCGGCCAGTCATAGGCCTGCAGCATCGCGAGCGCCGACGCCGATATGCCGGCAAGGCGGCGGCGCGGATCGGCCGGGGCGACCTTTTCCATGAAATAGCGGACAAGATAGGGAATGTCGTCGCGGCGGTCGCGCAGCGGCGGCACAAAGATCGGATAAACGTTCAGCCTGTAGAACAGGTCCTCGCGGAACTTGCCGTCCTTGACCTGCTGCAGAAGGTTGCGGTGCGTGGCCGAGATCAGCCTTATATCGACCTTGACGGTCGAGCGGCCGCCGACCGGATCGACCTCGCCCTCCTGCACGGCGCGCAGCAGCTTGACCTGGACGTCGAGCGGCAGGTCGCCGATCTCGTCGAGGAACAGCGTGCCGGAATTCGCTTCGACGAATTTGCCGGTGTGTTTCTCCGTTGCGCCCGTGAAGGAGCCCTTCTCGTGGCCGAACAGGATCGATTCGACGAGATTGTCCGGGATGGCGCCGCAATTGACGGTGACGAACGGCTTCGAGCGGCGGTCGCCGCTGCCCTGGATGGCGCGCGCCACCAGTTCCTTGCCGACGCCCGACTCGCCCTCGATCAGGATCGGGATGGTGGAGGCCGCCGCTTTCTGCCCGAGTCGGATCACCCGGTCCATCGCCGGGCTGCGCGTGATCATGTCCTTGAAGGTGAGATGGCCGCCGCCGCGTCGCCGCGACGCGCGCTTCATCTCGTCCTCGACGGCTTCCACCTTGAGCGCGTTGGAAATCGCGGTCTGCAGCCTGTCGGGCGACGCCGGCTTGACGACGAAATCGAAGGCGCCGTGCCGCATCGCCGAGACGACCGTCTCGATGCCGCCCTGGGCCGTCTGCACGATGACGGGAATGTTGATGGCGCGCTCGCGCATCGCCTTCAGCACGCCGATGCCGTCGAGGCCGGGCATGACGAGGTCGAGAATGACGACGGAGACGTCGCGTGCGTTCGGCCCGTCGAGCACGTCGAGGCCGGCCTCGCCGCCATCCGTGACGATCGGGGTGTGGCCGAACTTGGTCAACGCGGCTTCGACCAGCCTGCGCTGCACCGGATCGTCATCGACTATGAGTATGGAACCTGTCATGACTGTTTGAGTTGTCCGCCCGAGAAAATCCCCATGGATCATCTTGGCACAGGGTTCTAAATAAGGTTTCAAAAAACCCGGTGAACGAATTCCTTAGGATTTGACCGGCTTCTCCTTTCCCTTTGATTCTGGAAGGTATTGTTGATGCGCATGGTATTTGGTCGGCGGCTTGCGGCGCCAACGTCCGGCCAGGGCGCTACGGGGCTTGGCGACCTGCCGGAGTGGAATCTCGCCGATCTCTATTCCGGCATGGAAGCGCCCGAGTTGAAGCGCGACATCGCCAAGGCGGCCAGCGACGCCGTCGCCTTCGAGACCCGCTGGAAAGGTACGCTGGCCTCGGAAGCCGGGCGTGGCGGCGCTGGCCGGCTGGGCGAGGCGCTGAAAGCCTATGAGGCGCTCGAGGAGCTGATCGGCCGCATCGTCTCCTATGCGGGGCTCGTCTATGCCGGCAACACCGCCGATCCGCAGCGCGCCAAGCTCTATGGCGACGCCCAGGAAAAGATGACGGATGCGAGCGCGCATCTCCTGTTCTTCGCGCTCGAGCTCAACCTGATCGACGACGCGGTGATCGAAAACGCTTTGGCCGCCGACAAGTCCTTCGGCCACTACCGGCCCTGGGTGCTCGACCTCAGGAAGGACAAGCCCTACCAGCTCGAGGATCGCATCGAGCAATTGTTCCACGAAAAATCGGTCACCGGTCGCGGCGCCTGGAACCGCCTGTTCGACGAGACGATGACCGACCTGCGCTTCGATGTCGACGGCGAGGAGCTGACGCTGGAGCCGGCGCTCAACCGGTTGCAGGATGCGAATGGCGAGGTCCGCCGCCGCGCCTCCGAGGCGCTCGCCGCGACCTTTCGCAAGAACCTGCGTACCTTCACCCTCATCACCAACACTTTAGCCAAGGACAAGGAAATCTCGGACCGCTGGCGCGGCTTCCAGGACATTGCCGACTCGCGCCACCTCGCCAACCGCGTCGAGCGCGAAGTGGTCGATGCGCTGGCCGCGGCCGTGCGCGAGGCCTATCCGCGGCTGTCGCATCGCTATTACGCCATGAAGGCGCGCTGGCTCGGCATGGAGGTGATGAACCACTGGGACCGCAACGCGCCGCTGCCGGAGACGCCGCAGGCGGTGATCAGCTGGGACGACGCCAGGGACACCGTGCTCTCCGCCTACCAGCGTTTCTCGCCGGACATGGCCGAAATCGCACGGGGCTTTTTCGATCGCAGATGGATCGACGCGCCGGTCAGGCCGGGCAAATCGCCCGGCGCCTTCGCTCATCCGACGGTGCCGTCGGTGCATCCTTACGTGCTGCTCAACTACATGGGCAAGCCGCGCGACGTGATGACGTTGGCGCATGAGCTCGGCCATGGCGTGCACCAGGTGCTGGCCGCCGGCCAGGGCGCGCTGATGGCCTCCACGCCGCTGACGCTGGCCGAGACCGCCTCCGTCTTCGGCGAGATGCTGACCTTCCGCTCGCTGCTCGAGCAGACCGGCGACAAACGCGAGCGCAAGGCGATGCTTGCCCAGAAGGTCGAGGACATGATCAACACCGTCGTGCGCCAGATCGCCTTCTACGAGTTCGAGCGCAAGGTGCATGCGGAGCGCAAGAACGGCGAACTGACTTCGGACAGGCTCGGCGAATTCTGGCTGGAGGTGCAGGCCGAAAGCCTGGGACCGGCAATCAAGCTGCGCGAGGGCTATGAGGTCTTCTGGACCTACATCCCGCATTTCATCCACTCGCCTTTCTACGTCTATGCCTATGCTTTCGGCGATTGCCTGGTGAATTCGCTCTACGCGGTTTACCAGAACGCCGAGCGCGGCTTTCAGGAGAAGTATTTCGAGATGCTGCGCGCCGGCGGCACGAAGCATCACTCCGAGCTTCTGGCGCCCTTCGGCCTCGACGCCACCGATCCCGCTTTCTGGCAGATCGGCCTCGGCGTGATCGGTTCGCTGATCGACGAGTTGGAGGCGCTCGACAATTGACGACAGCAACAGCGCGCACATCGGCCGCAGTAATTTAGGCTAGACGCATATTAGCGAGAATCTATTCTTGCTCTAAATAGCTGTTCTTGAATAACTCTCCCGCGCATTTTCAACTGGCTTTCGACAAGCCATATGATAGCGTCCGGCCTCAAGCTCAGCCGGACGCATAGCGCAGGCCAGAGATGGCCGGTCGCGGCGCTACGGCGAATGCGATGATGGCCGTCGGCTAGGGACAAGGCCGAACGCCGATGGCTCGA
Source organism: Mesorhizobium sp. WSM4935 (assembly GCF_029625735.1). NCBI lineage: Bacteria > Pseudomonadati > Pseudomonadota > Alphaproteobacteria > Hyphomicrobiales > Phyllobacteriaceae > Mesorhizobium > Mesorhizobium sp. WSM4935. Next base: position 146,788 of record NZ_JARTVR010000004.1, on the reverse strand, counting down.
TTGAAGCCGGCGGTTCCGCCAACCACGGAACCTTTGACGATCCTTGGCGTGCGCTCGCCTTTCCGGGCCTCGGCCGACAGATCGGACTGGAGAGGGAAATGAGCACTTTCTTCTACATGCTCCTGGCGTTCGTTGTGGGTGTCCTGGTCGGCTGGTTCATCTGGGGCCGCCTGCGCGGCGAGCTCGACAGTCTGCGTGGCGATCTCGACCGCACGCGAAGCGAGCGCGACAGGCTGCGCGCCGACTGCGATCGGCTGAAGGGTGAGCTTGACGCCTGCGGCCGTGCCCGCGCCGATCTCGAAAGCCGGCTGCGCGACGCGCCTTCCGCCAAGGACGGAGCCGACAAGGCCGCCACGCCGGCGCCGGCGGCGATGATGTCGACGCCGACGACTGCGACATCGGCCAAGGCCGCAAAGCCGGCCTCTGCCAGGAAGCCTGCCGCGACGAAGACCGCGGTGGCGCCGAAGCCGGCTGCCAAAACCGCTGCGCCCAAGAAAGCGGCGGGCCCCGCGGCAAAGAAAGCTGCCGCGCCGACGACGGGCAAGGCGGACAATCTGCGCCGCCTCATCGGCGTCGGGCCGGTCAATGAGAGGCTGCTCAAGGGCCTGGGCGTCACCACCTATGCCCAGATCGCGGCATGGACCGATGCCGATGTCAAACGCGTCGAGGAGGTGCTCAATTTCGACGGCCGCATCGCGCGCGAAAAATGGATCGAGCAGGCGAAATTGCTGGCCGCCGGCAACGAGGCCGAATTCGCCCGCCAGTTCCCCTCGGCCGGAACCGCAAGCAACAGCTGAATACCAGCTTATTGGCAGGCAGACGGCGTCCCAACGGGCGCCGTCTTTTGTTTTGGGCCACAACCAGCTTTGCGCCGCCCGACGCCGTTCCCTCGATTGCGCCACGCCGAACCCCCATATAGAGCGGTCGACTGAATTGTCCGCATCCAAGGCTTATGTCTCTGCCCGCAGCCATTTTCCGCAACGACGCGACCGCTCGTCAGCTGGTCTTCGACCGGCCGCGCGAGATCATCGTCGCGCACGACGCGGAAGAGTTCACGCCCGCGCTTGAAAAGGCGCAGGCCGCCTCCGACTCCGGCAAATGGCTGGCGGGCTATTTCTCTTACGAAGCCGGTTACCTGCTCGAACCGAAACTGGTGCCGCTTCTGCCCACAGACCGCCGCGCGCCGTTGGTCCGTCTCGGCATCTTCGATGCGCCCGTCGAGCAGGCCGTGCCGAAAAATGCGGTGCGCGCCAGCAACGGCCCGATCTTCGATGCCAGGGCAACCTGGTCCGCCGAGGACTATGCCCGCCGCTTCGCGCGCCTCCACAACCACATCCGCAAGGGCGACTGCTACCAGGGTAACCTCACCTTCCCGGTCCGTGCGCAATGGTCCGGCGATCCGCTCGCTGCCTTCGACGCGCTGACGGAACGCCAACCGGTCAAATATGGCGCGCTGGTCTCGCTCGGCGATCCGATCGTCCTGTCGCGGTCGCCCGAATTGTTCTTCGAGATCGATGCCGACGGCATGATCGAGACGCATCCGATGAAGGGCACCGCGCCGCGCGGCGCGACCAAGGCGGAAGATGCGCGGCTGAAGGCCTTCCTGCGCAACGACGAGAAGAACCAGGCCGAGAACCGGATGATCGTCGACCTTCTGCGCAACGACATCTCGCTGATCAGCGAAGTCGGCACGCTGGACGTGCCGGAGCTGTTCCGCATCGAGAGTTATCCGACGGTGCACCAGATGGTGAGCCGGGTGCGGGCACGGCTTTTGCCCGGCATCGGCATCCGCCAGATCTTCGCCGCGCTCTTTCCCTGCGGCTCGATCACCGGTGCGCCGAAGATCCGTGCCATGGAAATCCTGCACGAGCTGGAAGACACGCCGAGAGACGTCTATTGCGGCGCCATCGGCTGGATCGCGCCTGGAGGCAGGATGCGTTTTTCGGTAGCGATCCGCACCATCTCGCTCTTTGCCGACGGCGAGGCCGTCTACAATGTCGGCGGCGGCGTCGTCTTCGATTCCACCGCCGAAGAGGAGTACCGGGAGTGTCTGTTGAAAGCGCGCTTCGCGACGGGAACAGTGCCGGCTTCGAGCTGATCGAGACCATGCGCTGGGAGCCGGGCTCGGGCTTCCTGCGCTTCGAGCGCCACCTTGCGAGGCTTTATGCGTCCGCCGCTGAACTCGGCTTCGCCTGCGACCCTGAACGCACCGGCGATGTGCTTTCGAACACCGTCGGCGGACATAAAGTTGCCTTGCGCGTGCGCCTTGCCTTGCAGCGCAATGGCGAAGCGACGGCCGCCGCTCAACCCTATGAACCGCTGCCCGCCGACAAGATCTGGCGGCTGCAGCTGGCGCGGATCCGTGTCGATTCCGCCAATACACTGCTGCGCCACAAGACAAGCCTGCGCCAAGTCTATACGCAGGCGCGCAGCGAATATCTCTCGACCCGCGCCGACGAAGTGCTTTTGGCCAACGAGCGCGGCGAGCTCTGCGAGGGCACGATCACCAATCTCTTCGCCGATTTCGGCGACCGCACGCTCGCCACGCCCCGCCTCGACTGTGGCCTTTTGCCTGGAATACTGCGCGGCGAGCTTCTGGACGAAGGCCGCGCCGTGGAAGCGGTCTACAGCTTTGACGACCTGAAGGCGGCGAAGGCGATCTTCGTCGGCAACTCGCTGCGCGGGCTGATCCGTGCGACGCTCGGCTGACTGGAGCCGACGACGATTTTCTGTTTGAAGAACGCATGACTATTCGCCAGCCGACCCACACGCCCTATGATGGGTCCTCGAAACTCTTCACCATCGGACTCAAGCCCCTCGAATTCGAGCGCTGGATCGAGGTCGACGAATTCCTGCTGCCGCATCTGGCCGAAAAGCAGCGGCTCTACGCGGAAGTCCCGGAAAAGGTCTTTGTCGAGGAAGAAGGCACATGCGACGCTCAGCGCGAAGTGCTGGACCTGCTCGTCGCGCATCTCGAAGCCGCGCATCCCGGCACGCACCGCCGCGACGGGGGCGAGCCGGTCGGTTTCGAGGGGACGATCGACAGGCTGCCCCCCGCCCTGCGCGAGGCGCCGCTGGCAAGGGCGTCGCTGCTTGTCCAGGAAGATATGATCCTGATGCGTCGCGACGAGCGCGGCTGGCGGCTTGCCGCCGGTTCGCTCTGCTTCCCTTCGTCCTGGTCGTTGCGGGAAAAATTCGGCAAGCCGCTGCAGGAGATCCACGAACCGGTGCCTGGATTCGGACCCGGCACGCGGCCGGCCGAGCTCATCAACCGCATGTTCGACGGCCTGCAGGGCCAGGCGGTCGAGCGCTTCAACTGGTCGATCCAGGCGGGCGATGCGCTCTATCATCCGCTCTCCAATGTCGAGCGCATCGACCGCGCCGCGAACCGCCCGAGCCGCTTCCCCGGCGGCGACGTCAAAGCCCATGCCTTCATCCGCGTCGAACGCCAGACGTTGCGCAAGTTGCCAGTGTCGCGCGACATCCTCTTCACCATCCGCATCCATCTCGATCCGCTGGCCGTGCTCGCCCGCCACCCCGACAGGGCGATGCTTGCCGCGTCATTCGCGGAGCAGCTCAACGCGCTCGATCAGGCCCAGCTCGACTACAAGGGCCTGACCGCCGACCGTGACCGGCTGATCGCCTATCTCAGCGGCATGTCCAAAGCGGCTTAACCACGCCGCCACGCGAGTTAGCCGGCAATTGGTGATTTCGCTGGTTTGTGACAATGATCTGTGATTGTAGCGCTTGACCCGGCGCGAAAAGCGCCCGGTTTTGCATATGTTCGAAGGAGTGCGCGAAAAAATGGCGAATGAAAACTGGCCCGTTTACGGTGAAATCACCGGTCCTGTCGTGATGATCGGCTTCGGCTCGATCGGGCGGGGAACGTTGCCGCTGATCGAGCGCCATTTCAAGTTCGACAAGTCGCGCATGGTGGTCATCGACCCACGCGACACCGATCGCAAGCTGCTCGACGAGCGCGGCATCACCTTCATGCAGGACGCGGTAACCGAGAAGAATTACAAGAAGCTGCTCACGCCGCTCCTGACCAATGGCGGCGGCCAGGGTTTTTGCGTCAACCTGTCGGTCGACACCGGCTCGGTGGACCTGATGAAATTGTGCCGCAAGCTCGGCGTGCTCTACATCGACACCGTCGTCGAGCCGTGGCTCGGCTTCTATTTCAACGCCGAGGCCGACAATGCCAGCCGCACCAACTACGCGCTGCGCGAGGCGATGATCAAGGAAAAGCAGGACAAGCCGGGCGGCCCGACGGCGGTCTCCACCTGCGGCGCCAATCCCGGCATGGTCTCGTGGTTCGTCAAGAAGGCGCTGGTCAACCTCGCCACCGATCTCGGTCTGGAGTTTTCGGAGCCCGCGCAGGACGATCGCGAAGCCTGGGCCAGGCTGATGAAGAAGGCCGGCGTCAAGGGTATCCATATCGCCGAGCGCGATACCCAGCGCACCAAGAAGCCGAAGCCGATGGACGTGTTCTGGAACACCTGGTCGGTCGAAGGCTTCATCTCGGAAGGGCTGCAGCCGGCCGAGCTCGGCTGGGGCACGCATGAAAACTGGATGCCGAAGAATGGCAAGAAGCACAAGCACGGCTCCAAGGCGGCGATTTATCTGGAGCAGCCCGGCGCCAACACGCGCGTGCGCAGCTGGTGCCCGACGCCGGGCGCGCAATACGGCCTCCTGGTGACGCATAACGAGTCGATCTCGATCGCTGACTTCTTCACCCTGCGCTCGAAGAAGGGCAAGGTCCAATACCGCCCGACCTGCCACTACGCCTATCATCCCAGCAACGACGCCATGCTGTCGCTGGACGAGATGTTCGGCGCTGCCGGCAAGCCGCAGCCGGTCCACCATGTGCTCGACGAGAACGAGCTGGTCGACGGCGTCGACGAGCTCGGCGTGCTGCTCTACGGCCACGACAAGAATGCCTACTGGTACGGCTCGCAGCTGTCACTGGCCGAGGCGCGCAAGCTCGCCCCCTACCAGAACGCCACCGGCCTGCAGGTGACCTCCGCGGTGCTCGCCGGCATGGTCTGGGCGCTGGAGAACCCGACCGCCGGCATCGTGGAGGCCGACGAGATGGACTACCGGCGCTGCCTCGAAGTGCAGTTGCCTTATCTCGGGCCGGTCAGGGGGTACTACACCGACTGGACGCCGCTGGATAACCGGCCGGGCCTCTTCCCCGAGGACCTGGACAAGGACGACCCGTGGCAGTTCCGCAACATCCTGGTCCGATAGCAACGGGGCACACTGCCCTCACCGCCTTGCAATCGCCCGGAAATCGGGCGATTGAAAGGTGCGGACTGAGGAGAGGATTTCATCATGACCATCGCGCGCAAACTGCTTGCGGCGGGCGCCGCGGCAAGCCTTCTGGCTGCGGCCGCCTGCACCACCACCGGACCATCGGAACCACTGCCCGCCGCCGCACCCAAGGGTGTCGAGGGGAACTGGATCGATGCCAAGGGCACAGGCCTGTCGACCTTCACGGCCGGCAAGTTCACCACCGTCGCCACCGACACCGGGCAGAAATTGTCGGAAGGCAGCTACACCATGACCGGAGCGACCTCGGTCGAGATCCACGGCACCTCGCTGATCCGCCAGACGCCGGTCAGCTTCAACTGTCTTATGGTCTCCACCAGCCAGCTCAACTGCACCAGCGCCAGCGGCCAGAACTTCGTCTTGACGCGCAGGGCCTGAGGCTGGCGAATGTTTCGCTGAAAGGGACGGCGGCGCGAGCCGCCGTCTTTTTTGTGCCGGCAAACGTCTCCCTGATTTGTGCTTGCATCGGTCGGAACCCGATGTGAACATGAACCGAGGCTGGCTGTTATTTTCCGGTCAAGCGACGGCGTTAGACACCCTGAGGGTCAGCTCATCCGGGAGACGAAGATGAAGAAGATTGCCGCGATCTTAACCCTGTCCGCCTCGGCGCTCGGCCTGTCGCCGGGCGTGTCTTTTGCCGACTACACGCTGAACATCCTGCATTTCAACGATTGGCACAGCCGAATCGAAGGCAACAACAAATACGAGTCGACTTGTTCGGCCGACGAAGAGACCAAGGGCGAATGCATCGGCGGCGCCGGACGGCTGATCACCGCGATCGCTGAGGAGCGCAAGAAGCTCGAAGGCCAGAACGTGCTGCTGCTCAATGCCGGCGACAGCTTCCAGGGGTCGCTCTTCTACACAACCTACAAGGGCGCGGTGGAAGAGGAATTCCTCAATCAGATCAAGCCCGACGCGGTGACGCTCGGCAACCACGAATTCGACGATGGCGAGGCCGCCCTGGTGCCTTACCTCGATAAGGCGAAGTTCCCGATCGTCAGCGCCAATGTCGTGCCCAACGACAAGTCCGGCGCCAAGGACAAGATCAAGCCTTCGATCGTCGTCGAGGTCGGCGGCCAGAAGATCGGCATTGTCGGCGCCGTCACCAACGACACGCCGGAACTCGCCTCGCCTGGTCCGAACATCGCCATCACGGATGACGTCAAGGCGATCACCGCCGAAGTCGAGAAGCTCAAGGCGCAAGGCGTCAACAAGATCATCGCGGTCACTCATATCGGCTACCGGCGCGAGCGCGACGTGATCGCCAAGATCCCGGGTGTCGACGTGGTGGTCGGCGGCCACAGCCACACGCTCCTGTCGAACACCGACCCGAAGGCCGAGGGACCGTACCCGACGATGGTCGACAACCCCGACGGCTACAAGGTGCCGGTGGTGCAGGCGGCCTCCTATTCGAAATATCTCGGTGAGTTCAAAGTCGTGTTCGACGACAACGGCGTCGTCAAGGAAGCCAGCGGCGCCCCGATCTATCTCGACAAGTCGATCACGCCCGATCCCGTCGTGCTTGCCCGCATCAAGGAGCTCGGCGCGCCGATCGAGGCGCTGAAGAACAAGGAGGTGGCCGAGACCACCAAGGCGATCGACGGCAGCCGCGAGAACTGCCGCGCGCGCGAATGCGAGATGGGCAATCTCGTCTCCGACGCCATCCTCGACCGCACCAAGGGCCAGGGCGTCGAGATCGCCATCTCGAACGGCGGCGGCCTGCGCGCCTCCATCGACCAGGGCACGGTGACCATGGGCGAGGTTCTGACCGTGCTGCCCTTCCAGAACACACTTGCCACCTTCAAGATCTCGGGCAAGGACCTGGTTGCGGGGCTCGAAAGCGGCCTCAGCCAGGTCGAGGACGGCGCCGGCCGTTTCCCGCAGGTCGCCGGGCTGAAATATTCCTTCGACAAGTCGGTCGCGCCCAATGCCGGCCGCGTCAAATCGGTCGAAGTGATGGAGAACGGCGCCTGGGCGCCGATCAATCCGGACAAGCAATACCTCGTCGCCACCAACAATTACGTCCGCCAGGGTGGCGACGGCTACAAGGTCTTCGCCGAGAAGGCGACGGACGCCTATGACTACGGCCCCGGCCTGGAGCAGGTGGTGGCCGACTATCTCGGCGCGCATCGGCCCTACACGCCCAAGCTCGACGGCCGCATCACCGAGATTGCGGCGACGACCGCGGCGGCCGAGCCGGCCAAGCCTGCGGAACCGGCAAAGCCCGCCGAAACCGCTCCCGCCGCCACTCAGGCGCCCGCGGCCGAGGCAGCAAAACCGGCCGAGGCTGCGCCGGCAAACAGCGAACCGGCAATGCCGGCTCTGCCTTCCGGTTCCAGCGACATTGCCGGCACGCCGCCGTCCGTTTCGGCTGAGACCGCCCCCGCCGCGCCCGCCGAGACCGCGAAACCGGCTGAGACGGCGCCCGCGGCGCCGGCCACTGAACCGGCAAAGCCTGCCGAGGCTGCACCGGCAACCCCTGCTCCCGCCGCCGAGCCGGCCAAGCCAGCTGAAACCAAGCCGGCGGAAACCAGCCACACCGTCGCCGCCGGCGATACCTATTGGGACCTGGCCAAGAAAGCCTATGGCGACGCCACCAAATGGAAGCTCATCTCCGAGGCCAACAAGGACTACAAGCCGCGACGCCTGCCGCTCGGCGCGAGGCTGACCATTCCGCCGGCCGCGAAGTAATCGGTCATCCGGATTCATGGCACCTGCCCGGACAACCGGGCGGGTGTTCCTTTTTCAGATCGTAACGCGGTAAGGTGCGGCCAGACGCGGCATTGAAACCCGGCAGGGCATCGCTAGTTTCGCGGCGCTACCGGAGACTGTTCATGACGCTTGCCAGCTCAACCGATGCCAAAGCCGCCAAGGCCGTCGGTCCGCTGTCCGCCGACGCCGCGCCTGTCAGGCCGGGCAGGATCGGCATAATGCTGGTCAATCTCGGCACGCCCGACGGCACCGACTTCAAGCCGATGTGGCGATATCTCAGGGAATTCCTTTCCGACCCGCGCGTCATCGAGCTCAACAAGGCGATCTGGTACCCGATCCTCTACGGACTGGTGCTGACCACCCGGCCGAAGAAGTCCGGCGCCAACTACGCCAGGATCTGGAACCGGGAGATGAACGAGTCGCCGCTGCGCACGTTCACCCGTGCTCAGGGTGAGAAGCTGGCCGCCGCGCTCGCCGACCTGCCCGACGTGATCGTCGATTGGGCGATGCGCTACGGTAATCCCTCGACGGCAAGCGTCGCCCAAAGACTGGTCGACCAGGGTTGCGAGCGCATTCTCACCTTCCCGCTCTACCCGCAATATTCGGCGACGACGACGGCGACGGCCAACGACCAGCTGTTCCGTGCACTGATGAAGATCAGGCACGCGCCGGCGATCCGCAGCGTGCCGCCCTATTACGACGAGCCGGTCTATATCGAGGCGCTTGCCCGTTCGATCGAGAAGCACGTTGCGACGCTCGATTTCGTGCCGGAAGTGGTGATCACCTCCTACCACGGCATCCCCAAGCCCTATTCCGACAAGGGTGATCCGTACCGGTCCCATTGCCTGGAGACGACGCGGCTGCTGCGGGCGAGGCTCGGCTGGGACGAAAACAAGCTCATCACCACCTTCCAGTCACGTTTCGGCGCGCAGGAATGGCTGCAGCCCTATACCGACGTCACGGTCGAGAAACTGGCCAAGGACGGCGTCAAATCCATCGCCATCGTCAATCCGGGCTTTTCCGTCGACTGCATCGAAACGCTGGACGAGATCGGCCGCGAAGCAGCCGAAACCTTCCATCACGCCGGCGGCACGAACTTCGCCCATATCCCCTGTCTCAACGACAGTCCCGAGGGCATGGCCGTGGTCGAAGCGCTGGTGCGGCGCGAGCTTTCCGGCTGGGTGTGACCGGCTTCAGCGGCTAATGCATGTCGCCCAGAAGTGTGCAGCGGTTCTGGGATAACGACATGCATCACGACAAGACCCAAAGCGCGTCGACTGAATCCGTTTCAGCGCGACGCGCTTTGGCCCGAAACCGGTGCGCAAAAGCCTTCACTAACCAATATTCCCGATCACCTGATTGTAACGTTGCGGAAACACACTTAAGTGATTCCGTGAGGTCGCCGCCTTTTGAGGGAGAAACGAAATGGGCTTCAGCGGTTTCGATATTGCCATCATTGTTCTTGTCTTTTTGGTCATCATCCTGCTTTTCAAGGGCATCAGGACGGTTCCGCAAGGTTACAATTATACGGTTGAGCGCTTCGGCCGTTACACCAAGACGCTGACCCCCGGCCTCAACATCATCAATCCCATCTTCGAGCGCGTCGGCGCCAAGATGAACATGATGGAGCAGGTGCTCGACGTCCCGACGCAGGAGATCATCACCCGCGACAATGCCATTGTGGGGGTCGACGGCGTCGCCTTCTACCAGGTGCTGAACGCCGCGCAGGCCGCTTACCAGGTGGCCGGGCTGCAGAACGCCATCCTCAACCTCACCATGACCAATATCCGTACCGTCATGGGCTCGATGGACCTCGACGAATTGCTCTCCAACCGAGACGCGATCAATGAGCGGCTGCTGCGCGTCGTCGACGAGGCGGCGCATCCGTGGGGCATCAAGATCACCCGCGTCGAGATCAAGGACATCAACCCGCCGGCCAATCTGGTGGAATCGATGGGCCGCCAGATGATGGCGGAGCGCGACAAGCGCGCCCAGATCCTTGCCGCCGAAGGCCTCAAGCAATCGCAGATCCTCGAAGCCGAGGGCCGCAGGGAAGCAGCCTTTCGCGACGCCGAGGCGCGCGAGCGCTCGGCCGAGGCGGAAGCCAAGGCGACCCAGGTCGTGTCGGAAGCCATCGCAAAGGGCGACGTGCAGGCGATCAATTACTTCGTCGCCCAGAAATACACCGAGGCCCTGGCCAGGATCGGCTCGTCGAGCAACAACAAGATCGTGCTGATGCCGTTCGAAGCCTCCTCGCTGATCGGCTCGCTCGGCGGCATCGGCGAGATCGCCCGCGAGGTCTTCAAGGGAGATGGGCCGTCCAGCCCGCAGCGGCAGGGTTCGCGCCCGCCGGTCGTGCGGCAGACCGACAGCTGAGGTGACAGCCGCAATTCCAGGAAAAGTGTGACACGGTTTCCGTCCGGAATTGCGGCAAACAGAGAAATAGGACGGTTCCTCGTTTCCGTGAAACGGGAACTGCTCCGGGTGGGAGAACATCGATGATCGACCGCATCGTTTCGGAACTCGGCCCGTGGAACTGGATGGTCCTCGGCATCGTGCTCCTGGTGATGGAAGTCGTGGCTCCAGGCGTGTTCATGCTGTGGATCGGCATCGCCGCGCTGATCGTCGGCGCGGTATCGCTGGCGATCTGGGACGCGGCTTTCTGGACCTGGCAGGTCCAGGTCCTTGCCTTCCTCATGCTGGCCGTCGTCTCGGCCTATGTCGGCCGGCAGATCGCCGTCGGCCGGCAAGGCAGCGTCGACCAGCCGCTGCTCAACCGCCGCGGCGCACAGATGGTCGGCCGCACGGCGACACTGGCCGAGCCGATCAAGAACGGCCGCGGCCGCATCCGGCTCGGCGACACGCTGTGGCGCGTCTCCGGTCCCGACCTGCCGGTCGGCGCACAGGTGCGCGTGACCGGGGCGGCGGATACCGATTTGGAGCTGATCGTCGAGGCGATTTGACTGCAAACGCTGTGTAACGAGCGGATATTAAGGTCAGGCCGAGTCGAAAACGGTGGGTTCCGAGAACCGGAGCGGAGCGTACTTTCGTACGTGAGCACCGGAAGCGCAGGAAGCCGCCGTTTGCAGGCCGGCCTCACCTTAATATCTAGGCAGCGCCGATGCGCAGCAGGTCGTGCAAATGCACCAGTCCGACCGGGCGTCTGCCCTCCACGACCATCAGGCTGGTGATGGCGGAGGCGTTGATCGTCTGCAGCGCCGTCGCCACCAGCGTGTCGGGGCTTGCAGTCTTCGGCTTCTTCGTCATCACCTGATCGACGCTCATCGAAAGCAGGTCGCTGGCGATGTGCCGGCGGATATCGCCGTCGGTGATGATGCCGGCCAGCGCGCCGTCGGCGGCGGTGATCGCCACGCAGCCGAAGCCCTTGCGCGACAATTCCAGGATCGCCTCGCGCATGCCGGTGCCCAACGGCACCAGCGGCAGCCTTTCGCCCACATGCATGATCTCGCGCAGCTGAGTCAGGTTCGCGCCGAGCTGTCCGCCCGGATGGAAGGTGCGGAAATGATCTGGCGTGAAGCCACGCGCCTCGAGCAGCGCGATCGCCAGTGCATCGCCCATGACGAGTTGCAGCAGGGCGGAGGTTGTGGGCGCCAGCCCATGCGGACAGGCCTCCGGCACGGCGGGCAGGAGCAGGACGACGTCGGCGGCTCGCGCCAGCGCCGAGCTCTCGCCCGAGGTGATGGCGATCAACGGGATGGAAAAACGCCTGGAATAGGCGACGATGCCCATCAGTTCCTTGCTCTCGCCCGACCAGGACATGGCGATAATGGCGTCATCGCGGGCGATCATGCCGAGATCGCCGTGATTGGCCTCGGACGGATGGACGAAAAAGGCCGGCGTGCCGGTGGAGGCAAGCGTGGCGGCGATCTTGGAGCCGATATGGCCGCTCTTGCCGACACCCGTGACGATGACGCGGCCATCGATGCGCGAGATCAGGTCGATCGCGGCGGCGAAGGGCTCGGCCAGCCCGTTTCCGAGCGCGGCGGCAAGGGCCGCCACACCGGCCTGCTCCGTCGCCACCGTTCTCAGCGCCGACTCGATCGCAGCCTGCCTATCCGGCTGCTTTCTTTCTGGGGACCCCGCATGCATGGGCGAAGCGATTAGCGCTTTGCCGCGCCCCTGTCCAACAGAATTGCCTTAAGCCTCCGATCGGAGAGGCTCCGGGGCCGCTCTCTCAACCCTCCGTTAACCATCCGCATTTACGGTTCGGTAAGTATGGCGCAACCGCGCCGCGCAAGCAGTGGTGACGATGTCCGGGGGCCAGCCTGAAACGAAAATCGGTCGGAAGGGCATTGCCGTTGCAGCACTGCTGCTGACGGCAAGCGCGCTTGCCCTGCTGCGTCCGGCGCCTGCATATTCGCAGGAAACCGAGCTGCGTGGCGAGGTCTCCGAATCGGCCATACTTGCCGACCAGCAGCGCAAGGCCAGGCAGTTGCGGGCGCAAGGGTCGTTGGATCAGACCCCGCCGGCCGCGGCCGCCCAGGACACGGCACCGACGGCCTACCAGCCGGCAAGCCCCGGCGCCGTTCCCGATGACGATCAGGCGGCGGGCGCGACGGACAGCATCTTCGACCCGCCGCAGGCGGCGGACGATACACTGACCGATACGGCGGTGCCGGCGAAGCCGCGCCGGCCCTCGACGGCGAATCGGCGCGCTCAGGACACCAAGGCCGACACCAAGTCGAATACCAAGGCCGCCGACAAGAAGAAGGCCAAGAAAAAGGCCGGCGAGGCCACCGACAGCATGGCCACTGCCGCGACCGCCTCCACAGGCGACAAGGCTGATGCGGCAGCGGCCGACGATGATGGCAGCAACCGCCGCGCCGTCACCATCGACAGTGTCGACAAGCAGAAGCTCGACCCGGGCCAGGAGCGCACCGGATCGATCGATGGGCAGAAGATCAAGCCGGAGGAAGATCCCTTCGCCGCGCCTGGCATCAGGATCGGCACCTTTGTCTTCCGGCCGACGCTGGAACAGGGCTTCACCGCGACGTCCAACGCCGATTCCAGCAGCACGGGCAAATCGGCGGTTCTGTCCGAGACGGCGCTGCGTTTCACGGCGACCTCCGACTGGCGCGAGAATTCGGCTCTGATCACCGGCTACGGCCAGTTCCGCAACACCGTCTCGGGCGAAAAGATCAACGATGCGCAGGGCCGCATCGAGGGCCAGCTCAATGTCGATCTCGACAACGAGCTGCGTGCCATCGCCAAGCTCGGCTATGAGGCAGCACCGGAATCGGCTTCCTCGCCGGACGCGATCGCCGGCGTCGACCAACAGCCGCTGCGCCAGACCCTGGACGGCAGCCTCGGTCTCGAAAAGAGCGTCGGCAAGATGCGTTACGCGCTGACCGGCGCGGTCTCGCATGACTTCTATGGCGACGCGGAACTCACCGACGGCACCACCATATCGCAGAAAGATCGCAACAACACGCTCTACACCGCGACTTTGCGCACCGGCTATGAAATCTCGCCGGCGCTCACGCCCTTCACGGAAGTCGAACTCGGCCGCAGGGTCTATGATCAGCGTCTCGATACTGACGGCTTTGAGCGCTCTTCGAAGCGGCTCGGGGCGCGCGCCGGCGTCGAGCTCGACATGGGCGAGAAGCTTTCGGGCGAATTCTCCGTTGGCTGGTTGCGCGAGGCGCTCGACGACAGCCGCCTTCCGGCAATCGCGGGGCCCTCCATCAATGCCGATCTGAAATGGTCGCCCGAACGCGGTACCACGATCGGGCTCACCGGACAGACCAACGTCGAGACGACCACGACGGCCGGCGAGAGCGGCGATATCCTCTACTCCGGCCGTCTGACCGGCGAGCGCCAGATCCGTGCCAACCTGACGGCGAACTCGGCGCTTGGCCTCGATTGGCGCGACTACACCGGCTCCGACGGCCACGATCTGATCCTGAGCGCCGAGGCCGGGCTGACCTGGTGGCTGAACCGTTATGCCGGCCTCACCACCCGGGTGCGGACCGAGAAGCTGACCAGCAACCTGCCTGGACGCGACTATACGGCCAACAGCGTCTATCTCGGCCTGAAAGTCCAGCGCTGACGCCTCGTCATTCTCGGACGTGACGGCAGCGAAACGGACGCGCAGACCCGATGGTGACGAAAACGCTGTAGCTTAGAACGCCGCGCCGCGGCGTTCCACCGGCCGCACCTCGTCAAGCAGCGTGCGGATCACGCCCGCCATGCTTCCGTTCATGTCGCTGCGCCACAGCGCGAAGGCGACATTTGCCTCGACGAAACCTTCAGGAGAGCCGCAATCGAAGGTGCGACCCTTATAGTGGTAGCCGTAGAAGGGCTGCTGTTTCTCCAGCTTCAGCATCGCGTCGGTCAGCTGGATCTCGTTGCCGGCGCCGCGCTCCTGGCTTTCCAGGATGCCGAAGATTTCCGGCTGCAGGATGTAGCGGCCGTTGATGTAAAGATTGGAGGGCGCGGTGCCCTGTTTCGGCTTCTCCACCATTCCGGTGATGCGGAAGCCGTGATGCGTGTCCTCGCCGCGGCCGACAATGCCGTATTTATGCGCTTCCGCCGGATCGCATTCCTGCACGGCGATGATGTTGTTGCCGGTCTCGGCATAGAGCTCGACCATGTCCTTCATGCAGCTCTTTTCCGACTGCATGATCATGTCCGGCAAAAGCAGCGCGAACGGTTCGTCGCCCACCAGTTCGCGGGCGCACCAGACGGCATGGCCGAGGCCCATCGGCACCTGCTGGCGCGTGAAGCTCGTCTGTCCCGGCGCCGGCTGCAGCCGCTGCAGGCGGGCGAGCTGATCGTCCTTGCCGCGCTGGGCGAGCGTGTCGTAGAGCTCGAACTGGACGTCGAAATGGTCCTCGATGACCGCCTTGTTGCGCCCGGTCACGAAGATGAAATGCTCGATGCCGGCCTCGCGCGCCTCGTCGACCACATATTGGATGACCGGCCGGTCGACGACGGTCAGCATCTCCTTCGGGATCGCCTTGGTGGCCGGAAGAAACCGCGTGCCGAGGCCGGCCACCGGGAAAACTGCCTTGCGAACGCGCTTCATGTTGACACCCCTGCGTTTGAGCCAATTATCCGCGCGGCGGCACGCTCTGCAATCCCCCAAACATCTTCACATCGGAATCATTTTCACGCCGGAATGTTGGATTACCGGCGAGCAGTGAATGTGAGAGCAAAAGCTGCGATACCTCTTTTCGTTCCCGGCGGCACCTATGGTAAACTAAATACTAACCCAGTTCGGCGTTGAATGATCCTTCCTAATTTGACGAAGGAGGAAATGATGTCCGTTCGCAACACTGCGAGGCGCCTGACGGCACTGGTGACGGCCGCCGGCCTCACGCTGGCCTTGCTGATGCCCGCCGGTCCCGCTTTCGCCGATGCCGGGTTCCGCCAGTGGGTCGCGGGCTTCCGCGCCACCGCGGTGGCAGGCGGCGTTTCGGGTGCTGTCTACGATCGATCTATGAGGGGCATCGAGCCCGACCCGGTTGTGTTGGAAAAGGCCCGCACCCAGCCGGAATTCACCGCGCCCGCCTGGGACTATTTCGACAACCGCGTGCACGACCAGGCGGTCGCCAATGGCCGGGCGATGGCACGCAAATGGAAGCCGTGGCTCGACCGCATCGAGGCGCGGTTCGGCGTCGACCGCAACATCCTTCTGGCCATCTGGTCGATGGAATCGAATTATGGCGAGACGCTCAAGCGCGACGACATCATGCGCAATGTCATCCGTTCGCTGGCTACCCTTGCCTATGGCGATCCCAAGCGCTCGAAATATGCCCGCACCCAGTTGATCGCGGCGCTGAAGATCCTGCAGACCGGCGACATCGACGAGAGCCATCTGATGGGCTCCTGGGCCGGCGCGATGGGCCAGACCCAGTTCATTCCGACTAGCTATCAGCGCTATGCGGTCGACATGGACGGCAACGGCAGGCGTGACATCTGGAATTCGATCCCCGATGCGCTGGCGACCTCCGCCAATCTGCTCAAGAAGAACGGCTGGCAGGCCGGCAAGACCTGGGGCTATGAGGTCACCATCCCGGCCGGCAAACTGCCCGGCGGCGCAAAGACCATCGCCCAATGGCAGGCGCTCGGTGTCGTCAGGGCCAATGGCAAGCCGTTCAGGAACCTGACCGACAAGGCGACGCTGAAAGTGCCGGACGGCCGGGGTGGCCCCGCCTTCCTGATGGTCAGGAATTTCTCGGTCATCAAGGCCTACAACAATGCCGACAAATACGCTTTGGCCGTCGGCCTGCTCGCCGATGAGATCGCCGGCGGCACCGGCCTGGTGCAGGACTGGCAGCGGCCCTTCACCAAGCTCACCTTCGAGGAGCGGCAGGAGCTGCAGAAGCGGCTTTCCGAGCACGGCTATTATGACGGCAAGTTCGATGGCAAGATCGGCGACGGCTCGAAGGCCGCCATCATGGCCTACCAGGCCAAGGTCGGCCTGACGCAGGATGGCTATCCGAGCATGGAAGTGCTCAAATGGCTCCGCAAGCAGTAGCTGAGCCGCGCTAAGGCGCCCGGCATCCTTTCAAAGAGGGCAAGGATGCTGTAGCGCTGCGGCTTGCGCATGACTTTGCCATGTCATGTCTGCCTGGTCATGCGCCAAGGGATGGAGAGGTGTTTGGTTTCGGTTGCGCGTATCAGGCAGAGCATTCGCCGGGCGCCCGTCCTGATTCTCGCCCTTGCTGTGCTTGTCGTCACCGCCGCCGGCGGTTTCCACGCCCCCGCGTTCGCGCAGGAGGAAAGCCGTGGCTGGTCGCTGCGTGACCTTCTGTTCCCGCGCCGCAGCGAACGTGTCGAGCCGCCGGTCGAAGTCCAGAAACCACGGCCGAAACCCAAGAAGAAGCCCAAGCCGCGCCCGCCGGCGGAGCCGGAAACGCCGATCGTCGAGAAGACGAGCGACGCCCGGGTCGTGCTGGTGGTCGGCGATTTTCTGGCGGGTGGGCTGGCGGAGGGCCTGGACACGGCCTTTGCCGACAATCCCGCCGTCAGGATCGTCTCCCGCGCCAACGGTTCGTCCGGCTTCGTCCGTGACGATGTCTACAATTGGCCAGCCCAGATAAAATCCCTGATCGAAACCGAGAAACCTGCGGTCGTAATCGTCATGCTGGGTTCCAACGATCGCCAGCAGATGAAGGTCGGCGACGTGCGCGAGCAGCCGCGCTCGGAGAACTGGACCAAGGAATATGAGCGACGCACCGATGCGCTCGGCAAGGCCATACAGGACACCAAGGTGCCATTCCTGTGGGTCGGCATGCCGGCTTTCGGTGTGTCGAAGATGAATTCCGACATGCTCGCCTTCAACGACATCTATCATTCGGCCGCCCAAAGCCATGGCGGAGAGTTCGTCGATGTCTGGGACGGCTTTGTCGATGAGAACGGCGCTTTCGTCACCTCCGGCCCGGACATCAACGGCCAGCCGGTACGCCTGCGTTCCGACGACGGCATCAACGTCACCAAGGCCGGCAAGCGCAAGCTTGCTTTCTACACGGAAAAGCCATTGGCAAAGATACTCGGCCTGGCGGCGCCGGGAAGCGTCACGACCATGTCGGCGCCGGCCGGCGCGCCGGTAGAGGCGCCGAAGCCGGCCGCCGCGCCCGTCATCGTCGACCGCACCGCGCCGATGCTGCTCGGCGACCCGGCGCTCGACGGCGGCACCGAACTGCTCGGTGCCGCACAACCGGCCAGGGCGGATCCGAACCTGCCCGGCGAGAAACTGATCCTTGAAGGCAAGGCGCCCGCCGCTTCGCCCGGCCGCGCGGACGATTTCTCCTGGCCGCCGAAGCCGCCGGCGACCGCCGCCGCTCAACCTGATACGGCGGGCGTCAATCAGTAGCTCATCGGCTCGGAGACCGTTTCAGAAATTCGCTCCCGCGAGTCGGATGGTGGTGTTTTCGAGCACCGGCCTACGCCGGCCATAGCCTTAATTGCCACACCGTTTCTCATTGATGCTTCGGCCGGCGGAAGCGCAGAAAAGGCCATCCGCTGGCCGTAGGAGTAGAATTTCCAAACCGTCTCAGCGCGGCAGCACCGTCGATCCCATCAATGCCTCGTCGATCGAGCGCGCCGCCTGACGGCCCTCGCGGATCGCCCAGACCACCAGCGACTGGCCGCGGCGCACGTCGCCCGCCGCATAGAGCTTGTCGACGCTGGTCTTGTAGTCGCGGTCGTTGGCCTCGACATTTTTCGAGCGCCGGCTGTCGGTGACGACCTTGATCTTGCCGTCGAGCTCTTTCATCAGGCTGTCGCTCGCCGGTCCGGCGAAGCCGATGGCGATGAAGGCGAGATCGGCGCGGATGACGAACTCGGTGCCGGGGATCGGCTTGCGCTTCTCGTCGACCTCGCAGCAACGCACACCGGTCAGTTGGCCGTCCTCGCCGATGAATTCGAGCGTCGCCACCTGGAATTCGCGCTCGGCGCCCTCGGCTTGCGAGGAGGATGTGCGCATCTTGGTCGCCCAATAGGGCCAGACCGCGAGCTTGTCTTCCTTCTCCGGCGGCTGCGGGCGGATGTCGAGCTGCGTCACGCGCACCGCGCCTTGGCGGAAGGCGGTGCCGATGCAGTCGGACGCGGTGTCGCCGCCGCCGACCACGACGACATGCTGGCCGCCGGCGATAATCGGGTGCGAGGGCCAGGCCACCGACTGGATCGGCTCGCCGCCGACGCGGCGGTTCTGCTGCACGAGATAGGGCATCGCGTCATAAACGCCGCTGAGGTCGCTGCCCGGAATGCCGGCCGGGCGCGGCGTTTCGGAGCCGCCGCAATAGAGCACGGCGTCGAATTCCTCGAGGAGATCGGCCACCTTCATGTCGACGCCGACATTGATGCCGCAATGGAAGGTCACGCCCTCGCCCCGCATCTGCTCGATGCGCCGGTCGATATAGTGCTTCTCGATCTTGAAGTCGGGGATGCCGTAGCGCATCAGCCCGCCCGGGCGGCTCTCGCGCTCATAGACATGCACGTCGTGGCCGACGCGGCCGAGCTGCTGCGCCGCTGCCATGCCGGCGGGGCCGGAGCCGATGATGGCGACACGCTTGCCGGTCTTCTTCTCCGGCGGATAGGGCCGGATATGGCCGGTCTCGTAAGCCTTGTCGGCGATCGCCTGCTCAATCGTCTTGATGGCAACCGGAATGTCCTCGAGGTTCAGCGTGCAGGCTTCCTCGCACGGCGCCGGGCAGATGCGGCCGGTGAATTCCGGGAAATTGTTGGTCGAATGCAGGTTGCGGATCGCGCTGTCCCAATCGCCATTGTAGACGAGGTCGTTCCAGTCCGGGATCTGGTTGTGGATCGGACAGCCGGTCGGCCCATGGCAGAACGGAATGCCGCAATCCATGCAGCGCGCGGCCTGTTTCTCGACCTCCTTGTCGGACATCGGCAGCGTGAATTCACGGAAATGCCTGATGCGGTCGGAGGCCGGCTGGTACTTGTGCACCTGCCGGTCGATCTCGAGAAACCCTGTTACCTTGCCCATAGTCCAGTCCCTGCTGTCCGAAGGCACGCTTTTGCAGCGCACC
The DNA here is from genome assembly GCF_029625735.1 of Mesorhizobium sp. WSM4935. Classification (NCBI taxonomy): domain Bacteria; kingdom Pseudomonadati; phylum Pseudomonadota; class Alphaproteobacteria; order Hyphomicrobiales; family Phyllobacteriaceae; genus Mesorhizobium; species Mesorhizobium sp. WSM4935. Next base: position 127,226 of record NZ_JARTVR010000004.1, on the reverse strand, counting down.
CGTTAACCCCATAAGGCTGCCGTGGCAACCTTCGTTCCGAGGTCAGGATTGTTGGTGAGGATGCCGGCCGGGGCATCGTCTCCCCGGCCACGCCCAATGCTTATTCCGCCGCCACGCTCATGCGCATGCGTTCCATCTCGATCAAGGCGCGGCGATACTCGACCGGCATGATTTTCCGGAATTTCGGCCGGAAGCTCTGCCAATTCTCGAGGATCTCGCGGCCGCGCACCGAACCGGTGAAATGCACGTGGTTCGAGATCAGCTGGTAGAGCCGTTCCTCGTCATGGCTGGTCATGTCGCCCGACACGTCGACGCGGCCCTTGTGGTCGAGGTCGCCGCCATGATGGAGCAGCTTCTCCATCAGGTCGTCCTCCTCCGGGACCGGCTCGAGTTCGACCATCGCCATGTTGCAGCGTTCAGCGAAATCGCCCTCCTCGTCCAGCACATAGGCGACGCCGCCCGACATGCCTGCCGCGAAGTTGCGCCCCGTCTTGCCGATGACGACGACGATGCCGCCGGTCATGTATTCGCAGCCATGGTCGCCGACGCCTTCGACGACGGCGACAACGCCGGAGTTGCGCACGGCGAAACGCTCGCCGGCGACGCCGGCGAAATAGGCCTCGCCTTCGGTGGCGCCGTAAAGCACCGTGTTGCCGACAATGATCGAGTCCGCCGCAACGATCTTGGCTTCTTCCGGCGGGCGGATGACGATGCGGCCGCCCGACAGGCCCTTGCCGACATAGTCATTGCCGGCGCCGACCAGCTCGAACGAGACGCCGCGCGCCAGGAATGCGCCGAAGGACTGGCCGGCGGTGCCGGTGAGCTTCACCTGGATCGTATCTTCCCGAAGGCCTTTGTGCTTGAAGCGCTTGGCGACTTCACCCGACAGCATCGCGCCGGTAGAGCGGTCGACATTGCGGATCGGCAGCTCGATGGTCACGGGCTGCCTGGCCTCCAGCGCCGGCTTCGCCAGCTCGATCAGCTTGCGGTCGAGCACGTCGTCGATCGGATGCTTCTGCCGCTCCGTCCAATGCAGCGCCTCATGCGGCGCGTCGGGCTTGTAGAACATCTTCGAGAAATCGAGCCCGCGCGCTTTCCAGTGCTGGATCACGTCGCGCTTTTCCAGGAGATCGGTGTCGCCGATGATCTGGTCGAGATGGGTGAAGCCCATTTCGGCAAGCAGCGCGCGCACCTCTTCCGCCACGTAGAAGAAGAAGTTGATGACGTGCTCGGGCGTGCCCTTGAAACGCTTGCGCAGCACCGGGTCCTGCGTCGCCACGCCGACGGGACAGGTATTGAGGTGGCACTTGCGCATCATGATGCAGCCGGCCGCGATCAGCGGCGCGGTCGAGAAGCCGAACTCGTCGGCGCCGAGCAGCGCGCCGATGATGACGTCGCGCCCGGTGCGCAAGCCGCCATCGACCTGCAGCGCGACGCGCGAACGCAAACCGTTGAGCACCAGCGTCTGATGCGTTTCGGCAAGGCCCATTTCCCACGGGCTGCCGGCATGCTTGAGCGAGGTCAGCGGCGAAGCGCCGGTGCCGCCGTCATAGCCGGAGATGGTGATGTGGTCGGCGCGCGCCTTGGCGACGCCCGCCGCGACCGTGCCGACGCCGACTTCCGACACCAGCTTGACCGAGACGTCGGCCGCAGGATTGACGTTCTTCAGGTCGTAGATCAGCTGCGCCAGATCCTCGATCGAATAGATGTCGTGATGCGGCGGCGGCGAGATGAGGCCGACGCCGGGCGTAGAATGCCTGACTTTGGCGATGGTCGCATCGACCTTGTGTCCCGGCAGCTGGCCGCCCTCGCCGGGCTTGGCGCCTTGGGCCACCTTGATCTGCATGACATCGGAATTGACCAGATACTCGGCCGTGACGCCGAACCGCCCGGAGGCGACCTGCTTGATCGCCGAGCGTTCCGGATTCTTGCCGCCGCCGGGCAGCGGCAGATAGCGGTCGGCCTCTTCGCCGCCCTCCCCGGTGTTCGACTTGCCGCCGATGGCGTTCATCGCGCGCGCCAGCGTGGTGTGCGCCTCCCGCGAAATCGAGCCGAAAGACATCGCCCCGGTCGAGAAGCGCTTGACGATCTCGGCCGCCGGCATGACGTCCTCGAGCGCGACCTTCTTGCGGCCGGTCTCTTCGGCGAGCTTGATCTTGAACAGGCCGCGGATCGTCTGCGCTCTGGCCGTCGCGCTGTCGATCTGCGCCGAATACTCCTTGAACGTATCCCAGGAGCCCTGCCGCACGGCGTGCTGGAGGCTGGCGACCGCATCGGGCGACCACATATGCGCCTCGCCGCGCATGCGGAACATGTACTCGCCGCCGACCTCGAGATTGTTGCGCAGCACCGGATCGCTGCCGAAGGCGTCCGAGTGGCGGCTAAGCGTCTCGGTGGCGATCTCGTCCAGGCCGACGCCTTCGATCAGCGTCGCCGTGCCGGTGAAATACTTCTCCACGAAATCGGACTTCAGGCCGATGGCGTCGAAGATCTGCGCGCCGCAATAGGACTGGTAGGTCGAGATGCCCATCTTGGACATCACCTTGAGGATGCCCTTGCCGATCGACTTTATGTAGCGCGACACCACCTCGTATTCGTCGACCTCTTCCGGCAGCTCGCCGCGCTTATGCATGTCGAGCAGCGTGTCGAAGGCGAGATAAGGATTGATCGCCTCGGCGCCGTAGCCTGCCAAGCAGCAGAAGTGATGCACCTCGCGCGGCTCGCCGGATTCCACCACGAGGCCGACCGCGGTGCGCAGCCCCTTGCGGATCAGGTGATGGTGCACGGCCGCCGTCGCCAGCAGCGATGGAATGGCGATGCGGTCCGGCCCGACCTGCCGGTCCGACAGGATGATGATGTTGTAGCCGCCGGCGACCGCCGCCTCCGCGCGCTCGCAGAGCCGGTCGATGGCGCCCTGCATGCCCGCGGCGCCTTCGTTCGAGCCGTAGGTGATGTCGATCGTCTTGGTGTCGAAACGGTCCTCGGTGTGGCCGATCGAGCGGATCTTCTCCAGATCGCCATTGGTCAGGATCGGCTGGCGCACCTCAAGCCGCTTGCGGCGCGACGTGCCGACCAGGTCGAAGATGTTCGGCCGCGGCCCGATGAACGACACCAGGCTCATCACCAGCTCCTCGCGGATCGGGTCGATCGGCGGGTTGGTGACCTGGGCGAAGTTCTGCTTGAAATAGGTGTAGAGCAGCTTCGACTTGTCCGACATCGCCGAGATCGGCGTGTCGGTGCCCATCGAACCGACCGCTTCCTGGCCGGTGGTGGCCATCGGCGCCATCAGAAGCTTGGTGTCTTCCTGCGTGTAGCCGAAGGCCTGCTGGCGATCGAGCAGGCTGACATCCTTGCGCAGCGCGCGCGGCTCGACCGGCTTCAGGTCTTCGAGGATGAGCTGCGTGTTGGCAAGCCAGGTCTTGTAGGGATGCCTGGTCGCGATCTCCGACTTGATCTCCTCGTCGGAGACGATGCGGCCCTTGGCGAGGTCGATCAGCAGCATGCGGCCGGGCTGCAGTCGCCACTTCTGCACGATCTTCTCTTCCGGCACCGGCAGCGCGCCGGCTTCCGACGCCATGATGACGCGGTCGTCGTCGGTGACGATGTAGCGCGCCGGCCGCAGTCCGTTGCGGTCTAACGTGGCGCCGATCTGGCGGCCGTCGGTGAACACGACCGCCGCAGGCCCATCCCACGGCTCCATAAGCGCCGCATGGTACTCGTAGAAAGCCTTGCGATCGGCGTCCATGAGCTTGTTGCCGGCCCAGGCTTCGGGGATCAGCATCATCATGGCGTGGGTGAGCGAGTAGCCGCCCTGGAACAGGAACTCGAGCGCATTGTCGAAGCACGCCGTGTCCGACTGGCCCTCATAGGAAATCGGCCAGAGCTTCGAGATGTTGTTGCCGAACAGCTCGGAATCGACCGAGGCCTGGCGCGCCGCCATCCAGTTGTTGTTGCCGCGAACGGTGTTGATCTCGCCGTTATGCGCGACCATGCGGTAGGGATGCGCCAGCTTCCACGACGGGAAGGTGTTGGTCGAGAAGCGCTGGTGAACGAGGATCAGCGCCGTCTCAAAGCGCGGATCCTTGAGGTCCTTGTAATAGGCGCCGACCTGGTAGGCCAGGAACATGCCCTTGTAGACGATGGTGCGCGCCGACAGCGACACGCAATAGGCGCCGACATCCTTATTGTCGTTCTCGGCATAGATGCGGCCCGAGATCACCTTGCGCAGCAGATAAAGCCGCGCCTCATACTCCTCGTCGTCCGGGATGTCGGCCGTGCGGCCGATGAACACTTGGCGGTGGAACGGCTCGGAGGCCACGATATCCGGCGCCTTCGACAGCGATGAATTGTCGACCGGCACGTCGCGGAAGCCGATGAGCGGCAGCCCTTCCGACTGCGCCGATTCGGCGATGATGTCCTCGATATGGGCGCGAAGCGCCGCATCCTGCGGCATGAACCAGTGGCCGACGCCGTATTGGCCCGCCGGCGGCAGTTCGACGCCCTTGGCCGCCATTTCCTCGCGGAAGAAAGCGTCCGGGATCTGCACCAGCACGCCGGCGCCGTCGGCGCCGCGATGGGTGAGGTTTTCCAGCATCGCCAGACCGTCCTCGACGATGTCGTGCGACTTCACGCCCTTCATATTGGCGATGAAGCCGACGCCGCAGGCGTCATGCTCGTTGCGCGGATCATAGAGGCCCTGGGCGGCCGGGCCGTTAGTGGTTCGGCCGGCTTTGGTCAGGACGGTATTTTTAACGGCTGCCGCTTTCGTCTGCGCGGCCTGGCCGTTGATCGCAGATGGCGTCAGTTCCGTCATCGTCCTATCCTCCGTTCTCCACCTTGGCCCCGACTGTCTCAGGGCGCTGGTTTGCCTTGGGAAGCGCTAATGCTTCCCCTTCATCCTGCTGCACGTCTCGCGAAATCCATCGAACCATACGGCTATACGCCCGGTTCGCATCCGGTATCGTATAGGCCAGAGCCGGGCCGTCTACCCGCCGCTCGCGACAATGGCCGGATTGGCAGTGATGATACGCCAGTCCAGCCTGTTTTGTGCGACAAAATAAGACAGCACTACTGTCCTAAATTTTTTATGGCAGAAATTAGGAGGCCAGACAAGACTGATTCACAAAAAACTTGGTCGTGCCGCGACACAAATGTTCGTGGCGAGCACCGGAAACGCAAGCTTCGGTCCGGGGTCTTTTGAGGGGACGCGCTGGCTTCACCGCTTTGCCAGCGATTGGCCCTTGCGCTTCAACCGCCGAAGCGGTCAAGTCCCGCCGCCTTTGCCAATCACGATATGGACCTCTCGATGTTCTTTGCCTCCGACAACTGGGCCGGCGTCCACCCCGACATTTCCGCCAATCTGTCGCGCCATGCCGCCGGAATCGCTGTCGCTTATGGCGATGGCGATGTGGATCGCGCCGTCTATCGCCGCTTCAGCGAGATCTTCGAGCGCGAGGTGCAGGTCTTCTTCGTCGCGACCGGCACAGCGGCCAATGCGCTTTCGATGGCTGCAGTGAACCAGATCGGCGGCATCGCGCTCTGCCACTCCGAAGCGCATATGAATGTCGACGAGTTCGGCGCGATGGGTTTTTACACCGGCGGCGCGCGCATGGCGCCGGTGCCGGGGCCGCTGGGGCGCATGAACCCCGAAGCTCTTGACCGCGCCATCAAGCGCTATTCGCAGGATCTGGCCCCCGCCGGCCAACCGATGGCGGTCACCCTCACCCAGGCGACCGAGGTCGGCACGGTCTATAGCATCGACGACGTCAAGGCGGTCGCCGAGGTCAGCCACCGCCACAAGCTGCCGCTGCACATGGATGGCGCGCGCTTCGCCAATGCGATTGCGGCGACCGGCGTCAGCCCGGCCGAAATGACCTGGAAGAGCGGCGTCGACCTCATCTCCTTCGGCGGCACCAAGAATGGCTGCTGGATGGCCGACGCGGTGGTGATCCTCAATCCCGATCTCGGCAAGGACCTGCGCCTGCTGCGTCAGCGCGCCGGACAGACCTTCTCCAAGGCCCGCTTCATCTCGGCCCAGTTCGAGGCCTATTTCACCGACGATTTGTGGCTGCGGATGGCGGCACACGCCAATCAGATGGCCGCGCATCTGGCGGAAACGATCGAGGACGCGCCGACCGGCAAGCTCGCCTGGCTGCCGCAGGCCAATGAGGTCTTCGCCATCCTCGCCCGCGAGACAGCCGAGAAGCTGCAGGCGGCCGGCGCCAAATTCTACGAATGGGGCCTTCCGCAGGGTTTCGATGGCCATCTCGGAGAGGAGGAAGCGATCTACCGTTTCGTCGCCAGCTTCGCGACCACGACGGAAGAGATCGAGCGTCTCGGTCAGCTGCTCGCCTGAGTTTCCCGGCATGGCCAGGCCGTTTCTCGCCTCGACAATGCGCCTGGTCCGCCCGGCGCCGAATGTGCTGGGCTTCTATGACGGCCGCGTCGATGGCGTCCGCATCTGGTCGGACGAGCCGAACTGGCTGGACGACGGCGCCTATACGCTCGGCATCTGCACCTATGCGATCGTCGACGGATCGCAGGCGCTCGTCTACGACACGCATATCTCTCTGCCGCATGCCCGCTTCATCCGGCGGACGCTCGAAGAGATGGGCGTGACCTCGACACGCGTCGTGCTCAGCCACTGGCATAACGACCATATCGCCGGCAACGAGGTGTTTAAGGATTGCGAGATCATCGCCAACCGCCTCACCGCCGCGGCGCTCGAACGCGGCCGCGCCGGGATCGAGAGTGGCAATCCGCCGATCAAGCCCCTCGTCCTGCCCAACAGAATGTTCGAGGGCAGCCTCAGTCTGATGGTAGAGCGATCCCCATCGAACTCCGCCAGGTCGAAATCCACAGCCATGACGGCATGGTGCTGCTGATGCCCGACGCCGGCCTGCTTTTGGCGGGCGACACGCTGGAAGACTCCGTCACCTATGTTTCGGAACCGGAATGCCTGGGCGAGCATCTGGTCGACCTCGAACGCATGGCCGGCTGGCGGTTCGATCGAATCCTGCCCAACCACGGTTCCTTGCGGGCAATCGAAGCGGGTGGCTATGACCGAAGCCTCATCGGCGCCACACAGGCCTATATTCGCAAGCTGCTTGCCTGCCGGCATGATCCGGACCTGGCAAGGCAGGATCTAAGGACCTTCGGCGCCGACATTTTTGCCACGACGGCAACCGAATATTTTCCACCATACGAAGCCGTTCATCGGCAGAATGTCGAAGCTGTCGTCGCGGCAAAAGCCGATAGCCAGAAAGGCTCGGCACAATAAAAAGCGGCGCCTCTCGGCGCCGCTTTCGTCTCGGGAGGGAGACGTTGTCTGGGATGGAGACCGCGGGTTACGCGGCGGCCTTGGCCTCGATCTGCTTGGCCTTGTCCGAGGACGAGGTGATCGCGATCTTGCGCGGCTTCAGCTCCTCGGGAATGTTGCGCTTGAGATCGACGAAGAGCAGACCGTTCTTCAGCGTGGCGCCTTCCACTTCGACGTGGTCGGCAAGCTGGAAGCGACGCTCGAAGGACCTCGAGGCAATGCCGCGATACAGCAGCTCCGAACCCTCGCTGTTGTTCTCTTCCTTGCGCTCGCCCTTGACGGTCAGCACGTTGCGGTGGGCTTCGATCGAGATTTCGTCTTCCGAGAAGCCGGCAACGGCCATCGAGATGCGATAGGCGTTCTCGCCGGTGCGCTCGATGTTATAGGGCGGGTAGGTCTGCGCGGTCTCGGGCTGGCCGAGCGAGTCGAGCATGGTGAACAGCCGGTCGAAGCCGACGGTCGAACGATAAAGCGGGGAAAAATCAACGTGACGCATAAGTGTTCTCCTGTTGAGCAACATGGTTTGCGTGTGACCCGGTGCGAAACCCTCGCAAGGCGTTCCGGATAGGCCAGCGGCCCCGACATCGGCGGCCGCAACCTTCATTTGGGAAGCTCAAAAAGCCATTTCAAGGTTTTTTCGCGTCGCAATGTGGCCACGTTGATGAATGGCGGATGAACCGCCGCTTCGGCATCCGTTCAGTCATTCAGCGCTAGGCTTTGACCAACATGACGGACAAGCGGCGCATCGATCCCCGCGCCGCGACGAGGCCGAACCGGGTGCAACGTCCCTTCCTCCCGGATCGACAGAGGCCGGAAGTGCGCCGCAGGCACTTCCGGCCTCCCCTTCACTATAGCGCCGCGCGTCCTCCGGACTCGTTAAGGGCGATGTAGCACACTTGATTTCGCGCGTGGTCCTTTCCGAAAATCGATTCCGATTTCGGCTTATGCGCGGGTTCCGCTTAAATCCTCGCAGCGCTTTGCTTTTGCCGGCTGGCCGTCTATCACCATGCCGACGCCTCGCCCGTCCGGGCAAAGAACAAGCAACGACACCGAATGACGGATCTTTTCCATCTGACCGAGGACAATCCCCTGCCGCAAAACGCCGCGGGCGGCTTCTTCACCACGCGTGACGGCAAGAAGATCCGCTACGGCGTTTTCGCCGCTGTCGCCCGGCCGCTCCAGGGCACCGTGGTTCTGCTGACCGGGCGCAACGAATGTATCGAGAAATATTTTGAGACCATCCGCGATCTCGCCGATCGCGGCTTCGGCGTCGCCATCCTCGACTGGCGCGGCCAGGGCGCTTCCAGCCGCCTGCTGCGTGACGGCCAGCGCGGCTATGTCCGCAGCTTCCGCGACTACACGCGCGACCTCGAGCAATTTTTCGAGGAGGTCGTGCTGCCCGACTGCCGCGGCCCCTATTACATCCTCGCCCACTCGACCGGGGCGGTGATCGCGCTGCTTGCCTCGCCGTCCATGGTCAACCGGGTGCGGCGCATGGTGCTGCTGGCGCCTTTTCTGGAGGTGCCGGACCTGCCGGTCTCGATCGCCACGGTGCGACGCGTCTGCGCGATATTCTGCGCGCTGGGTCTCGGCTGGCTCTACGCCGCGCTCGGTCCGCGGCCGAAAGTGCCGCCGCCTTTCGAGGTGAACAAGGTGACCTCGGACCCTGAGCGCTACCGGCGCAATGTCGGCATCTACGAGGCCTGGCCGCAGCTGGCGCTCGGCGGCCCGACCATACGCTGGCTGAAGGCGGCTGCCGCGGCCGCCCATGCCGTCAGCGATCCGGATTTCATGGCAAGGATCAGGGTGCCGATGCTGATCGTCGCCGCCGGCGCCGACCGGGTGGTCTCGACCAAAGCGGTGGAAGCCTATGCCAGGAAATTGCGCGTCGGCTCGCTGCTGATGATCGACGGCGCCCAGCACGAGATCCTGCAGGAGAAGGACATCTACCGCGAACAGTTCCTGGCCGCCTTCGACGCCTTCATCCCCGGCACCGGCGACACTCCCTGATCGCGCCCGCTCAGCCGCGCAGCGCCGCCATCGCCGCCGCGTGCAGTTCCGGCGTCGCGGCCGCCAATATGTCGCCGCCCTTCTCGGCCGCTCCGCCTTCGAAAGTGGTGATGACGCCGCCGGCCTTCTCGATGAGCGGGATCAGCGCGACGATGTCGTAGGGCTTCAGGCCCGGGTCGGCGACGATATCGATGCTGCCGGCCGCCAGCATGGCGAAGGCATAACAATCGGTGCCGTAGCGGGCGAGCTGGACCTTTGTCTCGAACTGGTCGTAGCGCTTGCGCGCATCGCCCTTGAACAGGGCCGGCGTGGTCGTGAACAGCGTCGCCTGTGCGAGTTCGGTCGTCTTGCGGGTCGCCAGCCTGCGCGGACCGCCCGGTCCTTCATAATGCGACCCGGAAGCGTTGGCGTAGAACAATTCGCCGGTGAAGGGTTGCGACATCATGCCGGCGACCGCATCGCCATCGACAGTCAGCCCGACCAGCGTTCCCCAGACCGGAATGCCGGAAATGAAGGCGCGGGTGCCGTCGATCGGGTCGATCACCCAGACATGCCGGCTGGTGAGGTTCTGGCTGCCATGCTCTTCGCCGAGGATGCCGTGGTCGGGATATTCGGAGGAGATCAGCGCGCGGATCGCGCGCTCGGCCTCACGATCGGCTTCGGTGACCGGGTCGAAGCTCCCCGCAAGCTTGTTGGTGACCGTTCCCTGACTGCGGAAGCGCGGCAAGGTTTCCGCGGCGGCGGCATGCGCGATGCGCCGCATGAAATCGGTGCTGATATCCAAGTCGCTCTCCCCATCGCGGCCCTTGCCAGCCGCTCTTTCTCGCAGAACGGGCGCTCTCAAGACCGGTCAGGCGCCCGCTTTCTGTTGCCCGAATGCCACATCTGAACCGCTGAAGCGGAATTTCCACATCATATTGAATTAAAAAACCCTGATGTCGATTGACATTTGTGCGACGCACAATAATTCTGTCATCGGGCAGGTTTTCCTGTCCATGCCCTCCTTGGGCGTTTCCTCCCTAGACTTCGACCGTGTCGTGAAAACGACGCGGTCTTTTTTTCGAGCAATTCCAGGAAGGTGTGAAGCGGTTTCCGACCGGAATTGCGTTTGTAAAGAACTCGGTGCACCGATCGCACCGTCATTCGGCTGCGAGCGGCAAATCGACGAAATGATGATCGGGCATCGACATCAGGTCGGCCGAGAAGCGGGTCAGGTCGGCGGCCAAGGCGTCGAAGCCGGCCGATTTCTGGAACGTCCGCTCGTCCATGTAAAGCCCGCGATTGACCTCGATTTGCAGCGCATGCAGATGCCGCGCCGGCCTGCCATAATGCTCGGTGATGAAACCCCCGGCATAGGGCTTGTTGTGCGCGACCGTGTAGCCCATGCCGACAAGCAGGCTGATCGCCATTTCGGTGAGCGCCGGCGAGGCCGAGATGCCGAACCGGTCGCCGATGATGAAGTCGGGCCGCACGCCGTTGTCGCCGACGCGGATCGAGGCCGGCATCGAATGGCAGTCGATCAGCACGGCATAGCCGAACCTGGCATGCGTCCTGGCCAGGAGCCGCTTCAGCGTCTCGTGATAAGGCTTGTACACCGCTTCGATGCGTCCTACCGCCTCGGCCAAAGGCAAGCGTCCGGAATAGATGTCGAGCCCCTCGCCGACCAGTTTCGGCACCGTACCCAGCCCGCCGGCGACACGCGCCGAGCGGATGTTGCAGAAGGACGGCACCGGCTCCGCGAACATGCGCGGATCGAGTTCCCAGGGCTCGCGGTTGACGTCGAGATAGGCGCGCGGAAAGTTCGCTGCCAGCAACGGCGCTCCGAGCGGCACGGCGCCGCCGAAAAGCTCCTCGACATAGCAGTCCTCCGACCGGCGGATGGCGTTACGGTCGAGCCGCGCCATGGCCAGGAAACGCTCCGGATAATGGCGGCCGCTATGCGGTGAGTTGAACAGGAAGGGAACGCGCTGTTCGGCGCCCGATCGGATTTCGAAGGGTGGAACGACCGAAAAATCCTCGGCTGCCGTCTTCAATTTGTATGAACCAGGATGAAGCACTGCATCATGACCCAAAACTTGCCACCTTGCGTCCGGCATGTCCAGCATTTCAGGCTGTGAAACCGCGCTTCGAACCGGATGTCGGATGCCCTTCATTCACTTGATGTTTACCGGCACATCCTCATATACAGCATGGTTAACGGCCTTGCCCGGCGGCAGGCTTGGGCGGATGATTCGGACGGGACATGATGGCACGCATTCTGCTGGCGGAAGACGACGACGATATGCGCCGCTTCCTCGTCAAGGCGCTGGAACGCGCCGGCTACCAGGTAAGCGATTTCGACAATGGCGCCAGCGCCTATGAGCGGCTGCGCGAAGAACCTTTCTCGCTGCTCCTGACCGACATCGTCATGCCGGAAATGGACGGCATCGAGCTCGCCCGCCGCGCCACCGAGATCGATCCGGACCTCAAGGTGATGTTCATCACCGGCTTTGCCGCGGTCGCGCTCAATCCCGATTCGAAGGCGCCCAAGGACGCCAAGGTGCTGTCGAAGCCCTTCCACCTGCGCGATCTCGTCAACGAGGTCGAGAAGATGCTGCAGGCCGCCTGAGGCCTGCATCGAGGCTCGCATCGGCAGGGTCCTCGCCGATGCGACGAATGGAAGCCGTCTTTCCACATTCCCGCTATTGACGCGCCGGATCAAAAGTGGTGTATGCGCGGCGTCGGATGGGCGTGTAGCTCAGCGGGAGAGCACTGCATTGACATTGCAGGGGTCACAAGTTCAATCCTTGTCACGCCCACCATCCTTCCAAATAACATAGCCGGTCTTCGCCACTGCCTGGCACAAGCGGCGGCGTAAGCAGGCGAGTGAAAGTACACGCCGCGTCCTGTGCCCATCATAGGTTCGCTCGCTGCCCTGGCAGCTCGAGATCAAACCAATCTTTCACCCCGCTGGCTCCCGCTTGCGGGGTTTTCGTTGGGTCCGAACCTTGCTCACGGTGTCGGACGCAATCTCTCGCCACGCTCCCTCCAGCGCCACTGTTGCCGCTGTGTTACAGCGCCACCACTGAAACCCATGCTATCAACCCTTAGATGCAATGGCGGATCGGAGCGATAGGCAAGTTATGAGGAAGGTTCTACTCACATCGGCAATGCTTGTTGGGTTTTGTTCGTCAGCCTTCGCTGCGGATGCATTGTCAGTCGAGCCCTCGTCCTACAATTGGACAGGCGCCTATATTGGTGCAGTGGCCGGCGTCAATTTTCTCAAAGGGGATGTGACGATCCCGAATTACGATCCCACCGGATATGATGGCGACAGCACATCGGCATCGATTGGCGGACAAGTGGGCTACCAGTACCAGTTCGACAACAATTTCGTTCTCGGAGCGGAGGCCCGTCTGGTTGCGGTGTTCAACAAGAAGACAGTGCCGACGATTGACGGTGAAACGTTCGAGACCGCTGCCGATTGGCAAGGCGATATCATCGCGAAGGCGGGATATGCGATGGGCACTTTCCTCCCTTACGTTAAGGGCGGCGTGGCCTTCCTGCACCTGCACGATACCGGATATAGCGTTCTCGGTTTTGGAGATACCAAGTTCGACCGGACCTATACCGGCTGGACGATCGGGGTTGGCGCAGATTACGCGCTCAATGACAAATGGGTTGTCGGCCTTGATTACGCCTACGCGCATTTCTCGGACCATAATTTCCAAGACGACAGCGCGCTGGTTGGCCCAACGTTTGTCAAGCCCAGCACCCATACGGTTTCTCTGAGCCTGAACTACCGCTTTTGATCTCGCTTGAATTGTTGCGGGCGGCTCTTCGTTCGCAATGGCTTTCCTCCTGAGCGGGAATAAATCCCTCTCGCTGAACAGTCCCCATCGGCAGTAGCGGCTTGCTGCTACTCGACCTTCACGTTGATCGTGATGCTGTATGATGCGCCTTCGTATGTGTGTACCGACAGGGCGACTTCGTCCTCGCCTTTGAACCCCGGCTTCGACCGGTACAGCACCTTTATGCCGTCCACCTTACGGAAATTGCATTTCCATCGAATGTTGCTTTTGGCGAAGTGCGGGAATGTCTTTGCATTAATGATCGAGATTTTGCCATGGGTTGGTCCGGAAACAGCCTTCAGATCAACCGGGCCCGCGTTCGAGCAGTCTGGGTTAACACTCGACCCCTCATAGATGTCGATTTCTTTCCCCGAAAGCGCTGTCCTCTCAAGGGTTTTCGTGTTCCCCCATGCCGCGGCCTGGCCTGCGCCAAGTCCCAAAAAAACAAGCGCGATCCCAACAGCAGTAACCCGGGAAACCATTTTTGTTGCCCCTTCCCTCAATCCCCCCGACGGTTTTAGATGGGCCGTGGCAAAACGCCATGATGTATTTGTATCATCCCATCAAATGATTGTTATTGGCGAAGAGTTCGAAACATATCAGATCGAGGGCCCTTTCTCTCGCCTGACGCATAGGGAGATCGCGCCCCACGGGCACAGAAACGGCACAGATATGTTCGAACGTTTTTGCTCTGTTCACGTTCTTCGGTGGCGATTTCGCAATGAATCAGAGAACGCACTGCATTAACATTGCAGGGGTAACAACTTCCATCGTTGTCACGCCCACCATCCTTCCAATAACCTAGGCTGACGACTGGCCCCCCGCATAGCGTTGGCCATGGCGAATCGAGCTCGAGTTTAGCGGCTCTCAACGACGCTACGCCCGCTGGCTAACCGAGATCCCCTTCGAACATCACCAGCGTACGGCTCGACGCCTTGAGCGCGAAGCGCATGGCTTCCTCATAGGCCGGATCCGCATAGCAGGCCTTCGCGATCTCCAGCGATGGAAACTCCACCAGGACCATGCGCCTGGCATCGCGCGCCTCGACGAGCAGAGGCGGCTGGTTCGTCGTGTTGGTTCGTGCCTGGTATTTTTCGCCGATAGGCTTCCAGAGACGGCTATATTCGGCCTGCGCCTGCTGGTCCGAAATCTCGGTTCCGACGATGAGCCAGTATCCCTTCACGCCGACCGCGCTCCCTGATGATTGCAAGCCTACACCATGAACTCGCCGCCGTTTATGTGCAACAAATGTCCGGTGACGAACTTGCCCATGTCGGACGCGAGATAGAGGCAGGCATTGGCGACGTCTTCGGCGGTTCCAAGCGTCCTTAGCGGCACCGTCGCCTTCACATGCTCGTAGGTTTGCTCGAGATCGGGGTACCAGGCCGCATTCCTGTCCGTGTCCAGCCATCCCGGGGCAATGCTGTTGGCGGTCACCCCGTCCGGCCCGCATTCCAGCGCCACAGCCTTCGCCAGGCCGTGCATGCCATGTTTCGCGGCGACGACATGCGCTCGGTTCGCCAGCGGGAAAAGCGCTTCCGTGCCTGCCATGTAAAGCAGGCGGCCATACTTCCTCCTGCGCATGTGGGGAAGGACCGCCTGCGTCAGGATGAAAGCCGATCCGAGATTGGTATTGATCACCTTCTGCCAGTCCTGGAGAGTGATCTCCTCGAGCGGCTGGTGCGGTCTTATCCCCGCGCAGGACACCGCGATGTCGACACCGCCCAGTTCCGCCACCGCCCTTTCGATCAAGGCATTCATGGCGGCCTCGTCGGCGCCGTCGCAGATGGATGCTATCGCCTCGACGCCGAAAGATCGAGCCTGGTCGGCGACGGCCTCGATCTTGGCCGCGTCGCTGCCCCCGGTGATGACGATGTGCGCCCCCGCTCGGGCGAACGCCAGCGCGACGGCCTTGCCGATGTTCTGGCCGGCGGCGGTGATGACCGCTACCCGCCCTTTCAGACCTGGAACTTCCATGTGCTCACCTATGGGTCAGGAGGGCGCGGAGCGTGTCCTGCGCCAGCCTTGTAGGTTGAGAAATCAAACAGGGGCTTTGCCAGGAAGCAAGCCGCCATAGGTCTAGGCTAGACGCCCGCCGTCGCCAGCAGAGTCTTCATCCGGGCCATGGCAAGATCGGGGTCGGCCAACAGGCCAGCTTGATCGGAGAGCCGGAAGACGTCCGCATAGTGGCATATGCCGCGCGCCGACTGCATACCGCCGACCATGGTGAAATGGTCCTGATGCCCGTTCAGCCAGGCCATGAACACGATGCCGGCCTTGTAATATTCGGTCGGCGCTTCGAAGATCTTGCGCGACAGCGGCACGGTCGGCGCCATCAGCGCGTCGTAACCGACTCTGTCGCCCTCCGCCAGCTTCGCCAGCGCGGCATTGGCGACCGGGGCGATGGCGTCGAAGATGCCGAGCAGCGCGTGCGAATGCCGCCTGCCGTCGCCTGCGATCAGCTCCGGATAGTTGAAATCGTCGCCGGTGAACATCATCACCCCGTCGGGCAGCCGCTCGCGCAGAAGCACCTCCTTCTCGGCATCGAGCAGCGATATCTTGATGCCTTCCACCTTGTCCGCATGCCGCTCGATGATGGCGACGACCGTGCCGAGCGCCGCATCGAAATCGTTGCTGCCCCAATAACCCTTGAGCGCCGGATCGAACATGTCGCCCAGCCAATGCAGGATGACCTTGCCTGATGCCTGGGAAAGCATCCGGTCATAGACGCGGGCATAGTCGTCCGGCCCCTTTGCAACCGCCGCCAGCGCACGGCTCGCCATCATGATCGCCTTGCCGCCCTCGCCTTCGATGAAGGCGAATTGTTCTTCATAGGCGCTGATGACGTCGTCGAGCGTCTTGGCCGCCGCCGGCGCCAGATGATCGGTTCCCGCTCCCGAAGCGAGGTCGGCGCCCGGCACCGTCTTGGCCTCCGCGATCGAGCGCCGGATCAGTTCCTTGGCGCTGGCCCAGTCGAAACCCATGCCGCGCTGAGACGTGTCCATGGCCTCGGCGATGCGGAAGCCGAGCCGCCACAGATGATGGCGAAACGCCATGGTCTTGTCCCAGTCGACCGCCGGTTGTGACCAGGGGTTGGTCATGGCGATGGGGTCGGCAACGACATGGGCGGCGGCATAGGCGATGCGCGAAAAAGGCGCGTCCTGGCTCGGCTCGACCGGTTGACCGACGAGCCGGTAGCTGACCCGGTCGCCATTTGCGGCAGGCAAGGTGATGTCCATGGAGCTCTCCCTTCCGGGCCGCTATAAATGGAACGTTCCAATAAATCAAGAAGCTTGATGATTCAAAGGCTGGGAGCTGATCGGCTACAGACCCTCGGTGCAGAACTCCTTGCGCCAGCACCGATTTTGAACCGCTTCAATCAATTTTTCGAATCTCGCAGGAATCACGATTGACTCCGAATTGCGTCAGCGATTAGAACGTTCCAATAAATTTGCTCGAAAACGTGGAGGACGGACGAGGATGGCCAGCCGGGCCAAGGCGACGATCCTGGACATCGCCCGCGAGGCCGGTGTGTCCAAATCGACGGTGTCGCTCGTGCTACAGGGCAGCGGGCTGATCCGGCCTGAAACCGCGACAAGGGTGCGCAAAGCGATCGAGGATGTCGGCTATGTCTACAACCGCGGCGCCGCCAATCTGCGCAAGGCCCACTCCAACGTCATCGGCATGGTGATCAACGATCTCACCAACCCCTTCTTCGCCGAGCTTGCCGTCGGCATGGAGCGTGTCTTCCAGGCGGCGGGCGTCGTCCCCTTCATCGCCAACACGGCGGAAAACCCCGTACGCCAGGAAGAGGTTTTGAAGTCGCTGATGGAACAGGGTGTCGCCGGCCTCATCGTCTCGCCGGCGCGCGGCACCACGCCCGGCGCCTTCCGCCGCATCGAGGCGGCGGGCGTGCCGGTCGTCTTCACCATGCGCCGGCTGCCTGAAAGCCGCATTCCGGTGATCGCGCCGGACAACCATCGCGGCGCCTTCATCGCCACCGAGCATCTGATCCGCAAGGGTCATCGCCGCCTGGCCTTCTTCGGCGGCTCGTCCGAACTCGTCGTTTATCAACAGAGGCTTGGCGGCTTTGTGGAAGCTTGCGAAACGCTGGGCATCCCCGCCGCCGACAGAACGATCGTCGAGGGCGAGACCAGCCGCAAGGGCGGCATGGCCTGCCTGGAGACAGCGCTTGCCGCGGCGCAACCGCCGACAGCGGCACTCTGCTTCAACGACGCGGTCGCCTTCGGCGCCATGCTGGCATTGCGCAAACGCGGCCTCGAGGCGGGCGCCGACTTTGCCGTCGTCGGCTTCGACGATGTCGCCGAGGCCGAGCACTACAGCCCGGCGTTGACCAGCGTTGCCGTCGACACCGCGGGCCTCGGCGAACGCGCCGCTCACGTCATGCTGAAGATGATCCAGTCGCGCACCACGCGCGCCGAGGACCATATCGGCGCCGTCAGCCTAGTCGTGCGGGAAAGCAGCGGTCCGGACCGCAACAGCCAAGTGGGAGATGCGGCATGAGCGTGCGATGGGGACTGATCGGCGCCAGCACGATCGCCAGACAGTTCATGATCAACGCCATCCGCGCGCAGGCCGATGGCGAGGTCGTCGCCGTGATGAGCTCGAGTGCCGAGCGCGCAAAGGCCTATGCCAGCGAGAACGGTATTCCTGCTGCCGTCTCGTCCCTCGATGCGCTGCTCAGTTCGGATATCGACGCCGTCTACATCTCGACCACTAACGAATTGCACCTCGAACAGGGTCTCGCCGCGATCAAGGCCGGCAAGCATGTGCTGTGCGAGAAGCCGCTAGCGCTGACCAGCGCCGACGCCCGCAAGCTGGTTGCCGCCGCGAAAGCCGCCGGCATCGTCTTCGGCACCAACCATCATCTGCGCAATGCCGGCGCCCACCGCGCCATGCGCGAGGCGATCGTCGCCGGCCGCATCGGCAAGCCGATCGCGGCGCGCGTTTTCCATTCCGTCTACCTGCCGGAGAACCTGCAGGGCTGGCGCATCACGAAGCCCGAGGCCGGCGGCGGCGTGGTGCTCGACATCACGGTGCACGATGCCGACACGCTGCGCTTCGTGCTCGGCGACGATCCGGTCGAGATTTCGGCTTTCACGCAATCCGCCGGCATGGCCGGGAGTGGTCTGGAGGACGGCGCCATGTGCATCTGGCGCTTCAAGTCCGGCGTCATCGCGCAATCGCATGAGGGCTTCACCACGAAATTCGCCGGCACCGGCTTCGAGGTGCATGGCTCGGAAGGCTCGCTCATCGCCAGCAATGTGATGACGCAGAAGCCTGTCGGCTCGGTGCTGCTGCGCACCGCGAGCGGCGAGGAAGAATTGAGCTTCGACCGCGAGGACCTTTACACCCGCTCGCTGCGCCAGTTCCATGCCGCGATCCGCGGTGAAGGGCAGCCTTCCGCCGCCGGCGAGGACGGCATCTGGTCGCTGGCCGCAGCTGAAGCAGCACTTCAATCGTCGAAGACCGGCAAGGCCGTCGCTATCGATCCGCAACTCGGGAGCCTCGATTGAGCAAGCTCGTCTCGGCGGCTTATGCCGCCAGCCTGATCAAGGACGGCATGGTCGTCTCGGTGTCGTCGTCGAGCGGCCTCGGCTGCCCCGACGCGGTGCTTGCCGCGATCGGCGAGCGCTTCGAGGCGCAAGGCCATCCGAAGGCGATCACCACGCTGCATCCTATCGCCGCCGGCGACATGTATGGCATCAAGGGCATCGACCATCTCGCCAAGCCCGGCCTGTTGAAGCGCACGCTCTGCGGCTCCTACCCGTCCGGTCCCTCTTCCGCCGAGCCGCCGCAGATCTGGAAGATGATCGGCGACAATTCGGTCGCCGCGTACAACGTGCCGTCGGGCATCCTGTTCGACATGCATCGCGAGGCCGCCGCCAAGCGGCCGGGCGTACTGACCAAGGTCGGCCTCGACACTTTCGCCGATCCGCGCCACCAGGGCTGCGCCATGAACGCTGCGGCCAGCGAGCCGATCGTTTCGGTTGAGCAGTTCGACGGCGAGGAATGGCTCTATTTTCGCGCCATCGTGCCCAACATCTCGATCATCCGCGCCACCACGGCCGACGAGCGCGGCAACCTCACCTACGAGCACGAAGGCGCCTATCTCGGCGGGCTCGAGCAGGCGCTGGCGGCCCGCAACAATGGCGGCATCGTCATTGCGCAGGTGAAGCGCGTCGTCGAAAACGGCACGCTGAAGCCGCATGACGTGCGGGTGCCGGGCGTTCTGGTCGATCATATCGTGGTGGCGCCCGATCAATTGCAGACGACGCAGACGCCTTACGATCCGGCGATCTCGGGTGAAGTCTTCCGGCCGCTCTCGACCTTCCGCACGCCGGAGATGAACATCCAGAAGGTGATCGCGCGTCGCGTGGCCATGGAATTGCGCGACGGCATGGCCGTCAATATCGGCTTCGGCATCTCCGCCAACGTGCCGCGCATCCTTTTGGAGGAAGGCCAGCACGGCAAGGTCACCTGGGTGATCGAACAGGGCGCGGTCGGCGGCGTGCCGCTGCTTGATTTTAAATTCGGCTGCGCCTCGAATGCCGAGGCGATCATGCCATCGCCGCACCAGTTCATCTATTTCCAGGCCGGCGGCTTCGACGCCTCGCTGCTCTCCTTCCTGCAGATCGACCGCCACGGCTCGGTCAATGTGTCGAAGCTCTCGGCAAGGCCTCATGTGACGGCCGGCGCCGGCGGCTTCGTCGACATCACCGCGCGGGCGAAGAAGATCGTCTTTTCCGGTTTCTTCAATGCAGGCGCCAAGCTCTCGCTGGCGAATGGCGCCATCCGCATCGACCAGGAAGGCAAGGTCAAGAAGATCGTCGAGGAGGTCGAGCACATCTCATTCTCGGGAAAACGCGCCGTCGCTCAAGGGCAGGACATCACCTATGTCACCGAGCGCTGCGTGATGAAGCTTACGCCGGACGGGCTGATGGTGACGGAACTCGCGCCCGGCATCGATCTCGAGCGTGATGTGCTGGCGCAGGCGGAGATCCCGCTCGCCGTGGCAAACGACCTCAAGGTAACGCCCGCCGCCCTCTATCAGGACAGGCCGATCGGCCTGTCGCTGAACGGCGGCGCTTCGCTCGGAGGCGCGCATGGCTGAGCTTGTCACCTTCGAGCGGGACGGCGCCATAGCCATCGTCACCTTGCGCCGTCCGGAAAAGTTCAACGCGCTCGACATCCCGATGCTGCGCGCGCTGGAAGCCGCGCTCGACGAAGCCGAACTGGCCGAGGGCGTCCGCGTCGTGCTCATCCGCGGTGAAGGCAAGGGCTTTTGCGCCGGCGGCGACGTCGAAGCCTGGGGACGGTTAAGCGCCGCCGATTTCCAGGTGCAGTGGGTGCGCTACGGACACCGCGTCTTCGACCGGCTGGCCCGGCTCAGGCAGCCGACCATCGCCGTGCTCTCCGGTCATGCGCTGGGCGGCGGACTTGAACTCGCCGCCGCCTGCGATTTCCGCGTCGCCGAAACGCAGGTGAAGATCGGCTTTCCGGAAACTTCGATCGGCGTTGTGCCCGGCTGGTCGGGCACTCAGCGCGCCGTGCGCCGCTTCGGTGCACAGATCGTGCGCCGGATGGCGATTGGCGGCGAGATTTTCCTGGCGGCCGAGGCGCTGGCGCACGATATCGTCGACCGTGTCGTCGAAACCGGCAAGGCTTTCGACGAAGCGAAAGCCTGGGCGGAAAAAATCGCCGAGCGCGGCCCGCTAGCGATAGAGGCCGCCAAGCTGATGATCGGCGTTGCCGAGGGCGAAGAAGACGCCGCCGCGACCGAGGCGCTGGCCAGCGGCTTCATTGCGCTGACAGGCGACCTCAAAGTCGGCGTCGGCGCTTTCAAGGCCAAGCAGAAGCCGGCCTTTTCGAGATCCTAGAGAAGACATGATGAACGCACCGCTCAACATTGCCATGCCGGCCGAGGCGTCTGAGGCGCCGAAAGCCTACAAGCTCTTGATTGACGGCAGGCACGTCGATGCCCGTGATGGCCGCAGCATCGAGCGCGCCAGCCCCGGCCACGGTTTTGTCGTCTCGTGCTATGCCCAGGCAGGTCCTGAAGAAGTGGAAGCCGCAGTGCAGGCCGCGCACAAGGCGTTCGAGACCGGCCCATGGCCGCGCATGAAGGCCTCGGAACGCGCCGCGGTGCTACTGAAGACTGCCGACCTGATCGAGGCCCGGCTGGAAGAGATCGCCCGGCTCGACGCGCTGGAATCCGGCAAGCCGATTGCCCAGGCGCGCGGCGAGATCGGCGGCGCCATCGACATCTGGCGCTATGCCGCCTCGCTTGCCCGCACGCTGCATGGCGAGAGCTATGCCAATCTTGGCGACGATATGCTGGGCGTCGTGCTGCGCGAGCCGATCGGCGTCGTCTCGATCATCACGCCGTGGAACTTCCCCTTCCTGATCGTCAGCCAGAAATTGCCCTTCGCGCTCGCCGCCGGCTGCACGGCGGTGGTGAAGCCGAGCGAGATGACGTCGGCCTCGACCTTCGTGCTCGGCGACATCCTGCTCGAAGCCGGCCTGCCGGCCGGCGTCGTCAATATCCTCGCCGGCTACGGCGCCGATGTCGGCGCGCCGATGGTCGGTCATCCGCTGGTCGAGATGGTCTCCTTCACCGGCTCGACCCGTGTCGGCAAGACGACCATGGCGGCGGCTTCCAATTCGCTGAAGAAGGTTTCGATGGAGCTCGGCGGCAAGAACGGCCAGATCGTCTTCCCCGACGCCGACCTCGAGGCGGCGGCGGACGCCGCCGTGTTCGGCGGCTTCTTCAACGCCGGCGAATGCTGCAATGCCGGCAGCCGCCTGATCGTGCATGAGGCGATCGCCGACGACTTCCTGAACGTGGTCAAGGCGCTGTCCCAGAAGGTCCGCGTCGGCGATCCGCTCGACGACCGCACCAAGGTCGGCGCGATGATCTCGGCCGATCACATGGAAAAGGTAACCGACTATGTAACGGCGGCAAAAACCGAAGGCGGCAACGTTTTCACCGGCGGCGCCAGGCTTCAATCCAACGCCGGGCAATATCTCGATCCGACTATCGTCCGTAACGTCACGGAAGACATGGCGATCGCCCGCGAGGAAGTGTTCGGGCCGGTGCTGTCCGTGCTCACTTTTGAAACGATTGAAAAGGCATTGCACATTGCCAACAACACGCCCTATGGTTTGTCTGCGGGGGTGTGGAGCGCCGGCGTCGATACATGCATGTCGGTGGCGCGCGGTGTGCGTTCGGGGACGGTTTGGGTGAATACGTTCATGGAAGGTTATCCCGAACTGCCCTTCGGCGGCTACAAGCAGTCCGGTCTGGGCCGCGAACTCGGCAAACGCGCTGTCGAGGACTATACCGAGGAAAAGACTATCCAGTTTCATCGCGGCCAGCGCACCGGTTGGTGGGTCGGCTGAGTTGGGAGACCCCGGCGGACCCGCCGGTCATGTGTATGCAACAAGGGAGGTAGTACATGTTGCGCAAACTGCTTATCGGAACGGCTCTTGCGACGAGCTTTGCGTTCTCGGCGCATGCCGCGGACGTCAAGG
Source organism: Mesorhizobium sp. WSM4935 (assembly GCF_029625735.1). NCBI lineage: Bacteria > Pseudomonadati > Pseudomonadota > Alphaproteobacteria > Hyphomicrobiales > Phyllobacteriaceae > Mesorhizobium > Mesorhizobium sp. WSM4935. The sequence continues at coordinate 104,513 of NZ_JARTVR010000004.1, read as the reverse complement.
AAGTGCAGATGCTGCATTGGTGGACGTCTGGCGGCGAAGCGGCTGCTCTGAACGTGCTGAAGCAGGATCTGGCCAAGGAAGGCTATGCCTGGAAGGACGTGCCGGTGGCCGGTGGCGGCGGCGATGCCGCCATGACCGCGCTGAAGGCGATGGTCGCGGCCGGCAACTATCCGACCGCCTCGCAGATGCTTGGCTACACCGTGCTCGACTATGCCGCCGCCGGCGTCATGGGCGACCTGACCGAGACCGCCAAGAAGGAAGGCTGGGACAAGTCGGTTCCGGCCGCCCTGCAGAAGTTCTCCGTCTATGACGGCAAGTGGGTCGCCGCTCCGGTCAACGTCCACTCCGTCAACTGGCTGTGGATCAACAAGGCGGTGATGGACAAGATCGGCGGCACCGAGCCGAAAACCTTCGACGACTTCATTGCGCTCCTCGACAAGGCCAAGGCCGCGGGCGTCATCCCGCTCGCGCTCGGCGGCCAGAACTGGCAGGAAGCCACCATGTTCGACTCCGTCGTGCTGTCGACCGGCGGGCCGGAGTTCTACAAGAAGGCGATGAACGACCTCGATGAGGAGTCGCTCAAGTCCGACACGATGAAGAAGTCGTTCGACAACCTCGCCAAGCTCGTCAAATATGTCGACCCGAACTTCTCGGGCCGCGACTGGAACCTCGCCACCGCCATGGTCATCAAGGGCGATGCGCTGGTTCAGGTCATGGGCGACTGGGCGAAGGGCGAGTTCCACGCCGCTAAGAAGACCCCTGGTACCGACTTCCTCTGCTACCGCTTCCCGGGCACTGACGGCACGGTGATCTACAACTCCGACATGTTCGGCATGTTCAACGTGCCGGAGGACCGCAAGGCCGCCCAGGTGGCACTCGCCACCGCCACTTTGTCAAAGAGCTTCCAGTCGGCCTTCAACGTGGTGAAGGGTTCGGTCCCGGCCCGCACCGACGTGCCTGACACCGACTTCGATGCTTGCGGCAAGAAGGGCATCGCCGACCTGAAGAAGGCCAATGAAGGCGGCACGCTGTTCGGCTCGCTGGCCCAGGGCTACGGCGCCCCGCCGGCCGTCGCCAACGCCTATAAGGACGTCGTGTCGAAGTTCGTCCATGGTCAGATCAAGACCTCCGACGAGGCCGTGACCGAACTGGTCAAGGCAATCGAAGACGCCAAGTGAGGTTCACTTGAACCAACCCTCCCCCGCTTCGGCGGGGGAGGTCTCCTGTCGACAAAAGGCGCGGAAAGACCTGGTGCGTTTTGGCGCCGGGCCGTCTCCGACCAACCGGTACTGGATGAGCTGATGAGCACAGTTGCCGAAACCCAGATCAAGCTGACACCGGAGCACGACGCCCGTCCCGGCGCGACGGTCCGTTCGCGGCTGCAGGATCTGTTGCCGAAGATCGTTTTGGCACCAAGCTTCGCGGCGACGATCGTCTTCGTCTATGGCTTCATTCTCTGGACGATCTATCTGTCCTTCACCAACTCCAAGACCTTCCCGTCCTACGACATAACCGGGGCCCGGGCCTATCAGCGGCTGTGGCGCTGGACCTTCGAGAGCGACCCGCCTTCGAGCTGGTACACCTCGATCACCAATATGGGCATTTTCGGTTCCCTTTATATCCTGATCTGCCTGGCGCTCGGCCTGTTCCTGGCTATCCTGCTCGACCAGAAGATCCGCGGCGAAGGCGTGCTGCGGCCGATCTATCTTTATCCGATGGCGCTCTCCTTCATCGTCACCGGCGTCGCCTGGAAATGGTTCCTCGATCCTGGCCTCGGACTGGAGCAAACGCTGCATCAGTGGGGCTGGACGAGCTTTCATTTCGACTGGATCAAGAACAAGGATTTCGTCATCTACACGGTGGTCATCGCAGGCGTCTGGCAGGCCTCAGGCTTCATCATGGCGATGTTCCTGGCCGGCCTGCGCGGCATCGATGGCGAGATCATGAAGGCGGCGCAGATCGACGGCGCATCCACCTTCCAGCTCTACCGCCGCATCGTCATTCCGATGCTACGACCCGTGTTTCTGTCAGCCTTCATCGTGCTCGCGCATCTGGCCATCAAGTCCTATGACCTGGTCGTGGCGCTGACCAGCGGCGGGCCCGGCGGCTCGGCCTGGCTGCCCTCCAACTTCATGTATGAGTTCACCTTCAAGCGCAACGAAATGGCAGTCGGCTCGGCCAGTGCGGTGATCATGCTGATGACGCTGACCGCGATCATCGTGCCTTACCTCTATTCCGAGCTCAGGGAGAAGCAGCGATGAGCGCCGTCACCTCGCCGGCCCGTCCGGCTTCGAGCGGCATGAGCGCCAGGACGATTAACCGCATCGTCATCTACGGCCTGCTTGCGCTGTTTGCGATCTTCTATCTGATGCCGCTTTTCGTCATGCTGGTCACCTCGTTCAAGACCATGGACGAGATCCAGAACGGCAACATGCTGGCGCTGCCGCAATCGCCGACCATCGAGCCATGGTTCAAGGCCTGGGGCGAGACCTGCGTCGGCCTCACCTGCGCCGGCATCAAGGGCTATTTCTGGAACTCCATCAAGATGGTGGTTCCGGCGGTGCTGATCTCGACGCTGCTCGGCGCGCTGAACGGCTATGTGCTGACCAAATGGCGCTTCCGCGGCCACACGCTGGTCTTCGCCATGATGCTGTTCGCCTGCTTCATCCCCTTCCAGTCGGTGCTGTTGCCGATGGCGACGATTCTCGGCAGCCTCGGCCGCTTCGGCGCCACGCTGCAAAACGCGACGGGTTTCAATTTCGGGCTCGGCAATTCGACGGTGAACCTGGTCTTCGTCCACGTGGTCTACGGCCTGGGCTTCACCACTTTGTTCTTCCGCAACTACTACGAGGCGTTCCCGACCGAGCTGGTGAAGGCGGCGCAGGTCGACGGTGCGTCCTTCTTCCAGATTTTCCGCCGCATCATGCTGCCGAACTCGATGCCGATCTTTGTCGTCACCGTCATTTACCAGTTCACCAACATCTGGAACGACTTCCTGTTCGCTTCCGCCTATGCCGGCACCGGCGACGTGATGCCGATGACGGTGGCGCTGAACAATGTCGTGAACACCTCGACCGGCGTCGTCGAATACAATGTCAACATGGCGGCGGCGATGATCGCCGCGCTCCCCACCCTGATCGTCTATGTCGTCGCCGGCCGCTATTTCGTGCGCGGGCTGATGGCCGGCGCGGTCAAGGGCTGACCCCTTTCGGAAGGAACGACCATGGCTTTTCTGGAAATTGATGGGCTGAAGAAGCGCTTCGGGAATGTCGAGATCCTGAAGGGCATCGATGTCGAGCTCGAAAAGGGCGGTTTCCTCGTGCTAGTCGGCCCGTCCGGCTGCGGCAAGTCCACACTGCTCAACACGATCGCCGGCCTGGAGCAGATCACCGAGGGCGAGATCCGCGTCGACGGCCGCGCCATCAACGACCTGCATCCTTCGAAGCGCGATATCGCCATGGTGTTCCAGAGTTACGCGCTCTATCCGAACATGACGGTTGCGGGCAACATCGCCTTCGGCATGGAGATGCGCGGCGTGCCTGCCGCCGAGCGCCAGGCGGCGATCGATAAGGTGGCGAAGATCCTGCAGATCGGCCATCTGCTCAACCGCAAGCCCAGCCAACTCTCCGGCGGCCAACGCCAGCGCGTCGCCATGGGCCGCGCGCTGGTGCGCGACCCAAAGCTTTTCCTGTTCGACGAGCCGCTGTCCAATCTCGACGCCAAGCTGCGCGTCGACATGCGCATCGAGATCAAGCGCCTGCATGCCACGACCGGCACGACGATCGTCTACGTCACGCATGACCAGATCGAGGCGATGACGCTGGCGACCAAGATCGCCGTGATGCGCGACGGCGAGGTCCAGCAGTTCGGCACGCCTGCGGAGATCTACAACAACCCGACCAACATCTTCGTCGCCGACTTCATGGGCTCGCCGGCGATGAACCTGATCCCGGCCAAGATCGACGGCAATGGCAGCGGGCTGTCGGTGGTGCTCGACCGCGAGGCGCGGCAGCCGATCGTGCTGTCCATGCCCGGAGCGCCGGCCGGCCTTGCGGCCTTCAAGGACAAGCCGGTGATCTTCGGCGTCCGCCCAGAAGCGCTGACCGACCCGGAAGGCGCGGAACGCAACGGTTCGAACATCGCCACCGCCGACTGCCATATCGAAGTGGTCGAACCGGCCGGCTCCGACACCTTCGCCGTCACCAATCTCGGCGGCAAGGGCGTGGTGGCGCGGCTCAGAGCGGATGCCCGGATCCAGCCCGGCACCAGCACGCCGCTGGCCTTCAATCTGAGCAAGGCGGTGTTCTTCGACCCGGCGACCGAGAAGCGCATCCTCTGATGCATGTCGCCCAAAAGTGGCTCCGGTTTTGGAGCAACGACATGCATCAAAACAAAGACCCTTAGACTATGACAAACCCGGATATCGTCATCATCGGCTCCGGCATCGGCGGCGCCACGATCGCCTCCGGCTTGGCCGGCAGCGGCGCCTCGATCCTGATCCTTGAGCGCGGCGAACCGCTGCCCGCGACGCCGCATGCGCGCTCGACGCGATCGATCTTCATCGACGAGCATTACCGGCCGAAGGAGATGTGGCGCGAGGCCGGCGGCGCTGTCTTCAACCCTGGCAACTACTACTATGTCGGCGGCAATTCGAAGTTCTTCGGCGCGGTCCTGATCCGCTACCGCAAGGAGGATTTTTCCGAGCTCGAGCATTTCGGCGGCGTGTCGCCGGCCTGGCCGTTTTCCTATGACGAATTCGAGCCTTGGTACTCCAAGGCCGAGCAGCTTTTTCGCGTTCGCGGCACCATCGGCGAAGACCCGACCGAGCCGTTCCATTCGATTCCCTATGCCTTCAAGCCGGTGCCGGACGAGCCGCCGATCGCGCGCGCCCGCGCCGAGCTGAAAAGTCTCGGCTTGCATCCGGCCTCGCTGCCGCTCGGCGTCGACATCGAGACCTGGCTGAAGGAAGGCAAGACCGGCTGGGACGCCTTCCCCAACACCGGCCAGGGTAAGATCGACGCTCAGACCGGCCCGTTGACGGCGGCGCTCGCTGACAAGAACATCCGGCTTGAAACCGGCGCGCATGTCGACTGGCTGGAAACGTCGCCGGACGGCAGGTCGATCGCCACCATCCACTACACCCAGGACGGCGCGCAAAAGACGCTGTCGCCGAAGCTCGTCATCTTGTCGGCCGGCGCGATCAACTCGGCCGCCATTCTGCTGCGCTCGCCGTCGGCTAACGGAAAGGGCCTCGCCAACAGCTCCGACCAGGTCGGACGCAATTTCATGAACCACAATTCGAGCGCGATGCTGGCGATCGACCCCCGCCGCCGCAATGACGCCATCTACCAGAAGACGCTGATGCTCAACGACTACTATCTGTCGGACGGCAAAGGCGGCAAGCCGCTCGGCAATGTGCAGCTGCTCGGCAAGATCGACGGCAACATGCTCAAGGCCAATGTGAAGAGCATGCCGAAATTCGTGCTCGACTTCATGGCCGGACACGCCGTCGACTGGTATCTGATGTGCGAGGACCTGCCCGATCCCGAAAGCCGCATCATGGTCGACGGCAAGGAGATCGTCATGCAGTGGCGCCGCTCCAACATGCAGTCGCTGGAAGGCCTGACCAAGGTGATGCGCGAGAACCTTCGCGCCTGCGGTTATCCGATCGTGCTGTCGCGCCCCTTCGACAAGCGCACGCCTTCGCATCAGTGCGGCACGGTGAAGATGGGCAACGACCCGGCCACTTCACCCCTCGATACGTTCTGCCGCGCCTACGACCATCAAAATCTGTTCGTCATCGACGCCGGCTTCCTGCCGACCTCCGCCGCGGTCAACCCGGCGCTGTCGATCGCGGCGCAGGCGCTGCGCGTGGCTGACTACATCCGCAAGACGGAGCTTGCCGCATGACCCGCCCGGCGGCCATCGTCACCGGCGGCGCACGCGGCATCGGGCTCGCCTGCGCCGAGGCGCTGGCCGACGCCGGCTTCGACATTCTTGTCGCCGACCTTGCCGAGGGCGCAGCCGAAGGACTGGCCGAGAAAATCGCCGAGCGCGGCGCGAAGTTCGCCTACGCCCAATGCGATATTGCCAATCTTGCCGGCCATGCGAAATTGGTCGAAGCGGCTACGGATGCTTTCGGCCGCATCGATTGCCTCGTCAACAATGCCGGCGTCGGCGCCGTGGTGCGCGGTGATCTTCTGGAGCTGACGCCGGAGAATTTCGACCGCGCCCTGAACGTCAACCTGCGCGGCACGGTGTTCCTCAGCCAGGCCGTCGCCAAGGCCATGCTGGCGACGCCTGCCGTTTCAGCCCGGTCGATCATCACCATCACTTCGGTGAGCGCCGCCATGGCTTCGCCGGAACGCGCCGATTACTGCATCTCCAAGGCCGGGCTTTCGATGTGGGTGAAAAACCTTGCACTGCGCCTCGCCGCCGAAAATGTCGGCGTGTTCGAGGTGCGGCCGGGCATTATCCGAACCGATATGACGGCGGGCGTTTCCGCCAAATATGACGCCCTGATCGACGGTGGCCTGGTGCCGGCCAAACGCTGGGGCGAGGCCGGCGACATCGGCGCCGTCGTGGCCGCGCTCGCCTCCGGAAAATTCGGCTTTTCGACAGGATCGGTCATCGATGTCGACGGCGCCCTCTCCGTGCCACGCTTGTGAGGAACAATGGCTGACTACATCATTGTCGGCGCCGGCCCGGCCGGCTGCGTTCTCGCCAACCGGCTGAGCGAGGATCCGGGCAATTCCGTCCTGCTCCTGGAGGCCGGCGGCAAGGACTGGCATCCGCTGATCCATATGCCGGCGGGCTTCGCCAAGATGACCAAGGGCATCGCCTCCTGGGGCTGGTCGACCGTGCCGCAGAGAAACATGAAGGACCGCATCTTCTGGTACACCCAGGCCAAGGTAGTCGGCGGCGGCTCATCGATCAACGCGCAGATCTACACGCGCGGCAACGCCCGCGACTACGACGCCTGGGAGAAAGAGGAAGGGCTGACCGGCTGGGGCTATCGCGACGTGCTACCCTATTTCAAGCGCGCCGAGAACAACCAGCGTTTCGCCAACGATTTTCATGGCGACCAGGGCCCGCTCGGCGTCTCCAACCCGATCTCGCCGCTGCCGATCTGCGAGGCCTATTTCCGCGCCGGCCAGGAAATGGGCATCCCTTTCAACCCGGACTTCAACGGCGCGAGCCAGGAAGGCGTCGGCTACTATCAGCTGACCCAAAAGAACGCGCGCCGCTCATCGGCCTCCGTCGCCTATCTGAAGCCGATCGGCGCCCGCAAGAACCTGACGGTCAGGACAGATGTCCTGGTCACGCGCGTCGTCGTCGAGAAAGGCCGCGCCATCGGCGTCGAGGTGGTCGACCGGCCGGGCGGCGAGAAGACGATCCTGCGCGCCGAACGCGAGGTGATCGTCTCCTCCGGCGCGATCGGTTCGCCGAAACTCCTCATGCAGTCGGGCATCGGTCCGGCCGACCATCTGAAAGCGGTCGGGGTCACGCCGGTGCATGACCTGCCCGGCGTCGGCTCCAACATGCAGGACCACCTCGACCTGTTCGTGATCGCCGAATGCACCGGCGACCACACCTACGACAATTACGCCAAGCTGCACCGCACCCTATGGGCAGGGCTGCAGTACCTTTTGCTCAAGAAGGGTCCTGTCGCTTCCAGCCTGTTCGAGACCGGCGGTTTCTGGTACGCCGACCCGACCGCCGCCTCGCCCGACATCCAGTTCCATCTCGGCCTCGGCTCCGGCATCGAGGCGGGCGTCGAGAAGCTGAAGAATCCGGGCGTGACGCTGAACTCCGCCTTCCTGCGCCCGCGCTCGCGCGGCACGGTGCGGCTGAAGAGCGCCGACCCGGCTGACCATCCGCTGATCGATCCGAACTACTGGTCAGACCCCTATGATCGCGACATGTCGATCAAGGGCCTCAGGCTGGCGCGCGAGATCATGCGGCAGAAGGCGCTGCAGCCCTATGTGCTGCGCGAGGTGCTGCCCGGCCCGGACCTGCAGAGCGACGCCGACCTTTTCGACTATGCCTGCCGCACCTCCAAGACCGATCATCATCCGGTCGGCACCTGCCGCATGGGCCATGACGCCATGGCCGTGGTGTCGCCGGACCTCAGGCTGCGCGGCATCGACGCCTTACGCGTCTGTGACGCTTCGGTGATGCCGCGCGTCCCCTCCTCCAACACCAATGCGCCGACCATCATGGTCGGTGAAAAAGGCGCCGATCTGATCCTCGGGCGCGAGCCGCTGCCGCCGGCCGTGTTCAAGGGCAACCAGGCGGCGTGAGGCATCAACGATGATCCGGCATTGCGCCTTTGTCCGCTTTCGCGACAACGCTCCTGAAACCGAGCGCGGCACCGAGGGGCTGATGGTCATCGATCTGGAGGTGACGCAAATGTGACCGCTCGCCGACTTAAAACCGGCGGCTGTCCCGTTCTCTTTTGCCCGCCGTGGAACATATCGCTCCTTTTGGGGAATGCAAAAGGAGCACCGCCTTGGACCTGACCGCCGAGCAGAAGAAAACCGTTGTCGCATCATTCCTTGGCTGGACGCTCGACGCTTTTGATTTCTTCCTTCTGACTTTCCTGCTCACCGATATTGCCGCTGAGTTCCAGACCGACGTGCCGGCGGTCTCCAAAGCACTGTTCCTGACACTGGCGACGCGTTTCATCGGCGCGTTCTTCTTCGGCATGCTTGCCGACAGATACGGCCGCAAGCCGATCCTGATGCTCAACATCGTCAGCTATTCGGTGATCGGCGCCTTGGCCGCCTTCTCGCCCAATCTCGGAGTATTCCTGGCGCTGCGCGCTTTGTTCGGCATCGCCATGGGTGGCGAATGGGGCCTGGGCAGCTCGCTCGCCATGGAATCCATTCCGCCGAGCGCGCGCGGCACGGTCTCGGGCATCCTGCAATGCGGCTATCCGGCCGGTTATCTGCTGGCCGCGGTGGTCTACGGCCTGCTCTATGGGCAGAAGATCGGCGACTTCAGCTTCGGCTGGCGCGCCATGTTCCTGCTCAGCTTCGTGCCGGCGCTGATCGTGCTCTTCATCCGCTCGCATGTGCCGGAATCGCCGGCCTTCGTCGAAGGCCGTGCCCAGGCGCGGCCCGGCCTCCTGGAAACGTTGCAGAAGCACTGGGGCATCGCGCTCTACGCCGTAGTGCTGATGATGTTCTTCAACTTCTTCAGCCATGGCACGCAGGACCTCTATCCGACCTTCCTGAAGAAGCAGCACGGCTTCGACACGCACACGGTGAGTTGGATCACCATCGTCGCCAATATCGGCGCCATCGTCGGCGGCCTGGCCTTCGGCGCGCTGTCGGAAAGGATCGGCCGCATCAACGCCATCACGCTGGCCTGCGTGATCGCGCTGCCGGCAATTCCGCTTTGGGCCTACACGACCACGCCCTTCATGCTGGCGATTGGCGCTTTCATCATGCAGGTCGCGGTGCAGGGTGCCTGGGGCGTCATCCCGGTGCACCTCAATGAATTGTCGCCAGGCTCGGTGCGGGCGACCTTGCCCGGCTTCATCTATCAGGCCGGCAATCTGGCGGCATCCTATGGAGGGCCCTACCAGGCCGGCATCGCCGAAGCGCCGGGAGGCAGCTACGGCTATGCGCTGGCCCTGTTCGCCGGCGTGGTCGCCGTTTGCATCATCATCGTCATCCGCTTCAGTCCGGAAAAGCGTGGTCAGGTGATGACCGTGCTCGGCTGACGATCCGCTTTCAACCCATCCTGAGCGCCGCGACGCCGGCAACGATGCCGAGCGCCGCGGCCGCGCGCCAGACGGTCATCTTTTCGCCGAGCGCCAGCACCGAGATCAGCATGGCGAACAGGATCGAGGTTTCGCGCAGCGACGCGACCGAGGCGATCGGCGCCTTGGTCATCGCCCACATCACGATCCAGTACGCGGCACCGCTGAGCGCACCGGTGAAGAGCCCTGCCTTCCAGTCGCGCGCGAGCACCGCCAGCGACCGCGGTCCGCGGAAGGCGACGCACAACGCCAGCGCCGACAGCGCATCGCAGACGAACACCCAGGCCGCATAGCTTTGCGCGGTGGCTGCAAGCCGCGCGCCGGTGCCGTCGGAGAGCGTGTAGCTGGCGATGAAGATCGACGTGCCGAGCGCGAAGCCGACGGCGCGCAGATTGAGCCTTTCCAGATGCGCACCGCCGCGAAACGACATCACCAGCGTGCCGATCGACAACATCACAATGCCGGCGATGGCAAGCGGCGCAGGAACCTCTCCAAGCAGGAAGATGCCGCCGAGCGCGGAAAGCAGGGGCGCCGCGCCGCGTGCCAGAGGATAGGTCTGGGCGAAGTCGCCCGCCTGGTAAGCGCCGACCAGGAAGGTCCGGTAACCCATGTGGAAGATCACCGAGGCGATGATGTAGGGCCAAACTTCCGGTTTCGGCACCTCGACGAAAGCCAGCGCCGGCAGCGCCGCCAGTCCCGTGCCGAGCGTCATCAGCGTGATCGACAGGAAGCGGTCGAGATGCACCTTGACCAGCGCGTTCCAGATCGCGTGCATGGCCGCCGCCGAAAGGACCGCCAGGAAGACGAACAGCGTCATGCCCGCCTCACCTGCCCGCCGGACCTGAGGCGATGTCCGGCGTTTCCAGATCGATATCGATCCTGAGCGGAAAATGGTCGGAAGCCACCTCGCCGATATCGGCGCTGACCGAACGCACGCGCCCGGCCAGCATGCCGCCGATGAAGCAATGGTCGAGCCGGCGTTTTGCCAGCCTGCCGTCGATGATCTTTTCGTGCGTATGAAAGTCCGGCCCGGACTCGCTGGCGACGGAAGCGGCATCGACGAACCCGTCGATATAGGTGGCGCCCCGATGATAAGGCGTATTGCCGACGATGCGCCGGTATTCGGCGCTGCCCGGCTCCATGTTGAAATCGCCAAGCCAGATCGCCGCCAACGGGTTTTCCGGTTCCGTCTGGCCGTTCGACCAGTTGCGCTGCGGCTCGTCGTCGACGCCGCTCCAGGGCCCGCCGTCGGCCGGGGCGCGGCGATGCTCGGCAAGCAGATAATCGATCTGGTCCAGCCGCTCTTCGGCCGCGATATGCGCCAGATGCAGGGAAAGCACCCGTACCGGTCCCGCAGGCGTGCGGATCATGCATTCCAGCGCCGCGTTGCGGGTGTTGAGAGGTCTCAGCGTCCGCCGCAGCGGCAGCGTGTGGAGCCGCGACCAGACGATCGGCAGCTTCGACAGCACCATCGTGCCGAACTGCCGCCTGCGGTTGACGATGCGGCCGTCGCGCTTTTCGCTGGCATCCATGTCGAAGGCGGGACCATAGGCCCAGTAATAGTCGGGCAGCAGCCCGGACAGGATCGCGGGCTGGTCGTCCTCATTGGTGCGCCGCCAATGCCGCTCGACCTCCTGCAGCGCGATGATGTCGGCGCCGTCCACCAGCCTGGCGCAGCGGCTGAGATCGTAGCGTCCGTCGCTGCCGTAGCCGTACTGGATGTTGTAGCTGATCAGCTTCATTGATTAACCGGCTCAGTTCCAACGATCGCAGTAGCGCAATTCCAGGAAAAATGTGAGCGTTTAAGTTCGCGTCTTCGCCGTAACCTTCCGCCCGGAATTGCGTCAGAAACAAAGAGATAGAGCGGTTCTTCGCTTCGATGAATCGCTCTATCGCGCCGCCTTTGGCGTTTCAATGTGGCGCGCGAGGCAGGCGAAATGGTCCAGCCGACAGCGGCGAACCGGCCTAATAGGTCGTCAGCGGCTGGAACCTTCCGGCAGGCGACGCCGCCAGTTCCGACCAGTCGATCTCCTCTTCCAGCCTGTGATAGGCCTCGTCGCCGATCGTGCCGTTGCTGCGCAGTTCCTCCAGCGTGTCGCGCTGCCGCTTGATGGCGTAAAGACGCAACCGGTCGTATTCCGTCGCGGCTTGCGCGTCATCGGGATTTTCAGCGATCCGGCGTTGCGCCTCGTATTGCTCGCGCACGACGGCGGCAGCGGACGAGGTCTTGCGGCTAAGCACATCGAGCGCGGCCTGCATGATCGCCACCCGCGCCTCCGCCACCTCGCGGTCGATCGAGGTATCCCGCTCGAAGTTGAGCCGGCGCAGCAGCGGTTTCAGACTCATGCCCTGCAGCACAAGCGTTCCGAGGACGACGGCGAAGGCCGCCAGCACGATCGGGTCGCGGCCGGGAAAGTCGGCGGGCAAGGCGATCGCCACCACCAGCGTCACCAGCCCGCGCATGCCGCACCAGCCCACGAGCACGGCGCCGCGAAATGTCGGCGCATCCCGCTTCTGCCTTTCGTCGTCGAAACGCGTAAACTGCCTTATCACCGCAACGTATCCCATCACCCAGACGAGACGCGCCACGATAACGACGGCCAGCACCGTTGCGGCAAAGAGGAAAGCCTCGCCTTGCCCGTCGCCGGAGAGCCGGCCGACGATCGACCGCGCCTGGAGGCCCATCAGAACGAAAGCCAGCACATTGAGCACGAACACCGCCGATTCCCAGACCGAATAGGTGCTGACGCGGCGCCTCGCCGACATGTGGCGCGGCGCGGTGCGCGCGATGGTGATGGCATAGACGACGATGGTGATGATGGCGGAAAGGCCGAGCCTGTCGGCAATGATCCAGACGGCGAAGGTTCCGGCGAACTGCACCACGGTGCTGCTTGCCGCATCCTCGATGCGCGTCAGCGTGAGCAGCGACACCCGGCCGAACAGGTAACCGGCGACGACGCTGCCGACCGTCGCAAGCAGGATGACGGGCACTGCGTCCTTCAACATGAGCGAGCCGATGGCCGCCGAAACCGCGATCCGGTAGATCAGCAGCGCCGTGGCGTCGTTGAGCAGGCTCTCCCCCTGCAGGATCGCGGTGAGGCGGTGCGGCACTCTGAATTGGCTGAGCACGGCGCTTGCCGCCACCGCGTCCGGCGGCGCGACGATGGCACCCAGCGCGATCGCCGCCGCGATCGGCAGCCCGGCCATTTTCCAGCCGACGAAAGCCACAACCAAAGTGGTGAAGACGACGGCGCCGAGCGCCAAAAGCACCAGCGACAGCCGATAGCGCTTCAGGTCGCGCAGCGAGGTGTCATAAGCGGCATCGAGAAGCACCGGCGCGATGAACAGCGCAAGCGCCAGTTCCGGATCGATCTCGATCACCGGCGCGCCCGGCACGAAGGCGATCCCGACCCCCGCAAGCGCCAACAACGACGGATAGGGAATTTCCAGCCGCCGCGACAGCGCCGTCAGCGCGACGGCGATCAGAAGCAGGATGAGGGTGAGCTCGAAGAGGGCCATGGCTCATCGTAACGATGGAACCAGGCGTTTGGCACTGGAAAAAGTAATGGTGAATGGTGAATGGTGAATGGTGAATGGTGAATGGTGAATGGTCGCATCAGAAGAATCCGGGCACGTAAAGTGCTCTTCGTCGATGCCTTTCCATTCATTATTCGCTATTCACCGTATCCCTAATGCAAGACCAGCATATCGCCCGACGAGAACGAGATATCCGCCTTGTCGCCGACCACCGGCGGCGGCGTCGTCGAATTATTGAAAGTATCGAGCGACACAGTGTTGCCGCCGATGCCGACGCGCACGCGGATAACCGAGCCCAGGAAATGCACTTCAGCGATCTCCCCCGACAGGCTGGTGTCGTGGCCGGGCTGACGCGCCAGCGAGATCGCCTCCGGACGCAGCGCCAGCGACAGCGTATCGCCGGACTTGGAGCCGTTGAGCTTGCCCTTGAGCGAGACTTCCTGCGCGTTGACCTGAACCTTGCCGGTGGAGGCGTCGGTGACCTTGCCTTCCAGCACGTTGAGCGTGCCGACAAAATTGGCGACGAATTTGGTGGCCGGGCGGTTGTAGATTTCGAACGGCGTGCCGACCTGCTCGGCCTTGCCGCCATACATCACCGCGATGCGGTCGGAGATCGACAGCGCTTCTTCCTGGTCGTGCGTGACGAAGATGGTGGTGATGCCGAGCTTCTTCTGGATCGAACGGATTTCCTCGCGCAGCGACACGCGCACCTTGGCGTCGAGCGCCGACAGGGGCTCGTCAAGCAGAAGCAGCTTCGGCTTCGGCGCGATGGCGCGCGCGAGCGCGATGCGCTGCTGCTGGCCGCCGGAAAGCTGGTAGGGATAGCGGTCGGCCATCTGCGGCAGCTTGATCATGTCGAGCATCTCGGCGACGCGCCTGTCCGTGTCCGGCTTCGGCATGCCGGCCACCTTGAGACCGAAGGCGATGTTCTGGGCCACCGTCAGGTTCGGGAACAGCGCATAGGCCTGGAACACCATGCCGACATTGCGCTGGTTGGGCTTTAGCCGGGTGATGTCCTTGCCGCCGACCACGATCTTGCCGGCCGAAGGCTCCTCGAAACCGGCGACCATGCGCAGCACCGTCGTCTTGCCGCAGCCGGACGGGCCGAGGAAGGAGACGAACTCGCCAGGCTCAACGTCGAGGCTGAAATCCTGCACCACGGTGTTGGCGCCGTAGGACTTTCGCACATGCTGGATGGAGAGGAATGGCTCGGCCATGGGTTTTTCTTTCGATCGATATTTTTCGCTCAATTCGGGCGGCTCGCCGATTTCGGCGCGAAGCGGGACAGGACCTGGATCAGCGACATGCAGCCCCAGGTAATGGCGAAGGCGATGATGGCAAGTGCCGCGGGCTCGTAAGCGCGGTTGGCGCCCATATTCTGCAGATACGGACCGAAGGCCGGCCGGTTGAGCAGGCTGGCTACGGTGAACTCGCCGATGACGATGGCGAAGGTCAGGAAGGCGCCGGACAGCACGGCGATCAGCACGTTGGGCAGGATCACGCGTCCGATGATCGTCGTCCAGCCTGCGCCGAGGATCTGCGCCGCTTCGGTAAGCGTCCTGACATCGATGGTGCGGAGCCCGGTATCGACGGCGCGGTACATGTAAGGCAGCGCCAGCGTCGCATAGCCGATGACGAGCAACGCATTGGTGCCGAATCCGCTGGCGAGGAACGGCAGCGGCGAGCTCGAGCCGTACATGCGGATATAGCCGAACACGATGACGATCGCGGGGATGACCAGCGGCAAGAGCGTGACGAACTCGACGACCGGCCTGAGCTGGGGTAGGCGAAGCCGTATCCAGTAGGCGGTGGGCACCACCAGAAGCACGCCCAAGATGATGGTGAAGATCGCGGCCACCACCGAGAAGGTGAAGGATTCCTGGAAGCGCGCATCGCCAAGCACGACCCGGTACGCCTCGAAGGAATATTCGCCGCGCTTCATGCGCATCGAGAATTCCAGCGTCGCGATCAGCGGAATGAAGAAATAGGCAGCGCCCAGGATGAACGTGACCCAGGCCCAGAACTTACCCGACTTCATTTGAGCCACCTCTCCGAACGGGTCCGGAACCAGATGTAGAAGACATTGGCGAGGCCGGTGATGAAGATCATGCCGAAGGCGATCGCATAGCCGAGATTTGCGTTGTGCAGCACGTCGCCGCGGATCTGCGCATAGAGCACAATCGGCACGATGTTGAGCGAAGAGCCGGTCAGCGCATAGGCGGTGGCGATTGCGCCGAAGGCATTGGCGAAAAGCAGGATGAAGGTGCCGAGGAAACTCGGCCACAGGACAGGGATGACGACCATGCGCCAGTACTGCCACTGGGTAGCGCCGAGCGTGGCGGCGGCCTCGCCCCACTCCTTTTTCAGACCGTCGATCGCCGGCACGATGATGACGACCATCAACGGGATCTGGAAATAGAGATAGGTCAGCGTCAGCCCCCAGAAGGAAAGCACGTTGAAGCCGTGCTGATAGAGGTCGAAGCCGATCGAGCGCAAAAGCACGGTGAGCAGCCCGAGGCGGCCGAGCGTCGCCAGGAAGGCGAAGGCCAGCGGCACGCCGGCAAATTGCGATGCCACGCCCGAGAAGGTGAGCGCTGCCGAACGCGTCCAGTTGGGCAGGCCGCCGCGCACGATGGCGACCGCGATGGCGAGGCCGATGAAGGCGCCAAGCAGCGACGAGGCGATGGAAACCTTGATGGAAATCCAGTAGGCGGCGACGATGGTCGGCTGCGCGAGATCGGCGATGTTCTGCAGCGTGAAGGCGCCATCGGCGTTCTGGAACGCGCCGATGATGAGATAGAGTGTCGGCAGGATCAGGAACATCAGCGCGAAGATGATGAAAGGCGCGGCGCCCAGCCATTGCGTGGGCAGACGCATCGCGCGCGCCCCGGGCGGAATGGTCTTATCGGCGGCGGACGGTCCTGAAAGGCTGATATCGGTCATGCCTGACTGCCTTCAATAACGGAATCCGGGCGGCGCAAGGCCGCCCGGACGAGCGTCGACTTACTTGACGTTGGCGCCGACGACGGAGTCCCAGCCCTTGGTGATCTCTTCCTTGGCAGCGCCCTGCTCGTCGAGCGACGGGAACACGGCCTTGGCATAGGCGTCGGCCGGCGGCAGCTTGTCGAGCAGCTCCTGCGGGATCTTGCCGTTCTTGGCGAGATCGTTGAAGCGGATCGGGTGGCAGTAACCCTTCAGCCAGCCCAGCTGGCCTTCGTCGGAATAGAGGTATTCCATCCACAGCTTGGCGGCGTTCGGGTGCGGCGCGTAGGCGCTGATCGCCTGCACGTAGACGCCCGCCACGACGCCGGTCTTCGGGATGACGATGTCGGTCGGCGGGTTTCCGTTCAGCGTATCGCGACCCGACAGGTTGTTGTAGTCCCAGTTGATCAGGATCGGGGTCTGGCCCTGCGCCAGCGTCGCCGGCTTGCCGATGACCGGAACGAAGTTGCCGGCGGCGTTGAGCTTCTTGAAGAACTCGAGGCCGGCTTCGCCGGCGGCCTTGCCGGCAGCCGCGCCGGTTGACAGACCGGAAGCATGGACGGCCTGGATCGCCTGGTTCGACGCGCGCGGATCACCGGCGAGCGCAACCGAGTTGGCGTATTCCGGCTTCAGGAGGTCGGCCCAGTCGGCCGGGGCGTTCTTGACCAAATCCTTGTTCACCATGAACGACAGAACGCCGTAGTAGTCGCCATACCAGGCGCCGTCGGCATCCTTGGCGCTCTCCGGGATCGAATCCCAGGTCGAGACCTTGTAAGGCATCAACAGGCCGTCTTTCTTGGCCGAGGGGCCGAAAGCCAGGCCGACGTCGATGACGTCGGGCGCCTGCGGTCCCTTGTTGTCCTTGTTGGCCTTGATCGCCTCGACCTCGTCGCCCGAACCGGCGTCGGGATTGAGTTCGTTGATGGTGATTCCTGGATACTTAGCCTTGAAAGCGTCGATCACTGCCCCGTAGCCGCACCAGTCATGCGGAAGCGCAATGACAGTGAGCTGGCCTTCCGCCTTCGCGGCCTTGACGAGATCGTCCAGCGAATCCGCGGACGAAATCATCGTCGACGCAAAGAGCGCCGCGGCCGAGAGGGAAAGCACTTTCCCCGTGAACTTGAACATGTGTTCTCTCCGTTGAACTGGCGCTTGAGCGCCTGCGATGCGGGTATCGTTTTCGTGTGACAGCCAGATGAAGGCTTTTTGAAACCGGAGCCCCGCGGCACAAAAAGTTAACTCTTTTTAACGGACTGTAGCAATTAGCCCGCACTTAATTTTCCGGCTAATGGTTAGCTGCCTTGATTTTTGCCCCGCTCCTCCTCCAGCTGGTCGCCCCTTCTTCAACTCTTCGGCATTGAAAGCCGGCTTTCAGACAGATCCGGCGATTGCGTTTTCGAGCAGCGTCAGAGCCCCTTTTTTGGTGAGCTTGACCGGGTTGCCGCCGGCGGTCGGGTCGACCACCGCCATGTCGGCGATCAGCGCCTTGCGCTTCTTGTCCATGTCGAGCCCTTTGATCAGCCCGGGCAGCGCGTGCGGCACCTTGAGCTCCTTGCGCAGCTTGATGACTGCCTTGGCGAAGCCATCGAAGCTGCCCTTGATGCCGCAATAGGCGGCGAGCCGCGCAATGCGGTCCTCGATCGCCTCGCGGTTGAAGGCGAGCACATAGGGCATGAACACTGCATTGGTCATGCCGTGATGGGTGTCGTAGAGCGCACCGATCGGATGCGACAGCGAGTGGATGGCGCCCAGCCCCTTCTGGAAGGCGGCGGCGCCCATCGCGGCCGCGCTCATCATATTCGCGCGGGCGACCAGGTCCTTGCCGTTGGCGAAGGCCTTGGGCAGGTTCTCGAACACCAGCCGGATGCCTTCCACGGCAATGCCGTCGGCCATCGGGTGATAGCCAGGCGCGCAGTAGGCTTCGAGGCAATGGGCAAGCGCGTCCATGCCGGTGCCGGCGGTGATGAAGGGCGGCATGCCGACCGACAGCTCCGGATCAGCGATGACGATCGCCGGCAGCAGCTTCGGATGGAAGATGACCTTCTTGGTGTGGGTCTCCTCATTGGTGATGACGCCGGCGCGGCCGACCTCGGAGCCGGTTCCCGCCGTCGTCGGCACCGCGATGATCGGCGCGATCGCCTCGGAATTAGCCCTAGTCCACCAGTCGCCGATGTCTTCGAAATCCCATACCGGGCGCGTCTGGCCGGCCTGGAAGGCGATCAGCTTGCCGAGGTCGAGCGCCGAACCGCCGCCGAAGGCGATGACGCCGTCATGCTTGCCCTTCTTGAAAACCGCGATGCCGGCCGTGAGGTTGGACTCGACCGGGTTCGGCTTCACCTCCGAAAATACGCCATAGGGGACGTTGGCGTCGTCGAGAATCTTCAGCGTCGAAGCGACGACCGGCAGTTTCGCCAGGCCTGGATCGGTGACGAAAAGCGGTCGCTTGATCCCGGCCGCCGCCAGCGCATCCGGTAATTCCTTGATACGGCCGGCGCCGAAACGGACGGTGGTGGGGTAGTTCCATTTGGAGATGAGCTTGGACATTGTTCGTCTTTCGAAGGTCAGATCGCTTCACGCAGGTGATAAGATTTCGGTCGGGTCAGATTGTCGTAGCCGATGGCGGACAGGGCGGCGCCCTTGCCGGTGTCCTTGACGCCGGTCCAGACCAGCGCCGGATCGAGATAGTCGCAACGGTTCATGAACACGGTGCCGGTTTCGACGCGATCGCCGATGGCCACCGCGCGCTCGGTGTCGCGCGTCCAGATCGAGGCTGTCAGCCCATAGGGGCTGTCGTTCATCAGCGCGATCGCCTCCTCGTCGTTGCGCACCTTCATGATGCCGACGATCGGCCCGAAGCTTTCCTCGCGCATGACGCTCATCTGGTGGTCGACCTCGGTCAGCACCTCCGGCGCCAGATAGGGAGAGCCCGGCTTGTCGTTCTCGACCTTCATGTTGATATGCGCCTTGGCGCCCTTGCGCAGCGCCTCGGCCCTCTGCTCGCGGATCAGGTCGGCGAAGCGCGCTTGCGCCATCGGTCCCAAGGTCGTCGCCTGCTCCAGCGGATTGCCGACGACATAGTTCTTCGTCTCCGCGATGAAGCCCTCGACGAATTCGTCATAGACCTTCTCATGCACATAGACGCGCTCGATGCCGCAGCAGCACTGGCCCGAATTGTAGAATGCGCCGTCGACGAGGTTGGCGACGGCATGGTCAAGCTTGGCGTCGGGAAGCACATAGGCAGGATCTTTGCCGCCGAGCTCGAGGCCGAGCGTCATGAAGGTGCCGGCCGCGGCCTTCTCGATGGCGCGGCCGCCGCCGACCGAGCCGGTGAAATTGACATGGTCGATCTTGCCCGAGCCGAGCAGCTTCTCCGTCTGGGCGTGGTTCATGACCAGGTTCTGGAACAGGCCCTTGGGCAGGCCGGCCTTGTCGAAGGCTTGCTGGAAGCGTTCGCCGACCAGCAGCGTCTGCGCGGCATGCTTGAGGATGACGGCGCTGCCCGCCATCAACGCCGGCACGATGGTGTTGACCGCCGTGAGATAGGGATAATTCCACGGCGCGATCACAAGCACGACGCCGAGCGGCACCTTCTTCACATAGCGGCGGAAACCGTCCTTCGGGTTGGAAGCAAGCACCGGCTTCAGCGCGGCTTCGGCGATCTCCACCATGTAGTTGGTGCGTTCCTTGACGCCGCCGAACTCGCCGCCATAGCGCACCGGCCGCCCCATTTGCCAGGCGATCTCGGGCACGATCTCGTCGCTCATGGCGACCAGCGCCTCGAGCATCGCCAGCATGTATTTGCCGCGCTCGACGACCGGCGTCTCGGCCCATTTCTCCTGCGCCGCCCTGGCGCGCTCGACCGCCGCATTGATCGCCTGGTCGCTCGCGACCGGCCGCTCGGCATAGATCGAGCCGTCGATGGGGGATTTTAGTTTGACCGTCTCGGTCATTTCTTCCTCGCAGTTCTACAACAATCGAAAATCATCTGGAGCTTCATCCTCGTCCGGCTGCACCTTCTCCCGACTGATGGCAGGAGAAGCAACAAAGTGCGGCCCCGGCCCCCTTCCAGAAGAGAAAAAGGCAAGCGCGGACACCCTTGGCTGGCGAGCTAGTACCGTTCAAACCCCCGGTGCAGTTCCCAATCCGTGATGCGGCGGTCGTATTCGAACTGCTCCCAGCGGGCGGTGTGGACGTAGTGCTCGATCACCTCCTCGCCAAAGGCCTGCCTTAGCATCGTGGAGCCTTCGAGCGTCTCGGTGGCATCGCGCAGCGTCTTCGGGATTTCCGGCAGCTGCGACGCCTGATAGGCGTCGCCGACAAACGGCTTCTCCAGCTCCAGCTTCTCGTCGATGCCGGCGAGACCGGCCGCGATCAGCGCGGCGAAGGCGAGATAGGGGTTGAGATCGGCGCCGCCGATGCGGCATTCCATGCGGATGCCCTTGGTGCCCTCGCCGCACAGCCGGAATCCCGCCGTGCGGTTGTCCTCGCTCCACATGATCTTGGTCGGCGCGAAGGTGCCGGCCTGGAAGCGCTTGTAGGAATTGATATAGGGCGCCAGGAACCAGGTGAATTCCTTGGCGTATTTGAGCTGGCCGGCTGCCCATTGCTGGCCGAGGCTCGACAGCGTCCATTCGGCGTTTTTGTCGAAGAACAGCGGCGTTCCGCCGTCGGCGCTCCACAGCGAATTGTGGATATGGCTGGAATTACCCGCGAGCCCATAATTGTATTTGGCCATGAAGGAGATGGCCTTGCCTTCGGAATCTGCGATCTCCTTGGCGCCGTTCTTCAGGATGACGTGGCGGTCGGCCATGTCGAGCGCCTCGGCATAGCGCACATTGATCTCTTCCTGGCCGGGGCCCCACTCACCCTTGGAGTTCTCGATCGGGATGCCGGCAGCCTCCATCTCGTTGCGAAGCCGGCGCATGACGCCTTCTTCCTTGCTGGTGATGCCGATCTGATAGTCGCCGATATAGGGCGATGCGCTGTCGAGCCCCTGCCAGTGCTTCTTGCGGGCGGACTCGTAGGTTTCGCTGAACAGATAGAATTCGAGCTCGGAAGCGAAATAGCCGATATAGCCGCGCTCCTGCAGACGCTTGACCTGCTTCTTCAGGATCGCGCGCGGTGAGTGACCGAGATCCTCATGCGTGTGATGGTCGAGCACGTCGCAGATGACCAGCGCCGTCTTCTCCAGCCACGGAATGCGCCGCAGCGTCGACAGGTCCGGCTTCATGACGAAATCGCCATAGCCCTTCGACCAGCTTGCCGCCTTGTAGCCCGGCACCGGCTCCATATCGATGTCGCAGGCCAGGAGATAGTTGCATCCATGCGTCTCGCCATGCGCGGAATCGACGAAATACTGGGCTAGGAAGCGCTTTCCCGCGAGCCGGCCCTGCATGTCGACGATGCAGGCCAGCACCGTGTCGATCTCGCCGTTCGAGACGGCTTGCTTCAACTGATCGAAGGAGAAATTCCCGGCCATTCCTTTGGCGCTCCAGCTTGTCGATTGAAAGGAAACGAAACCATGGCCGGCACGACGCCGGCCATGGCCATGATAATCGATGTCAGTGGCCGGTTTCGCCCACCGCCTGTTCGGCCGCCTTGATCGCCGCCTGGCGCGCCGCGATGATGTCGCCGAGCGGCGGCCCCTGGAAGCGGTTGCGCTCGAAGGCGAACCAGACGATCGCCGTCAGGATGAAGAAGCCGACGGTGATGTAGAGCGCCCAGTCGTTCGGCGGCTGGATGCCGATGACGAAGATCAGGATCATCGACACGATCGACAGGAAGGCGAACAGCATGAAGACAGCACGTCCCATGTTCCACGGACCCATCTTGTCCCACTTCGGCGTTCCCCAGGCCACCATGCCGAGCACTATCGGCACGGTGAAGGAGAGGAACAGGAAGATGACCGTGCAGGACACCACGATCGTATAGGCCGATGTGCCGGCGACCGAGACCACCGACGAACCCCACACGAACAGCACCGACAGGATCGAGGCCGTCCAGATCGCCGCCACCGGCGTGCGATAGGTCGGGCTCACCTTGGCGAGCGCCGCCGAGCCCGGCAGGCCGCCATCGCGCGAGAAGGCGAAGATCATGCGCGAGGCCGAGGTGACGGTGGCAAGACCGCACAACAGCTGCGCGACGAAGACGACGAGATAGACGAACTCCTTGAGACCCGACGGAACACGCTGGTCGAAGGCCCAGAAGAACACGTTCCAGCCCTGCTTGGCCGCATCGTCCATGTTCGGGATCATCAGCACGAAGGCGGCCAGGAACAGGTAGCCGAACAGCGCCGACCAGATGACCGACATCACCATCGCGCGCGGCACGGAAGACGCCGCCTTGATGGTCTCCTCGGAGGTGTGCGCCGAGGCATCATAGCCGGTGATCGTGTAGATCGGCAGCAGCAGGCCGAGCGCGAAGACCCACGCATTCGACACTTGCGGCCACACGCCGCCGCCGGCGTCGCCGGAGTAGTTGTGGAAGGTGAAGAGGCGGCTGAAATCCCAGGTTTGAGCAAACAGCAGGCAAACCACCGCGATCAGGATCGAGCCGAAGAAGATGAGATAGCCCGAAAAGTCGGTGAGTTTCGCCGTCAGCTTGATGCCGAGATGGTTGATCAGTGCCTGGGCGCCGGTGATGATGACCAGGAAGATCATCTGGTTGGTCAGCGTGCCCTCGATGCCGAGCGCCGGACCGAAGGCACCGATGAAGAAGGTCCAGGTGCCGACATTGATGGCGCCGAGCACGGTGATCAGGCCGAGCAGGTTGAGCCAGGCCGTCACCCAGCCGGTGCCGCGGTTGCCGAGGATCGAGCCCCAGTGGTAGAGGCCGCCGGCTGTCGGATAGGCCGAGCTGATCTGCGACATGGCGACCGCGAAGGTCAGCGACACGAAGCAGCCGATGAGCCAGCCGATGCCGATGCCGATACCGCCGGCGCCCGACGTCGCCTGCGCCAGCGAATTGATGCCGCCGGACAAGATGCAGATGATGGAGAACGAAACCGCGAAATTCGAAAAGCGGCTGAGGCGCCGCTCCAGTTCTTGGGCATAGCCCATGCTGTGGAGGTGTTTTACGTCCTCCGCCTTGTCGGCGTCTGTATAACCCGGTGCTGCCATGTGAAGTCCCCTTAATTTCTTAGCTGGCCGATTGTACTGACTTTCCCATTGCGCTTTGTCGGGAGCCCCTGGCCTCCTCGGGCTCCAGATTCGAAAATATGCCTGTGAGCAGATCCGCCCATTTCCGCTGCCCGGCCTCGCCGGCGATTTCGTCGTTGCGGATTTCGATCATCGCGCAGGCAAGGCCGCGCGAGCGCGCGTGCCGTTCCAGCGTGAAATAGACGCGGTCGGCCGGCGAATAAGGTTCGTTGACGCCGACGGTGACGCCGGCAAGCCGCTGCAGCGCCGATATCAGCGGCGCCGCCAGGCGGCGGTCGTCATCATGGATGATGCCAATGTGCCATGGCCGGCTCTTGCCCTTAAAGACGGGCGTGAAGGAATGCACCGACACCAGACGCGTCTCCTGGCCACGCGCCAGCCGCCGCTCGACGATCTGAGCGATCGTGTCGTGAAAGGGGCGCCAGGCAAGGTCGATGCGGGCGGCGCGCTGCTTGTCGGACAGGCCCGAATTTCCCGGAATGGCCGTCGTCTCGCTGACCGGCGGAACGAGGTCGGGGGCGTCGAGCGGCCGGTTGCAATCGATGACGAGCCGCGACACGCGGGTCTCGATCAAGGTCGCGTCGAGCGCCTCGGCCATGCGGCCGGCGACGGGGAGCGCACCCGGGTCCCAGGCGATATGGCGCGAAAGCGCGTCGGCCGGCAGGCCAAGCGTTCCGAATTCGGTGGGGAGGAAATTGGAAGCGTGATCGCAGGTGAAGACGAAGGGGCTGGATCCGTCGGGATTGGTCACCCTTACGGTCTCAGACGGTGCAAGGCTAGCAGGCCGAGCTTTCTCCATATCGTCCCCTGCGGAACGCTGTATCTTATGTTACGTATTTTGTCTCATTGCGTCCCTGTGAATGATTTCATACAGTTTGGCAGGCTTTGTCAAACGCGAATTCGGGAAAACGGCGGCGGCGGGTCATTGGGCGGGGGAAAACATGATTTCCAGCATTGCCGAACTGATCTCGGACCGCATCGGCGCAATGCCGGCCGGCGAGCGCCGCGCCGCCCAGACGCTGATTGCCAACTATCCCTTGACCGGGCTGAAGACGGTCGCTGAATTCTCGGCCGCGGCTGGCGTGTCCTCGCCGACGATCCTGCGCTTCGTCGCCAGGCTCGGCTTCCAGAACTACCCCGAATTCCAGTCGGCGCTACAGGATGAGTTGGCGGCGCAGCTGCAGTCGCCGGCTTCGCGCACGCTCGATCCAGGCTCGGCCGGCGGCGCCGTCTCGCCGATGCTCGAGGCGACGCTCGACAATATGCGCGAGACATTCCGCCACCTTACCGACAAACAGCTCGCGGACATCGCCACGCGGCTTGCGGAAAGGCGCGGCAAGACCTTCCTCATTGGCGGCCGTTTCACCGATCCGCTGGCGCGCTACATGGCCGCCCATCTCGCCATCATCCAGCCGGATGTCTATCATCTCGCTGGCCAGGAGAGCATCTGGCGCGACCGCCTGATCGACATGGGCAAGCGCGACGTCCTGGTGATCTTCGATATCCGCCGCTACCAGGAGAGCCTGGTGCGCTTTGCCGAGAAGGCACACCAGCGCGGCGTGCAGATCATTCTCTTCACCGACCAGTGGCTGTCGCCGATCGCCCGTTTCGCCCGTCATGTGATCGCCGGGCGCACCGCCGTGCCTTCGGCCTGGGATTCGTCGGCTGCTCTGTTCGTGGTCGCCGAAACGCTAATTGGCGCCGTGACCAGGCAGCTGGAAGCAGCCGGCGCCAAGCGCATGCGCGACCTGGAGAGCTTGCGCTAGCCAGGCGGAGCGGTTGTCGTCGGCAAAAAACGCAAGGGTCCGAACCGCGTCCGGACTTCACGTTACCGAGATTTAATGTGCACGTTTGCGTGATAATTGCCATAAACCGCTGATATCGGGGTGTGGCGTGGCCGGTTTTCGCCCCCAGCCCGTGTCGTTGATGTGCCTGCTTCCGTTGGAATCCGGCAGACGAGTCCTGCCGCTGGAGTGCCGATGTCGAGCTGGAAACAGATTGTTGCAGCGCTCGTGATTCTGGTTGCCGCCGTGGCCGCCTGGGCACGCTTTTATCCCGGCGCGCCACAGATACTGGCGCGTTGGGGACTGGACTGGGCCATCGCCGCGACGCCTCCCGCTACGGAGAGCGCCGCCGCCGGCCAGCCCGGACGCGGCCGCGCCGGCCAAATCGTCACCATCGTCGCTTCGCCGGCCGGCACCGCCACCATCAATGACAGGCTGCAGGCGATCGGCACCGGCCGCGCCAACGCAACCGTCACCGTCACTCCATATTCATCCGGCCGCCTTACCGAGCTGCTGGTCCAGTCGGGCACGCATGTCGAAAAGGGCGACGTGATCGCCAAGCTCGATTCCGACGTGGAAGCGATCGCGCGCGACCGCGCGCAGGTGGCGGTCGAGGATGCGCAGTCCAAGCTCGACCGGGTGAAGTCGCTCCGGGCTTCCAATGCGGCCACGCCCGTGGCCGTCGCCGATGCCCAGGTGACGCTCGCCAATGCCAGGCTGGCGCTGCGCGACGCCGAGCTCGCGCTCGAGCGCCGCTCGATCGTGGCGCCGATCGGAGGCACGGTCGGCATCCTGCCGATCGCCGCCGGCAATTACGTCACCAACCAGTCGGCGATCGCCACGCTCGATGATCGCTCCAGCATCCTGGTCGATTTCTGGGTGCCGGAACGTTTCGCCGCCGCCGTCAAGGTCGGCGCCCAACTGTCGGCCACGCCTTTGGCCAACCCCAACCAGGTCTATACCGGCACTGTCTCGGCCATCGACAACCACATCGACGAGAACAGCCGCACGCTGCTGGTCAAGGCAACGATCGCCAACCCCGCCGATTCGCTGCGCGCCGGCATGTCCTTCCAGATCGCCATGCGCTTCCCCGGCGACACCTATCCTGCGGTCAGCCCGTTGGCCATCCAGTGGGGCACTGACGGCGCCTATATCTGGGCCGTCGAACACGGCAAGGCCAAGCGCGTTCCGGTGCGCATCATCCAGCGCAACACCGAGACGGTGCTGATCGATGCTCCCGTGTTGAGCGGCGACATGGTGGTGACCGAAGGCACGCAGAGCGTCAGCGAGGGCGGCGACGTCCGCATCGCCGGCGAGGATCTCGCCACCGAGGCCGAAGGCTCATGAGCGCCGCCGGTGACCCGGCCGCGGGATCGGGCCTGACCGCGCTCTTCATCCGCCGGCCGGTCATGGCCTTCGTGCTGAACACGCTGATCGCGGTTGCGGGCCTTGCCGCCTTCTGGGGCGTCGAGGTCCGCGAGTTGCCGGATGTCGACCGTCCCGTCATCACCGTCAACACCACCTTCGAGGGCGCGGCCGCCGAAACCGTCGACCGCGAGCTGACCGACACGATCGAGGGCGCGGTCGCGCGCGTCTCGGGCGTCAAGTCGATGTCGTCGACCTCGTCCTTCGGGCAGAGCCGAGTCACCATCGAGTTCAACGACGGCGTCGACCTCAATGTCGCGGCCTCCGACGTGCGCGACGCCGTCAGCCGGATCACCAACCAGTTGCCCGACACCGCCGACGCGCCGCGCATCGTCAAGGCCGACGCCAATTCCGACCCGGTCATGCGGTTGGCGGTCACCTCCGACACCATGTCGGTTCAGGACATGACGGTGCTGGTGCAGGACCGCATCGAGGACGAGCTCGCCGCCGTGCCCGGCGTCGCCGACGTCCAGGTCTATGGCGACCGCGACAAGATATTCCGCATCGACGTCGACCAGAACAAGCTCGCGAGCCACGGCTTCACCGTGGCGGATCTGCGCAAGGCGCTCGCCTCGGTCGCCTTCGATTCGCCGGCCGGCTCGATCACCACGACCAACCAGGACCTGATCGTGCGCACGACCGCGGACGTGACCACGCCGGAGGAGTTCGAGAACATCGTCATCGGCGGCGCGACGCGCATCCGCGATGTCGCCACCGTGACGCTCGGTCCCGACATCGGCCAGACCTCGCTGCGCTCCGACGGCAAGACCGGCATCGGCCTCGGTATCATCCGCCAGGCGGAATCGAACACGCTCGATATCTCGACCGGCGTCAGGGCCGCGGTCGAGAAGCTCCAGCAGAACCTCCCGCAAGGCGTGGCGATCAAGGTCACCAGCGACGACGCCGTCTTCGTCAACGGCGCCGTGCACGAGGTCGAGATCGCGCTGGCGCTGTCGGTCTCCATCGTGCTGATCGTCATCTATGCCTTCCTGCTCGACTGGCGGGCGACGCTGATCCCCGGCCTGTCGATGCCCGTCGCCATGATCGGCACCATCGCGGCGATCTATCTCGCCGGTTTTTCCGTCAATATCCTGACGCTCCTGGCGCTGGTGCTCGCGACCGGCCTCGTCGTCGACGACGCCATCGTCGTGCTGGAAAACATCGTGCGTCGCCGCAACGAAGGCATGGGCCCCCGCGCCGCCGCGGTGCTGGGCACCCAGGAAGTTTTCTTCGCCGTCGTCGCCACCACGCTGACGCTTGTCGCCGTCTTCGTGCCGATCTCCTTCCTGCCCGGACAGACCGGCGGCCTGTTCCGCGAATTCGGTTTTGTGCTGGCGATGTCGGTGCTGCTCTCCTGCGTGGTCGCGCTGACGCTTTGCCCTATGCTCGCCTCGCGCATGCTGACCAGCGCATCGCTTCACCATGAAGGCGGCAGCGGCGTCGGCGCTCGCATCGGCGGTGCATTGCACCGGCTCTACAAGCGTTGTCTGCGTCTTTGCCTCGACGCGCCATGGATCGTGGTGCTGGTAGCGCTGATCTTCGCCGGCACCGCCTTCACGCTGTTCGGGACCATCCGCCAGGAGCTGACGCCGACGGAGGACCGCGCCGTGGTGCTGTTGCGCATCAACGCGCCGCAAGGCGTCAGCCTCGACTACACGACCGAGCAGATGCGCAAGATCGAGCGGCTGATCCAGCCGCTGCGCGATTCCGGCGAGATCCGCTCGACCTTCGAGAACGCCGGCAACAACGGTTCCTACAATTCGGGCTTCATGGTGATGACGCTGGCGCCCTGGGACGAGCGCAGCCGCAGCCAGCAGGAGATCATGGCCGACATCAGCCGCCTGACCAGGCAGGTGCCGAGCGTGCGTGTCTTCCCGGTGCAGCCGAACAGCCTTGGCATCCGCGGCGCCGGCAACGGCCTGCAATTCGCGCTGGTCGGTAACGACCGCAAGGCGTTGAGCGAAGCGGCGGTGAAGATCGTCGACGAGATGCGCCAGGATCCGCGCTTCCAGACGCCGCGGCTTTCCGTCGACCCCACCCAGCCGCAGCTTGCCGTGGCCATCGACCGCGAACGCGCCTCCGATCTCGGCATCGACATCACCGGGCTCGCCGACACGCTGCAGGCCATGCTCGACGGCAACGATGTCGTCGATGTCTACATCGCCGACCGCAGCCATGGCGTGAAGCTGGTCTCGACCACCAATCCGATCAACGATCCGACCGATCTGGAAAACATCTTCCTGAAGACTTCCGATGGCCGCTTCGTGCCGATGTCGACCATCGCCACATTGACCGAGCGCGCCGTGCCGCCGTCGTTGACGCGCGAACAGCAGCAGCCCTCGGTCGCGATCACCGCCAATCTCGGCAGCGGCTTTGCGCTCGGCGAAGCGCTGACCCGCGCCGAGGAAATCGCGACCCCTCTGCTGCCGCCCGGCGCGCGCATCCTGCCGCTCGCCGAGGCCGCCACACTCGGCGCGAGCAACAACGCCATGGTCGCCGTCTTCAGCTTCGCGCTGGTCATCATCCTGCTGGTGTTGGCGGCGCAGTTCGAAAGCTTCGTCAGCGCTGTCATCATCATGGCGACGGTGCCGCTCGGGCTCGCCTGCGCCATCTTCGCGCTGCTCTTGTCGGGCACCAGCCTCAATGCCTACAGCCAGATCGGCCTGGTGCTGCTGGTCGGCGTCATGGCCAAGAACGGCATCCTCATCGTTGAGTTCGCCAATCAGTTGCGCGACCGTGGAGCAAGCGTGCGGGAGGCGATCGAAGAGGCGGCCACCATTCGGCTCCGCCCGGTGATGATGACCATGATCTGTACCGTGCTCGGCGGCGTGCCGCTGGTGCTGGCCGCCGGCGCCGGCGCGGAAGCCCGCGTGGCGCTGGGCTGGGTCATCGTCGGCGGCCTTGGATTGGCCACGGTCTCGACCTTGTTCCTGACCCCGGTCGCTTATCTCTTGCTTGGCCGCTTCGTCACGCCGAAGGCGCATGAGGAAGCCCGGTTGAAACGCGAGCTCGAGGAAGCGGCCTATGTCGACCTGGAGCCCGCCGAGTAGGCTATTTCACGAGCCGGCCCTCGATCGACCAGCGCGCCGCCAGGAAGTTCAGCACGGCCGCCACCACAACGCCGATGATCTTTGCCGGCCAGACCCCGACGGCCCCTGCCAGGGCCGCGATCGAGAGGCTCGAAACGCCAAGCGAAATCAGCGCGCCCAGCGAGACGAAGCGCAGGAAGGAATGGTGCACCAGGATGTCGGGGTCCCGCTCGAATGACCAGAAGCGGTTCGCCAAGAAGGAGAAGAGCACGGCTACGAACCAGGCGCCGACATTGGCGGCCAAAGCCGGCGCCGCGCGCTTGAGCAGCAGGAAGAATGCGCTGAGGTCGATGCCGGTGTTGACCAGCCCGACCAGGGCGAAACGGACGATCTTGCTGCCGGTTGAACGTTGCGGCTGGCCGGCTGTCATGCTTTGCCGTCCATGATGCGCACTCCCGCCTTGTCGAGGCTGGCGCCGAAATCCTCAGAACTCAGAACCGTGAATTCGACCTCACGCGCGCCCTGCATCGGGTCCCGTGCCCGCAAAATGTCATCGACACGGCCCGGATGACACATGAACAAACCTCGTTCGGACAAGGTGTCGACCGCGGCGCCCAGCGTCGAGACGAACTTCTCCGGCTGCCGCCAGTCATAGATGCCGGAAAGTGGCGTCATGACGCTGAAGCCAGCCCGTTGCATCGCTCCGTTGAAGCCGGTGGCCAGAGCGGCGATCGCCGCGATCTTGGCCGCCGCCGCATCCAGGCCGGGAAGCCCAGGCGCGCCGCGCAGCGTCGGCTTTTGCGCATTTGCCCCAAACCGCGCGAGCAACCAGTTCCGTACCGCGGGAAGAAAGTGCACATGCTGGTGCCCGTCGATGTGGTCGGGCGGGCCGGCCAGCGCTTCGGTGAAGCGGTCGTACTGAGCGTCGAGCTCGGCATGAATGTCCCGCTCGTCGATACGCCCGCGCCGCACCGGCAGCGCAAGGGAGGCGAGCCCGGGCAACTTGCCTTCCGGCGCCAGGCTGGACGAACCGGTCACGGCGATCTGGTCGGTAAGGGTCAGGTGTAGCCCAACGGCCGCCCGTCGACGGAACGGCCTGATGCGCGCCGCCGCTTCTTCCCATTCGGGAAAGCCGGTCATGCAACTGGTGCCGGTCAGGCGGCCGTGCTCGATGAGGTCGAGGATCGCGCTCGATACCCCCGGCGCCAGCCCATAATCGTCGGCGATCAGGCGGATCGACTTGGTCATCTGTCGGCAGCGACCTGCTCGGCGGCACTGCCATGCAAGACGTCGCGCACGATGTAGACGGGCCGGTCCTTGCTTTCGCTGAGCGTGACCCAGACATACTCGCCGATCAGGCCGAGCAGCGCCAGGTTGAGGCCGCCCAAAAGCACGATGGCGACCATGATGCTGGGGTAGCCAGGCACGGCGATGCCGTAGAACAGCACCTCGAACAGCACCTTCACGCCATAGGCGAGGCCGGCGAATGCCGCCAGCAATCCGATGAGGCTGATGACGCGCAGCGGGACCACGGAAAACGAGGTGAACGCTTCAAGCGAAAACGCGATCAGGTTGAACCTGGTCCATTTCGACGTGCCGCCGGCGCGGTTTTCCGGCGAGTAAAGCACCGCCTTCTGGCTGAACCCGGCCCAGGCGAACAGGCCCTTGTTGAAACGCCGCTTGTCGCGCACGCTGGTCAAGGCGCGCGCCACGGCGCCGCGCATCACGCGGAAGTCTCCGGCATTCTCGGGAATATCGAAACGCTGGCTGCTGTTGATCAGCTTATAGAACAGCCGCGCCAGCTGGCTGCGCCGCCAGCTCCCCTCGCGGCGGTCGTTCTGCGCGTAGACGACGTCGATCTGCGGATTCTCGACCAGCTCGCCGATCATCTTCAGGCTGATGTCCATGGAATGCTGGAGATCGGAATCCATGATCAGGACCATGTCGCCGCGGGAATGATCGAGGCCGGCGAGCACAGCCGCTTCCTTGCCGAAATTGCGGCTCAGCCGCACGATCTCCCAGGAGCCGGAGAGCGCGGCCGCGAACGTCTCGGCGCTGCCGTCGCGACTGCCGTCGTCGACGAGTATCTTGCGTACCGTAATGCCGAAGCGCTCCGCCACGGCCGCTTCCAGCCTGTCGAGCAGCCCGACAAACGCAATGGCGGATTCGGCCTCGTTGAAGAACGGCGCGATGATGTCGAGGGTCTCAGCCATGCACGACGGCTCCGGCGGCCGGCATATTCTGCCTGCCCCGCGTCCAGAGCCAGCCGATGAGCACGCAGGCGATGATGCCGATGCTGATTGGCCGGAACCACGGGTGGAAAAGATCGTGCAGCCGGCCATCGATGCTGGTCAGCCCGGTAACGAAGAGGAGCACCGCCAGCGACCAGAGCACGGCCCCGGCTCCCTTCTCCCGCCAAAGCAGGGCGATGGAGAGACCGGCAGGCACCGCCACCATGGCATAGGTGTTCTGCTCGACCCGTGGATTGAAGACGCACATGTAGAATGCGGCGGCCAGGAAGATGGCGAGTCCGCCAATGTTGGCGTCCAGCCTGCGATCGAACTGGAGCACCAGCCAAAGTGTAAGCAAACCCGCGACGACGCGCACGATCGTCGCGTCAAACTCGGAAATCGGGACGCCAAATCGCGTGAAAGGCGCTGTGAAGTCGGCCGGGACGAAGGGGCCGGTTGGGTCGACCGTCATCGAGGTCAGCAGCCGGAAGAAATCGTGGTACTGGGCGTTGATATAGCTCGTGGACGCAAAGCCGTAGGGAATGGCGAGCACGACAAGGACCGCCAGCGCCAGCACGGGTATCAGCCTGGGACGCAGCGCTCCCGCCAGCAGCAGCATGATGATCGCAGTCGGCTTGGCGATGATCGCTAGCATGGCCCAGAAAAAGCTTTCGGCCCGGCGCCCCTCGAGTGTCGACAGCGTGAGAGACCAGCACGCTCCGGTAAGCAGGATCGTCGCCTGGCCGTTGCGAAGCGCCGCCAGCGACACCGGCAAGGCGAGGAAGAGACCGAAGGACAGCGGCCATGTCTGCTCCTCGCCGCCAAGCTTGCGCACCTGGCGCATCGCGGCAAAGGTCAGGACGCCGAAGCCCAGCATGTGCCACAAGATATCCCCCAGATGCGGCCCGAGCTTCAACAGCGGAACGTAGAGAACGGCGAAGGCGGGAGCGTACAGATATCCCATGGCGACTTCGACCTGATACAGCGGCTGGCCGCTCAGAAACGCTTCACTGCCATGTCTGTAGATGTGGACCACCGAATGCGCATCGGGTGACCACAGCGCCAGGCCAAGCACGATCAGAAACGACCCGACCCATAGCCAAAACCCCAAACGGTCGAAAACCGGCTTGGTTACCATCATAGCGCACCCCGCGTTCCGGCCGGGGCGGCATTCCCATCGCCGCGAGGCCTTCAGCGCCGGCGGGATATCACAAGAAATGAAATAGAACATCCGAGCGTGACTGTTACCGGCGCGACGGAAAGGACGTTGGAAACGCGACATTTTTCCGCCGCCCTATCATGGATCACGACTTTGTGTTCGAAGGCATTGGGCCCGACCCGTTGCGATCGACGCCCAGCCGCTTACGGTTTGATCAACACTTTTCCGTTGGGCTTGGCGAGCTCGGCCGGCAGCCGCGCCATCGCCTCGTCCATCGGCACGACCGCCGTGACGTCGGTCGACCAGCGTCCGTCGGAAAAGCGCTTCTGCACTTCCAGCACCGCCGGGCCCAGCCTGTCGCGGAACTGCCGCATCCATTCGGCCAGCCAGAAGCCCTCGACGCGCTTGTGCTGGAAGATCAGTTGGCCGGGCTCGCGGATCACCGTCGGATCGGCGTCGAGCCGGCCGTAGACGATCCAGCGCGCGCGTTTCGGCATAGCGTTGAAGATGGCGGAAGCCAGCGGGCCGGTGACGGCATCGAGGAAGATGCGCGGCTGCTCGGTTTTCATCGCCTCGCGCAACGCCGCCTCGAAATCCGCCGCCTTCTCGTTGAGCACATGGGCGGCGCCGAGCTCCTTCAAAAGCGTGATCTGCTCGTCGCGGCGCACCGTGACGATCGGCCGGAAACCTTCCTCCTTCGCCAGCCCGATGATCAGCTTGCAGAGCTGGCTGGCGCCGGCCGTCAGGATGAAGGCCTTTTCGCCCTCTTCCCTGACGATGTCGAACATGGCCAGGGCCGTCAGCGGATTGACGATCATCGCCGCGCCGTCCTCGTCGCGCACCGTATCGATGAGCGGGATGCAGGACGCTGCCTGGGCGACGGCATAATCCGCCCAGGCGCCCCAGTTCGACACGCCGGTGGCGAAGGCGACGCGCTTGCCCGCAAGGCTTTTTGCGTACGGGTCGTCGCCCGTGGCCACGACGATGCCGACGCCCTCGAAACCGGCCGGCCGGCCCTTGACCCGCGGCTGGCCGTACTGGCCCTTGATGAAGGCGATGTCGGCCGGGTTGATCGAGGCGAGGCTGACCTTGATCAGCGCCTGTGTCGGCCCCGGCGCCGGCACGGCTATGATGCCGGGCTGGAGGTAAGGCTCCATCGCTTCGAGCGCGGCCGCCGAAGGCGCCCTGGTGTAACCGTCGCCGACAAGCAGCAGGCCCCGCATTTGCGATGGAAGCGTCATGCGTCAGACCTTTTCCTGCGTGTACTTCTTCAGTTCCATGCGCGCCACCTGGCGCCGGTGCACGGCATCCGGCCCGTCGGCCAGCCGCAATGTCCTCAAGTGTGTCCAGGAACGGGCGAGCGGCGTGTCCTGGCTGATGCCTTGCGCGCCGAACATCTGCACCGCCTCGTCGGTGACCTTGAGCGCGACGCGGGGCGCCACCACTTTGATCTGGCTGATCCAGGGCGCGGCCGCGCGAGGGTCTCCCTGATCGATCATCCACGCAGCCTTGAGGCAGAGCAGCCGCGCCATCTCGATCTCCATGCGGCATTCGGCGATGATGTCGAAATTGGCGCCGAGCTTTGCCAGCGACTGGCCGAAGGCCTCGCGCCGCACCGAGCGCTGGCACAGCATCTCCAGCGCCATCTCGGCCTGGCCGATGGCGCGCATGCAGTGATGAATGCGGCCAGGCCCGAGCCGCCCTTGCGCGATCTCGAATCCCCTGCCCTCGCCGAGGATCAAATTCGCCACCGGCACCCGGACATTGTCGAATCTCAGATGCATATGCCCGTGCGGCGCGTCGTCGTCGCCATAGACCTGCATGGGCCGCAATTTGGTGATGCCCTTGCTGTCGGAGGGCACCAGGATCATCGAATGCCGGCGATGCTGCGGCTCCTCGTTCGATCCGGTCCTGACCATGACGATATAAATGGCGCAGCGTGGATCGCCCGCTCCGGAGGCCCACCATTTCTCGCCGTTCAGCATGTAGTCGTCGCCCCGCCGCTCGCAGCGCATCGAAATGTTGGTGGCATCCGAGGACGCCACGTCCGGCTCTGTCATCAGATAGGCCGAACGGATTTTCCCCTCGAGCAGCGGCTCCAGCCAGTCGCGCTTGTGCGCTTCCGATCCATAACGCTCCAGCACTTCCATGTTGCCGGTGTCGGGCGCCGAGCAGTTGAAGGTTTCGGCGCCGAGATGCGCCTTGCCCATCTCCTCAGCCAGATAGGCGTATTCGACGGTGGAAAGGCCGTAGCCGCGCTCGGAACCGGTGAGCCAGAAGTTCCACAGGCCGCGCTCGCGCGCCGTCTTCTTCAAGCCCTCCAGAATTTCCGTCTGCCTGGCCGTATAGGCCCAGCGGTCGCCCTCCTTGCCGACTTCGGCGAGGAACTCTTCGCCGAGCGGCGCGATCTCGTCACGCACCATCGCCGCCACGCGCTGGTGGATCGGCTTCAGCCGATCGGTCATGCCGAGATTCATGTCCGCCATCGCTTCCGCCTTTCCGAAGATAAATCTTTACCCGTGGCAAGGATGACCGTACTTCGGCTAGCCTTGTCAACGCGAGTCCTTGGGCGAGTCCTTGGGCAAATCCCCGGCTGGCAGCATGCGGAGAAACATGATGAGCTATCTGGACAAGCTGTTCTCGGTCGCCGGCAAAACCGCGCTGGTGACGGGTGCGGCGACCGGCATCGGCCGCATGGCGGCGACCGGGCTGGTGCGCGCCGGCGCTCACGTGATGATCGCCTCGCGCAAGGGCGAGGATTGCGCGAAAGTCGCCAACGAATTGAACGCGCTTGACGGCTCCGGCCATGCCGAGGGCTTTGCCGGCGACGTGTCCAGCGAAGCGGGCATCGCCGCACTCGTCGCCGAGGTCAGGGCGCGCACGGAGCGCCTGCATATCCTGGTCAACAATGCCGGCATTTCCTGGGGCGCGCCGCTGCAAGATTTCCCCTATCACGCCTGGGCCAAGGTGTTCGGCGTCAACGTCACCGCCGTCTTCCACCTAACCCGGGAGCTTTTGCCGCTGCTCGACGGCGCGGCGAGCGACGACGACCCGGCCCGCGTGATCAATCTCGGCTCGGTGATGGGCACCCAACCGCTGGCCGACGACGCCTATTCCTACGCGGCTTCGAAAGCGGCGGTGCATCATTTGACGCGCACGCTGGCGATCGAATTCGCCGCCCGCCGCATCACCGTCAACGCCTTTGCGCCCGGTCCTTTCCAGAGCCGCATGACGGCCTTTGCCACCGCGACCGAGGAGCAGGCGAAACATGTTGGTAACCACGTTCCGCTCGGCCGCATCGGCGTGGCGGATGACATTGCCGGCGCAACGCTTTATTTGTGCAGCCGTGCCGGAAGCTATGTCACCGGCGCCATCCTGCCGATCGACGGCGGCCAGTCGGTGCAGCATGGAATGACATTGTTCAAGGAGTAAGTCGCCCGATTCAGGGAATCGGGCGGGGTTCAAGGAATAAGGCGTCCGGTTCGTGGAATCGTTATCCGGGCGGGGGTGCGGAGGACATCAGCGTGGAACCGATCAGTCTCGAAACGCTTCTGGCAAGCGTCGGCAAGGAGGTCGGCGTCTCGCCCTGGCGAACGGTCACGCAGCGCATGATCGACCAGTTCGCCGATGCGACCGACGACCACCAGTTCATCCATTGCGATCCGGAGCGCGCCAAGCGCGAGACGCCGTTCGGCGGCACCATCGCGCATGGCTTCCTGTCGCTGTCGCTTTTGTCGGCAATGACCTTCGAGACCATGCCGCCGCTGGAAAACACCAAGATGGGCGTCAACCACGGCTTCGACACACTGCGTTTCCTGGCGCCGGTGAAGACGGGTTCGCGCATCCGCACCCGCTTCGTGCTGGCGGACGTCAAGGTGCGGCCCTCCGGCTGGGTGCAGACGGCGCATGACGTGACCATCGAGATCGAAGGTTCGAAGAAGCCGGCGCTGACGGCGCGCTGGCTGACCTTGACGCTGATCGAGC
Organism: Mesorhizobium sp. WSM4935; assembly: GCF_029625735.1. NCBI lineage: Bacteria > Pseudomonadati > Pseudomonadota > Alphaproteobacteria > Hyphomicrobiales > Phyllobacteriaceae > Mesorhizobium > Mesorhizobium sp. WSM4935. The sequence goes on along the minus strand of NZ_JARTVR010000004.1, from coordinate 67,456 downwards.
GCCAGCCCGAGAACGCATGAGCGGCGAGGCCGGCGCCATAGACCAGGCGGCGCTTGCGCCCTATCTCGAGGCGCATATTCCGGGCTTCGCCGGCCTTTCCGCGATCGAAAAATTCAAGTCCGGCCAGTCCAATCCAACCTACCTTTTGACCGCCGCCAGCGGCCGCTATGTGCTGCGCGCCAAACCGCCGGGGCAATTGCTGAAATCCGCGCATCAGGTCGATCGGGAATTCCGGGTAATGCGGGCTCTCGCCGGCACGGCGGTGCCGGTGCCGCGCATGCTGCATCTGTCGGGCGAAGACTCCCCGATCGGCCGCATGTTTTATGTCATGGAATACATCGACGGCCGCATCTTCTGGGATCCGCCGCTGCCGGACGTTTCCAGCAATGAAGAGCGCGCCGCGATCTACGACGCGATGAACGCGACGCTTGCCGCCATGCACGACGTCGATATCGACGCCGTCGGCCTTGGTGATTTCGGCAAGCCCGGCAGCTATTTCGAACGCCAGCTCGCGCGCTGGACCGGCCAGTACCGCGCCTCCGAAACCGAAACCATCACCGATATCGACAGGCTGATTGCTTGGCTCGAAACGCATATGCCGGCCGATGACGGCCGCGTCTCGCTTGTCCATGGCGATTACCGGCTGGACAACATGATGTTCGCGCCGGACGCCCCGAAAGTCATCGCGGTGCTCGACTGGGAACTGTCGACGCTCGGCCACCCCTTCGCCGATCTCGCCTATCAATGCATGCAGTGGCGTCTGCCGCATGCCTCGGGTTTTCGCGGCCTTGGCGGCGTCGATCGCGTGGCTGCCGGCCTGCCTTCCGAGGAAGCCTATGTCGCCGCTTACTGCCGCAGGCGCGGGATCGAGGGGATCGACAACTGGACCTTCTTCCTGGCCTTTGCCTTCTTCCGGCTGGCGGCGATCTGCCAGGGCGTCTACCGCCGCGCGCTGGACGGCAATGCGTCCAATCCGGAAAAGGCGAAGACCTATGGCGAGGCAGTGAAGCTGCTCGCCGCACTTGCGGTACAACTGATCGACGAGAACAACTGAAGCAAGAGAGCCGAGCGATGGGCCGTTTCGATGGGATGACGGTGCTGATCACCGGCGCGACCGGCGGTCTCGGCAGCGGTGCGGCAAAGGCCTTCGCCGCAGAAGGGGCGCGGCTGGTGCTCTCCGATCTCGACGAGGCTGCGCTCGGCAGTTTCGCCGCGACGCTCGATACCGAGACGGTTCACCTTGCCGGCAACATCGCCGACGAAAACCTCTCCGAGGATCTGGTGAAGCTTGCCGTGCAGAAGTTCGGCCGGCTCGACATCGCCGTCAACAATGCCGGCATCGTGCACTCCTTCGTACGCCTGCCGCAGGTGACCTCGGAGGAGGCGCGCCGGGTGGTCGAGGTCGATCTCCTCGGCGTCTTCTACGCCATGAAGCACCAGATCCCTCAGTTGGAAAGCCAGTTCAAGCAGAGCGGCAAGGGTGGCGTCATCGTCAACATCGCCTCGGTCGCCGGCCTCTCCGGCGCGCCGAAGCTGTCGGTCTATGCCGCCGCCAAGCACGGCGTCGTCGGCCTGACGCGCTCGGCCGCCGTGGAATATGCCAGCAAGGGGATACGCATCAACGCGGTCTGCCCGGCCCACACCCGCACGGCGATGGTCGACGGTTTCGTGCGTTTTACAGGCGCGCCCGAAGCCGAAGCCCTTGCCGAACTCGCGCGCGGCGTGCCGATGAAGCGTGTCGGCGAGGTCGACGAGATCATCAGCGGCATCCTGTTCCTTGCCGACCCTGGCAACTCCTTCATGACCGGCCACACTCTGGCGCTCGATGGCGGCATTGGCGCGATCTGAGCCAGAATTGTGTTAAAACAAGGAGTTAGAGTGCACGCAAGGGAACCGGAAGGCTCCCTTGTCCGTTTCCGTACAGCGTATATAATTTCACCAGGCAACCAACACCAAAGGCAGCGGACATTGACGCTGAGCGTTCAGAAACGCCGCGAAAAACAGAAGGCGGAGCTTCGCTCCGAACTCGTCGCGGCGGCTCACAAGCTGGTACAGGAAGAGGGCTATGAGGGCCTGACTATCCGCAAACTTGCCAAGCGTGTCGGCTATGCGCCGATGTCGGTCTATTCCTACTTCGCCGACAAGCAGGACATTCTGTTCGCGCTGGCCGAAGACGCCTTCGAAACGCTGGCGCGACGCATCGAGGAGCACCCCGCGGACGATCCGATCGAGGCACTGCGGGCGGTAATGACCGAATACGCCGCCTTCGGGCTCGGTAATCCCAACGAGTACCGCACCGTCTTCATGACCGAGAAGACCCGGCTGCCAGAGGACCGCAGCTACGAGGACATGGAAGAGGGCAATCCGGCGATGAAGGCGCTGATAAGCCGGGTCGAGGCCTGTGTGGCCGCCGGCAAGCTCAAGGGCGATCCCCGCGCCATCGCCACCATGCTGTGGACCGTCGGCCACGGCACGATCTCGTTGCTGATCACCTTCCCCTTCTATCCTTTCGGTGACCCCCAGGCCTATGTGAAGCGGATGTGCGACTTCATGCTAGCCTCATTGTCGGCGCAGGATATCCCCCCGCTCACCGAAACACCCGTCAACTGCTAACCGGGTTTGCGCCGGCTTTTCCGTGATGCCGATTGCTTGGATTCGCGCTGACGAATTCCTACGTTCAAGAAAAGTTGTCGTACGCGTACAAATTCCCTCTTGAATTCATCTTCCGTTAACCGTATGTGTACGTTGCATCGTACATGTACGAACTGGAGATGGAAGATGAAAAAGACGACCCTCGCCCTCGCCGCCGTGCTGGCTTTTTCCGGGGCGGCTTTTGCGGGTACGCACCAGCCGGCCAAGCATGCTCCGGCAGCCTGCGCCCAGACCAACACCAATGGGGTTCTTGATTGCACCGCGACCGGCTCGGTCGAAAAGGCGGACGCCAGCAAGACCCAGACCAAGAGCCCGCGCCTCGGCATCGACGTTAGCCCCCGGTTCGTGCCGGGCCTGTAAGCACTATCGGCAGAATTAACGAAAACGGGCGGCACTTGGCCGCCCTTTTTCGTTTTGCCTGAAGTCCGATTGCCTGCTGCGACGGCGCTACTTCTTGCGCGACTTCATTCCAGGCACGGCCTTGGCCTTGCCGGGCTTTGCCGGTCCTCCGGGGATGGACGTGCTGGTAATCGATACCGGATCGCTGGCCGGAAACGTATCCTCGAGGCCTTCCTCGAGTTCCTCTTCCTCGACCTCGCGATGCCTTTCGTTCTCCAGCGAACGGACTGCCGCTGTCTTCTTGGGTGACTTCGGCGCGGATTTGGACGGCATCGGCAATCTCCCTCACGAGCTGCGGAAACGGCCAGGGTCGGCGATGGTTCCTGCCGCGCTGCTTTCCGACAGCGCAGTGTGGAGATCAGTTCGCCGCGTCGCCTGCCGCTTCCGACAGCAGAGTAAAGACATAGTCCGAAAAGGAACGCCAGCATTCCACGCGGAACGCATCGGCCGCGATGCGCAACAGCACGATCTCGGATTTGCCTAGAATGGTGCGCGAAGCAGCACCCACCGGGAACGCCTCGAGCGACAGGTCCTGCGGACAGCCCGAATTGACCGTCACCGCGGCTGCGGGCCCGACAACGGAAATCCCGACATTGCGATGCGAGATGCCGACCGCCGAATGCAGCGCCGTCACCTTGGCGCAGTCGGCGAGCGGATCGTTGCCGGCCTCGTCGATGATCATCCATTCGTCCGGCCCGAGCCACAGCGCCGTGCGCCCGTCCTTCGTCGCCGAGGTCTTAGGTTTTGTCGGCAGCGTGAGGCCGAGCGCCTTGGAGAGCGCGGCGAGCGAAGCCTCCGGCGCGCGCAGCGAGATGCGCTCGGCCGGCGGCAGCATCTCCACCTTCACGCCCGGCGCCGACAGCGCGCGGCCGGCAAGCGCAGGGCGCCGCTCGACGGAGGCAGGAACAGCAGCGGCTTTTGTCTTGGCGGCGGCCTTAGCCATTGAGGCGTTCTCCCTTCTCGTCGACGAACACCATGCCGGTGACTTCCACCTCGATCGTGCCGTTCGGCATCGGCACATAGAGCGTCTCACCCATGCGGTCGCGGCCGCCGGCGACCAGCGCCAGCGCGATCGAACGGCCGCAATTCTCCGACCAGTAGCTGGAGGTGACATGGCCGATCATCTTCATCGGGACCGGTTGCTTCGGATCGGCGACGATCTGCGCGCCTTCTTCCAGCACCACCTTCGGATCCTTGGTCTTCAGGCCGACGAGCTGCTTGCGGCCCTTGGCCACAAGGTCCGGCCGGGTCAGGCCGCGGATGCCGACGAAGTCGGTCTTCTTCTTGCCGACCGCCCAGTCGAGCCCGGCATCGTTCGGTGTCACCGTGCCGTCCGTATCCTGGCCGACGATGATGTAGCCCTTTTCGGCGCGCAGCACGTGCATCGTCTCGGTGCCGTAGGCGGTCGCGCCATGCTTCTGGCCTTCAGCCCACAGTGCTTCCCAGACCGCCTCGCCACAATCGGCCGGCACATTGACCTCGAAGCCGCGCTCGCCGGTGAAGGACATGCGGAACAGCCTTGTCGGCACGCCGCAGATCTTGCCCTCGCGCACCGACATATGCGGCATCGCCTCGTCCGACATGTCGATGCCTTCGACCAGCGGCGAGATGATGTCCCGCGACTTCGGCCCCTGCACCGCGATCACCGCCCATTGCTCGGTGATCGATGTCAGCCAGACATTGAGATGCGGGAACTCGGTCTGGAGGTAATCCTCCATGTGGTTCATGACACGCGGCGCGCCGCCGGTCGTCGTCGTCACGTGGAAGCGTTCCGGCGCCAGCCGGCCGACGACGCCGTCGTCATAGATGAAGCCGTCCTCGCGCAGCATGATGCCGTAGCGGCAGCGTCCGGTTTCGAGCTTCTCCCACGGATTGGTGTAGAGCAGCTCCATGAACTTCGCCGCATCCGGTCCGACCACTTCGATCTTGCCGAGCGTCGAGGCGTCGAACAGGCCGCCGACCTTGCGCACCGTCACGCATTCGCGGTTGACGGCGGCATGCATGTCTTCGCCGGCCTTGGGGAAATACCAGGCGCGCTTCCAGTTGCCGACGTCCTCGAACACCGCGCCCTGGCGTGCCGCCCACGGATGGATCGCTGTCCGCCGCGTAGGGTCGAAAAGCGCGCCGCGCGCGTGGCCGACGATCGAGCCGAAGGTCACGGGCGTATAGGGCGCGCGGAAGGTGGTGAGGCCGACCTGCGGGATCGGCTTGCCGAGTTCCTCGGCGGCGATCGCCAGGCCATGCATGTTCGACGTCTTGCCCTGATCGGTCGCCATACCGTTGGTAGTGAAGCGCTTGACATGCTCGATCGAGTGCATGCCTTCATGCACCGCCTGGCGGATGTCCTTAGCGGTAACATCGTTCTGGAAATCGACGAAGGCCTTGACCGTCGTGCCCGGCCCGGCGCCGGGCGCGGCGCCCAGCATGCCGCGCGACCAGATCTCGCCGGCATCGACCTTCGGCTTGCTGCCCTTGCCAATCTTGCCGCCGGCCTCCTTCGCCGCCTTGGCGCCGGCGGCATAGGCCTCGTCGATCGTCGCATCCAGCCCGTCCGTGCCGTTGCAGGCGCCGACCGAGACGCAGTCCTGCGCATAGGTGCCCGGCACGAAGCGCTTGGTCTCATCGTTGAAGGCGACCTTGCCGCGCGACTGCGAGAAGAGATGCACCGACGGCGTCCAGCCGGCCGACATCAGGATCGCGTCGACGGGGATGGTGCGCTGGCCGCCACCGTTCTTTGGCTGCACGGTCATCGACGACACGCGCAATTTGCCGCCGGCGCTGACCACGGCGCGGCCGAAATTGATCTCGATGCCGAGGCCCCTCGCCTCGTCGATTACCGCTCCCGACGGGTTGTCGCGCAGGTCGACAATGGCCGCAATGTTGACGCCGGCCTTCTTGAGATCGATCGCCGCCGCGTAAGCCGAGTCGTTGGCCGTGTAGACGCCGACATTCCTGCCGACCGCCACGCCATAATGGTTGAGATAGGTGCGCGCCGCCGAGGCGAGCATCACGCCGGGACGATCGTTGTTGGCGAACACCATATGGCGCTCGATGGCGCCGGTGGCGAGCACGACGCGGTTGGCGCGAACCTGCCACAGGCGCTCGCGCGCGAGCTCATGGCCCGGGTTCTTGAGATGATCGCTGACCCGTTCGACCAGGCCGACAAAGTTCTGCGCGTAGTAGCCGAAGGCCGTGGTACGGGAGAGCACGCGCGCATTGTCCATCCCCTTGAGCTTGGCGATCGCCGCCTGCGCCCAGGCATAGCCGTCCTGTCCGTCGATCCTGGCGCCGCTCTCGAAGCGCAGGCTGCCGCCGAATTCGGCCTGCTCGTCCGCGAGGATCACCCGGACGCCGGTTTCGGCCGCGGCAAGGGCAGCGGCAATGCCGGCGGCGCCGCCGCCCAGCACCAGCACCTCGCAATGCGCGTAGCGCGAAGCATAATGGTCCGGGTCCGGCTTTTCGGGGGAAACGCCGAGGCCTGCGGTAGCGCGAATCTTCGGCTCGTAGAGATCCTTCCAGGCCCATTTCGGCCACATGAAGGTCTTGTAGTAGAAGCCGGCCGAGAACATCGGCGAAGCGATGTCGTTGACCGCGCCGACGTCGAAGGCAAGCGAGGGCCAGCGGTTCTGTGAATTGGCCGTCAGCCCGTCATAGAGCTCTTGCACGGTCGCACGCACATTCGGCGTCTTGCGCGCGTCGTCGCGCACGATCTGCACCAGCGCGTTCGGCTCTTCCGCACCGGCCGAAAGGAAGCCGCGCGGCCGGTGATACTTGAACGAGCGGCCGACCAGATGCACGCCGTTGGCGAGCAGCGCCGAGGCCAGCGTGTCGCCCTCGATGCCGACATATGGCTTGTCGTCGAAGCTGAAGGAGGCGGTCTTCGCCTGGCTGAGGCGACCGGCGCCGGAAATGCGAAACGCGGCGTTCATTTCGAGGCTCCAGGCAGCTTCGCGGGCTTCGGCTCGCCGGCCTTGTAGGTCATGACGAACTTGTCGGTGACGGTATCGCGCACGGCGTTGAAGAAACGCGCGCAGCCATGGATGTGCCGCCAGCGCTCATAGATGACGCCTTTCGGGTTCGCACGGATGAAGAAGAATTTCTCGAAGTCGTCGTCGCTCTCGGCCGCGATGTTGGTCGGGCGCGCGATATGCGCCTCGCCGGCATTGCGGAACTCGAGTTCCGGGCGCTCTTCCTCGCAATAGGGGCAGCGGATGAGAAGCATCTGGTTGATCCTAAAACTTGCCGTGACCGGCGCGCGCGCCGGCCGGGTGGAAGCAAATCGGGTGAGCCATCATCAATGCGCCACCGCAGCCGCCGCCGCTTCGTCGATGAGCCGGCCGGTGCGGAAGCGCTCCAGCGTGAAGGGCGCGTTGATCGGGTGCGGCTCGTCCTTCGCGATCGTGTGCGCGAAGACATTGCCCGAGCCGGGCGTCGCCTTGAAGCCGCCCGTGCCCCAGCCGCAATTGACGTAGAGGCCCTTGACCGGCGTCTTAGCCAGGATCGGCGAGCGGTCGGGCGTCACGTCGACAATGCCGCCCCAGGAACGCAGCATCTTCATGCGGGTGAAGATCGGGAACATCTCGCAGATGGCGTCGAGCGTGTGCTGCAATATGTGTAGGCCGCCGGTCTGCGAATAGGAGACATACTGGTCGGTGCCGGCGCCGATGACCAACTCGCCCTTGTCCGACTGCGAGATATAGGCATGCACGGTGTTCGACATCACCACGCAGGGCACGACCGGCTTGATCGGCTCCGACACCAGCGCCTGCAGCGGGTAGCTTTCGAGCGGCATGCGCACGCCGGCCATGTTCATGATGACGGAAGAATGGCCAGCCGCGACCACGCCGACCTTCTTGGCGCCGATGAAGCCGCGCGTCGTCTCGACGCCGGCGACGGCACCATTGGCCGCGCGCTTGATGCCGGTGACCTCGCAATTCTGGATGATGTGGACGCCGCGCGCCGACGCGCCGCGCGCATAGCCCCAGGCGACCGCGTCGTGGCGCGCCGTGCCGCCGCGCCGCTGCAGGGCGGCGCCCATCACCGGATAGCGCGCCTCCTTGGAGATGTTGAGCGGCGGGCAGAATGCCTTCGCCTCTTCCGGCGTCAGCCATTCATTGTCGATGCCGTTGAGGCGATTGGCATGGATGTGGCGCTTGAACACCTGAACGTCATGCACGTTGTGAGCGAGCATCATGACCCCGCGCGCCGAATACATGACGTTGTAGTTGAGCTCCTGGGAAAGCCCGTCCCACAGCTTCAGCGCATGGTCGTAGATGCCGGCGCTCTCGTCATAGAGATAGTTGGAGCGGATGATGGTGGTGTTGCGGCCGGTATTGCCGCCACCGAGCCAGCCCTTTTCCAGCACCGCGATGTTGGTGATGCCGTGCTCGCTCGCCAGATAGTAGGCGGTCGCCAGGCCGTGTCCGCCGGCGCCCACGATGATGACGTCGTATTCCTTCTTCGGCTCGGGCGAGGTCCACTGCTCCTCCCAGCCCTTGTGGCCGCGCATCGCCTCGCGGGCAATGGCGAATACCGAGTATTTCTTCACGTTAAGCCTCGCGCCAAAAATCGCGGATGTCGTTCGGGCCTCTCCCGTCACGCGAGGTGTATCACTAGCGAAACCGCGATGTCATCCTTACGCTGTTTGCGACGGCGCTTGCCGTTTTGCGCCAGTGCCGCGCAATGCCTGCGCGACGATGGCAAGGCAGCTTTCGGGTGGCTGCATCCATGCCGATTTGCGACCCAGACATCCATCCGCCGCAAGCCGGCACCAAGGAAGGATGCTGAGATATGTTCACTCTTACAAACAAGGTCGCGATCGTCACCGGCGCAAGTTCCGGCATCGGCCGCGCCACCGCCAAACTGTTTGCAGAGCAAGGCGCAAGCCTGGTCGTCGCGGCCCGGCGTCAGGCCGAGCTCGACGCGCTCGTCGGCGAGATCGAGAATGCCGGCGGTAGGGCGGCCGCACTTGCCGGCGATGTCAGGGACGAAGTCTATGCCCAGGCGCTGGTGAAGCTCGCTGTAACCCGCCTTGGCGGCCTCGACATCGCCTTCAACAATGCCGGCGCAGTCGGCGCGATGGGGCCGGTGCCCGATATGGCGCCGGCGGCCTGGCATGAGACGATGGACACCAACCTGACCAGCGCCTTTCTCGCCGCCAAGCACCAGATACCGGCAATGCTGGACCGCGGCGGCGGTTCGCTGATCTTCACCTCGAGCTTCGTCGGCTACACGGCCGGCCTGCCTGGCATGGCGGCCTATGCCGCCGCCAAGGCCGGGCTCATCGGCCTGACGCAGGTGCTCGCCGCCGAATACGGTCCGCAAGGTCTGCGCGTCAACGCGCTGCTGCCCGGCGGCACCGACACGCCCGGCGCGACCACGACCACCCCCGAGGCGCGCGCTTTCGTCGAAGGCATCCATGCCCTGAAGCGCATGGCAGAGCCGCTGGAGATCGCGCGCTCGGCGCTTTACCTGGCATCCGACGCATCGAGCTTCACCACCGGCACGGCCTTGTTTGCCGATGACGGCGTCTCGATCAGCCGGACGTGATCCGGCCGGCAGGCTGGAAACACGCCCATCCGCTGAAATGTAGCTGCGCGGTCTTGCATTTCGGCGCGAATTGACGATTTCGTTTCCCGTCGAAAATGGACGGGGAACGATGCTGCTGATCAGAACCTATGTCGCCCAGAGCGCCATCGAAGGCGTCGGCGTGTTCGCCGCCGAGCCGATCCGCAAGGGTGCTTCGATCTGGCGGCTCGACCCGGATTTCGACCGGCTGATCCCGATGGATAGATATGAGGCCGCCCCCCCGCATCTGCGCGAGTTGCTCGACCGCTACGCCTATCCGAGCCCGGACAAGCCCGGCTTCATGGTCTATGAGGTGGACAATGGCCGCTTCATGAACCACTCCGAGCGGCCGAACACGGATTTCTCGCAATATGGCGGCGCGATCGCCATTCGCGACATCGCCGCCGGCGAGGAAATCACCTGCGATTACGGCGAGTTCTTCGAGGACTTTGCGCGCCTCCATCTGACGACCGCGTAGGGCGACCAAACGTCAGGCAGCAGCGCTCGGGTTTTTGATCGCTGTTTCGCGCAATCAGCGGTGGACATCCCAGCCTGATTCTGCTATCAGCCGCCACAATTCGCGGTGCAGCTCGCCGCGGAGGCATCTCAGCTATGGCTGTTTGCCTAACGATTTCAAACCCGAAGACAGGATTGCCCGTGCAGGTACTCGTCCGCGACAACAACGTTGATCAGGCGCTTCGCGCGCTGAAGAAGAAGATGCAGCGCGAAGGTATTTTCCGCGAAATGAAGATGCGCGGTCATTACGAGAAGCCGTCTGAGAAGCGTGCCCGCGAGAAGGCCGAAGCCGTGCGCCGCGCCCGCAAGCTGGCCCGCAAGCGCGCCCAGCGCGAAGGCCTGCTGCCGATGACCCCGCGCCCGGCTCCGGCTGGTGCTGCCGGCGCATCGCGCTCGCCGCGCTCATAACGCCAATTTTTCGTCCTTTTCGAAGGATACCGAGGGTGGCGCGATGCGAAATCGCCGCCACCTTTTTATTTATAGATTCGAGCCGGTTCGGAGAGGGAACGGACTGACGGCGCCGCGGCAGTGAGGACAAAGATGAACGCTATTACCGTGGAGCGCGGAACCGCTTTTCGCGGCTTCGCCCTGACGGCGGCCCTGCTTTCGGGTCTGGTGCTTGCAGCATGCCAGACGACCCCGACAGGTGAGTTCAACTCGATCGACAAGGCGCAAGGGTCGAGCGAGAACATCTCCTCGCTTTCGGCGGTCATCCAGCGCAATCCGCAGGATCCCGAGGGCTACAATGTGCGCGGTTCGGCCTATGGCCGCGGCGGCCAGTACCAGGCAGCGCTCCAGGACTTCAACCAGGCCATCCAGCTCAATCCGAACTTCTACCAGGCCTATTCGAATCGCGCGCTGATCCAGCGCTTCCTCGGCAATCAGCAAGCGGCTTTGGCCGACTACAACCGCGCGATCCAGATCAACGCCAACTACGATGCCGCCTATATCGGCCGCGGCAATCTCTACCGCAAGGCGGGCCGCATCCAGGACGCCTTCAACGACTTCCAGAAGGCGATCCAGCTCGACACCACCGACGCGCGCGCCTACCACAATCGCGGCCTGATCTATCAGAGCCAGGGCCAGCACAAATTCGCCATCGAGGATTTCTCGACCGCAATCTCGCTGGCGCCGGACGCCGCCGAACCCTATAACGGCCGCGGCCTCTCCTACCTGGCGACGGGCGACGAGGACAACGCCTTCTCCGACTTCAACATGGCCATCAAGCTCGATGGCAAGAACGCCGAAGCCTGGGCGAACCAGGCGCTGATCTATGAAAAGCGTGGCGACAAGGTCAAGGCTTCCAAGTCCTATCGCGAAGCCATCCGCCTCGACCCCACCTACCAGCCGGCCAAGGACGGCCTGTCGCGCGTCGGTGGCAACGCCAGCTGATCGGAAGCCGACGCCGTAAGGATATCCTGCACGACGCGCTTAGGCGTCGTCCCCGATCGCCCGAGTCCGTCCGCAAGCGCAGTGTTGCCCTGCAGCAAGGCCGATAGCGATCCGTTAACCGCCCAAGGCGAGGCGTTAACCTTTGCCATGTTCGCGCCAAGTTTTCAGCGGAACGCTCGACGCACCTCGATCGTTTAAGGCGGGGCCAAATTTTCGCGAAAGGACCTTTCCAATGATCAAAACACTTGCCTGTGCCGCTGCCGCGCTTGCCGCCACGGTCCTCGCTTTTCCGGTAAGCGCCGGCACGCTCCGGCTCGGCACGCTCGATTGCACCATCGACGGCGGCGTTGGCTACGTCATCACATCGAACAAAGGTGTATCGTGTGTCTTTCGCCCCTCCCATCACGGCCCGGCCGAGATTTATACCGGGATGATCTCCAAGCTCGGCGTCGATGTCGGCAAGACGCATCAGGGCCAGCTCGTCTGGGCGGTGCTTGCCGCCACCCGCAACCATGATGCGGGCGATCTCGCCGGCAGCTATTACGGCGTCAACGCCGAGGCTTCCGTGGTGACCGGCGGCGGCGCCAACGTCCTGGTCGGCGGCCTGGACAGCGCCTTCATGCTGGAGCCGCTGAGCGTCCAGGCGCAGACCGGTGTCAACCTGGCCGTCACCGTGGCGTCGCTGGATCTCGTCCACTCCTATAAGTGAAGCTTCGGCTCCAAAGCCTTCGCTTGCAATCGGCCCGGAACACCTGTTCCGGGCCGATTGCTTTTGGCAGCCGGACGGCCGGCGCGATCGTGGCTCTACCCCCACAGCGGACTCCATGAAAAAGCCTCTTGAGCTCAACCGCGCTTGAGGTTCTACAAGCGCTGCCGAACTGGACCTGGCGCTTCCTTCGAAGCGAATGAGGCTGCCGTTGGCAAGCAGGAGATCGATGTGACGGCAGCAGGCGGCAACAGGGTGGTCGGCAAAAAGGTGGCCGATGGCAGGGTGGATTGGCGGGCGCTGTGGGCGAGCGGCGATCTGGCCCGCTTCTGCTTCGTCAGTCTCGGCATCCTGCTGCATGCCACCAACGAGACAATGGTCGCGACGGTGATGCCGGCCATGGTCGGCGATCTCGCGGGCGTGCAACTGGTCGGCTGGTCGTTGGCGATCTACGAGCTCGGCGCGATCGTCGCCGGTGCCGCGGCCGGACGGCTGGTCAGCTATGTCGCCCTGCGCTCCAATATGATGGTCGCCGCGCTGCTCTACGCGATCGGCGCGCTGATCTGCGCCACGGCGCCTTCCATGCCGTTGTTCCTCGTTGGGCGTCTGGTCGAAGGGCTTGGCGGCGGCGCGCTTGTGTCGCTCGCCTTCGTCTCCGTCGAGCGCCTGTTTCCACGCAATATCTGGCCGCAGCTCTTCGGCATCATGTCCGCGATCTGGGGCGTCGCAGCCTTCAGCGGCCCGATGCTCGGCGCGCTCATGACCGAGTTCCTGTCGTGGCGCTGGGCTTTCGGCATCTTCACCTTCGGCGGCGCGGCGATGGCGCTGGCAAGCTTCATCGTACTCGACACGCCCGAGGCGAGGAAGCCGCAGGCGAGCAGCGGCAAGGCGCCACCTTTTCCCTATCCGGCGCTCGTCTGTCTCGGCTTCAGCGTCGTGCTGATCGCCGCCGCCGGCATCGACATCACCCTGCTGCGCTCGTCCCTGCTCCTCCTGCTCGGCCTGATCGGCCTGGCGCTGTTCTTCCGCATCGATGCCCTCAGGCCGCAATCGCGGCTCTTTCCCTCGCCCTTGTTTTCATGGCGCTCGCCGCTTGGCAGCGGCATGACCATGGTTGCGGCATTCTCGGTAGCGACCTGCACCTTCACCATTTACGGGCCGCTGCTTCTCACCACGCTACACGGCATTCCGATCCTGACCACCGGCTACATCATCGCCGCCGAATCGATCGCGTGGTCGATCCTGTCGATCCTCATCGCCAATGCGCCACTGGAGCGCGAAAGGCTGATCATCGTCATCGGCGCACTGATGATCGCCTCCGGCCTTGCCGGCTTCGCTTACACCATCCCGGCAGGCTCGATCCCGCTGATTCTGCTCTGCGCCCTGCTGCAGGGCGGCGGCTTCGGCGTTTGCTGGCCTTTCCTCACACGCGTCATCGTCGCTTCGGCGCGCGATGGCGAGCAGACGATCGCCTCGGCCGCCGTGCCGACCATGCAACGTATCGGCTATGCCGTGGGCGCGGCACTTGCCGGCATCGTCGCCAATGCCAGCGGGTTCTCGGAGGGTCTGAACCGTGAAGCGGCTGCAGGCGTTGCCGGCTGGCTGTTCCTGGCCTTCGTGCCTCTGGCTATTCTGGGATGCATCGCCGCCCTGAGGACCGCGTTGCCGACGCTGCGGCCTCAGCAAGCGCCCGGCTAGAGCAATTCCAGGAAAAGTGTGTAACGGTTTTCGGCCCGGAATTGCGTCAAAACAAAGGGTCTAGACTAAACAGTCACGGTCTGCTGCAGACGCTCCGCGATCAGCGCGGCGAGCCGCGCCGCCACCTCGTCCTTGCCCATCTCCGGCCATTCCTCGACGCCGGTTCTGGAGACGATGCGCACCTTGTTGCGCTCGCCGCCCATCACGCCGGACGGCCCGATGCCGCTTTCATGCGAGACGTCGTTGGCGACGATGAAGTCGGCGCCTTTTTTCTTGAGCTTGGCCTCGGCATTGGCGATGAGATCCTGCGTCTCGGCGGCGAAGCCGACGACGAGGCCCGGCCTCTGAACGTGATGGCCGATGCCGGCCAGGATATCCGGGTTCTCGACCATCTGCAGCGAAGGCGGCCCTTTGCCCGCCACCTTCTTGATCTTCTCGCCGGCGGCATTGGCCGTGCGCCAGTCGGCGACGGCGGCAACGAACACGGCGGCATCCGCCGGCAGCAGGCTCTCGACCGCTTGCTTCATCTGCGCGGCTGTTTCGACGTGAGTGGTCGCGACACCGGCCGGATCGGCGATGGTGACCGGGCCGGACACCAGCCGCACGTCGGCGCCGAGCTTTGCCAGCGCGGCAGCGATCGCATGGCCCTGCTTGCCGGAAGACCGGTTGGCGATGTAGCGCACCGGATCGATCGGCTCATGCGTCGGCCCGGAGGTGACGATGATCGTGCGGCCGGCAAGCGGCTTCGGCCTCTCGTCGAGCATCGCCTCGATCGCGGCGACGATCTCCAGCGGCTCGGCCATACGGCCCTCGCCCGCTTCGTTGCTCTCAGCCATCTCGCCCTTGGCGGGACCGACAAAGGCGATGCCGTCCTTCAGCAAGGCCGCCCGATTGCGCCGCGTGGCCGGATGTGCCCACATTTTCGGGTTCATCGCCGGCGCCATCAGCACCTTCTTGTCGGTGGCCAGAAGCACCGTCGAGGCAAGGTCGTTGGCATGGCCGTTGGCGAGCTTCGCCATCAGGTCGGCGGTGGCGGGCGCCACCACCAGCAGATCGGCCTCGCGCGACAGCCTGATATGGCCGACATCGTGCTCGTCATTGCGGTCGAACAGTTCGGTGAAGACATGATCGGCCGAAAGCGCGCCGGCCGACAGCGTGGTGACGAATTCCTGCGCGGCTGACGTCATCACCACCCGCACCGCAGCGCCGCGCTCGCGCAGCCGTCGTATCAGGTCGAGCGCCTTGTAGGCGGCGATGCCGCCGCCGATAACGAGCAGGATGCGCTTGCCGGAGAGAGAACCTCGCGAAACTGATTTGGCGGATGCGGCGACGACCGGTGCCGCCTGCTCCTTCGAGCCCGTCAGCGCACGCAGCTTTTGCTCGATCTGGCCGATGCGGTCGGCCTGCCCTGCCCGGCCTTCGACCGCGGCGCGTATCATCGCCCGCGCCTGCTCCTCCATCGAACGGCCATTCTCGGCCGCCAGCTGCCGGAGCAGGTCTTTCACTTCATTGTCAAGATTGCGGATGGTGATGCTGGCCATGCGATTGCACTCGCCCCTCGGATAATCGCTTGCAATGATAGCAATGCAATCTATTGGCCACAAGCCGCGTGGGGTCAGAGCAATTTCCACGAGATATAAATCAGCGTCAGCGCGATAACCCACAGCGCCACGCGGCCGGAGCGGGTGTGGCGCGCTTCCGCCCTACCAATTGCGTGCGCGGTCGCTTCGTCGAAGCGGAGGCCGTTCTCGGCCATCAGGTCGATCTCGCGCGACAGCCGCTCGGTGCGGGCCACAAGATCCGGCGCCTGCCTTGCCAGTGACACAAGGGCTCTGCCGGCGTCACGCGCGTCCGTGAGCATGCCGCGCGGGCCGAGATTGCCGGCGATCCAATCGCTGACCACGGGCTCCGATGTCTTCCACATGTTGAAGGCCGGATCGAGTGTGCGGGCGACACCTTCGACCACCACCATGGTTTTCTGCAAAAGCACCAGTTCGGTCCGTGTCGCCATATCGAACAGCTCGGTGACTTCGAACAGCAGCGTCAGCAGCTTCGCCATCGAGATCGTCTCGGCCGATTGGCCGTGGATCGGCTCGCCGATGGCGCGGATTGCCTGCGCGAAGGCCGAGACATTGTGCTGGCGCGGCACATAGCCGGCCTCGAAATGCACCTCGGCGACGCGCTGGTAGTCGCGCACGATGAAACCGTAGAGAATCTCGGCGAGGAACCGCCGCTCCTTCTTGCCGAGTCGCCCGGCAATGCCGAGATCGACGGCGACGATGGTGCCGTTCGCCTCGACGAACAGGTTTCCCGGATGCATGTCGGCATGGAAGAAGCCATCGCGCAACGTGTGCCTGAGAAACGACTGGATGAGGTTGACCGCGATCGCCTTGAGGTCATGCCCGGCGGCGGCAAGACCCGCCAGATCGTTCATCTTGATGCCGTCGATCCACTCCATGGTGAGCACGTCGCGGCCGGTCCGTTCCCAGTCGACCGCCGGCACGCGAAAACCCGGATCGTCCTTGGTGTTCTCACCGAGTTCCGAAAGCGCTGCCGCCTCGAGCCGCAGGTCCATCTCGATTCTGGTGGTCTGCGCCAGGGTCTGGGTCACCTCGACCGGGCGCAGCCGGCGCGACGAGGGAATGTATTTCTCCTGTAAGTGGGCGGCGAGGAAATAGCTTTCGAGGTCCTGGAAGAAGCGCCGCCGCACGCCGGGCCGGATAACCTTCACCGCCACGCGCGAAGCGCTGCCCTCGCACAAGACCTCGGCACCGTGCACCTGCGCGATCGAGGCCGCCGCCACCGGTTCGCCGAAGCTCGAATAGAGATCGTCAATCCTGCGCCCGAGCGAGGCTTCGATCGCATGGATCGCTGCGGCCTTCGGGAAAGTATGCATCTTGTCCTGCAGCAATGCGAGGTCGAGCGCCATGTCGTTGCCGACGACGTCGGGCCTCGTCGCCAGGAACTGGCCGAGCTTGACGTAGGAGGGTCCGAGCCGCACCACCGCGCGCGCCAGCCTGTCGCCGCGCTGATAGCTCAGCGCCCGGCGGCGGGTGAAAAGCCGCGCCACGCGCCAGCCGAATTTCGGCATGCCGGAGAGCTCTTCGCCCGGCAGCGCGGCGACGACGCCTTCGCGGACCAGCACCCAGCCGGCCCGGGCGAGCCTGAAGGCGGCGGCGACGCTGCTCATAGCCCAACCTGCGTCAAAGGAGGCTGCTTCAGAGGGGCCTGCTTCTGCTGCAAAGCGCCGCGCCTCAAAGCTTCCAGCCGGAATGAAGGGCGGCGATACCGCCCGAGTAATTGCGGAAGGTGACGCGATCGAAGCCGGCGCGGGTAATCATCGCCGCGAAATTCTGCTGGTTGGGGAACTTTCGGATGGATTCGACCAGATAGGAATAGGGCTCGCCGTCGCCGGTCACCGCCCTGCCGATCCTGGGGATCGCGTTGAACGACCAGGCTTCATAGGCCTTGTCGAGCAGCGGCATGTCGACCTCCGAGAATTCCAGGCACAGAAACCGTCCGCCGCGCTTCAGCACGCGATAGGCTTCGGTAAGCGCGATCTCGATGCGCGGCACATTGCGGATGCCGAAAGCGATCGTATAGGCATCGAAGCTATCATCCGCGAACGGCAGTTCCTCGGCATTGGCCTCGACGAAGTCGGTATTGGCTGACAGGCCCTGCTTTTCGGCGCGGTCGCGGCCGACGGTGAGCATGGAGCCGTTGATGTCGAGCACGGTGGCGTGCGCATGGCGCTGGCTGGCCTCGACGATGCGGAAGGCGATGTCGCCGGTGCCGCCGGCGACATCGAGCACCTTCCAGCCCGGCCGCTTCGGCGGGTTCAGCCAGGCGACCATCGCGTCCTTCCACAGCCGATGCAACCCGGCCGACATCAGATCGTTCATCAGGTCGTATCGGCTGGCCACCTTATGGAAGACGTCGTTGACCAGGGGCTGCTTCTCCCCTGCCCCGACCTTCCTGAAACCATAGGAGGTTTCCATCCCGCCCGCGGTCGTGGTTCTCTCAACTGACATTATTTTGATCCGTCATAAAACCGGCGGGACCATAGCCGATCGATGGTGCCGACGCTATTGTCCAAGGCGCGGTTTTCGGCCGCGCTTTCAAAACCCGGCCGGGAGAGGTCTTGCATGATTTTCCGGCCAGCCCCTGTGCGAGAGCAGCATACCGGACGGGATGACCGCATGATTTTGAAGGCCGAACTGCACTGCCACATCGAAGGAGCGGCAGCGCCCGAACTCGTCGTCGCCCAAGCCCGCAAATACGGCAAGGACCCTTCGCCCTATATCCAGAACGGCTCATTCGTCTGGCACGATTTCACCTCCTTTCTCGCGGCTTACGATTTCGCTTCCGACCTGTTCCGCAGCGAAGAAGATTATGCGCGCCTCGCCGACCATTATCTGACCAGCCTCGCTCGCGACGGCGCCATCTATTCCGAGGTTTTCACCTCGCCGGACCATGCCAAAAGGGCCGGGCTGTCGCCAAAGGCCTATACGGATGCGCTGGGCGAAGGCATGGCCCGCGCCAGGGCTAAAACCGGCATCGAGGGCCGCATGATTGTCACCGGCGTGCGCCATGTCGGCGTCGAGGCGATCGAGCAGGCGGCGCGCTTCGCGGCGCGCTGCGGTCATCCGCTGGTGACCGGCTTCGGCGTCGCCGGAGACGAGCGCATCGGCGATTTCGAGGATTATGTGCGCGCCTTCGAAATCGCCCGCGAGGCAGGCCTCGGCATCACCATTCATGCCGGCGAGCTGATGGGCTGGGAAAGTGTTGCGGCGGCCCTCGACCACATCCGCCCGTCGCGCATCGGTCACGGCGTTCGCGCCATCGAGAACCCTGACCTCGTCCGCCGCATAGCCGACCAGGGCGTGGTGCTGGAATGCTGCCCGGGCTCCAATATCGCGCTGAAAGTGTTCGACAGCTTCGCCGACCATCCCTTTCCGGCGCTGCGCGCCGCCGGCTGCAAGGTGACGCTCAACTCCGACGACCCGCCCTACTTCTGGACCTCGCTGAAGCGCGAATACGATATCGCCGCCGAGCATTTCCGCCTGGACGACAAGGCGCTCACCGCCGTCACCAGGACGGCCATCGAGGCGGCCTTCGTGGACAAGAAGACCAGGGCGATGCTGCTGAGCCGGCTGGACGTGAAGGTGCGGTGAGTGAGTAGGGAGTACTCGGTAGTCAATAGTTATGGATTTGGCCGAGCGCGCATAGATCGGTTGAAGGCCGGAGCTTCCCCGAGGCCAGGACTCGCAAATCGGCTCACTATTCACTACTCACTACTGACTACTACCCACTGCGAACCAGTCGGAGCACATCATGCAGGGCGTCACCGTCGTCGACCACCCCCTTGTCCAGCACAAGCTGACTATCATGCGCAAGAAGGAGACCTCGACGGCCGGTTTCCGGCGGCTGCTGCGCGAGATTTCGCTGCTGCTCGGCTATGAGGTGACCCGCAATCTCGAGCTGACCACGACCATGATCGAGACACCGATCGAGGAGATGGAGGCGCCGACGCTGGAAGGCAAGAAGCTGGTCTTCGCTTCGGTGCTGCGCGCCGGCAACGGCCTGCTCGAGGGCCTGCTCGACCTGGTGCCGGCCGCGCGCGTCGCCCATATCGGCCTCTACCGCGACCATGAGACGCTCGAAGCGGTCGAGTATTTCTTCAAGGCGCCGAGCGATCTTGCCGACCGGCTGGTTATCGTCGTCGATCCGATGCTGGCGACCGCCAACTCGGCGATCGCGGCGATCGACAAGCTGAAGGGACGCGGCGCCACCAACATCCGCTTCCTGTGCCTGCTGGCCGCCCCGGAAGGTATCGAGCGTTTCACGAAGGCGCATCCGGACGTGCCGATCTTTACCGCTTCCATCGACCGCCAGTTGAACGAGAAGGGCTACATCATGCCCGGTCTCGGCGACGCCGGCGACCGCATGTACGGGACAAAGTGAGCGCCTTTCTTAACTGGCCGTTTACGCAAGCTTGCGGTTCCGGCACGGGTTAAAGTCGTAAAAACCATGCCGGGCTTATGGATGCTGCTTCGCGAAGGGGCATCCATGCTGCGCAAGCTTCTCATCCTCGGCATCTTTGCCGGAACCTCGGCTTCGATTCCGATCGTCTATCAGGCTAACCCGCATCTGGTGGACGGCCTCTTGAAATCGACCGTCGCCTCGCAGCCGGCAGCACCGGAGGCCCAGCCGCAGGTCAATCTCGCTTCGGTCCCGGCCAAGCCGGCGGCGCCCATGCCGCTCGGCCGCCAGGTGCTGGTCAACGCCGATGCGCGCGGCCACTTCACATCGCAGTTCAAGCTCAACGGCCGCCAGATCGACGGCATGATCGACACCGGCGCGACATTGGTTGCCATCAACGCCTCGACCGCGCGCAGGATCGGCATCTCGCTCAACCCGTCCGACTTCAATCGACAGGTGAACACCGCCAATGGCGCGATCAAAGCCGCCGTGGTGACGGTCGAGCGCCTGCAGATCGGCAAGATCTCGGTCGACAATGTCCAGGCGATGGTGCTCGACGACCGGGCGCTGCAGACCAACCTGATCGGCATGAGCTTCCTGCAGCGGCTGCAGAAATACCAAGTCCAGGACGGCTCGTTGCTGCTCGTTCAATGAGTCCGACGTAAGCAATTCCAGGAAAAGTGCGCAGCGGTTTTCCGTCCGGAATTGCGTCAAACACAAAAGATAGAGCAGTTCACCATTTCCGCGAAATGATGAACTGCTCTAGCGAGGCAGTATCCGCCTGAGCACGGTCTTCTCGGCGGGCGGTTTGGAACCCCCGATCGTATAAGCGGCACGCACCGCCGCCGCCGCCGCCTCGGCTTCCGCATTGGTGCGGGCATGGACCAGCGCCAGCGCCTC
Source organism: Mesorhizobium sp. WSM4935 (assembly GCF_029625735.1). NCBI lineage: Bacteria > Pseudomonadati > Pseudomonadota > Alphaproteobacteria > Hyphomicrobiales > Phyllobacteriaceae > Mesorhizobium > Mesorhizobium sp. WSM4935. Next base: position 46,644 of record NZ_JARTVR010000004.1, on the reverse strand, counting down.
GCCCGGGCGCAGCTCGGCACCGACGGGCAACAGCCGGGTCAAACCGACGGCGTGATCGATTTTGTCGTCCGGACGGGAACGGCCGCCGCCGAGCGTGACGACGGCAAGCCCGATATCGCGCGTGGCGATGCCGGTCACGAACCCGCCCTGTTCCGCTTTCACGGCCAGCTCGACCGGTGCCGTCGGCAGGTACTTTTCCGGGTTCTCGATGAAATCGCCGGGACCGCCGAGCACGGACACCATCCGCGCGAAGACGGTAGCCGCGCGGCCGCCGGCGAGCGCTTCGTTGGCGCGCCTGATGCCGTCCTGGTTGGACGAGACGAGCCCCGCCGACTGCAGCATCTCGGCGGCCAAAGCCAGCGTCACGTCCTCGAGCCGGCGGTCACGATAGCGGCCGGTGAGGAAATCGACGGCATTCTTCACCTCGACGGCATTGCCGGCGGCCGAAGCCAGCGGCTCGTTCATGCCCGTCACCAGCGCCGACGCGCTCAGGCCGGCGCCATTGGCCACCTCGACCAGGCTGTTCGCCAAGGCGGCCGCGTCGCGCGACTTTTCCATGAAGGCGCCGTTGCCGACCTTGACGTCGAGCACCAGCGAGCCCAGGCCCGCGGCAAGCTTCTTCGACAGGATCGAAGCGGTGATCAGCGGGACCGATTCGACCGTGCCGGTCACGTCGCGGATCGCGTAGAGCCGGCGGTCGGCCGGCGCGAGATTGGCCGTCTGGCCGATGATGGCGCAACCGGCCTCGAGCACCGTCTTGCGGAACAGCGCCACGTCCGGCTGGCTGGCATAGCCGGGGATGGCATCCATCTTGTCCAGCGTGCCGCCGGTGTGGCCGAGGCCGCGGCCCGAAATCATCGGCACATAAGCGCCGCAAGCGGCGACGATCGGCGCCAGCATCAGTGAGACATTGTCGCCGACGCCGCCGGTCGAATGCTTGTCGGTGGCCGGACCCGGCAGGTCGGACCAGTCGAGCACGTCGCCGGAATCGCGCATGGCGAGCGTCAGCGCCACCGCTTCCTCGCGGCTCATGCCGTTGAGGAACACGGCCATGGCGAAAGCGCCGACCTGGCCTTCGGAGATGCTGCCGGCCGTCAGCCCGGCGATGAAGGCCGCGATCTCGTCGGCCGAGAGTTTGTGGCCGTCGCGTTTGCGGCGGATGATCTCCTGCGGCAGCATCAGTCGGGCAAGCCGTCCTGGAAGACGCGCCGCAGGATCATCGCCAGCCGCGCGCCGCCGACCGGCGCCATGTCCTTGGTTTCCTGGTGCGAGAGTTCCGCCCCTGTCATGCCGGCCGCCAAGTTGGTGATGACCGAGCAGGCGGCGACCTTGAGCCCTAGGAAGCGGGCAAGGATGACCTCCGGCACGGTCGACATGCCGACGGCGTTGGCGCCCATGACGCGCGCCATGCGGATCTCGGCCGGCGTCTCGAAGCACGGTCCGGAAAACCACATATAGACGCCTTGATGCAGCGCGGTCCCCGTTGCCTTCGCCGCCTTCTCGATCGCGCCGCGCAGGCCCGCATCATAAGCCTCGGTGAGGCCGACGAAGCGGCGGTCGCTCGGCTCGCCGATCAGCGGGTTAGAGCCGGAGAAATTGATGTGGTCGGTGATCAGCATCACCGAGCCCGGTCCCATTTCCGGGTCGACCGAGCCGGCGGCATTGGTGAGGATCAGATGCGAGATGCCGATGCCGGCAAGCACCTCAAGCGCCGGACGCATCGCTGCCGCGTTGCCATGCTCGTAATAATGCGCCCGGCCGGAGAGCATCAGCACCGGCGTGCCGGCGAAATGCCCGGCGACCACCTCGCCGGCATGGCCGGAAACACCGCTGCGCGGAAAGCCCGGCAGTTCCGCATAGGAGATGCGCCTGGCATCCTTGACCTGGTCGACCAGCCCGCCGAGGCCCGAGCCCAGCACGAGCGCCGTCGTCGGCGCCAGCCCGTCCAGTTTCTCGACCAGATGATCCAGCGCTTCCTTCATTTCAAGATATCGCCTCTGAAGCCGTAGGGCAGCATGTCGCCCATGGTGACCGTCTCGGCCACGCCGCTGTTGTCGCACAGATAGAGCTTCGTATCCGGCCGGCAGAATTCCGCCAGCCGCTGCCGGCAGCCGCCGCAAGGTGAGCATTTGGCCATGCGTTCGGCGATCACCGCGATTTCCACGATCTTGCCGCCGCCGCCCATGATGTAGTGGCCGAGCGCCGTCGTCTCGGCGCACCAGCCTTCCGGATAGGACGCCACCTCGATATTGGCGCCGGTGAAGACGCGCCCATCCTCGGTGCGAAGTGCTGCACCCACCGGGAACTTCGAATAGGGCGCATAGGCCTTGGCCATCGCCGTCTTCGCCGCCTCGAACAGATCATGCGACATCCGGTTCTTCTCTCCCACGATCGTGTCCAAATGCCGGTCGCCGCCGGACGAAATTCTGCCCCGGCGCTCGGCGACCTCAACGTTCCTTCACATAGGGTACGCCGCCGGCGCGCGGCGGAATGGCCTTGCCGATGAAGCCGGCGAGCAGGATGACGGTGAGCACATAGGGCAGCGCCTGCATGAACTGCACCGGCACCTTGCCGATGACCGGCAGCGGCGAGCCTTGCAGGCGAATGGCGGCTGCATCGAGAAAGCCGAACAAAAGGCAGGCGAACATCGCGTTGACCGGCTTCCATTTGGCGAAGATGAGCGCTGCCAGCGCGATATAGCCCTTGCCCGCCGTCATATCCTTCACGAAGCCGCCATTCTGCACCATGGAAAGATAGGCGCCGGCGACCCCGGTGAGGATGCCGGTGCAGATCAGCGCGCGATAGCGCAGCCAGGCGACCGAGATGCCGGCGGTATCGACGGCGGCAGGATTTTCGCCGACGGCGCGCATCCTCAGCCCAAAGCGTGTGCGAAAAAGCACCCACCATGTGAACGGCACCATGGCGAAGGCGAAATAGACCAGGATCGAATGGCCGGAGATCAGCTCGGCATAGATCGGGCCGATGACCGGCACATCCTTGATCGCATCGGCGCCCGGCCAGGTGATCGCCTCGAAGCGCTCGCCGGGCTGCAGCGCCGGCGTGCGTCCGCCTTGGCTGAACCAGGCCTGGCCGAGGATGATGGTCGATCCGGCGGCGATGAAATTGATCGCCACGCCGGAGACGATCTGGTTGCCGCGATGCGTGATGGAGGCGAAGCCGTGCACCAGCGCGAAGGCGACCGAGATCAGCACCGCCGTGCCGAGGCCGATCATCGCCGAATGGAAGACGGCGGCCGCGGAAGCCCCGGCAAAGGCGCCGACCAGCATTTTGCCTTCGAGCCCGATATCGAAGATGCCGGCCCGTTCCGAATAGAGGCCCGCCAGGCAGGCGAGCAGCAGCGGCACTGAAAGGCGGATGGTCGAATCCAGCACCTGGACGATGGCGTTGAACGTGTCCATCTCAGGCTCCCTTCCCGTTCACCGCCTGCATGCCGACCGACTTCGGACTGACCGAGGCGAACAGCGCCTGGATGTAAGGCCTGAACATGTGTTCCAGCGCGCCGGCGAAGAGGATGACCAAGCCCTGGATGATGACGATCATGTCGCGGCTGATCGCCGGCATCTCGAAGGCGAGCTCGGCGCCGCCCTGATAGAGCATGCCGAACAGGATCGCTGCCAGCACGATGCCGACCGGATGCAGCCGGCCCATAAGCGCCACCGCGATGCCGACATAGCCGGCGCCCGAGACGAAATCGATCGCGACATTATGCTGGTCGCCCATGACAGGATTGAGCGCCATCATGCCTGCCAGCGCGCCCGAGATCATCATCGCGGTGATGATGATGCGGGTTTCCGAAATGCCCGCATAGCGCGCCGCCTTCGGACTGTGGCCATAGGTGCGCATCTCATAGCCGAGCCTGGTGCGCCAGATCAGAAGCCAGACCAGGAAGGCCATGACCAGCGCCAGCAGGAAGCAGATGTTGAGCGGCGCGGAACGGATCTTGGCGCCGAACAATTCGATGATCCAGTTGAGCTTCGGCAGTTCGGCCCCGGCGAGGAAGTTGCGCGTCTGCGGCGCCTGCGAGCCGGCCGGCTTCAGCGGGCCGACCAGGAGATAGACCATTACCGAGGCGGCGATGAAGTTGAACATGATGGTGGTGATGACGATGTGCGAGCCGCGCTTGGCTTGCAGATAGGCAGGGATGAAACCCCAGGCCGCGCCGAACACCGCCGCGGCCACGATCGCGATCGGAAAGATCACCCACCAGGGCAGCACGCTGTCGAGGCTCAGGCACACGAGCGCGATGCCGAGGCCGCCTATATAGGCTTGGCCTTCGGTGCCAATGTTGAACAGGCTGCAATGCGCCGCCACCGCCACCGACAGCCCGGTGAAGATGAAGGTGGTGGCGTAGAACAGGGTGAAGGCGATGCCCGTGCCCTTGCCGAAGGCGCCTTCGACCAGGATGACGGCGGCGCGGAACGGATTTTCCCCGACCAGCATCACGACGAAGCCGGCAACGATGAAGGCGACCGACAGGTTGATCAGCGGAATCAACCCATAATCGGCCCAGGCCGGCAGCTTGGCGTAAGGCGTGCTCATTCGGCGGCCTCCTGGTGCTCGACGCCGGCCATGAGCAGGCCGAGCTCGCCTTCGGTCGCGTCGGGGCCGCGCTCGCCGACGACACGGCCGGCGAACATCACCAGGATGCGGTCGGACAGCGAGCGTATCTCGTCGAGCTCGACCGAGACCACCAGCACCGCCTTGCCCTGGTCGCGCATGGCGATCAGCCGCTTGTGGATGAATTCGATGGCCCCGACATCGACGCCGCGCGTCGGCTGGCCGACGATCAGCACGCCGGGATCCTGTTCCATCTCCCTGGCCAGCACGATCTTCTGCTGGTTGCCGCCGGAGAAGTTCGCCGTCTTCAGCCGCGGATTGCCGGGGCGGATGTCGTATTTCTCGATCTTGTCCTTGGCATCGGCCATGATGGCATCGATGTCGAGGAACGGTCCCTTCAGATAGCGCTCGTCGTCGTGATAGCCGAGGATCGAATTCTCGTTCTCCTCGAAGGCGAGCACCAGCCCGACATGGTGGCGGTCCTCGGGCACGTGGGCGAGCCCGCGGTCTCGCAATTCTCCCGGATCGGCCTTGCCGGTGAGATCGATCGGCTTGCCCTCCAGCATCACCTCGCCGGAGACCGCATGCCGGATACCCGAGATCGCTTCCAGCAGTTCGGACTGGCCGTTGCCGGCAACGCCGGCGATGCCGACGATCTCGCCGCCGCGCACGTCGAAGGAGACATTGTCGACCATGGTGACGCCGCGCGAATCCTTCACCGTCAGGTTCTTGACCGACAACCTTATCGCGCCGGCTTCCGACTGGCCCTTCTCGACCCTGAGAAGCACGCGCCGGCCGACCATCAGCTCGGCCAGTTCGCCGACTGTGGTTTCCTTCGTCACCCGGGTCGCCACCATCGTGCCTTGGCGCATCACCGAAACCGTGTCGGTGATGGCCATGATCTCGCGCAGCTTGTGCGTGATAAGCACGATGGTTTTGCCCTGCTCCTTCAATTGCTTGAGGATGCGGAAGAGGTGGTCGGCCTCGGCCGGCGTCAGCACGCCCGTCGGCTCGTCGAGGATCAGGATCTCGGCGCCGCGATAGAGCGCCTTGAGGATTTCGACACGCTGCTGCAGGCCGACCGGCAGCTCTTCGATGACGGCGTCGGGATCGACCTCGAGCCCGTATTCGCGCTCCAGCCGATCGAGCTCCGAGCGCGCCTTGGCAATGCTGCTCTTCAAGAGCGCATCGTTCTCTGCGCCGAGGATGACATTTTCGAGCACCGTGAAATTGTCGACCAGCATGAAATGCTGGTGCACCATGCCGATGCCGAGCGCGATGGCGTCGTTGGATGTATTGATCGACACCGGCTTGCCGCTGACGCGGATTTCGCCGCTGTCGGCCTGATAGAAGCCGTAGAGGATCGACATCAGCGTCGACTTGCCGGCGCCGTTCTCGCCGACAATGCCGTGGATGGTGCCGCGCGCCACTTCCAGGTTGATGTCGCGGTTGGCGCGCACGGCGCCAAAACTCTTGTTGATGCCTATGAGCTCGATTGCGGCTTGCGCCATGCAGCCTGTCCCACTCGTTATTTTTATCGCTTGGTCAAAACGCCTAGCATGATGCCCCGCTTATGCCAATCGGCCGTTCACTCTCGACAAATCCCCGCGCCCTTGTCAATTTCGAACCTGAGCAGGTTCCGCAAAAGTGTCCCGCGGTTTTGCGATCGGAACCTGCGGGAACCAACAGAGCATAAGCAGATATTCGCGGGCATCACACGAATATCTGCTTGGGTGAAGGCTTCATATTCGCAAGGGTCGGTTTGCATGGCTACGCCTGACGATCGGCTGACGACGCTGGAAATCCGCGCCGCCGAGCAGGAAAAGACCATCGAGGAACTGTCCGGCCAGATCGCCGAACAGTGGAAGGTGATCGAGCGGATGGAGCGCAAGCTCGCCGCCCTCACCGACCGGTTCCTGGAGTTGGAGGAGAAGACCGCCCCCGATGTTCCGGTGACCAAGCCGCCGCATTGGTGAGGCCATGGGGAAGGACGGCCATGTCCAATGAAAGTGACCGTGTCGCCAGGGCCGGCGATTATGTCTTTGGCCTGATGAACGACAGGGAACGCGCCCGCGCCGAGCGCGACCTCGAGATCGATCCCGCCTTTCGCGACACGGTGCTGCGGCTGGCCGAGCGCTTGCGCGCCTTCGATCCAGCGGGACCCGAGGGGCGCGACAGCCGCTGGGAACTGGTCACGCAACGCCTTGCCGAACTGCCGCAGATGCAGACGCGTCTGGCTGGCATTCCTACCCCCGTCGCCGAGCCGCCGCCTGTGATGATCCACCGGCTCGAGCGCAAGCCCTACGGCGTCGGCCTGCATTCGCTGGGCGGCAGGCTGGGTTTTGTCATCGCGCTCGCCCTCACGGCCGCCTTTGCGCTCGGCTATCTCGCCGGCACGCTATAGCGCGCTTCACAGTTTCACGGAAACGGCGAAACGCCCTATCTTTTTGTTTTTACGCAATTCCGAACGGAAAGCCGCTCACACTTTTCTGGAATTGCTATAGGTCGCGCGACATCAGAAGCATCGGCGCGCCGTCCTGCTCGAAAGTCTCGACTGCCGTCCAGCCAAGCGCTTCGTAAAACCCGCGCGCCTGCCAGGTGTAGAGATAGAGCGTGCCGATGCCGGCCGACGCGGCATGGGTCTCGACGGCCTTGACCAGCGCCGTGCCGATGCCGCCGCCTCGATAGGCTTCCTCGACAACCAGTCCGGCCAGCCATGGCGTGAGATCGTGCGGCGAATCGATTTCGTCGCGGACGAGCAGGCAGCTCCCGATAGGCCGGCCACGGTCGCGGGCCACGAAAGCCGCCTCGAAGCCGTCGCCGGCGATCAGCCCGCGCAGCCCGGCCATGTCTTCGTCGAATGTCCGGCCGGTGCCTTCAAAGAAAGCCTTGAGCCGAAGCCGCGCTATCGTCTCGACGTCGCCTTCGGCCATGGTTTCGATCGTCGGTTGCATCATGCCGCCTCCAAAACGAAACCGCCGGGCCATGGCCCGGCGGTTCAAAGCTTGGTTCAACTGCCGATCAATACGGGCAATTGTTGTCGGAGGTGTAGTCGTGCACCTGCACCTTGCCGGCGATTATATCGGCCTTGGCCTTTTCGACGGCCGCCTTCATCTCATCGGTCACCAGGGCCTTGTTGTTGTCGTCCATGGCGTAGTCGACGCCGCCTTCCTTGAGGCCGAGATTCTCGACGCCGCCCTTGAAGGTGCCGTTCTTGCCGTCCATGAAGGCGTTGTAGACGGCAACGTCGACACGCTTCATCATCGAGGTCAGCACCTTGCCGGGCTGCAGGCCGTTCTGGTTGGAATCGACGCCGATGCCGAGCTTGCCGGCATCCGCCGCCGCCTGCAGCACGCCGACGCCGGTGCCGCCGGCAGCCGCGTAGACCACGTCCGCACCCTGGTCGATCTGCGTCTTGGCGATCTCGCCGCCCTTGGCCGGGTCGTTCCAGGCGGCCGGCGTGTCGCCGGTCATGTTCTGGATGACCTCGGTGGCGCCGGCCGACTTGGCGCCGCCGACATAGCCGCATTCGAACTTGCGGATCAGCGGGATGTCCATGCCGCCGACGAAGCCCACCTTCTTCGACTTCGACGCCATCGCCGCCAGGATGCCGACGAGGTAGGAGCCTTCATTCTCCTTGAACACCAGCGAGCGGACATTGGGCAGGTCGACGGCATCGTCGATGATGGCGAAGTTGAGGTCGGTATATTCGGCCGCGACCTTCTTCAGCGCGTCCTCCCAGGCAAAGCCGGCCATGACGATCGGGTTGCGGCCGTCCTCGGCGAAGCGGCGCAGCGCCTGCTCGCGCTGCGAGGCGTTGGAGACCTCGAATTCGACATAGGAGACGCCGGTTTCCTTCTTGAACTTCTCGGCGCCGTTATAGGCGGCCTCGTTGAAGGATTTGTCGAACTTGCCGCCCAGATCGTAGAGAATGGCCGGCTGCACATCCGCCGCGAAAGCCGGAAGAACCATTGCGGTTGCGGCCAGAAGGCCGAGAACGATACGTTTCATGTGATCCACACCCTGTCGGTTATTTTTCCGTTTGCATCGCCTGCCCGCCCGGTTCTCCGGCGGGCTTGCGAGGCCAGGCAGGAAGTGTTTTCCCCTCCCGCTCGCGGTCAATCTGGCACGGCGCGAAACAAAATTCACGTGGAATTTTGACCTGTTGGAAAAAGCGGTTACCGGCGGTTGGGCTCGGCGGCTTCGCCGTAGCCGTCCCTCCGCAATTGCGTCAAAAACGAGAGCCTTCAAGGGGTTGGGGCGAATTCCGCGCCGCGGCGCTTGCGCCGGTAGCCGATGGCGTAGAGCAGGAAAGCCAGCACCGCGAACACCGCGAAACCGGGTTGCGCGAGCACCCAGGCGACGGCGCCGTCCCAGACCAGCGGGCCTGCCTTGGTGCGCACGAAAGTCTCGAAGGCCGCGCGGGTATCCGGCGAGACGGCCAGCCAGCTTGCATTGAGCGGCGTCATCACCAGCGTGGAGGCCGCGACCGAGCGTGTCGTGTCGATCACCGCCATGATGACGGAAATCGACAGCGCAACCATGGCTGCCAGCCGAAAGATGAAACGCAACATCGACGCCCTCCCCGGGAACGCTCCGTCTACCCCGCAATCGACATAGAGCGTGCATGGTTCCCGCGCAATCGCCGCCCATAAAATTAGCGAGCCCGCGCCGGCCTGCGCCGGTTCACCCGCCAGACGGCGAAAATGCAGCCGGCGATCGCGCCGACGATCAGGCCGCCCAGGCCGACAAAAGCCGCGAAAAATCCGCAGGCGCCCTCGAAGCAGCTCATATGCGTAAGGTCCGCGATCAGCGAACCGGCGAAGAACCCGCCGCATGCGCCGATCACGCCGCCAAGGATGATGCCGAGCAGCGCGGCAAGGATCGAGACGAAGACCGGCGGCCGCTCGGTCTCCGGATTGGCATAGACGGTCTCGGAGCCGGCACCATTCCGCAGCAGGTAGATACAGAGCAGGCCGATGGCAATCTCGGCCACGGTGAAGCCCAGAGCCTCGACCGAGAAGACGAAGGCATAGGACACATAGGCCTGGCGCAGGACAAGCCAGATGATGACGGCGATCTGCCAGATCGTGTAATGGCGCGGGAAACGAGCCGAGCGGTTGAAGGCCAGGCCAAGCAGGTACAATCCCCACAGGATGGTGATCACGCCGCCGGTCAGGCCGCCATAAACGAGAAAGAATGCATTTTCCGGCAGGCTGAAGTCGCCGATCAGCCGCCAGTTCGCAATCAGGCCGTAGGCCGACAGGCCCATGACGATGACGAGCCAGGCCACCGGTATGAAGGAAAGCCCGCTGTCCGGCCGCCCCGCTGGTTGCTGGTCGATCGACGCCATGCCAGGACGATGCCCCTCGCCCGAACAATTCCATGGAAAGCGCGTGATGGCTTTCCGTCAGGAACTGCAAAAAACTGAACCCGCAATTCCAGGGAAAGCTCGCAACCGTTCCAACCGGGATTGCACGGAAACCAAGAATTCCGGGCAGTCGACAGCCGCGCGCAGCCGAAGTCAAGCACAGCCAGCCGGAGGCGGCCGGCCTGTGCACATCATTCGAACGCAACACCTCTTCTGGGACCCGGCTTTTGCTGCCATCCAGGGCAAAAGCTGCGGCAATGCCATTATGGCTTGGCATTCGCTTTCGGATCGACTAGATGAGCCCCGCGCCTGTTTGCCTAGACGGCTATCGGCGCAGGGAAGGGTTGCCTGCCGGTTGAAGGCACACCAGATATCCGTTGAGGACTTCCCATGGGAGCATCTCCCCAACCCGCACGGCGAAACCGGCCGGCGCGAGATGCTACGGACGGAGAGGTGGCCGAGTGGTTGAAGGCGCACGCCTGGAAAGTGTGTTTACGGGAAACCGTAACGCGGGTTCGAATCCCGCTCTCTCCGCCAGCTAACTTCCCAAACCAGATTAAGAAGTGGCGGACCCCCAAGAAGCGCGCGCTACGCAAACTTGATCGGCGTCATCGGCGACAAAGAGATCGCTCGCCTGACGCGCGATGACACAGTCGCTTTCCATGAGTGGTGGCAGAAGCGGATCGTCGGGGGCGGTCTCGATATCGCGCAATGGCTCCGGCCATCGACGTAGCCGCCACGCAAACCGGCGTTTCCGGTCTCTTCGCCGGTCATTCATCATGTCCGCCTTTGCCAGGCGTTCAGCTTACGCCGCGTGGCGATACCAAACGGTGCGGCGACTTCAATGGAGCAGTGCGCGATCTGATCCTATCCAGGCACATCCCCCTCGTCTACCTGCTCGCCTACTGGCCCAAATACGTGCACGATGCCGAACTGCCGAACGAAGGTGTTTATTTCGACCCCTCGGTGCCCCCACCGCTTGACGACAGATCCGCCTCGGTCGTCGAAACGCTCGATCGTCTGATGAAAGAGTTGACGCAACAAGACACTAAGCGCAACAAGACACTAAGATTGTTTTGGTCATGGATGTCCCAGAGATGGGACATTATATGCCGGAGGCGGTCGCCAAAGCGATGATTGCAGGACGGTCCACCGATGTGGCCGCTCCTTTGGATTATGTTGAGAAGCGGCAGGCGCTTTCACGTGCGATATTGGCGCGACTGGCCGCAAAATATGGCGCTGCCATTATCGATCCGCTTCCAACGATCTGCAGCCATGGCCATTGCAACGCAGTTCGAAACGGCTTGCCGATCTATAAGGATGCTGATCACATTACCGCAACCCATGGCAAGGAACCTGAGCTCTCTGTATATCCCTTCGCTATCGACGACTCGTCAGTCGCCGGCGATGCCCACCCCCTGAACATCTAGTCGCGATTTAGATCTGGGCAGATTGGATGTGCACAGTTGGGAGACGATGGGAGGTGTTTGACAGCCAGCAGCGTTCAAACTCGGTCTGGAGACTGAACGCGTTGTCGAGCGAGCTGGTGAAGCTGTACTGCTCGCCGATCACCGGATCGTTGACCGCCCAATCTTCTCGACATAGGCCTCCAGGCCTTTCTTCACGGTTTCAAGCCAGCCGGTCATGGCTGTCGCCAGTGTTTGGAGCAGGTTCAGTTGGTGTCTCACTAGCCCGCTGTCTCACTGCATCTATTAAGTCTCGTGTCGCTTGAGCGACTTTGGCAACGGGTAGTCGCTGAACGCAATATACGCCGCCCGGGTTGTTAGGTTTGCACAAATCGGGCGCAACACACTGGCAAGGCAACGGCGGCGCAACGGTGCGGTGAAGCACCCCAACAGGCCCCCAGATGTCGGGGGGCGTAAGGCCATACAGGCCCACAACTGGGGTTCCCACTGATGCAGCCAAGTGCATTGGGCCGCTTTCGTTTCCGAGAAAAATAAATGCATCCGCAAGCAATGCGGTTAGCGTCTCAAGCGAGGCTTCGCCAACAACGCTCACCAACGGCGACTTTGCCACGTTCAAGATCGCTTGCGCGGTTGCCCTTTCATCAGGTCCACCGACCAGCAGTGACCGCAGGCCAGTCGTTGCATAAACCTCGTCGATTACAGCGAACCGTTCAGGTTGCCAACATCGCCCTTCGAACCTTGCTCCAGCGTGTACTGCAACGAAAGCTTTTACAGGCAGATTGCTTTGCGCCAGAATCTGGGCAGATGCGCTCCGCCCGACTGGTGTAGGTTCAAGCCTCGGTGTCACTTCGCGTAATTCTATACCAAGCGCTTTAACCGGGGACAGATATCGGTACAAGTAGTGCGCGCCACTACGGCGGCCCGAGGGTTCGGCAAATATATTAGCAGGCTGAACTTCCCAGAATTTCAGCGGCCTGTCCGGTGGATTATATCCGACGCGCAGCGGAGCCCCGATCAACCTCTGCACTATCCTGGATGTCTTCGAGTCAGCCACATCAATGGTGAGATCGAATTTTCGGCGGCGGAGGTCAGCGACCAAGCTTGAATATTCCGTCACTCGCTGAAGCAGACTTCTACCAGCACTTCGACCGTCGAATCCGATGGCCACGTCAGCGATATTCTGGCGGACTACGAAGTCTCGCAGGCCAGGAGCGCAAAGCATGGCGATCACAGCGTTTTGGTAAGCGAGGCGCAGGTTTCGCACGAGCGCCGAGGTCAGAACAACATCCCCGATGTACTTCGTCTGAATAACGAGAATGGACTTGATAGCCAGCCGATCGGTCGTCGAGATATTCAGCACATCCACCTCACGAAGGGCGGGTGACATCGGTGATGGCGGGCTCACGGTTCCGGCTAATGGACGTTGCCCTTTTCAAAGTCGAAGCATGGTCGCCTTTGCTATGAAGTTCGGAATGGGCCTCCATATTGCGAGCTCCTGAGAGACACTGCGCACTCTCCCTCCCGATAACACGCAGAGGTGCGCAAAGGATGCTGCGACAGGAAAGCCGCTCACATGCGAAACCTCAAATCCTTGGCCGCTGACGCCGGTTGGCTTCACTATCGTCGGCGCTTTTGGAAATGCTAGGCGATGCCGCACCGGCCCGAGTATCTGCGCTATTCGCCATCGGCCCTGCTGCTGTCGTCGTCATGGCATCTGCCCCTGCCACAAGGGCAATCCACTTTCTGCAGCGAAATCTCTATCCTCTGCGTAGATCGGCTCGCCCCTTCTCACCACCCGCCGAAGCAAATCCGCGTCTTCGTCGGCATGATAGCGGAAGGCATTTCGGGTGTCGTATCCATGCCCGGCTTGGGAGAGGGAAAACCCGCTGACTACAACGGGAGCGAACCCGGCGAAACGCGCCAGCATGATTGCGAAGGCTCCGGTGGAGATTTTCCGATACCAGCCGCGGGATACATGATACTTGCCGCTAAGCCGCCAGACGATGTTGGCAAGCTGCCATTTGGTAAGCGCTTGTAAGGTGTCATAACGATAATTGAAGGTGCGACAACCGGTTTTCAACTTGTCCTCAGCGTCCGTCCAAACCGGGATGATCAGATGCTTTGCTTGCCGTCCTTTTAACAAATCGCGCTTGTAAAAGTCCTGGTCGCCACTGTCGACTAGAATGCCGCGGCGTATCACCGCAAGATCAGGAACCCGGAGGCCGAAGGTTTCCGCCAAAAGCTGAGAAGCGTTAACGGTCACAAGCGCCCAGTCGGCATCATAGCCCTTGGGAAGGCGAAAATTCGGCGCCGACCCCATCACCAAAGCAGGACCCATGACCCTGGGCAAGTGAAGAATTGGTTTTGAGAAGGTTGGCAGGAGCTTCAAAAGCGAAGTTTTCATGCGGGAATCTGAATCGCATATTCCTCAAACGCGCGCAGAATGCTCTCTTCTCGGCTCCACAAGTCGTCCCATTGCGTGGCACCGGACCAGCCCGCAAACCAAGGACCGCCGAGCGTATAGTGCGCCAGCGAGACATCGGCGGGATCCAGTTCCGAAGCCGAAGCCCCTACGAGGTAGTTCCAGGCCAGAGGCAATTCCCCAATCTCATGGTCCTCAAGCCATTTGAAGGCGTGGAGGTCACGTCCGGGCCAGGTATTGAGCATCTCATTGGTCAGCCGTTTGTTGGAGGGATGATCTAGATTCCACAAAACGACCGACGACCAGTTTTTGCGGCGATAGAAGGTCTGCGTTTGTCCATCCATCTTGACAGCTTCGGATTCGCGTTGCTGGTGCTTAACCGCCATAATCGCGTAGGAAGGATCGACTAGTTCGAGCAACTTGACTGGATCCTTCAAAAAAAGGACGTCACAATCGCAGAACATCGCCCAGCCGCTTTGCCTCAAAAACGGAACGGCAAAACGCGATATGGCAAACTCGGTCGCCATCGGTGCCTCGGAAATCGGGCACCAGAGCTTACCATCACGCACCACTATCGGCCGCTTCATGATTCCTTGGGCTTCAAGATCTTTGAGCACGAGTGGCTCTATCTGTAACGGCGCGCTTGTCCGCCGATAGGCGCTCCATCGCGCTACGTCTAGAACTCGGGATTCGCGTGGATCGTACCCAATGTAGATTGGTATCACGTGCCAACTCTATAATTTGACTTCGATTTACTCGAATTAAGCATGGCAGCGCTGCTAGCGGAAGACCCGGAGTTCAGCGGATCACCTCGTCGCGTGCAACCCGACTCCGGCGTCCGTCCTGCACGGCAGGCGGTATGATCCTCCGCTCCCTGGCAAGCATCCCCTCGAAACGATCAACCAACCCAGCCCTTAGTCGAGCAATGCTGGTGGCCATGAGGTTGAGCGGGAGCGGCCAAACTTTACCATGAAAATTCGTCGTCGTCCCGATCTTGGGCACGCGAGCCAGCCAGCCTTGTAGCTAGAGCGGTTGGCGTGAGCGGAACCGGTATGAGAGTCTGATTTCAGACGTTTCAAATCGAATCCCGCTCTCTCCGCCAACCTCGCATAGGCCCCTAAAGCGCTGGAATTAGTGTTTTTGTGGCCGTGCCCATGGCGGTGCCCGCGCGTCGGCACCGACTCCATCGCTCGGACGCCGCGAGATAGTTGAAGCCCCACGCCGTTCAGACGGCCGGGCAAAAAACCGCTGATATCACCGCGTGGCAAACGCGAACTGCTGCCCCATTCGAACAGAAATCTCGACCGTCAAGCGAACTTTCCTTTCCGCCGGGCATCTTTGATGATGATATTGTCGAAATCCGGAGGCGCGTATGGAGCACGTGAGCTTTGCGCAGCGGAAGGGAACCAGCGATGCGGCGCTGGTCATCGAGGCCCGGAATGGCCAGGTGCACAGCCTCGGTCTGCTCTTCGAACGCCACCGGCCGCAGCTCTATGCGGCAGCCGTATCGCTGCTCGGCTACACGAGCAACGCCGAGGACGCCGTTCACGACACTTTCCTGACCGCGCTCGCGCGGCTCGACCAATTGCGCGAGCCCGCGGCCGTAGGCGGATGGCTTCACGCGATTCTCAGAAACTGCTGCCTGACCGAGCGGCGGCGGCGCCGGCCCCAGATCGGCGGCGCGCAGGCGGAGCAGCATTTTCGCGACATGCCGGACGACGAGCGGATCGAGACCGGCATCGAAAACCGCGAGCTGCGCGACTGGGTGTGGGCGGCATTGCGGAAGCTGCCGGAAGAGCATCGCGCTACGGTCATGCTGCGCTATTTCAGCTTCTACAATTCCTATGAGGAGGTTTCGACCATCCTCGGTGTTCCGGTCGGAACCGTGCGAAGCCGGCTGTTCGATGCCAAGATCAGGCTGTCCGAACTGCTCCTGTCCGCCGCAGGCGACCGCGACGAGACGCACGAGCAACTCCAGGCGGAACGTCGGTCATTTTATGAAGACGCCTTCCGTACGCTCTATTGCGGGCAGCGCGACAAGTTCCTTTCGCATTTCTCCGACGACCTGCAACTGATCTGGTCAACCACCGGCAACCGCTTCCACGGCCGGGAACATTTCGATGCGGAAATGGATTCCGATCTGCGAACGGGCGTGCGGGTCCAGCCGAAGCGGATCATGGCGAGCGACAACATCACCGTGCTCGAGGCGGCGATCGCCAATCCGCCGGAAACGCCCGATCTCTGCCCGCCCGGCGTCGTGATGGTCATGAAGGAGGGCGCGGCGCAGGTGGAGCGTCTCTATCTCCATATGGCTGCGCGTCCTCCGTTTCCAATCGGCTGACGCTGACGAAATATCCGCTCCTTCTCGCCGAGCGAACTTTCGCGGCGGCGAATGCATCTCTTTCCCATAGGGACCGCTGTGGTCCCCAGACCAGGAAGGACTTCCATGATGACCGCTTTGCTTTCGACCTTCGCGCGGGTGCTGGCCGCCGGCGGCGCCGCGGCATTTCTAATCTATGTTCCGTCGCCCGCTTATGCCGACGATGCGTCCAATGCCCTCGCCGCAACCCATAAGGATATCGAACAGACCTTCGGCAAGGTGCCTGATTTCCTCAAGGCGTTTCCCGACAGCGGGTTGCCCGGAGCCTGGGCGGAAACCAAGGCTCTCGAGTTCAGCGACGGCGCCCTGACGGTGAAGACCAAGGCCCTGATCTCACTCGCCGTATCGGCGCAAATCCCTTGCAGCTACTGCATCTGGTCCGACACGGTCTCGGCCCGGCAGGCGGGCGCCACCGACGCCGAAATCAAAGAGGCGGTGGCGATGGCGGCCATCACACGGCATTGGAGCACGATCTTCAACGGTATGCAGGTGGATTTCGAGCAGTTCAAGAAGGACCTGGGCGGCGACACCACTGCCAACAAGTAGCCGGCGCGGCGCCAATCCTCGGCGAACGGTGCGCAATGGCATCCGTTCGCCGGTTGGCGCAACCTCCCCATCACCTGTTCGCAAGGCAGCCCAACCACTCCAACATTCCCGGAGGGCCACGTGACTGCGTGCAACGTCTTTCGGACCAAGCCTGGGCATTCATCAAGGCGCGCCTAAGCCGTCGTCGCGACGTTGGCGCCACCCTTCACGGCTTTGCGCTCCGCAGCGATTTCGCTGCCGCTGCCTGGGAACATCCCTCTGTTCATACCGGCCATAGCGATCAATCACCACGTTCGACCCGACGATATTTGAAACGATCGCGCACGAATTTGTTGAAGAATCGCCCTTTTGAGGACGCTTCCTTGAAACCCGAATAAATCTTGGGCCCGACACCCTCGTAGTCGTAGCGCTCGCCGCTTGGAACGAACCATACGGAAAGAATCCGCCTCGACGGATCGTAGCGAATGTTCTGGATCGCGGTGGAAGGCATATATCGACATCCTGCTTCCACCTCTTAATCCGGCACGCGCCGCCAGGTTCCTCCATACGGGAATCGGCCTTGCACAGGTGTTCCGATTGCCTATCTGAGCCCCATGTCATCAGCCAGAAACCGAAGCGGCGGGCGCGCTTTCCAGGGCGACCTATTCGGCGCGCCCGCAAGCCCGCCGCCCGCACCCGAAGGCTTCTCCTACCAGCCGGACCTGATCGACCGCGACGAGGAGCGCGAACTGATCCGTGACATCCGGGGCTTGCCTTTCAAGCCGTTCGATTTTCACGGCCATCTTGCCAATAGGCAGGTCGTCGGCTTCGGCCTGCGCTATGATTATGAGCGCCGCGAGGTGCTCGAAGCGCCACCGATTCCGGACTTCCTGATGGCGCTTCGCACCAAGGTCGCCGCCTTCGCGGGCGTCCCGGCAAGAGAATTCGCGCAGGTGCTGATCAACGAGTATCGCCCGGGCGCCGGCATAGGCTGGCACAGGGACAAGCCGCATTTCGACCTCGTCGCGGGCGTTTCCCTGCTCTCGTCCTGCAGTTTCCGGCTGCGCCGCAAAAACGGCGCGGCATGGGACCGTGAGACAGTCGAGGTCGAGCCCAGGTCCGTCTATCTCATGGCCGGCCCGGCGCGGAACGAGTGGGAACACAGCATCCCACCCGTCGAACACCATCGCTATTCGGTGACGTTCCGGACAATGCGGCCTCTTTAAGCAGCTGCACCGGCGAACATCCGGGAACCATCGCCGGACCCCGGGGTTGTGTCGTCAGATCCGAGATCGAAAGGAAAGACGATGCGTATATTGACGATGGTCCTGACACTGTCGGCAATGGCGTTGGCGCAGCCCGCTTCCGCTCAACGCGCCGATCCGCAGCCGCCGCAAGCCCCGCCTCCTGCCCAGGAGCCCATACCCGGTCAGCCGCAACCCGGCCAGCCCCAGCCCGGCCAGGACGATGCCGCTCAGAACGTCACCAACATCGTCGTGGTGGCGATGGAGGACTTGCCCGCGGAAGTGAAGGCGCAAGCCGAAGCCATAGTTACCAGGACGACCGCCAAGGAACTGGCCAAGCTGCAAAGCTCGGTCGACGCCTCGCCCGAGGCGACGTCGGTTCTGCATGCGAACGGGCTGAATTCGTCGCAGGTCGTCGCCGCCAACATCGACGGTGACGGCACGCTGACGCTGATCATCCAGACGACGGCCTGACCGGGGGGGCATGCCCCGGCCGAACGGCGGCCGACGGCCCGCGGTTCGCATTCCATCCTCACTCTTGCGGAGGCCGTCATGACCGAAACCGCAGTCCGCAACTTCACCCTCAACTTCGGACCGCAACACCCTTCGGCCCATGGCGTGCTCAGGCTGGTGCTGGAACTGGACGGCGAAATCGTCGACCGTGCCGACCCGCATATCGGCCTGCTGCATCGCGGCACCGAGAAGCTGATCGAATACAAGAATTATCTGCAGGCCCTGCCCTATTTCGACCGGCTCGATTACGTCGCGCCGATGAATCAGGAGCATGCCTTCTGCCTCGCCGCTGAAAAGCTGCTCCAGCTGTCGGTCCCCCGGCGCGGCCAGTTGATCCGCGTGCTGTTTTGCGAGATCGGGCGGCTCCTGTCGCATCTTCTCAACGTCACCACGCAGGCCATGGACATCGGCGCGCTGACGCCGCCGCTCTGGGGTTTTGCCGAGCGCGAGAAGCTGATGGTTTTCTATGAACGCGCATCCGGCGCCCGCATGCATGCGAACTATTTCCGTGTCGGCGGCGTGCATCAGGACCTGCCGGAAGAGCTGCTCGACGACATCTGGGATTTCTGCGATCCGTTCCTGAAGGTTTGCGACAATCTCGAAGGCCTGCTCACCGACAACCGCATCTTCAAGCAGCGCAATGTCGATGTCGGCGTGATCTCGCTCGATGACGCCTGGGGCCTGGGCTTCTCCGGGCCCATGATTCGCGGATCGGGCGCCGCCTGGGACCTGCGCAAGGCGCAGCCATACGAATGCTACCCCGAGATGGATTTCGACATCCCGATCGGCAAGCACGGTGATTGCTACGATCGCTATCTGGTGCGCATGGAAGAGATGCGCCAGTCGGTGCGCATCATGCGGCAGTGCCTGGAAAAGTTGCGCTCGGCCGATAGCCGGGGTCCGGTCGCGGTGCCGAACCAGAAGATCACGCCGCCGCCGCGCGCCACCATGAAGCGCTCGATGGAAGCGACCATCCACCATTTCAAGCTCTTTACCGAAGGCCACCGCGTGCCGCCCGGCGAAGTCTATGCGGCAGTCGAGGCGCCGAAGGGCGAGTTCGGCGTCTATCTGGTCTCGAACGGCAGCAACGTTCCCTATCGCTGCAAGATACGCGCGCCGTCCTTCGCCCATCTCCAGGCGATGGATTTCCTCTCGCGCGGGCATATGGTGGCGGATGTCGCAGCCATCATCGGCTCGCTCGACATCGTCTTCGGCGAGATCGACCGCTAAAGAGGGAGCGCAGAGGCCCCGGTCAGGCCTCCACCGCTCCCATCAGGTCTTGATCGGTCGCGAGTGCATGCATCGCGGCCGTCAATGCATGAACACCGCTCTCAACCAGGCAAGAATACCCGCGCCCGGAGAGATCGCCGCGCGCACGCGCGATGCCGCCCAGCGGGCCGGCATGTTGGCGCCGACATGGCAATGGCAGACGACCTCATGCAGTTGCCAGTCGCTCATCTCGAAGAAGCGCCTGGCTTCACCATAGGTGTCGTCCCGCAAGCCTTGCGCGCGAAAGATCGGATCCTCGAAAGCGACGGTGATCGCCGATCCGTCCGTGCGCATTCTTTGACGCACATCGGGCGAAGCGTATTCGGTGCCGGTCAGCGCCGTGAGGCGGCGGCCGGGATTTTCTTCGAGAAGTTGCGCCCAGCGCTCGAGGCGCTGGCCACGATTGGCGATGAGAGCCGGTGCTTCGGCATGAACGTCGGCAACGGCGTTGATTTGGTCAAGGGTTTGGTGCTTCACGGCCGTCTCCTGTACAGGCACAATTGGCCACCCGCTGACAATGGAACTAAGGCACGGCCAGTCGCCGGCAAGAGCCGAAACAGGCGCGCAGAATCATTTGATCGCCACTTGCCGTCATCGCGCGGAGCGGTCGTGTTGGAACCATCCGCGGGCGTGGCCGTTTTGCCGGCTTGCGCGGCCCATCGCTCCCGACGAAGCGGCTGAATGCGGCAGCGATCACACCATCGTTTCAGGTCGGGCTGCAGATCCCGGTTTTGGCTCGCGGCAAAGCTCGTCGGCCACAGAGTGGAAGGAAACGCGATGGCCATTCTCCCCAATCCGGACCCGTCCCCCACGCCGGTGCCAACACCGCCGCCGATCCCGGAGCCGAAGCCGATGCGCGAGCCGGATCCCGACCGGTTACCCGACGAGGAGCCGGTCCCCAATCCCGACGAGAATGACGCGCCGCCCAAGCATTCCGCGACCGGACGCGCCTCCGCCGTCAACACCGGCCTGAGCATGACGGGCGCCACGCTCGCCGTACCGCCGCCGCTGGTGCTCTTCGTCTTCCTGCAACGCTTCTTCGTCGATTCGATTGTGGGCTCGGCGATCAAGGGATAATGCCGCGCCGGCGATCGGCGTGGGTGGGGCTTCACGATCTGACGGCGCGCAGGTAATGCAGGCTGAGCCAGTTGAGCGGGCCGCCTTCTATGCGTTCGAACCCGGCTCCGGCCAGCGGTTCGCGAAGGCGGTGCAGGTCGAATTGGCCATGCAGGCCGTGTTTTGCTGACATGTGTCCGCGCTCACTCACCGGACCGCCATAGTCGATCAGCAGCAGCCGCCCGCCTGGGGGCAGAACGCGCGCGGCCTCGCGCAGGCAAAAGCCGCGCCTTGCCTCCGGAACCATATGCAGCACCGTCGTGAAAGTGACGACGTCGAAGCGACCGTTCTCGAACGGCAGACTGGCCGCATCAGCGTGATGAAACGGAATTTCCAGCCCGGCCCGGTTTGCCTTGCGGCGAGCGGCGGCGAGCATTTTTTCGGAGACGTCGACGCCAACCACCGATCCACCGGGCTGCACGCGGCGCCAAGCCGAAATCGCCTGGGTGCCAGTACCGCATCCGACGTCCAGCAACTGGAAGCCCGGCGCCAAGCCGGCCAAATCGAGCAGCGCCTCACGATAGGCCCTGTCGCGCCCACGGGTCAGCATGAGGACCAGGAGGTCATAGAGGCGCGGAAAGCCGATGCCCTTGTTGGCCTCAGGACCGACTGCGGCTCCGGCGGCACGTATTTCGCTTCGCAAATGGTGCATGTTTGTCACGTCCTCTCTTCAGCGGCGGGGCCGGCCAATGCCGGCATTGCGACTGAGGCTGGTGCTGTTTCGAAACGGCTCGTATGATAATGGACAGCTTGTTCGGGATTTTCGACGAACAAAGCGGATGGAACGTTCGTTACCGAACAATCCCGACCCGCTGTCCCGGAAAAGTCGCCCCATCCATGTGAGCAGCAAGGAAGCGACCCATGCCACGGGATATCGACCGGCGGGCCGCCCGCACCCGCAAAGCCCTTCACCAGGCGCTGCTGACGCTGATGCTGCGCAAGGGCTACGAGGCCCTTTCAGTGCAAGACATTATCGACGAAGCCGATGTCGGCCGCTCGACATTCTATGCGCACTATACCGGCAAGGAGGACCTGCTGCGCAGCGGCTTCCAGATGCTTCGGGGAGAACTCGAGGAGGCGCAATCGACAGCGCGCGCCGGAGCCGAAGCATCGCATGACGATCCGCTAGGCTTCAGCACGGCCATGTTCGAGCATGCGGCCCGGTATGCCGACCATTACCGCACGATGATCGGCGGTCGGGGCGGCGCCGTGACGGAAAACGAAATTCGCCTGATCCTGTCGGAAATGGTGCGGCAGGAATTGCCGCCTACCCTCCACGGCGATGCCATCCCGCGCGACTTCGTCGTGCAATTCATCGCGGACGCCTTTCTTACGGCGCTGAATTGGTGGTTCGAACGAAAGCCTCGGCTGCTTCCGTCTCAGGTCGACGTCATGTTCAGGCGCCTCGTGCTCGGCGGGCTCTCACAGCTGATCGGCGACGAGCGCCGGCAGATCGATCGCCCGGCTGCAAATCGCGATACGGATTGATTGGTCTCATGGACGCAAGAGGCGCATCGCTTATCCAAACCGCGCCGGCGTCCACGCCCCTCCAGCCGCGTTCGACTCCACCGCCGCCGCGACGAACTTCACGCCGCGCGCGCCGTCGACCACGTCTGGCACCTGCGCGACGCGCCCTGGATCGACCGCAGCGCCCGAACGATGCGCGCGGATGATGTCGGCGGCGTCGCGGTAGAAGTTGGCGAAGGCCTCGATATAGCCTTCCGGGTGGGCGGCCGGCATGCGCGAGACGCGCCGGGCTTCCGCCGTCGAGCCATGGCCGCCGCGCACCAATGTGCGCGTTTCCTCGCCATAGGGCGAGAAGCGCAGCTCCTCCGGCCGCGATCCAGACCATTCGAGCCCGGCCTTCTCGCCATAGAGGCGCACCGAAAGGTCGTTGTAATGGCCGGGCGAGGTCTGGCTGGCGAGGATCGTGCCGCGTGCTCCGCCTGTCCAGCGCACGAGCACATGCGCGTTGTCGTCGAGCCGCCGTCCGGGCACGGCGGTGAAGAGGTCGGCCGAGACCGCCTCAGCCTCGAAACCGGACACGAAGCTTGCCAGGTTGAAGGCATGCACGCCGATGTCCGCGAGCACCGCCGACTGGCCGGCACGCGCCGGATCGGTTCGCCATTCGGCCTGTTTCTGGCCCTCGGCGTCGATCGGCTTGGTCAGCCAGTCCTGGATATAGGCGCCATGCACCGACACGATCCGGCCGAGCTCGCCCGCCGCCACCATTTCGCGCGCCTGGCGCACCATGGCGTAGCCGGTGTTGTTCAGCGTGACGACGAAACGGCGCTGCTTCGCCTTCGTCAGCGCCACCAGCGCTTGCGCCTCCTCAAGCGTCGTCGATAGCGGCTTGTCGCAGATCACGTCGATGCCGGCCTCGAGGAAGGCGGTGGCGATCGGCGCATGCAGGTGATTGGGCGTGACGATGACGACCGCCTCGATGCCATCGACCCGCGCCGCCTCGGCTTTCGCCATGGCGTGATAGTCGGCATAGCTGCGCTCCGGCGCGATACCGATCTCCGCGGCGGAGGCCGCGGCATTCTCCGGATCCGAGGACAATGCGCCGGCGACCAGCGCGATCTGGTCGTCGAGCCGCATGGCGAGGCGATGCACGGCGCCGATGAAGGCGTTGCGGCCGCCTCCGACCATGCCGACCCGCAGGCGTTGACGCGACGTACCATCCGCGGTTGCATAGACCATGATTGCGGTTACTCTCCCAAGGTTTGGTATGTCGGTCGGTGCGGATGCCATGACCGGCGGCTGTTTCTCGAATGATATTTCCATTTTTTGTTTTGTAAAACGATTGTGCCGCGTTAGCTTCTTGCCCTCGGTCTAGATGACGGGCCGCAGCCGGAGGACAGGGATCGGATGACGCATCCGATGGTTGGGGCACAATGAGGCATTTCCTATGAGCGGCCGCAGCAAGGCGGCCGACGAGCCGTCTGCGCACAGTCTGGAGACGGCGGCGAGAAAGCGGAGCCGACCGCTGGCGGCCCTTGGCTACACCAAACCGCAAACCTATGAAGAGCTGCGTGCGGTGCTTTCCTCTGGAACCGTGCATTTCCCCAAGCGGCTTCGCCAGGTGGCGATCTTCCTCTGGCAGCATCCGAGCGAGGTGGCGCTGGGCACGATCGCGCAGGTGGCGGACCAGGCCGGCGTGCAGCCCTCGACCCTGGTGCGTTTCGCGCAGATCTTCGGCTATTCCGGTTTTTCCGATTTCCAGCTCCTCTTCAAGGAGCGCATGAAGGGCTCCTGGCCGGATACGCAAGGCAGCCAGGACAAGGCCGAAGAGCCGAACGCGAACCTGCATTTCCTCAACGGCATGGTCGGCGCCTGCCAGGCCTCGCTCGGCCGCATCGGCACCGGTTTCGACATCGACGCTTTCGAGACGATGGTTGATCATCTCGCGGCGGCCGATCTGATCTATGTCATCGGCAGCAAGCGCGCCTTCCCCGTCACCACCTATCTGTCGCTGACGCTCTCGCAGCAGGGCGTACGTAACGTGCTGGTCGATAATGTGGGTTCCACTGCCTTGGATCAGGTCGGCTGCATTACGCCGCGCGACGCGGTGCTGGCCGTCTCCTTCAGCCCCTACAATTCGATCACGCCTGACCTCGTCGCCGTCGCGCATGAGCGCAAGGCCCGCATCCTCGCCATCACCGACAGCACCTTTTCGCCGCTGGCAAAACTCTCCGATACCTGGCTGGAAGTGGTCGAGCAGGACTTTGGCGGTTTCCGCTCGCTCGCCGCCTCGCTTGCCGTCGGCATGGCCTTGGTCCACGGCATCGTCGCGCGTCGGACGGGCTGACAAGAGCAATTCCAGGAAAAGTGTGGGCGGTTTCCGTCCGGAATTGCGAAAGACAAGGAGATAGAGCGGTTCACCGGTTCCGTGAAAACGGTGAACCGCTCTAGCACGATTGACTAAAGAGAACCATCGTTCCATATTCGAAAAAATGGAAACTTTGTTCCGGGAGGAGGAATGGAGGTTCGTCTCGACCACAAGGTGGTGCTGGTTACCGGCGCGACGCAAGGCATCGGCCGGGCGATCGCCGAGACGCTTGCGCGCTCTGGCGCCGCGGGACTGCTGATCACCGGGCGGGACCAGAACCGCGGCGACGCGGTGGCCACCGAGCTCTCGGCCATGGGCACCCCTGCCGCCTTCGCTGCTGCCGATCTCGGCGATCCCGAAGCTCCGGCACGGCTGGCTGAGTCCTGCATCGAACGCTTCGGCCGCATCGACGGCCTGGTCAACGCCGCCGGCCTGACCGATCGCGCCTCCTTCGTCGATGCCAGCCTCGACGATTGGTCGTCGCTGTTTGCCGTCAACGCTCGCGCGCCCTTCTTCCTGATGCAGGCAGCGATCGCCGACATGAAGAAGCGCGGACAAGGCGGCTCGATCGTCAACATCCTGTCGATCAACGCGCATTGCGGCTCACCGGAGCTGGCCGTCTATTCCGCCACCAAGGGCGCGCTGGCGACTCTGACCAAGAACGCCGCCAACGCCCACCGCTTCGACCGCATCCGCGTCAACGGCATCAATGTCGGCTGGACCGACACGCCGGCCGAACGGGTCATGCAGGCCGAGACGCTCGGCCAGGGTCCGGGCTGGCTCGACGCCGCCAATGCGACGCAGCCGTTCGGCCGGCTGTTCTCTGTCACCGACATCGCCAACCTCGCCGTTTTCCTGCTCTCCGACGCGGCCGGCCCGATGACCGGCGCGCTGATCGACCAGGAGCAATGGGTGATCGGAGCCAACCGGTGAGCGCCGGGAATCTCAGCCCTGCCCTGCTCGACCGCCTGCCGTCCGAGGTCCGCAAGCCGGCTTACGGTCGCGCAGCACTCAAGCCCGGGATCGCCCATATCGGCGTCGGCGCGTTTCACCGCTGCCACCAGGCCGAATACACCGACGATCTTCTGGCCAAGGATTTCGATCGCTGGGGCCTGGTCGGCGTCAACATAAGGCCGCCTCTGCTGGCCGAGACACTCGGCCGGCAAAGCGGGCTCTACACGCGGCTCATCCGCCAGAACGACGAGATCGAAGCGCGTGTCATCGGCAGCATCGTGCGCGTCATCGACAGCCAGGACACTGCCGCCCCGGCGCTGGAAGTGCTCGCTTCGCCCGAGATCGAAATGGTCACCATGACGGTGACCGAGAAGGGCTATTGCCATATCCCGTCGAGTGGCGCGCTCGACCTCGACCACCCCGATATCGTCCACGATCTCATCAATCCTGAGACGCCGCGCAGCGTGCCCGGCATCATGGCGCGCGCGCTGGAATTGCGCATGGCCTCGCATGGCCGGCCGGTGACGCTACTCTCCTGCGACAACATCCCCAGCAACGGCATCATCCTCGGCAATGTCGTGCGCACATTCGCTGAGCAGCGCGGCGGGAAGCTGGCGGACTGGATCGAAGCCAACACCGCTTTGCCCTCGACCATGGTCGACCGCATCGCGCCGGCGACGACCGAAGCTGACATCGAAACCGTCGAAAAGCGCTTCGGCTACCGCGACACCGCCGTGGTGGTGGGCGAGCGCTTCCGCCAATGGGTGATCGAGAACCGCTTCGCCGGACGCGCGCCGCGCTGGGATCTTGTCGGCGCGGCTTTCGTCGACGATGTCACGCCGTTCGAGCATCTCAAGATGCGGGTGTTGAACGGTGCCCAGACGACGCTCAGCTATCTCGGCGTTTTGGGCGGCTTCGAGCATACGTTCGAAGCGATCGCCGACCCGCTTCTGGCCCGGTTCGTCCGTCGCATGCTGACGGAGGAAACGCTGCCGACGCTGATGCCCGTGCCCGGCATCGCGCCGGCGGCCTATGCCGAGCAGAGCCTGTCGCGCCTCACCAACACCGCGATTCGTCATCGCAATCACCAGATCGCCACCGACGGCTCGCAGAAGATCGTGCAGCGCCTTCTGAACCCGATCCGCGACCGCCTGGCGAAGGGCGGGAGCATCGCGCTCCTCTCGGTGCCGGTCGCCGGCTGGATGGCCTATCTGATCAAGGCTTCTGCCCGCTTCGGCCGCGCCTGGCAGGTGTCCGATCCGTTTGCCGACAAGATCGCTGCCATTGCCGACCGCATCGGTGCGGACAGCGAAGCGCTTGCCGATTCGATCCTCGCCATCGACGCTATCTTCGACCCGTCCTTGGCCGCCGACGCGGCGTTTCGCGCGTATATCGTCGCCGGGCTCGATGGCTTGCTCTCGAACGATCCGATGGGCTTTGTCGGACAAGTCTGCGCTGGGCCAACCGATGCGCGGTTGAAGCAGCCGGCGCGATCTGCATAGTTAGGACCTGGGAGGGATCATGAAGCTTGGACTGCTGACAGCACCGTTTCCGGATACGCCGCTCGGCGAAGTCGCCGACTGGGCGCGCTCGGCCGGCTTCGAGGCACTGGAAATCGCCTGCTGGCCGAAGACGTCCGGCGCCAGTCGCCGCTATGCCGGCACCAGCCATATCGACGCGGACGTCTCGGCCGCTGAGGCCAAGGACATCGCCGACGAACTTGCCGGCAAGGGCCTGGCCGTCTCGGGTCTCGGTTTCTACCCCAATCCACTCCATCCCGACCGGGCGCATCGCGAAGCCGTGATCGACCATCTAAGGAAGGTGATTGTGCTGGCGAGCCGCATGGGTGTTCCGCTCGTCAACACCTTCTGCGGCGGCGATGCTTCGAAGAATGTCGACGCCAACTGGGAAGACGCGCAGGAAGTCTGGCCGGCGATCATCGCTCATGCCCGCGAGCATGGCGTGAAACTCGCCTTCGAGAACTGCCCGATGATCTTCAGCTATGACGAATGGCCGGCCGGACACAACATTGCCTACTCGCCCTACGTCTGGCGCCGCATCCTTGAAGCCTGGGGCGGAGATGTCGGTATAAATTTCGACCCTTCGCATCTCGTCTGGCAGATGATCGACCAGGAGCGCTTCATCCGCGAGTTCGGCGGCAACATGCTGCATATGCATGCCAAGGACCTGATGATTGATCATGATGGTTTGTACGAGCGCGGAATCCTTTCGGCCGGCATAGGCTGGCAGGTGCCGCGCATGCCGGGACTTGGGGATATCGATTGGAGCAGGATTTTTTCGGGCCTCTACCGGGCCGGATATGACGGGCCGGTCATCATCGAGCACGAGGACCGGCGCTTCGAGGGGACGGACGAAAAGGTCAAGCGCGGCTTCCTGCTGGCCCGCGACGTGCTGCGCCCCTTCATCAAATGACCAAAAGCTTGGCGCCGACCGCATCGGCGCCCAGGAACTGAACCGAAAAATCGAACTGACCTGAAAAGATCATGTGGAGGAGTACTGAAATGAAAAGACATCTGACCGTGGCTTCGCTGCTTGCCGGCGCCGCCTTGCTTGCCTCGGTGGGCGCCTCGGCCGCCGCGGGCAAGTACACGATCGGCATTTCCAACACCGTGCAGGGCAATGGCTGGCGCGAGGAGATGATCTGCGCCATGAAGGCGCAGGCGCTGGCTTCCGGCGAGGTGGCGAAGCTCAACATCGCCCACCGCAACACCGACGCCGCCGGCCAGCTCGAGGACATCCGCAACTTGATCAGCGCCAAGGTCGACGCCATCGTCGTCAATCCGGCCGATCCGGCAGGCATCAAGGCCGGCCTCGAGGAAGCCACGAAGGCCGGCATCGTCGTCGTTGCCGTCGACCAGGCGGTCACCGAGCCGTCCGCCTACATCATCTCCAACAACCAGGAAGAGTACGCCTATCTCGGCGCCAAGTGGCTGTTCCAGCAGATGGGCGGCAAGGGCGAGGTCTTCTACATGCGCGGCGCCGCCGGCGCTTCGGCCGACAGCGATCGCGACAAAGGCTTCAAGAAGGCGCTCGCCGAATTCCCCGACGTGAAAGTCGCGCAGGAGGTCTTCACCGGCTGGCAGCAGGACCAGGCCAAGCAGCAGATCCTGTCCTTCCTCGCCACCGGCACGCCGATCAACGGCATCTGGACCTCCGGCATCGATAACGTCATTGTCGACGCGCTGGTCGAGCAGCAGGCGCCTATGGTGCCGGTCGTGGGCGCCGACAATGCCGGCTTCGTCGGCCAGTTGAGCTCGGTCAAGGGCCTGGTGGGTGCGGCCGTCACCAATCCTGGCTCGATCGGCGGCGCGGGCATCACGCTGGCGTTGCAGATCCTCGATGGCAAGAAGCCGGCGCAGCAGACCGTTCTGGTCCAGCCGCAGCTCTGGGAAAACGCCACCGAGGAAGGCAAGGCCAAGCTGAAGAGCGTCGTCGATCCTTCGCTGAGTCCCGAATGGCCGGTCTCGATCTCGATCCCGGACTGGACGACCTACACCAAGGAGCAGATCATCGCCTGCAAGGGGCCCGGCGAATAAGAGATGAAACACCCTTCTGCCTTCTCCCCTTGTGGGAGAAGGTGGATCGGCGCGCTGCGCCGAGACGGATGAGGGGTGCTCCAGCGGAGTGAGACGTCGGCATCAGTTTCTGGAACGAGAACCACACGATTTGACAACCAACCCGTCGCCTCAAAGCCCCCTCCTCGACGCCACAGGCGTGGCGAAGAACTACGGTGCTGTCGCCGCGCTGCGCAACGCCTCGCTCTCCGTGCTGCCGGGCGAAGTCCATGCGCTGATGGGCGCCAACGGCGCCGGCAAGTCGACGCTGGTGAAGATCCTGACAGGGGCAATCAAGTCGGATGCCGGGCGCATCCTCATCCGCGGCCAGCAGCTCGATGTCCGCTCGCCCGCCGACGCCCGCCGCGCCGGCCTGCTGCCGGTCTACCAGGAACCGGCGCTGATTCCCGACCTCGACGTCCTGTCCAATCTTCGGCTGACCGGCACGCCGGTCGAGCCCTTTCGTGCTTGGGTGCGCGAGCTCGGCATTCCCGACCTCGATATCCGCGAGACGGCTCGCCATATTCCTTTGGCCATCCTGCGCGTGCTCGACCTCGCCCGCGCGCTCGCCGTCGAGCCCGACGTGCTTCTGCTCGACGAGATGACCGCGGCCTTGCCGGCGAACCTCGCCGAGAAAGTGCTGGAAGTCGTGCGCCGCCAAGGCGACGCCGGCCGCTCGGTCATCTTCATCTCGCACCGTTTCGTCGAGATTTCCGCGCTCTGCGACCGCGCGACCGTGCTGCGCGACGGCTCTACGGTCGGTGTCGTCGACATCGAGCCGGGCATCGAGGAACGAATAGTCGAGATGATGCTCGGCACCCGCATAGAGAAGACACGCGTCACCGCGCGCGCGGCAAACGATGTGGTGATTGCCGGCGGCGGCCGTCCGCGACTGTCGGTCCGCAATCTGCAGCTCGGCACCAAGCTAAACGACGTCTCCTTCGATCTCGCCAATGGCGAGGTTGCCGGCGTCTTTGCGCTCGAGGGACAGGGCCAGGACGAGCTCTTCGCCGCCCTTGCCGGCTCGATCCGCCCGACAGGCGGCAGCATCGAAGTCGACGGCGCGCCGGTGAAATTTTCGCATCCGAGCGACGCCATCCAGGCCGGCATCGCCTATGTGCCGGGCGACCGCGCCGAGGCCTTGGCCATGCAGCGTTCGGTGCGCGAGAACATCGCCCTGCCCTTCAGCGCGGCGCTGCGCAAATGGGGGCCGATCCGCATGCGCCGGGAGCAGGTGGTGGTTTCCGGCGCCATCGGCAGATTGCAGATCGACACCCGCGCACAGGGCGAAGTGCAGCGCCTTTCCGGCGGCAACCAACAGAAGGTGACGATCGCCCGCTGGATCGCGGCCAACGCCCGCACCATTCTCTGCTTCGATCCGACGCGCGGCATCGATGTCGGCACCAAGCAGGAGATCTACAAGCTGCTGCGCGAGCTCGCCGGCCAGGGCAAGTCGGTGCTGTTCTACACGTCCGAGATGGAAGAGGTGCAGCGTGTCTGCGACCGGGTCATCGTCATCTTCGGCGGCCGCGTCGTCGACACTTTCCCGGTCGAAGAAGCCGACGAAGCGGCCTTGATGCGGGCTGCCTACGGCCTACCGCGCGGCGCCAAGGCGGATGTCGGCATCCTTGCCGAGGTCAAACCCGGTTCCCATACGGAGGCCGCGTCATGAGCCGCTTCCTCCGCAACCAGGGCTGGGTCGCAGGCCTCTTCGCCCTGCTGATCTTTCTTTTCGTCGTCACCAAGCTGATCCAGCCGGGCTATGGCAGCGGCGACTTCGGTTCGCTGGCGCGGGCGGTTCTGCCTTACGCCTTCGCGGTCGCGGCCCAGACGGTCGTCGTTATCGCCGGCGGCATCGACCTGTCGGTCGCAGCCATGATGGCGCTGACCAGCGTGACCGCCGCCTCGATGATGAATGGCGCCAGCGAGGAATATGCGTTCTTCGTCGTGCCCTTCGTGCTGGCCATGGGGCTGGTGCTCGGCGCGCTGAACGGCATCCTCATCGTCGTCACGCGGGTGCCCGACATCGTGGTCACCCTTGCCATGCTGTTCGTGCTGCAGGGAGCGGCGCTGCTTGTGCTTGAAGCGCCCGGCGGCGCCGCCGCCGAATGGCTGAAGGCAAGCGTCATCGGCACCGTGCCGATCCCCGGCCTGCCCGATTGGGCCGACGCCTGGGTTCCCAAGGCTCTGGTGCTGCTTTTCGTCTGCCTCTGCATCGTATGGATTCCGCTCCGGCGCTCGCGCCTCGGCCTTTCCATCTACGCCATCGGCAGCAACGAGCTCGCCGCCTTCCGCAGCGGCGTGCCGGTGGCGCGCACCAGGATCGTCGCCTATGCGCTCTCCGGCCTGTTCGCCGCGCTCGGCGGCCTGTCGCTCACCATCAGCACCGGCATCGGCGCGCCCATCCCCGGGCCTTACCTGCTCGCCAGCGTCGCCGCGGTGGTGCTGGGCGGCGTCGCCCTCGGCGGCGGCAAGGGCGGCCTGCTCGGGCCGATCATCGCCGTCTTCGTGCTGAGGCTGGTGCGCACCGACCTGACGCTTCTGGCCATCGATCCGAACGTCACCGCAATCATCGAGGGCTTGATCATGGTCGCGGTCGTGATGTTCGGCGCCTTCATCACCATGCGCAGCCGCCCGGCAGGAGCAACGGCATGACCGACATCGCGACCATGCCCCAGCCGGTCTCGTTCGGCCGGCGCCTGAAGCGCTTCATGGCGGACCGGCCGCTCATCCCGCTGATTATCCTTTTGATCATCCTCGTGGTGATCCTGCAGATCCTGCGCCCCGGCATCGTCAACGAGCGCTGGATCGCCAACACGGCGAAATTCGCCATCCCGCTGGCGATCCTCGCCGGCTGCCAGACCATGACCATGCTGACCGGCGGCATCGACCTTTCCGTCGGCACGGTGGCGACGATGAGCGCCTTCATCATGGCTACCCAGATCGTCAACCAGGACCCGGCGGTGGCCTTTCTGCTGGCCATGCTGCCCGCCGTGCTGATCGGTCTCGTCAACGGCGTCGGCGTCGGCGTGTTCCGGGTGCATCCACTGATCATGACGCTCGGCACCAGCCTGATCGGCACCGGCTTCCTGCAGGTCTACCAGCGCACGGTGATCGCTTCCGGCGCGAAAATCCCGGGTTTCCTCAACTGGCTGGGCACCGGCCTCACCTATGGCTTTCCCAACGCGCTCTTCCTGTTCGTGCCGGTGGCGGTGCTGATCGTCTTCATGCTGAACCGCACCGGCTTCGGGCGCCTGCTCTACGCCGTCGGCGACAATGAGCGCGCCGCGCGTCTCTCCGGCGTCCGCTACTGGCAGGTCATCACGGCGCTCTACGTCCTCTCCAGCCTGCTCGCCGGCATCACCGGCCTGCTCTATATCGGCCTGATCAAGGCGCCCTCGCTGTCGCTCGCCGAACCGCTGGTACTGCCTTCGGTGGCAGCGGCCGTCATCGGCGGCACGTCGATCTTCGGCGGCCGCGGCGGCTACACGGGCACCATCATCGGCGCGCTGATCCTGACCGTGCTGACGACGCTGCTCACCATCCTGCAGATGCCGGAAGGCAGCCGCCGCATCCTGTTCGGCTTCATCGTGCTGTTCGTGACGGCGGCCTATCTGCGGATCGTCGAGGACCGCTGAAACCGGCCGTAACGGGCAGCTCACTCCGCCGCCTGCACCTGGCGGGCGTCGATGATCGCCCGGATCTCGGAGCGGCACGAGCCGCAATTGGTGCCGGCGCGCAATGTCGAGCCGATTGCTTCGAGGCTGTCGCATCCGGAAGCCACCGCCGACGCAAGCTGGTTGGCGCCGACATGGAAGCATGCGCACACAACGCGGCCGATGGCCGGCATCGGCACCGGCGAGCGGCCGGATAGAAGCGCATGACGATCGGCTGTCGACAGCGGCTGGCGGGTGGCCAGCAGCGACACCAGCCAGTCGCGCGTGGGCAACTGGTCCGGAGTGGCGACGAGCAGGGCTTCGGCCATGGCGCCGGCATCGTCGATGGCGGCGGCGCGATAGGCGAGGCCGCGGCGGTCGGTGTATTCCAGGATCTGGTCCTGCCGTTGCACGCTTAGCAGCTTGCGCGCCAGAAGAATGCCCTGGTCCGGCGGCTCGGTACCGGTCAGCTCGTAAACCCAGCCGCCGTCGACCGCATATCGGCTCCAGTGGACGAAACCCGTCGGCCTGAGATCGCGGCGGGTGATGAGCACGCCGGCCCAGCCGGTCTCTTCCCGCACGATCCGGACCGGAACGTGCTTGAGTTCCGGCTGGCCGGAATGCGGATCGGTGACCGGCGAGGACAACAGGCCGGCGGAAGCCCTGGCCGCGAACTGCCCGCTCCAATGCATGGGCATGAAGGCTTGGCCGCGCCGCTGTGCGTCCGCCACCCGCACCCTCGCGCGGACGAAGCCGAAGCGCGTCGAAAGCTGGGCGAGGTCGCCATCCTTGAGATGACGCGCGGCCGCATCCGCCGGATGGAGATCGACCGCAGGTTCCGGCGCGTTCGCCATCAGACGCGGCACATTCCCGGTGCGCGTCATCGTGTGCCACTGGTCGCGCAGCCGGCCGGTGTTAAGGGCCAGCGGATAATCGGTATCGACCGTGAATGCCGTTGCCTCCTGCCGCACCGGTACGAAGCGCGCGCGGCCTTCCGGCGTCGGGAAACGGCCGTCAGCGAACAGCCGCGTCCGCTGCTCGTGCCGCTCCGGCGTGGGCCAGTGGCGCGGCGCGAAGGCGGCGTAGCCGGCGTCGTCGAGGTCCGCCAGACCGCCGAGATCGAACAGGCGCTCGCCGTTGTTCTCGAAGGCGGAGAGCGCGGCGTGCTCGCCGAAGATCTCGGCCGGTGACTGGTAGGCGAAGGCATCGCCAAAGCCCATGCGGGCGGCGACCTCGCAAATGATGCGCCAGTCGGCGTTCGCTTCGCCAGGCGGCGGCAGGAACGGCCGCTGACGCGAGAGGCGCCGCTCCGAATTGGTGACTGTGCCGTCCTTCTCGCCCCAGGCAGCGGCCGGCAGCAGCACGTCCGCATAGCGCGTGGTGTCGGTGCGGGTGACATCCGAGACGGCGACGAAGTCGCATTTGGACAGCGCCACACGCACGCGCGAAGCGTCCGGCATCGAGACCGCGGGATTTGTGCCCATGATCCACAGCGCCTTGATGCGGCCGTCGGCGACCGCCTGGAACATGTCCACGGCCTTCAGCCCGGCGCGGCGCGCGATGCCGGGCGCCTTCCAGAAGCGAGAGACCCGGTCGATGTTTGACTCGTCCGCGAAGTCCATATGCGCAGCGAGCTGGTTCGCCAGACCTCCCACCTCGCGGCCGCCCATGGCGTTCGGCTGGCCGGTGACCGAGAAGGGCCCCATGCCGGGCTTGCCGATGCGGCCGGTGGCGAGATGGCAGTTGATGATGGCGTTGACCTTGTCGGTGCCATGCGCCGACTGGTTGACGCCCTGGCTGTAGACGGTGACGGTCCGCTCGGTGCCGGCGAAGAGATCGTAGAAGGCCTCGACGTCGGCGGCCGCCAATCCGCAGCCTTTGGCGACACGCGCGATCGACGGCGCATCGGCGCCGGCCAGCGCGGCTGCGGCGTCGAAGCCGGACGTATGCTCGCGGATGAAGTCTAGATCGATCTTTCCGCTGTGGACGAGATGCGCGAACAGGCCGCTGAACAAGAGCACGTCCGTGCCGGGATCGAGCGCCAAGTGCAGATCGCATTCGTCGGCCGTGGCGGTGCGGCGCGGGTCGATGACGACGATTTTCGTCCCACGCTCCCTGCGCGCCGTAAGCATCCGCTGGTAGAGGACGGGATGGCACCATGCGGTGTTGGAGCCGGTGAGCACGATGAGATCGGCGCACTCGAAATCCTCATAGACGCCAGGAACGATGTCCTCGCCGAAAGCGCGGCGGTGGCCGGCGACGGACGAGGCCATGCAGAGTCGCGAATTGGTGTCGATATTGGCCGAACCGATGAAGCCCTTCATCAGCTTGTTGGCGACGTAATAATCCTCGGTGAGCAATTGCCCCGAGACGTAGAAGGCGACCGAATCCGGCCCATGCTCGGCAATTGCCCGCGCGAATTTTGCGGCCACAAGGTCGAGCGCTTCGCCCCAACTCGCGGGCTTGCCGCCGATTTCGGGGTAAAGCAAACGGCCGTCCAGGCCGAGCGTCTCGCCGAGCGCGGCACCCTTCGAGCAGAGCCGGCCGAAATTGGCCGGATGCTCGGGGTCGCCGCGGACGGTTGTCTTGCCGTCCGCGGCGATCTTGGCCAGCACGCCGCAGCCCACCCCGCAATAGGGGCAGGTGGTCTTCACCTCGCGTGCTTCTTCCATGCCTCAGGCCGCTTTCGAAGCCAGCGCTTCGAGCGCGATGAACAGCCGTTCACCCTCGACCTTGACCGGGATCGTCCTGACCGAGCCTTCGTCGGCGCCGAGCGCTTTGCCGGTCTCCAGCGAGATCACCCAGTTGTGCAGCGGGCAGGTCACCGCCGCACCATGGACGATGCCCTGGCTGAGCGGCCCGCCCTTGTGCGGACAGTGGTCGTCGATGGCAAAGACCTGGTCGTCCGCGGTGCGGAAGACCGCGATCTTGCCTTGCGGGGTGGCCACGCAGCGCGCGCCGCGCATCGGGATGTCGGCGATGGAGCCGATTGCAATCCAGTTCATATTGGTCATTCCGCCGCCTCAGCGAAGCCGACCGTGGCAAGTGGCCGGAACTCGTGCTTGTCCTTGCCGGAGACGCGCTCCGACCACGGGTCGACCTGCGCGAATTTCTGGGAAAAGACGAAGCGCTCGAAATAGGCGCGGCGCTTCTCGACGTCGTCCAGGATCTGCTTCTTGATCTCGGCGGTGCCGACGCGCTTGGCCCATTTGTAGATGCGCTCCAGATAGCGCGCCTGCTCGCGATACATCTGGACGAGCGCCACGATCACCTCCAGCGCCTCGTCCTCGGTCTTCACCAGGCCGAGCACTTCGGTGCCCTTGATATCGAGGCCGGCGGCGCCCGCAAAGTGGATCTCGTAGCCGCTGTCGACACAGACCACGCCGACATCCTTGCAGGTCGCTTCCGCGCAATTGCGCGGGCATCCCGAGACCGCCATCTTGACCTTGGCCGGAGTCCAGGAGCCCCACATGAATTT
The DNA here is from genome assembly GCF_029625735.1 of Mesorhizobium sp. WSM4935. NCBI lineage: Bacteria > Pseudomonadati > Pseudomonadota > Alphaproteobacteria > Hyphomicrobiales > Phyllobacteriaceae > Mesorhizobium > Mesorhizobium sp. WSM4935. The sequence continues at coordinate 10,304 of NZ_JARTVR010000004.1, read as the reverse complement.
CTCGATGCGGATGCCAAGTCCCGTCGAATCCTGCGTGCCGAAGCGGCACCAGTCGGAGCCGACGCAGGTCTTCACCGTGCGCAAGCCCTTGGCATAGGCATGGCCGGAGACGAAGCCGGCCTTGCCGAGATCGGCCCACACCGCCGGCAGGTCCTCCTTGCGGATGCCCAGCATGTCGATGCGCTGGCCGCCGGTGACCTTCACGGTCGGGATGCGGAACTTGTCGACCACGTCGGCGATGGCACGCAATTCGCTGGCGCTGGTCACCCCGCCCCACATGCGCGGCACGACCGAATAGGTGCCGTCCTTCTGGATGTTGGCGTGCACGCGCTCGTTGATGAAGCGCGACTGATAATCGTCGGCATATTGGTCCGGCCAGTCGCAGACGAGATAGTAGTTGAGCGCCGGCCGGCATTTCGCGCAGCCGCAGGAGGTCTTCCATTCGAGTTCCTGCATGATGGCGGGGATCGTCTTCAGGCCCTTCGCCTTGATCAGGCGCCGCACGTCGTCGTGGCCAAGCGTCGTGCAGCCGCACATGGGCTGCACTGCCGCCGGATTGTAGGCCTCGCCCAGCGTGAGCTTCAGGAGCTGTTCGACGAGACCCGTGCACGAACCACATGAGGCCGAGGCCTTGGTATGGGCGCGCACGTCGTCGAGGCCGGTCAGGCCCTTGGTTGTGATCGCGCCGGTGATCTTGCCCTTGCAGACGCCGTTGCAGCCGCAGATTTCCGCATCATCCGCCAGTGCCGCAACGGCCGCCAAAGGGTCCGAGGAAACGCCTCCCTGGAACGCCTGTCCGAAGATCAGCGTGTCCCGCATCTGAGAGATGTCGGTCGCCTTCTTCTTGAGGTCGTTGAACCAGGCGCCGTCGGTCGTCTCGCCGAACAGCACCGTGCCGATGATGCGGTTGTCCTGCAGCACGACGCGCTTGTAGATGCCTGCCGATGCGTCGCGAAGGATGATCTCCTCGCGGTCGTCGCCGTCGGCGAAGTCGCCCAGCGAATAGAGGTCGATGCCGGTGACCTTGAGCTTGGTCGGCGTGTCGGAGTGGACGAAGCGCTTGTCCTCGCCATCCGCCAGCCTGGCAGCCGCGACACGGGCCATCTCGTAAAGAGGCGCGACCAGCCCGTAGACATGGCCGCCGACCTCGGCGCATTCGCCGAGCGCCATGATCGCAGGATCGGACGTCTGCATGCGATCGTCGACGACAATGCCGCGATTGACCTCCAGCCCGGCTTCCTTGGCAAGCGCGCTGTTCGGACGGATGCCGACCGCCATCACGACCAGCGTCGCCGGGATGATCGTGCCGTCCATAAGCTCGACACCCTCGACCTTGCCATTGCCGACAATTGCCTTGGTGTTGGCCTTGGTCATAACCTTGATGCCGCGCGCCTCGACGGCTTTTTGCAGCAGGTAGCCGGCGGCGGGATCGAGCTGGCGTTCCATCAGCGTCGGCATGACGTGCAGCACGGTGACGTCCATGCCGCGCTCCTTCAGCCCGGCAGCGGCCTCAAGGCCGAGCAGCCCGCCGCCGATGACGATCGCCTTGGCGCGCGACTGCGCGGCAAGCAGCATGGCGTTGACGTCGTCGAGGTCGCGGTAGCTGAGCACGCCGGGCAGGTCCTTGCCCGGCACCGGGATGATGAAGGGCACCGAGCCGGTGGCGATAACGAGCCGGTCATAGCTCGCGGTCACGCCATGGTCCGAGGTGACGGTCCGCGCTTCCCGGTCGATGGCGACGATCCGGTGGCCCTTGTAGAGCGTGATTCCGTGCTTGATGTACCAGCCGTCGCCATGGATGACGATTTCCTCGAATTCCTTCTCGCCCGACAGCACCGGCGACAGCATGATGCGGTCGTAGTTCACGCGCGGCTCGGCGTTGAAGATGGTCACGGCGTAGCGGTCGGGTGCTGCCTCCAGCAGGTGTTCCAGCATCCTGCCCGGCGCCATGCCATTGCCGATGATGACGAGTTTTTCGCTCATATCCGGTCAGCTCCGATCTATTCGGCGGCGTAGGAAAGGGACGGGCTCTTGACCTCGGCCGCGCGCTCCATCCGGCGAACGGTGACGTGCATCCAGACGAGGCAGGAGACGACGATCAGGAAGAGCAGCATGAAGCAGCTCGACCAGACGCCGGTGAGGTCGTTCAGCGCGCCGAAGGCGATCGGCAGGATGAAGCCGCCGAGACCGCCGATCATGCCGACGACACCGCCGACCGCGCCGACGCTCTGTGGGTAATAGGCCGGGATGTGCTTGTAGACGGCTGCCTTGCCGAGGCTCATGAAGAAGCCGAGCACGCAGGCGACGGCGATGAAGGCGAGCGGGCCGATCTCGACATGGAAGGGGATCGGCCCGCTGATGCCGCGCACGACATAGTCTGCCGAGGGGAGAGACAGAACAAGCGTCGCGACGGCACAAACGCTGAAGGTCCAGTAGAGCACGGTGCGGGCGCCGATGCGGTCGGAAAGTACGCCGCCATAGGCGCGGAAGATGCTTGCGGGGATCGAATAGGCGGCGCCGATCATTCCGGCGGTGGCGATGCCGAAGCCGTAGACGCCGATGAGATAGCGCGGCAGCCAGAGCGACAGCGCCACGAACGCGCCGAAAGAAAAGAAGTAATAGAAGGCAAAGCGCCAGACCTGCAGGTTCTTCAGCGGCGCGAATTCCTGCCAGAAGCTCCTCGCGGGCATCGCCTTGCCGGCGCGACGTTCGCGGATGACCGGATCGTCGCTGGTGGTGAGCCAGAACACGATCGCCATCACGACCAAGGCAGCGGCCCAGATCAGCGCCACCGACTGCCAGCCCCAGGCAAGCAGCACGAGCGGTGCCAGGAACTTAGTGACCGCCGCGCCGACATTGCCGACGCCGAAAATGCCGAGCGCGGTGCCCTGTTTCCCGGCTGGGAAGAAGCGCGAGACATAGGCGACGCCGACCGCGAAGGAGCCGCCGGCTAGCCCGACACCGAGCGCGGCGAGCAGCATCTGCCCATAGGTATGCGCGAAGGCGAGCAGGAAAGTCGCGACCGCTGCCGCCAGCATGGTGAGCGTGTAGACGAGGCGGCCGCCGTAACGGTCGGTCCAGACGCCGAGCACCATGCGCACGAGCGAGCCGGTGAGGATCGGCGTGCCGACGAGCAGGCCGAACTCGGTCTCGTTGAGCCCAAGCTCCTGCTTGATGCGCACGCCGATGATGGAAAAGATCGTCCACACCGCAAAGCAGACGGTGAAGGCGATGGTGGACATGACAAGCGCCTGCCGGGAGCTACTGTCCTGGCTTTGCGCGGCTGGGAGGTTTGCGGTCATGGTCGGCTCCGGTTTGCGGCGTGGGAGGCACCGCGTGTTCTGTTGGTCAAAGGCGCGGCATCGGTCAGCGCGGCGAGAGCGGGCCTTGCGCGGTCACTTGCGGACCCTTACCCTCGGTTTCGTGATTGGCCGGGAACAGCAGCAGCGCCGCGATGAACAGCGCCGCCGTCAGCGCGCTGCTCGCCAGGAAATCGCGGCGGGTGAAATCCTTGAGCGAGGATCCGATCCATCTGGTCATCGTCGTCTCCGGTCCAAAACGAAAAAAACTGCCGTCCAGGCCTCTCGCGTCCGTACATCCGGGATCGCGCGGTGACCTGAGCGGCAGCTTTGCCTGTGGCGCCCGCCATTGGACGCCTGTTCCATTGCCCGCGAGCGGGCTCGATTATTTCAAAGCACGAAGCGTGCCAGTTTCGCGCGGAACCTGAAACTCACGGAAAATCAACGAATTGGGAGTTTTGACCCTCGGCCACGCCGAGCGGCGGCGCGGTCAAACATTGATCAACGGCATAGACATGCAGCATAATTTTTGTGCAATGCACAAGAATGGCGCGCAAACGATCAGGTGCGTTTCTGGCCCGCGATATAGGTATCGATCCTGTCCGGATCGAAAATCTGGCCGTCGAAAAATCCGTCCGGGCCGAGCATGAGGCTTGCCCCTGCCGAGCCGACCGGCGTCGCCGTCTTCAAGGCCCCTTCGACCTTGGCATTGGCGCCCGGCAGCGCCACGCCGAGCGGCTTCAGCGCCGAGCGATAAAGGTCGGGCCGGTAGCAGTCGCGGGCGATGGCAAGATTTTGCGGCGTGTGCGGCAATTGTCCCCAGCGCACCATCTGCGTGTAGAACCAGAGCGCGTGGCTCTTCCAGGGAAAGTTCGCCGCCTTGTCGAAGGGCAGGAAGAAATCCTCCACGCTCCGTTCCGCGCCGCCGCCAAGCTGAAGGCGTCCGGTGAGCGCCGGCATCTGGATCGCCTCCGGCTGGCTGAGGAAGGCGGATCTTGCCATCAGCGCGGCCAGCTCACCGCGGTTCGCAGGATCCTGGCACCAGCGGGCGGAATGATACAGCGCCCTCAAGAGCGCCGCCAGCGCGTCCGGATTCTCTTCGGCCCAGCTTCTGCGCACGCCGATCACCTTTTCGGGGCTGTTGCGCCACAGCAGCGCCTTGACGGCGACGATGCGGCCGGTGCCGGCCGCCACGGCGGCGCTGTTCCAGGGCTCGCCGACGCAATAGCCGTCGATGCGGCCCGCCGCCAATGCATCAGCCATGAAGGGCGGCGGCACGATGACGATCTCGATGTCGCGGTCGGGATCGATGCCGCAGGCGGCGAGCCAGTAGCGCAGCTCGTAATTATGGCCCGAGTGCGGATGCACGACGGCGAAGCGCAGCGGCTCGCGGCCGGCGCCAGCTCGCTCGCGGATCAAAGCGCCGAGCGCCGCCCCGGCACGCGCCGGATCGAGATCAGCCGTGGCGCCATGCGCCGCCATGCCTTCCCACAGCGTGTTGGACACGGTGATGCAGTTGCCGCCGAGCCCGAGCGAGAACGGCACGATGGTTTCCGACGCAAGCGGCGTGAGGCCGAGGCTGCAGGCGAGCGGCATTGGCCCAAGCATGTGGGCGACGTCGAAATGGCCGATGGCGATGCGGTCGCGGATGTTGGCCCAGGACGTCTCGCGATTGAGCTTGAGCTCTACGCCCTCGCGGGCGGCAAAGCCCATCTCGCCGGCTGCGACCAGGACAGCGCTGTCGAACAGCGGCATGAAGCCGGCGGTGATCTCATGCGTCGTGCTCATTCGCCCTCCAGCGGACCCAAAAGCCCCGCCGCCGTCACCAGGCTCTGGGCGATCTCGGCAATCTTGCGGTTCTGGTTCATGGCGGTCTTGCGCAGAAGCGCGTAAGCCGCCTCCTCGCTCAGGCCCCGCGACTTCATCAATATTCCCTTGGCCCGATCGACGACCTTGCGGTTCTCGAGCTCGCTGCGCGCTTCCTCCAGTTCGCGCGCCATGCGCGAGAAGGCGTTGAAGCGGCTGATCGCCATGTCGAGGATCGGCTTGATGCGCTCCTTCTTCAGCCCGTCGACCACATAGGCGGACACACCGGCATCGACGGCCGCCTCGATCGAGGCCTGGTCGGAGCGGTCGACGAACATGGCGATCGGCCGTTTCACCGCGCGCGAAAGCTGGAACATGTTCTCCAGCATGTCGCGGTTCGGATTTTCCAGATCAATGACGATGACATCCGGCTCGAGCTCGGCGATGCGCTTGGCGATGCCGGCCACGTCATGGACCACGGTGACATGCCGATGGCCGGCGTCCCGCAATCCGGCCTCGATGATCGAGGCGCGGATGCGGTTCTCGTCGATAACAAGGATGGTCAACGAACCGGCGGACATGCGCCTATTGTGCAGGCGGACCGGATTTGTGCAATGCGGCAATCGATCGGATCAGGCAGAGCCTGTTCATCCTGAATGATCGCGCCGGAATAGTTCGCGCTTTCCGGCGCTTCTGCGAGCAGTACCACGCCAAGGCGGAAGGGCCGGCGGCGGGCGCGGCATTGGACCGGCTGCTCGACGCCAAGCGGCTGATCGCCCGTCTCAGCGACCCAATGGCCGCCGTCTCCACCCATCGCGCGCAGCCTCCCGATCGAGAATGCTGTTGCGCAATCATAGGCTCGAGGCGCTCTCAATCCTCCCTGAAGGCATGAGCAAAACTGTCGGCGACCGGCTGGAAGAGATATTCGAGCATGGTTCGCTTGCCGGTGACAACGGAGACGTCCACCGGCATCCCCGGATATAGCTTCACCTGCGGAAGCTTCCTGAGTTCATCGGCGCCCACCTCGACCGTCCCCCGGAAGAACGTCGCCCCGCTGCGCTCGTCGACCTCGGCGTCGGCTGACACACGGGTGAGCGCGCCTTCCACCGTAGGCGTGGTTCTCTGCTTGTAGGCAACGAGCCGCACCGTCGCCGGCAGGCCGGGGCGAACGACATCGATGTCAAGCGGCTGAATCTTGACGTCCAGCACCATCTTGTCCTGGTCCGGAACGAGATCGAGGATGATGCCCCCCGGCGGTACAACTCCGCCCGGCGTGAAATAGCGAAGGTTCATCACCACCCCGTCCTCCGGCGCGACGACATCCCGGCGCGCCGCGCGTGCGCCGGTCTTCTGAAGCGCCTTTTCGAGCTCGGAGCGTTTGGTCTGAACGTCACGAAGGTCCTCGGCGGCCTTCTTGATATACGAAAGCCGGCCATTATCGATCTGCGCATTGGCCTCGGCGACCTGCTGCCGCAGGCTTTCTATATTCGCCCGGTTCGCGTCTGCCTCGCCCTGGACCGCGAGGATCTGCCGCTCCAGCTGGAGCACCCGCGACTTAATCCCGTAGCCTCTCTTGAGGAGTGTGCGGGCATCCGCCAACTCTTCCCGCAGAGACGGCAGCTGGACCTCGAAGGCCGCAACGCGCGCGGCGAGCGACGACATCTGGGCATGGTACTGGGCGATCCGCTGCTGCCAGACCTCGACCTCCGATGCCTGCACCTTGGCTTGGTCCCGAAAGATGCGCTCCTGTCCGGCCATGGCCTCGGCGACGGCCGGTACGCTTCGCCGGGCCGACAGGTCCGCCGGAAAAGGAATCGTGCTCAGGCCGTCGCGCTGCGCGATCAGGCGGGCTTCCCCGGCCAGCGCGGAATCGAGTTCGCCGCGCACGGCATCGCGATCGGACTCCGCATCGAGCCCGTCGAGGCGGACCAGTATCTGACCCTGCTTGACCAGGTCTCCCTCCCGGACCAGGATCTCCCGGATAATGCCGCCTTCCAGGTGCTGTATGGTCTTGCGATTGCTGTCGACCTTCACCACCCCGGGCGCGACCGCCGCGCTCGTCAGCGGCGCGGTGGCCGCCCAGACGCCGAAGCCGCCGAACAGCAGGCCGATGACGGTCAGGCCGCCGAAGACATGGGCGCGTACCGCCGGCCAAGCGGGCGGTGGCGGCGGCATTTTCAACGACAGCGCGGCTTCCGTCATGACCCAGTCCTTTCGGAGCTGACGACCCGGACCTGCGGCGCGGCGGACTGCTGCTCGGGACGGCGCAGTTGCGCAAGCACGCCGTCGCGCGGGCCGAACATCTGCGGCTGGCCGTCGTTCAGCACCAGGACGCAATCGACGTTCACCATCAGCGACGGGCGGTGGGCGACGATCACCACGGTCGAACCTGCCTCCTTCATCGCGGCAATCGCCTGGTTCAGGGCTTCCTCGCCGACGGCGTCGAGATTGGAGTTCGGCTCGTCCAGCACCACCAGCGCCGGACGGCGATAGAGCGCCCTGGCAAGTCCGATGCGCTGGCGCTGCCCACCGGAAAGCACGGAACCCTGTTCGCCGATCTCGGTATCGTAGCCGTTCGGGAGCTTGAGGATCATCTCATGCACGCCGGCCATCCGGGCGGCGGCCACAATCTCGGCCGGGTCTCCCTGCTCCATGCGGGCGATGTTCTCGCGGATCGTGCCGGGAAAGAGTTCGACGTCCTGGGGGAGGTAGCCGACATATGAGCCGAAGTCGGTTCGGTTCCAGGAAAACACATCGACACCGTCCAGCCGAAGCCGGCCCTGCTGCGGCGAAAGCATGCCGACGATCAGGCGGGCGAGCGTCGACTTGCCTGCCGCCGACGGCCCGATGACCGCAAGCACCTGGCCCGGCGGCACGACGAAGGAGAGGTTCCTCAGTACGGGCTCCTTGGCGCCGGCTGGCGTATAAGCGACAGCCTCGACCGAAAGCCGCCCCTGCGGGCGCGGCAATTCCATCCCCGGCGGGCGGAGCGAAGGAGCCTCGAACATCCGGTCCAGCCGACGCCAGGCCTCGCGCGCGGCGGTGGTCTGCTTCCAGGTGGCGATAGCCTGTTCGACGGGCGCGAGTGCGCGCGACATGATGATCGAGGCCGCGATCATGGCGCCGGGCGAGACTTCGTGGCGCAGCGATAGCCAGGCGCCGAGCCCCAGCACCGCGACCTGCAGGAACATCCGGAACGGCTTGGTGAAGGCGTTGATCAGGCCGGCCCAGTCGCTGGCCGTCGTCTGCAGCGCGAGCACGGACGCATTGGCCGCATCCCAACGCCGGGCGAGCACGCCGCCCATGCCCATCCCGTCAATGACTTCGGCGTTGCGGAAACCGGCATCCGCCGCCTGGTAGGCGCGCGCGGAAGCGGCATTGGCCTGTTTGAGCGTGCCCGCCGTCAGCGCGTTGTTGGCAAGGGCGAGGCAGAAAAGCACGATGGCGCCGCCCAGCGCCAGAAGCCCGAGCAGCGGATGAAGCAGGAAGATGAAGCCGAGATAGAGCGGCATCCACGGCGCGTCGAACAGCGCCATGATGCCGCCGCCGCCGAGATAGCCACGCAGCGTGGCGAGGTCACGCAGCGCCTCGGTGCGGTAGGAGGAGCCGCGCAACGCGTTCTCAAGCCCGCGGCCCAGTACCTGCGGCGACAGCACACGGTCGATCCAGGTGCCGAGCTGCACCAGCAGCCGCGAGCGGAAGAATTCGAGCGCGCCCATTGCAGCCAGTGCCGCCGCAGCAATCAGCGTCAGGTAGACAAGCGTCTCGACGCTGCGGCCCGGCAGCACGCGGTCATAGACCTGCAACATATAGATCGAGGTCGAGAGCACGAGCAGGTTGATGACGAAGCTGAACCCCGCCACCGCGGCGAAACCGCCGCGGCAGCGAGAGAGCACAAGCTTGAGGGGAGAGAGGCCCTGCATCATCTTACCTGCCGCCCTCTGCCATTTTTCGTGCCTGTCAGGCGTGCAGGTTGAAATCGCTGGCACTGAGCGTGGAGACCCCCATCAAGTGGATTTCGATGATGTGGGCGCCACCTGTCACACTCTCGGTCGAGCTTCCGGTATTGGCATAAACGATCATGTTGCCACTCCCATCGCTCTGCCAGGCAACGGTATGAGCGGCCAGATTTCCTGCCGAGACCGTGCCGGTTGTGGTCAGGCCAAGGGCATTCGCAAAGTCGATGAAGTCGTGACCCGACGCGCCCGTCCCATGCTGGAAATCGAGAATGGTGTCGAAGACCGCATGGGTTGAATCTGTTACCGCCTCGAATCGGAAATGATCATCCCCGGCTCCGCCGCTCAACCAGTCGGCGCCACCAAGGCCCTTGATCGTATCGTTGCCGCTTCCGCCGAAGATGTAGTCGACGCCGCTGGAGCCTGTCAGCCCGTCGGTGCCGGCACGACCGTCCGCTATGTTGGGATTCGTGCTGCTGAGAACGATCCCGTCATCCCCGTTTCCGCCGCTGCTGCCGTTGCCGATCCAGACATTGAAAGTTTGCGGCGACGAAGAAGCAGCATGGTTGTCGGTCGCGGTGACTGTGAGCGTCCCGGTCAGTATCTGTCCCGTTGGCACGTTGACAATCAGTGAGCCGCTGCTGGAAACGGAGACCGAGCCGTTGCTGTTGGGGCCGGGTGTGAAAGTGCTCGTGAATGTGACGGTGTCCTGGGCATCGGGATCTGTCGAAACAAACGAGCCTAGGCTCGGAGCCTGTCCATCCGGCGATGGCGTCGAGCTTGGAACGAAGACCGGGGCACTCGGCGCATGGTTGGTCACGGGTTCATCGGCACCGTTCACCGTGATGTCGATGATATGATCAGTGCCGTCTACCGACGTTACATGGATCTGATCGTGCGGATGGTCCGCGGAGTTCAGAGCCTGAACGTTGGCGGCGCCATTGTTGAGCGTATAAACCCAGTTGCCGGCGGCATCGATGGTCAACGACCCGTATGTGCCCGCGATCGGATTGCTGCCATCGTGCACCTGGAACGAGCTCTGGCCTGCGTCAGGGTCGGTGGCGCTTAACGTGCCGCTCGCGTTGAACACCGCATCTTCCGTCACCGAACCGGTGCTGCTGCCGGTGATCACCGCCGCATCGTTGGTGCCGTGCATGGTGACGGTAAGCACCTTGCTGGTGCCGTCCGCGGTCGCCACCGTGATGCTGTCGGTGTAGTCCTGGCCGCCCACGAACTCGTTGTG
>NZ_JARTVR010000039.1:0-1177 GCF_029625735.1 Mesorhizobium sp. WSM4935 | reverse complement strand
ATTATTCCTTGATGGTGACGACGATGCCGGCACCGACGGTGCGGCCGCCTTCACGGATGGCGAAGCGCAGCTTCTCTTCCATCGCGATCGGCACGATCAGCTCGACGTCGACGGTGATGTTGTCGCCGGGCATCACCATTTCGGTGCCGGCCGGCAGCGTCACGATGCCCGTCACGTCCGTCGTGCGGAAGTAGAACTGCGGACGGTAGTTGGTGAAGAACGGCGTGTGACGGCCGCCCTCGTCCTTGGTCAGGATATAGGCCTCGGCCACGAACTTCTTGTGCGGCTTCACCGAGCCCGGCTTGGCCAGAACCTGGCCGCGCTCCACACCCTCGCGGTCGATGCCGCGCAGGAGCGCGCCGATGTTGTCGCCGGCCTGACCCTGGTCGAGCAGCTTGCGGAACATCTCAACGCCCGTGCAGGTCGTCTTGGCGGTCGGACGGATGCCGACGATCTCCAGTTCCTCGCCGACCTTGACCACGCCGCGCTCGACGCGGCCGGTCACCACCGTGCCGCGACCCGAGATCGAGAACACGTCCTCGATCGGCATCAGGAACGGCTTGTCCAGCGGACGAACCGGCGTCGGGATATAGGCGTCGACCTGAGCCATCAGCTCGCGGATGGCATCCTCGCCGATGGTCTTGTTGGAATCTTCCAACGCTGCCAGCGCCGAGCCCTTGACGATCGGAATGTCGTCGCCGGGGAACTCGTTCTTCGACAGAAGCTCGCGAACCTCGAGCTCGACCAGCTCGAGCAGCTCGGCATCGTCGACCTGGTCGACCTTGTTCAAAAACACCACGATCGAAGGCACGCCGACCTGGCGGGCCAAGAGGATGTGCTCGCGGGTCTGCGGCATCGGGCCGTCGGCGGCCGACACAACCAGGATCGCTCCGTCCATCTGCGCGGCACCGGTGATCATGTTCTTCACATAGTCGGCGTGGCCGGGGCAGTCGACATGGGCATAGTGACGGTTGGCCGTCTCATACTCGACATGCGCCGTCGAGATCGTGATGCCGCGCGCCTTCTCTTCCGGGGCCGCGTCGATCTGGTCATAGCGCTTGTATTCGCCAAAATACTTCGTGATCGCCGCCGTCAGCGACGTCTTGCCATGATCGACGTGACCGATCGTGCCAATGTTCACATGCGGCTTGGTGCGCTCGAATTTACCTTTTGCCAT
>NZ_JARTVR010000038.1:0-2073 GCF_029625735.1 Mesorhizobium sp. WSM4935 | reverse complement strand
AATGAGGCGTCTTGCATGGCTTCTACACCTGCCTGAATGCCAGAACTGCGTTCGTACCGCCCATGGCGAAGGCGTTGCTCATGGCGACGCGCACCTTGCGCTCCCGCGGCACATTGGGTGTGATGTCGAGGTCGCAAGCGGGATCTGGCTCGCGATAGTTGGCGGTCGGCGGCACGACGTCCTCTTGGATTGCCATCACGCAGGCGATCATTTCAAGCGCGCTCGCTGCGCCGAGGCAATGCGCGTGCGTGGACTTGGTGGAAGAGATGGACATCGAATAAGCGTGGTTTCCAAACACACGCTTGATCGCCGCCGTTTCAGTCTGATCATTGCTCTTGGTACCGGTGCCGTGCGCGTTGAGGTAGTCGACGTCCTCGGCATTCAGCCCGGCATCGGCAAGGCAGGCGCGCATCGCCGACGCTGGCCCCTCGACAGATGGCGCGGCAATGTGGAAGGCATCGGCGGAAAGGCCGACGCCGGCGATCTCGGCAAGAATTGTGGCACCACGCCTCGTGGCATGCTCGTAGCTTTCCAGCACGGCCATGCCCGCACCCTCGCCCAGCACCAGGCCCTTCCTATCGGCGGAGAAGGGCCGGCAGGTATCGGGTGAAAGCACGCGCATTGCTTCCCATGCTTTCAGCACGCCCCATGCGAAGGGTGCGTCGCTGCCCCCGGAAACCATTACGTCGGCCCGGCCCAGCTTGATCTGGTCCACCGCCGAGGCGATCGCATGGTTGGCCGAGGCACATGCGGAGGTCACCCCGAAGACCGGCCCGCGCAAGCCGAGGCTCAAGCTAAGATGGACGGAAGCGGCGCTGGGCATCACCTTTACTCCAGTGAAGAGTTCAGCACGGATTGCGCTACCCAAAAGCAGTGAGCGGTAAGTTTGTTCTGTTGCGTACGAACCGGTAAATCCGACGCCCACTGTCGCGCCGAAGCGATGGGCATTCCCCTCGTCGCAGGAAAGTCCGGCCTGCCGCATGGCTTCGCGCGCTGCAAGCACGGCGAGCAAGCTGAAGCGGTCCATGGAGATGAGATGCCCCCGGTTGATGTCGTGCTGGGGCAGCGCCTTGATCTCAGCGCCGGTCATGCCCTCCAGGTCATGAAGCTCGGAATTGGCGATCGGGCCGATGGCGGAGCGGCCTTCGCGCATCTCTTTCCACATAGAGGCGGCGTCGGTGCCCAGTCCGCACAGGCCGCCCACTCCGGTGATAACGACGCGCCTGTCCATTCAAGCCTCCTTCGCAAGCAAGCCGCGGACGGCTTCCACGACGTCGCCGACATTCTTGAGATTGGACCAGGCATCGGCCGTGTTCATGTCGATCTTGATGCCGTAGGCCTGCTCCACATCCCAGAGGACGTCCGCCAAACCCAGCGAATCGAACCCGAGCGCGTCCAGTTCCGTGGCGATTGTTATCTCGCCGACGAATGACGCAGGCATTCCCTCACCGCTCTCCGACTCGGCGCGTTTCTTGATCAGGGCAATGACGTCCGTTGCGAATTGATCGGCCATTCTGTTTCCTGTCTTTCTTTCCCGCGTTTCGACCTGGACGCGGCTCAGTTCCTGAGGCGCGCCGCGTCGCGAAAGCCATCACGCTTGGGCAACTGACAAAACCCAATGCTCATAAAGCCGGATCAGGTCCGGCCGGTGTGTGGCGTAGGTGCAGTATGACGATGTGAGCCGCTACACGTGCGCGTCTCCCGGTCTGTCCATAGGCTCGGAAGAAGTCGGACAGTTTGACATGGCCGGTCAGTTGCAACTCCCTTTCCCAGCACTCCACTGCCCGGTAGAGCGCATGAAAAATCTCCTTTCGGGCGGTTTCTTAAGACGCTCGCCACGCCATGAGGCAGTGGGGGCATCGGTGTCCATCAGGTGCTTCTGCCCATGCAGGATTCCAGAACATTGATGAAATCGTTTGTTTCGATGAAAGGCATCCACACTTTGGATGGTTGACCACGCTTTTCAAAGATCGTGAACTACATCTCCTCGTTGTGCTCGACGCACTCCGGACAAGTAACCTCATGGGCGCGGCATGCAGGATTAACCGAGCCCAGCCGGTCATGAGTGCGGCC
>NZ_JARTVR010000037.1:0-2649 GCF_029625735.1 Mesorhizobium sp. WSM4935 | reverse complement strand
CGTCGCCGCCATCGACCAGGTGGATGCCAAGTACAACGCTCGCTGATTCAGACGAAGTTGGGGGGAAGAGCGGGGATTCTTGTTCATCCCGTTCTTCGTCGCTGTGCTCTGGACCGGTGCCCTGTCGCGTCCAACTGATCGGCGAAAGCTTGGTCAGAAGATTCTTCGGCGCCGCCAGGATATCGGGCCATCATACCTTTTGTCGGGAAGGCAACGCACCCTCACGCCAACGATTTCGTCCAAACCGTTGGTTATGACGTCTCTCGCCCTCTCCTGGTCCTTGAGCCCCGGAAGTATCTTGTCGTGATCGTGGAGGTCGGGATGACAAATCCCATCCCGCGGTCCTGCTATAACCAATGAGTTTGCACCGAAAATATGCACCTGCCTGCAGTCGTGACGGTACTTTTCGAGGCCAGCCATGGCGCGCCGTCAAATGCAAAACCGGCCGACTGAGGCCGATAGTTGTCAAAACCTTGAAACTTTGCGCCGATTTTCCCTTTAAAATCACAAGGCTAACTTTTGACGATCTTCATGTCGGCATTGGCGCGAGATCGACCAATATTCCTGTCCATGTCTGCCTCCTACTGGGAATCTCCATCTCCAATCTGGCAGACACGATCTGCGCCCACATCTCGGATCAAGTAAAGTGCTTTCGAATAGCGCGAGCGCTGCGCGTAGAACCGGGTGCATAAAAGTGTGTCTGCTTTGCGCCCCATCCAAGTCGTTCCAGCGAGCACCTGATGATCCCCAAAGGGGTCATTTGACCCGCGATCATGCTGTCCTAAGTTATCGCTCTCTGCGTTCAGCTAGGCATTCTTCATCGCATTGCAGATTTCTTCGACCAACATTGCGGCCGAGACCGAGCCCGGGTCCGGATGGCCCAGCGAGCGCTCGCCAAGGCGCGCGGCTCGGCCGATGGTTGCGACCATGTCCCGTGTCGCTTCTGCGCCCTGGCGCGCCGCGGCGACTATGGCATCGACATTCTTGCCGTTGATTGCCGCATCCGCGGCCGGCGCCCAGGCGTCGAGCATGGTCTTCTGGCCGGGTTCCGCCTTGCCACGCTGGACGATGCCGTCGCGCATCGCCGCAATGACGGTACGCAACTCGGCTCTCGGCATGGATGCGCGCGGACCTGCTGCCTTGCCGGCCCGCAGAAGGGCGGTCGCGTAGAGTGGTCCAGAGGAAGCGCCGACTGCGTTGAGAAAGCCTTTGGCAGCGGCGTTGAAGATGTCCTGCAGCGTGCCTTCGGCGGCTTGGGCCGCATCGGCCGCGGCCTTCATGCCTTGTTCCATGGCAATGCCGTGATCGGCGTCGCCGATCACTCCGTCAAGCGTGCAGAGCCTGTCGCGCTCAGTCGCCATCCGTTCCGAGAAGGCACCGAAAAGAGCTTTCAAATCCCCGGTCGTGAACTCCATCTCGCTCAGCTCCGGAACATGGCGCAGTCGCAGGGATGGTCGATCATGCGCTGCAATTCGTCATCGAGATGCATGACGGTAATCGAGGCGCCAGCCATGTCTAGCGACGTGCAGTAGGGGCCGACAAGCGTCTTGTGAATTACCAACCCGGCAGCCTTCAAGCGTTCCGCGATCCGGGCGTTCAGGATATAGAGCTCCATCAGCGGCGTCGCGCCAAGCGAGTTGACCAGCACCGCGACACGATCGCCGGCCGGCGCCATCATTTCCGCCAGGATCGCGTCCATGATTTCGTCTGCAACCTCATTGGCCGACCGCAACGGCCCGCGCCGCACGCCAGGCTCGCCATGGATGCCGATGCCGATCTCCATCTCGCCGACGGGAAGATCGAAGCTTGGCTTCCGCGTCTGCGGCAGGGAACAGGAAGAGAGCGCAACGCCCATCGTGAAGGTGCGCTCGTTGGCGCGACGGGCGACGCGTTCCACCTCGTCCAGCGGCATCATCATGTCCGCGGCTGCGCCCGTGGCCTTGAAGATGAAAACGTTGCCGGCCACGCCGCGGCGCTTTTGCCGCTGGTCGCGTGGCGCCGATGCTATGTCGTCGGTGGTCAGCACCGTGCGCGCCTCGATGCCTTCCATCTCCAGAAGCTCGGCGGCCATGTCGAAGTTCATCACGTCGCCGGCATAGTTGCCATACATGAACAGAACTCCGGCACCGCCGCTCGCGGCCACCGCCGCATCGACTGCCGGCTGCGGAGGAGGCGAGGCGAAGACGTTGCCGATCACGGCGGCATCGGCCAAGCCCTTGCCGACATAACCCACGAAGGTCGGCTCGTGGCCCGAGCCGCCGCCGATCACCAAAGCCACCTTGCCGGTCCGCGGGCCGTGCTTGGCGACCACCGAACGGGGCGCGTTGTCAGGACGCCAGAGATGCTCGGGATGCGCGGCCATGATGCCGGCCAGCATTTCGTCGACCGCCGCATTGCCGTCATTGATCAGCTTCTGCGTCAGGCTCATTCGCACCTCCCTGCATCGTCCTTGGTCGCCAGACTAGAGCAATTCCAGGAAAAGTGCGAAACGGTTTTCCGTCGGGCACTGCGTGAAAACAAAGAGATAGAGCGCTTCGCTGCGGCGTGGATCACGCTTCTCCTGGTGCCCGTTCCGGCCATGATCGCGAAGCGGGCAGTATCGGTCAGCGAGCGTTGTACTTGGCGTCCACCTGGTCGATGGCGGCGACA
>NZ_JARTVR010000036.1:0-3698 GCF_029625735.1 Mesorhizobium sp. WSM4935 | reverse complement strand
CATAAGCCGAAGGAATCCTGAGTACGAATGAGCCGCAGGAGGCATTTGACGAACGGGGAAGCAAGGGCCTCGTCGTCATTGTTGACAGCAGGGCCAACCGGAGGAATTTCGTTGTTCGTCATTTCAGTCTTCGTCTTCGAGGTACGATTTCCTTTTCCTGCGATGCCCACTCCGGGTCCGCTTGCGTGGCCGACGAATGGCTTGGGCGGGCCAACCCCAAGAGTGCCCCGTGGCCGACCTCGACATGTCCACGAGTGCGAGACCTGCGGCGCGAATTCGCGGCGCACATCGTCTGCGCCGCGATCCGACCGGTGGTCAACGCAATTGAAATCCAACCTTCCGCAAGCCGCCGCCCTGCTGCATCGACATACTTGCTGCGAAGAGAGCTTCGATGGGCGGATTGGCCAGTGTTCAATTCCAATTGTCAGTCCCTTCGCGATTCTTGCTCAGGAAGTGACTTCGTTTTGAGTTTCGGGTGCCTTCTTTTGCGGAGCCACACAAAGATCCGCGTGACAGGCAGGCTCACCCGTGTAGTTGGCCAGTGCTTCGAGCAATGGGGTAAGATAGTACTGTTTGGTGTGGTCCGGAATTGGCCCCAGCCGGTCCACCGATTTCAGTGCCACCTCGATCAACTCGATTGCGCGATCTTTGTTGCCGCTCTCGTAATAATACTGAGCTACCGGGAGGTACCGGAGGTATTTAAACGGGCCATCGCCGTTCGGGGGATTGAGTGCCAGTATCTGTTCCGAGAGCTCGTTGCCCATCGCAAAGCGCTCCGCGCGCGGAAGATGGGAATTGTCCATCGTGGGATCGAAGAGTTGGTTGAGGGCCAAGGCCATCCACGACACCGCGTCGGACGTTTTGTCGATCGCGTCCTCGACCAATTCTCGCATGACCGGCATGCCGGTCTTGATGTCGCGCAGCTTGTGAAGCAGAAGATCCGCATGAATCTGCCGGAACTCACAAGAGTCTGGCATCAAGGCGAGGCCTTCTTCGATGGCCAAGAGCGCCGCCGTCCAATCCTCGGCCTGCATCGCCGGCTCAAGTTTGGCGTATATCGGCCCGGTAAGCGACATTTCGCGCGCTGCAAGTTGGTTATGCGCGATGCGCTTTGCATCGGCGGCTTTCGCTTCATAGCTGCTGCGCCAGCTGCCGTTAAGGACTTTCGGCAAAACGTCATCGAGTTCCGCCGGGTGGCCGATAAAAGCGATGTGGCCGTCGCGGTCGACCACGAACGAGGTGGGAATCCCAATCGAAGAGCTGGGATCCATCCAGAGCTTGTTCATTTCGCCAATGTAATCGAACCCGATACGATAATTCAGATTCGGGAACTCCTCGGTCAGCCAGGCATCCACGTTGGTCCGCGCCTCGTCTGCGGTAGGACCCTGTTCGCAGGCGGCAACTCCGACCGCCTCAAATCCGCTGCCTTCATATTTCTCCTGCAGTTCGATCAAATGGGGCATGGCGTCGACACATGGTCCGCACCAAGTCGCCCAAAACTCAACGAGGTAGACCTTGCCGGGCCGAAAGTTCGTGAGGGGCTCGCCACGCAGCCAGTTCTCCACTTTGATCGCAGGAGCCGGGGACCCCATACGCAGTTCCATCTTGGTGTCCAAAGTCATTCCACACCTTTCGTCTCTTTTGTCGCGGAATATTTTCCAGTCAAAATCGGACACGGTCTCGAGGGCATCGCTCCCTCTGGCTTGCTTCAGCGAAGCTCTCACCGTGTTGCCGCACATCAAGCTGCAACGGAGGTGCCAATTCCCTCAGCTCCGGTAAGCGGCGGGAAATGCTTTGAAATTCTCCACGAGGCCAAATGCGGCCGATTGTCGTGAACCCGACATGTCTTCTGCCGCTGTCGGGTTTCGCCCTATCACTCTTGAGAGCTTGGACGGCTCGCCTGTGATTAGACTGGCCTCGGCCCTCGAGCAGTGGCAGTTTGGCGCCAGTTCGAAAGCGCGAACTCGCCGGCTTGGTCCTCGTGCCGCCACCGCCGCGTGTGGATTCTTGCCCCGGAGTCAAAATTCGCCTCGCGGTTGCCAACGGCGGCATGCGCTCAATGCGCGTGGCGTTGAGCACCGACAGCACGTAATGGTACCAATTAGTGGATGCCCGTCGCTGCCTCCACTTCTCCAGCCAAGCGCTCGAACGACGCTACCTACCCACGTTCGAGCGCGACCGCGGAATCGCAGACTGCCGAACGTCAGCCGTTGCGAAAGGTGTAGCCGTACCCGTTGATCGCCGGTGCGCCGCCTAGATGTGCGTAGAGGACCCTCGATCCCTGTGGAAAGAAGCCCCTCTGGACGAGGTCGATCATCCCTTGCATCGATTTGCCCTCGTAAACGGGGTCCGTAATCATGCCCTCGAGCCGCGCGCACAAACGGATTGCCTCTTTGGTTTCCTCCGATGGAACGCCATAACCCGGGTACGCGTAGTCCATGAACAACACCACGTCTGCCTCGACAATTTCCGCTCCGAGGTGGACGAGCTTCGCTGTATTTTGGGCGATGCCAAGCACCTGCGCCTTGGTCTTGGCGGGCATGGCGGAGGCATCGATACCGATCACGTTGCGCTGTCGACCATCCTTGGCGAACCCGACGAGCATGCCGCCGTGGGTTGAACCAGTCACCGTACAGACGACGATATAGTCGAAGGCAAACCCAAGCTGCTCTTCCTGGGCACGCACCTCCTCAGCGAACCCCACATAGCCCAGGCCGCCGTATTTGTGGACAGAGGCGCCGGCAGGTATCGCATATGGCCTGCCGCCCCTTGCCTTGACTTCATAAAGTGCCTTTTCCCAGCTGCGGCGGATGCCGATGTCAAAGCCCTCGTCAACCAGGCGCACCTCTGCCCCCATGATGCGGCTCAAGAGGATATTGCCGACCCGGTCGTAGACAGCATCATCATGTGGGACCCAGCTCTCCTGGACCAGGAGGCATTTCATGCCGATCTTGGCGGCGACCGCAGCGACCATGCGCGTATGGTTGGACTGCACGCCACCGATTGTGACGAGCGTATCGGCATCTGACGCGATCGCGTCGGGCACAATGTATTCGAGCTTGCGCAGCTTGTTTCCGCCGAACGCGAGACCGGAGTTGCAGTCCTCGCGTTTGACGTAGATTTCCACCTTGTCGCCCAGATGCTTGCCGAGGCGGTCGAGCCTCTCGATCGGCGTGGGTCCAAAGGTGAGCGGATAACGTTCGAATTTTTCCAGCATGCTATCTCCAGCAAAAAAGTACCTGAACCTGCTACGCACCGGTCAGCCCAGGGGTATGGTCGCGTGTTAGCCGAACACAGATTCCCTATACGATCAGCTCAGTCATCAGAGGGTGACCAAAATTGGTGTGGGTCTGAGCACTGATCCTGTCATCCGCGCATCAAAGCAGCAGCACATGCTGGGCATTCGACCAAGCCGGGACACAGCTGAAAATTGCATTCCGCAGTTGATCAGAGTCAGACGACTGGTACCCGAGCTTTCCTGTAACCATCGGCATGCTGGCCCCTGTGGCGAGTTCCACGAGCGCGGCTAGAGGACTGCCAGATCAGAAAGAGCACGCGGCCGAAGTAGCCGGCCTGAAGCAGCAGCGAACAGGCCAGCGTCGTGACGACTGCCACACGGAGCGAATCCAAAGCGAAGTAAACCATCGACGCATTGCTGCACAGGACCAGCCCCACGAGCCGACAAAAAGATGAAGTGC
>NZ_JARTVR010000035.1:0-5451 GCF_029625735.1 Mesorhizobium sp. WSM4935 | reverse complement strand
GGGATGGAGCCGATCGCAAGCCCGTTGTTGGTCAGCGTGCCGGCATAGTCGAACACCCGGTAGATGCCGGGACCGAAAGTGCCGCCCGGCGAGAGGGTGACATTGAGCGTGCCGTCGAGCGTCAGATTGCCGCCGACGCTGGTGAGGTCGTTGAGCGACCCGCCGGCGACATTGGCCTGGCCAAAACTGTAGTTGAGGATCGAGCCGCCGGAGAGCGTCAGATCGCCGGCGATGGCCAGCGTGCCCGGCGTGCCGTCGGCCGAACCCGGCGAGAGCGTCGCGCCGTCGGCGACCACAACATTGCCGCCGATCGTGCCCTTGCCGCCAAGCGTGGCGCCGATCTCGACCGAGGTCGGCCCCGTCGCCAGGCTGTTGTCGCCATCGACATAGAGGCCGCCGGCGGAAATCGTGGTCGGCCCGGCATAGGCGTTGGTCCCGGTCAGCACCGTCGTGCCGCCGCCGATTTGATTCAGGCCGCCGGTGCCCGAGATCAGCCCCGCGAAGGTGTAGACGTCAGAGCGGTCGAAGGCGAGCGTGCCGTTGTTCGTCAAATCGCCTGTGATCGAGCCCGAAGCGCCGCCATTGCCGAGCTGCAGCGTGCCCGCCGAGATCGTCGTCGTGCCACTCGAAACCGTGGCGACGCTGTTGAGGATCAGATTGCCGCCGTTGACGGCAAGTGTGTTGGTGGCGAGGCTACCATCGATCTCGACCGAGCCCGAGTTCATGGCAACGCTGTCCATGCCGCTGATGGCGTAGGCGGCGCCGTAGACGAAACTGCCCGAGCCGAGGTCTAACTTCAACGCGCTGCTGCCGCCGCCGCTGATATTGCCAGAGATGGAGCCGCCCGTGATGTCCAGCACGTTGGCGACGGTGCTGAGATTGATGTTGCCGGTCACGGCGCCCGCCGTGGAGATGGTGGCAGGACCGCCCGTCTGGTTGAGGGCGATGCCCGAAGCTCCAGCATTGATGATGGCGCCGGAGCCGATGGCGATCGTGCCGCCCGCCGCGGCATTGCCGTGGATGGCGGCGCCCGTGCCCGAGCCACCGGTCACCGTGCCGCTGGTGACGCTGATGTTGTAAGTTCCGGCGCCCTTGTTGTTGGCGAAGAGACCGTCGCCGCTGCCGTTATTCGTGACCGTGCCCCCGCTCATGGCGATGCTTGAGGTGCCCGCGGAAGCGGCATTGTTGACCACCGCATTCAAGGCCGGATTGGTACCGCTTTGGACCGTGACCGTGCCGCCCGTCATGGTGATGCCGGCGCTGCCCAGTTCCGACTGGCTCAGGACACCCGTACCCGAAGCCGTCGTGACCGTTCCGCCGCCGATGGTGACGCTGGCGGCGCCCGACGACGCGGTATTGACGATAATGGCGCGCACGCCGCCGCCGCTGACGGAACTGACCGACCCGCCGGTCATGGTGATGGCGGCATCGCCCGCACCTGCGTTGCGGGCGGTTGCGCCGTCGCCTGCATTCGTATTGCTGACCTGTCCGCCGTTGAGTGTGATCAGGGCATTGCCTGTGCCGGCGCTGTTGGCGATGTTCGCGAAGAGCGTGCCTAGGGTGGAGGCGGAGGCCGACGTTGCCGTGCCGGTGTCCATGCGGATGATGGCGTTGCCGGCGGTGCCCTGATTCGCGACGTTGATGGCGGCCGCCAAAGGCTGGGTCGTCTGGAGCGATTGGAAACTCAGCGCGTTGACGACAAGGTCATTGACGTTGATGCCGCCGCCGAGGAGATAGACGGCGCCCCCACCGCTGGTGGTCTTCTGGGCAACGAGATTGGGATTGCCGAGGACTATCGTCAGACCGTTCACGTTGTAGCTGATGCCGGGCGAGGGATAGCTGCTGCCCGAGCAGGTGACCACGCCCCCGACTGGCGGACCGCATTCGTTGGCCGCAAGAGCGCTGCGCGGCGCGGACGCCAACATTGCCGTCAAGGCGATCAGCGATGCGGAAGAAAGCGCGGCCCGTGAATTGCCGTTGCGACAGTTCGGCCTCTCCGTGCGGGCGGCGGCGATCCTCGTTGGCAACATGACGGTTCCCTAGATTTTGCTGTGAATTGGTGCGGGTCTGGCGAGGGGCAGGCGGGCATCGTCATCCGTGCTGGTCCTGCCGATCGCACTTGGGAACCCTTCAGCGACAAGGCAGATCCGTCCCCTGCCGGCGTCAGCGCGGCTTTCAGGGCCGCAGCGGTAGCCGAGAAAAGATTCACGCGTAGCTTGCCGCCGCGCCATTCCACCTCGTCAGACGGCGGCCGCGCGGGCGCCCCTAGCAGTTCCGCCCTCCGCCTGATCGTGGATCGTCCCGCCGCAGTCCACTCCAGCCATGCGCGCCTCATAATTTAGGAAGTCGTAATGCATTGTTTTCTGATGAATCAGGACGCCATGCGAGAGGAAGGCACGGAATGGAGGCGCAGTATTCCAGAAAATTGCGGCGCTTTGCATAAACTTACGATCGCTTGCCCCTTGCTTTGCTCTGGCCAGCACAGCGTTACTCGCAAGCAACACGTTTCTATTTGGTAATCCTAACGCACAGTTAATTGCTAGAGACGAAAACCTTGCGTCAACGATTTCGCTATCCAGCCGGCACCGGGTCCGAGCCTGCGACACGGGCTGGCAGGGCGGCAGAGGCGCGGAAGAAATGTAAGGCTGATTTCGGCGATCGAGAGGGCGGTTGCCTGCCCTCTTGAAGGAATGGCACGGGCAGCAGGGCTCGAACCTACGACCTGCGGTTTTGGAGACCGCCGCTCTACCAACTGAGCTATGCCCGTGCATGCGCTTGTTCGGCGCAGGCGCTTCCTAAAAGCTTCCGGGCACTCTGTAAAGAGCACTCCGATGCTGTTTTGGAACCTTTGCCTGAAATCTGGATTCCATTGCCGCCGGAACCGGATCGCGCCGGCAAAAACAGCGCGCCCCGCCTTACGAGTTTCCGGCCGGCGGCTTGTAAGGCCCTCCCGGCACGCCCCACCCCCAGGCCGGCATCGGCTCGGTCTCGGGATCGCAGGTTTCGCCGAGATTCGAATTCATCTTCGCCAGCCGCGATCCCCACTCGACATAACCCATGAAGGCGGAACGGAATTCAGGGTCGTCCGGCAGGCCGACCTCATCCGCCGCATCGGCAAGGAGATTGATCCAGCGGCGGCGCTGCTCCTCGATCAGGTGCTTGCCCAGGTGATGCATCACCATCTCGCGATGGCCGCCATGCTTCTCGCTGTAGGTCTTCGGCCCGCCGAAGACCTCGCCGATGAAGGCGGCGACATGCGCGGGGTGGTCCGGCGACATATGCCTGAATACCGGACCGACGATCGGATCCGCAGCCACCTTGTCGTAAAAGACCCGTGTCAGCCGGTTCAGCGCCTCGCTACCGCCGGCCCATTCGTACAAAGTCGGGATGTCCTCGCTCATCGCCGCCCCTCCACACTGCATGCAGCAAGGAGAAGATAGCGGCAGCGCCCTGCCCCGCTCAACCTGCCTCGATGGCCAGTGCGCGATCTCCTTGTTCACGCAATTCCGGACGGAAAACCGCAAACACTTTTCCTGGAATTGCCCTACAGCTTCGCCGGCGCCTTCGCCTCGGCATCGGCGGCTGGAAGAACCCGGCAATTGTCCGGCCTGAGAGCGGATTTGCAAATCGTGGCGCCGGTCAGCGCGTCCACCGATTGCGGGCCGGTCGTCAGCCCGAATGTCTTCAGCTCGTCCCGGCTGAGTTCCCTGTGCTTGGCATATTCGGCCGACTGCATGGCGACAAAAAAGCCCGAGCCGACCCCCATCTCATCCAGATACGCCCTGACCTTGTCTTCCATGGCCATGGAATGCACCAGGAAATGCGCATTGGCGCCGACCAAACGCCGGACGCCGCCGGCGATCATCACCGCGCAAGCCGCGTCGCATTCGGCGCCTGCATCGATGGTGAGGCCGGTATGGAGACCATCGGGTGCGACGCACCCCACCGCGCCCGGATCGCAATCGAGAAAATCCGTTCGCGCGATCGCGACATCCAACCTGCGCTCGCGGATCAGCCGGCCTGCGGCAAGCGCAGCCTGCACATCTCCACCGGGAGAGTCGACGATGATGGGCAACCGGCGCTCCCGGATCGTATCGAGCAGCTGGCGCAGCTTGTCGGCGGTGCCCGCCGCGATCGTGCCTTCCGCCGAAATCCATTCCGGACAATCGGGATTGCAAAGCGGATTGCTGCCGCGAACAAGAGCAAAGCGCATCTCCTGTTCGTGGCCCTGCGGCGCCGGCGCGGGAACCGGCGCAATGGTCGAAAGTCCGGTTTCAACGGCTGCGACCGCCACCGGCTTGCCGTTCGCCGGTATCTCGCGGCAATTCGCCGGCGCCGGCTGACGCTGGCAGATGGTGCCCTCGGTCAGCAAATCGAGCGAATCGAGACTGGTGACGAGCTTCATCTCCAGCATGTCCTCGGGCTCGATCTGCCTGATGTCGCTGGCAGGCGTCGCCTTCATCACGCCGAGCACGCCCTGTTCGACACCCATCTCCTTCAGATAGGCCGACAGCCGCTTCTCGACCGCCTTGCTCATCTCATAGGTCTTGTAGCTGCCGGCATTCTTGCGGCTAACGACCCTGGTGCTGATAATCTTCTTCTTGCCGTTCACGATCCGATAGGTCGTGCGGTAAAGCAGCTTCTCGCGCTGGTAGGTGGTGGTGATCTGATGGACGCCGAGATAGGCCCATTCGCCGACCACGCGGCGGATGCCTCCGGCAAACAGCAGCGGACAGGCCGAATTGCACATGGCACCCCTGTCGTAAGCGACGCCGGAATAGGGCTGGTCCTTGGCGTCATCGTCCCGGCAGTTCTTCATCCCCGGCGAGCAGCCGGAAAACTCGGTAATGCCGACCGCGATATCGAGTTTGTTCTTGCGAACCATGCGGCCAAGCTGCAGCGCGGCATCGACATTGCCGCCGGGCGAATTGACGACGATCGGCAATTGCCGCCCGCCGAGCGTCTTCAGCAGGCGTCTCAGCAGCGCCGGCGTGCCGGCCTCGATCGTGCCTTCGGCGGAAATCCATTCCGGGCAGTTAGGCTCGCAGCCCGGCGCGCTGCTGCGCACGACGACGAAGCGCATCGCCGGACCGTAGTCCGGCGGCGCTTCCTTCGCGGCGGCGCTGAGGGCGGCCAGCGTCAAGGCAGCGGCCAACCCGTGTCGGACCAATCCGCGCCAGCGCTGTATCATCTTTGAACGGAATGCGGAAACCACGTCTGGCAGGCCCAAGGATCCAGCCATACTAGTGGCAGCGACGGTGCTTGCAATAGCATTGAACAGGGCGGCCCAATACTGCTCCCCAATACCGCTTCCAAAGCAAAAGGGCGGTCCGAAGACCGCCCTTTCCCTGTCGAGCCGGCAAAAGCCGGATCGATTATTCCTTGATGGTGACGACGATGCCGGCACCGACGGTGCGGCCGCCTTCACGGATGGCGAAGCGCAGCTTCTCT
>NZ_JARTVR010000034.1:2500-6391 GCF_029625735.1 Mesorhizobium sp. WSM4935 | reverse complement strand
GCGGCGTCGGCTTTGCCTGTTTGCGGGTCCCTGATGCAGGTTAAAATCGCCGGCTCTCGCAGCAAATACAAAAGAGCCCGCGCGAGGCGGGCTCTTTTGTATTTGGTTGCGGGGACAGGATTTGAACCTGTGACCTTCAGGTTATGAGCCTGACGAGCTACCGGGCTGCTCCACCCCGCGTCGAGATGTAGGTAAGTTTTGGCTTACCGGATTCAAGAGGGGCTGCCAAATGAAAGGGCCGCTTGCGCGGCCCGGGCTCCCGTTTGGCGGGCCTTTATGCATGTCGCCCAAAAGTGCCTGGCGGTTTTGGGACAACGACATGCATCACGACAATCGCAATGAGAAGATTTAGCTCCATGCGGATCCTTCTGATCCGGATGTGAGCCGAACGTGCGCTTTGCAGACCTGGCAGCGACCTACTCTCCCGCGTCTTGAGACGAAGTACCATCAGCGCTGGAGCGTTTCACGGCCGAGTTCGGAATGGGATCGGGTGCAGCCGCTCCGCCATAACCACCAGGTCGGCAAAACGCACGTTCAAATCGAGAAGCTGTTCAAGCGCGATCCAAGGATCGTCGCAGCGCGATCCAAGGATCGTCGCCTTTGTGCCAAGGCGACGCTGTTATGCAGGGTTGCTTCGGGCGAAGCCCGCAAGCGCGACTGCGCGTCGCCGGTCGTCCGGCGCCCTCGCTTAAGCTTTGGCCCCGAAGGGGCCGCTCATGCGTGAGCGCTGGCAGACCATCCGACTTTGTCGGATGGATATAAGTAATGAGAACGATCAAGCCTATCGAACTATTAGTACCGGTAAGCTTCAAGCGTTGCCGCTCTTCCACACCCGGCCTATCAACGTGGTCGTCTTCCACGGTTCTCAGGGAATACTCGTTTCAAGGTGGGTTTCCCGCTTAGATGCCTTCAGCGGTTATCCCGTCCGGATATAGCTACCCTGCAATGCGGCTGGCGCCACAACAGGTCCACCAGAGATCCGTCCATCCCGGTCCTCTCGTACTAGGGACAGATCCTTTCAATATTCCTACACCCACGGCAGATAGGGACCGAACTGTCTCACGACGTTCTGAACCCAACTCACGTACCGCTTTAAATGGCGAACAGCCATACCCTTGGGACCTGCTCCAGCCCCAGGATGCGATGAGTCGACATCGAGGTGCCAAACAACCCCGTCGATATGGACTCTTGGGGGTCATCAGCCTGTTATCCCCGGCGTACCTTTTATCCGTTGAGCGATGGCCCTTCCACGCGGGACCACCGGATCACTATGACCGACTTTCGTCTCTGCTCGACTTGTCAGTCTCGCAGTCAGGCAGGCTTATGCCATTGCACTCAGCGAACGATTTCCGACCGTTCTGAGCCCACCATCGCGCGCCTCCGTTACTCTTTAGGAGGCGACCGCCCCAGTCAAACTACCCACCATACATTGTCCCGGACCCGGATAACGGGCCGCGGTTAGACATCCATAGTGATAAGGGTGGTATTTCAAGGGTGGCTCCACCTGAGCTGGCGCCCAGGCTTCAAAGCCTACCACCTATCCTACACATGCCACTACGAATGCCAATGTAAAGCTATAGTAAAGGTGCACGGGGTCTTTCCGTCTAACCGCAGGAACCCCGCATCTTCACGGGGAATTCAATTTCACTGAGTCTATGCTGGAGACAGCGGGGAAGTCGTTACGCCATTCGTGCAGGTCGGAACTTACCCGACAAGGAATTTCGCTACCTTAGGACCGTTATAGTTACGGCCGCCGTTTACTGGGGCTTCGATTCAGAGCTTGCACCCCTCCTCTTAACCTTCCAGCACCGGGCAGGCGTCAGACCCTATACGTCGCCTTGCGGCTTCGCAGAGCCCTGTGTTTTTGATAAACAGTCGCTACCCCCTGGTCTGTGCCACCCTCCTCTGCTTGCGCAGAAAAGGGTCACGCTTCTTCCGAAGTTACGCGTGCAATTTGCCGAGTTCCTTCAGCATAGTTCTCTCAAGCGCCTTGGTATACTCTACCTGACCACCAGTGTCGGTTTCGGGTACGGTCTATAAGGAGGAGCTATTTCCTGGAACCACTCCGCTGCCCTTTCAATCCGATAAGATTGGACAACTTGTGTGATCCGTCACTACCTCCAGGCCCACGAATATTAACGTGGTTCCCATCGACTACGCGTTTCCGCCTCGTCTTAGGGGCCGGCTAACCCTGCTCAGATTAACTTTAAGCAGGAACCCTTGGTCTTTCGGCGGGGGAGTCTCTCACTCCCCTTACGTTACTCATGTCAGCATTCGCACTTCTGATACCTCCACCGCCCCTCACGGGTACGGCTTCATCGGCTTACAGAACGCTCCGCTACCGCTCGTGATTGCTCACGAACCCTAAGCTTCGGTGTATGGCTTTAGCCCCGTTACATTTTCGGCGCAAAGACCCTTATTTAGACCAGTGAGCTGTTACGCTTTCTTTAAATGATGGCTGCTTCTAAGCCAACATCCTGGTTGTTTTGGGATCCTCACATCCTTTCCCACTTAGCCATAACTTGGGGACCTTAGCTGTAGGTCAGGGTTGTTTCCCTTTTCACGACGGACGTTAGCACCCGCCGTGTGTCTGCCGACTAGTACTCCCAGGTATTCGGAGTTTGGTTAGGTTTGGTAATCCGGTGAGGACCCCTAGCCCATCCAGTGCTCTACCCCCTGGGGTATTCGGTCGACGCTCTACCTAAATAGATTTCGCGGAGAACCAGCTATTTCCGAGTTTGATTGGCCTTTCACCCCTAGCCACAAGTCATCCCGAACTATTGCAACAGTTATGGGTTCGGCCCTCCAGTAAGTGTTACCTTACCTTCAGCCTGCTCATGGCTAGATCACTCGGTTTCGGGTCTAATGCGACGAACTGAACGCCCTGTTCAGACTCGCTTTCGCTGCGCCTACACCTATCGGTTTAAGCTTGCTCGTCACACTAAGTCGCTGACCCATTATACAAAAGGTACGTGGTCACCCGCCCATCAAAGCGCTTGCGCTTTTGATGGCCACATCAAAAGTTCTTCAAATCGTCAAGCGATTTGAAGGACGGGCTCCCACTGTTTGTAGGCAATCGGTTTCAGGTACTCTTTCACTCCCCTTGTCGGGGTGCTTTTCACCTTTCCCTCACGGTACTAGTTCGCTATCGGTCATGCACGAGTACTTAGGCTTGGAAGGTGGTCCTCCCAATTTCAGACAGGATTTCACGTGTCCCGCCTTACTCGAGGACGATTGATCGCATTACGCGTACGGGGCTGTCACCCGCTATGGCCCTACTTTCCAGAAGGTTCCGCTTGTCTCTCAATCGCCACTGGCCTGGTCCGGGTTCGCTCGCCACTACTTCCGGAGTCTCGGTTGATGTCCTTTCCTACGGGTACTTAGATGTTTCAGTTCCCCGCGTTCGCCACTTTATCCCTATGGATTCAGGATAAGTTACCTATTAGCGATACTTGGAAACCACAACTGCAACAGCGCGATCTCAAAGAGATCGTCGCTTCACGCTCAATCTTTGGGATTTCGCGTCGTGCAGCTCTGATTTTCCAAGTACCTTAGGTGGGTTTCCCCATTCGGAGATCTACGGATCAAAGGGTATTCGCACCTCCCCGTAGCTTATCGCAGCGTATCACGTCCTTCATCGCCTGTGCATGCCAAGGCATCCACCAATTGCCCTTAAGACACTTGATCGTTCTCATTGCCAATACCCATCGCGCGATCTCGAAGAGATCGTCGCTTCAGCCTCTCCCTTGCGAGATTGGCTAAGCGCGATCCCGAAGGGATCGTCGCCTCAGCAGCACCCTGTGCGGGGTATTACTGGTTGGAATTGGCACAAAAAGACCAGCTTCTCGAGATCCGTTCGAGGGCGCGGTTAGGCAGACCCATCATAGGCAA
>NZ_JARTVR010000033.1:0-11436 GCF_029625735.1 Mesorhizobium sp. WSM4935 | reverse complement strand
TTGTCGCTCTTGATTGCCCTGCTTCAAATCCGGCCGAAGCCGGTCGCCGCTTAGGGCTCGGATTGTTCACGGTCGACTAGTGAGCACTCTCCAATATGTTAGGCTCTGTCGCAGTAGCGCAACAAGCTCAGTCTTTGGATGGGTGGTATGAGGATGAGACGACTGAATGTGTACAGGCTCAGTCTTTTTATCGAGGCTCTCGTTTTTGTCGTAAGCGCGTTCGGTGCGACGTGGCTTACCAGCTTTGTGAACGCGCCATGGTGGACATATGTGATTATAGCGGCCATCGCTATGGGCATGTTCGTCGCCGTGCGTGGGGTCCTTTCTGAGCCGCAACGTATGGGACTCTTGGCACACAACTCGGCAGCGACCTCTGCGTGAACCCAGACGCCTTGAAAATGTGCCCGATGCGTCCGGATTTTTGGCGGTGATCTTCATCAAATGCGATGAGCTGCAATTTCTGGCGACGGCCACGCTAAGGGCGGGCCTCCAGCACCATGTTGAACGGTGTCTCCGCGGCGCGACGCAATCGCTTGAAGCCGCCGCCGGTCACAACCTTGCGCAGCCTCGCCTCACCGGCCTGGGCTCCAAGCGCGAGCCCGACTTCCTGCGACACGGATGCGGGCGTGCACACGAAAGTGGAAGCGGCATAGTAAACGCGGCCGACGGGATTGAGGTTCGCCGCCAGATGATCATGCGCGAACGGCTCGACGATCATCCACGTGCCGTCCGGCTTGAGCGATCCGTGGACATGGGTGGCGGCGCCCGTCGGGTCGCCCATGTCGTGAAGGCAATCGAAGAATGTGACGAGGTCATAGGTTCCGGGATAGCTCTTGGCGGCCGCCACGTCGAACCGCGTGTTAACGCCGACGCCGGCTACCTCGGCCGCCTTGCGGGCGCGCTCAATCGAAGGGGCATGATAGTCGAAGCCGACGAAGCGCGAATTGGGGAAGGCCTGTGCCATGAGCACGGTCGATGCACCATGACCGCATCCAACATCCGCGACGTCCACGCCGCGTTCGAGCTTCTCGACGACGCCCTCCAAGGCCGGCAGCCAGGAGTCGATCAGATTGGCATTGTAGCCTGGACGGAAGAACCGTTCCGTACCGCGAAACAGACACGCGCTATGATCGTGCCACCCGACGCCCTTGCCGGACTGGAATGCCTGCCTCACCTTTTCTTCATCGAGCCACAGCGCGGACAGGAACTCGAATGCGCCTGCCATGAAGGCCGGGCTGTCTTCATCAGCGAACACCAGCTCTTGCTCGGCGTTGAGATAGAATTTGTCGCTCGCTTCATCGTAGTCGACGTAACCCGCCGCCGCCTGCCCGGAAAGCCATTCCCTTACGAGGCGTTCCTGGGTGCCGGTGCGTGTCGAAAGTTCGGCGGCCGTCATCTTGCCGCCTTCGCGCAATGCCTTGAACAGGCCGAGTCTGTCCCCCAGCAGGACTCCCGCGCCCGTTGCGATCGCACCGAGATCGCCGACCATTTTCCCCAAGAATGCGTCCAACTTTTCCTGATTCGCTTCAGACATCTGAATCTCCCTTTGGGTTCAATCTCTCCAGGCGACGGAGCCGTGCTCGTCATGAGGCGCCTTGAGCATCAGATGCTCGAAGACATGCAGATATCCCCGGCGGCTCATTCCGCGCTGCCGATCCTGCACCAGACCATATGGGTGACGACCGGCGCGGTGGTCGGGAATGACAGCCACCTCCATGCCGTTGAAAAGCAGGAAATCCGTCACTTTGCCCTCGTCGGTAACCGGCGGAGCCGGAGTGGTCGTCACCAGGGCAAGCCCTGTTGCAGCAGGTATCCTTGGGCAGCCTGTCAGAACATCGATGACTCCGGTTGTGGTGCCGGGGTGGGCGATCAGGGGCCAAGTGATTGTTCCGCGGCGGCTGTATGTTGTGGTAAGGTGATCATGCGAACTCTTGTTGGTCGGTCACGTGTTTTGCGGATGACCCGCATGTACTGTGCCAAATGAGAAAACCATTCAAACGCAATCCAGTAGATCTGACTGTATCCGACATTGTCGGAATTTGGACATCGCCGAACGCGAAGCGCTCGGGGCTTGTGACGATACTTGAGCGTGCTGCTTCGGAGGAGGGATGAGCCTCGAACCGGCCGCGAGGCCTTTTTCTGGCAACGGATATTCCGGCCGGGTTAGGCCGCGAGGAAAGCGACGGTGAATAAGAGGTAGAGGACCAACCGTTTTGAGCGGGTAGTTGCCGTGTTGCGCCCCCAGGCAAAGGCCAGCACCACGGAGCAGTATTTCTGGTGGCGATACTACAACGCCTTTTAGTGCCGGTTACCCGTTTTTACCCAGTTGGCCTGGTGCATTCAGAGCGAGCTCGTTGGAAACCGCTTATTGTGGCTATGAGCGAACTCGGGATGGAGGAGTGGACCCAAAAATTGGCAAAATGCCCCAGGGAGGATTACATGGGTCGCTCATTCCCCGTACTCGTTACAGGTGCGCGTCGCTTCGCAAACAGCTTGCTTTTGACTTGGCGTTTTTTGCCGTCTCGGCATCGCTCACTAATTCGGCCGCTGCCGACACCGTGAACTGGCGTCAATTCGAAGGGACCAGCATAACTTGGGCCTACGACATCCACCCCTATGCGGATGCTCTCGCTGCGCAATTTCCGGAGTTCGAGAAGCTGACCCGGCATCAAGGTCACGCCGGAACTCTACCCAGACGATTCTTACTGGAACAAGATGACGATCCAACTGACGACGAAGTCGCCAGCATGGGATGTGTTCGGCACTGGCATTCAGCCCGCGTAGGACCTCGCTCCGAGTGGCGCCCTGGAGCCGCTGGACAAATACCTGAGCGATTGGAAGCTTACCGATGCTGGATACGACTACATTACGTGGACATGATCAAGAAGTGCGCGGCTCCTTCCTTCGCGTCCGGCCGCAGCGCGATGACGATCGACTCAAATATGTTCGGCTTCTGGAACGATGTTGCGGGGAAGCCGGCATCCGGCAAGATCGCCTTCGCTCCGCCGCTGCACGCACCGAGCGCCACGAGCTTGGAGTCTGACATCTGGATCTGGGCTCTCGCCATGAACGCGGCTTCCGAAAAGAAGGGCACGGCCTGGCTGTTCATCCCGTGGGCCACCTCCAAGCAGGTGGCGCTCAAGGGTGCCCTTGCTGGCCAGCTCGTCAATCCGCCGCGCACGTCGACCTGGCAGACGACACCTGGACTAAGTACGCTTCGCAGCCCGAGTTCAACAACTTCGTTGACAGCTTCAAAAAGATACAGGACCAAGCCGCGCTGGCTTTCACACCGCGTGTCGGCTTCGGCGAAGCCATGAACGCATGGGCCGTGGCGATGCAGAAGATGGTAAACGGCGATGACGTCGAGACGACGTTGAGGGCGCTTGCCGAAGAAATCCGCACTGGCCTCTGATCAAAAGGAACAGGGCAGTACTATTGCACTGCCCTGTTCCCGCCAACGGCGGAGATCACGCCGTGTCACCCCAAGCACTTAAACCCAGCGTGCCGATGGCAGCCGAAGGACCTGGCGCGCGCGCCTCGTCCGGTTCGGCTTCGCTGGAGGGGCGTTCCATCGACTGTTTCAGCCTTGCAATCATCCAGGCGCTGGCCAAAAGCCAGATGGAGCGCCGGCTCAGGAACCGGCGCAAAAACTCGAGCCTGCCGGCGCTGATCGAGCTGGTGCTGGCGCGGCCGCTGGTGTCGGCAGGTCTGGTCGCGGCCGAGCTGAAAATTAGCCAGCGCGCTGCGCTCGGGCTGGTGCCGAACTCGGCATCCGTGAGGTGACCGGCAGGGGGCGCTACCGGGCGTGGGACCCCGTTTAGCTGCGGCGGGCTTTGGCGAAAGCGACAGCACTGATGATTTTTGCTGTACGCTCATTCTCCCTCATCTGCGCGTTGACAGAAAACCAGCAGGCGAGGGTCACAGCACGCTGTGCTCCCCGCGATTTCCGGAAAACCAATGAAAAACGACTTTGATCGATCGCGCGGGACGTATCATTCAACCATGTCGAGAACGGGCGTGACGGCACGTACACTATGGACCGAGAGAACTTTGTCTGGCGACTTTGCGCACGCTTGCAAAACTCTTCGGAAAACTTCCTTCTGTTGATCCAATGATCGTAATGAGCTGGAGTGGCATCGCCGCTCTCCTCGGTTCTTGCTCTCTCAGTTGAACTTGATGCTAGCCTGCACGAAAACGCCGTAGCGCTTTGCCTTCCAATCGTCGGCCTGCGGGGAACCACGACCGCCCATTGCCTCTTCGAAATGAGCGGTGCCGTTATTCGCCACGGCCGCAACACCGCCTCGAGCTGGACGCCATGCCCATCGCCGTCTTCGGGAATTAGCTTGATCTTGGGCGCATGTGGTGCTGCTCTTTGCCGTCGAGCCGCGTGAAGAGGAACGCCACGTCACCAGAAAGGCTGAGTCGCTCGGTGAGTTGCGTCTGCCCGGCCAAGCCGAGTCGCAGCGAATGCCAATCGTTGTCCTGGCTGAGAGGTTGACGTAGGTGGGACGGTTGGCACACAGGTTCCCCAGTTGGTCGCCTGCTGCGTGCAACCGAAAGCATCGTAGCTCTCGTGCCAGAAATTGTTGCCAACAAAAGCACCGATGCGGTAGCGCGGTGAGTTCAAGAAATTATATCCAAGATCGGCGGTGAAATAGCTGACGCCGCCCCCGCGCTGATCACTGAATGTGTTTGAGTAGCCCCCCATTTCCGTAAGAAGTCCTCGTCATGAGAAAATCCTCCCTGATGCCGCCCGCACCGAGGAGGCCTTTACGAAAATGCCAGTCGGATTGTGGACTCGAATGCGCGTCTAGATCGTCATAGGTGAGCCGCGAGACCAGTGACGTACCTTTATGATTGTAAAGTTCCTTCGATGCGTTGCCGGTACTGGCCAGTAACGTAGTCCACCCTCGAAGGAAAAGACTGAGGCCGCCGACCCGGCTACCGACGCCGACTCGCAATCACCGGCACTCGACGGCGGTTCGGAACTTCTCGGTGCCGCAGCGCCGGCCAAGCCGGACGGGCCCGGTGAAAAATTCGTCGTCGAGGGCAAGGCGCCCGCTGCTGCGCCCGGCCGCGCCGACGATTTTTCTTGGCCGCCAAGGCGGCAGCCTGCGGCCGGGGCCACAACCGAAACGACCACGGCGATCAGTCCGTAAGCTGCCCGGGGCAGCGGAAGGGCGGAAAGCGCCTTCAGGTGGCCGCACAAGTAGGGTCTCGAGACGGACTCAGCGCGGCAGCACGCTCGATCCCATCAGCGCCTCATCGATGGCGCGCGCCGCCTGGCGGCCCTCGCGGATCGCCCAGACGACCAGCGACTGGCCGCGCCGCACGTCGCCCGCCGCATAGAGCTTTTCGACGCTGGTCCTGTAGTCCCGGTCATTGGCCTCGACATTCTTCGAGCGGCGGCTGTCAATGGCGATCTTCATCTGGCCGGCCAGTTCCGACACCGGCCCGCGAGCGGCTGGCCCGGCAAAGCCGATGGCGATGAACGCGAGATCGGCGCGGATGACGAATTCGGTGCCGGCGATCGGCTTGCGCTTTTCGTCGACTTCGCAGCATTTGACCCCGGTCAGCTGGCCGTTTTCGCCGATGAATTCAAGCGTCGCCACCTGGAATTCGCGCTCGGCGCCTTCGGCCTGCGAGGATGACGTGCGCATCTTGGTCGCCCAGTATGGCCAGACCGACAGCTTGTCTTCCTTTTCCGGCGGCTGCGGCCGGATGTCGAGCTGGGTGACGCGCACCGCGCCCTGGCGGAAGGCGGTGCCGACGCAGTCGGAGGCAGTGTCGCCGCCGCCGACGACGACGACATGCTGGCCGCCGGCGAGGATCGGATGCGACGGCCACGCCACCGACTGGATCGGTTCGCCGCCGACACGCCTGTTCTGCTGCACCAGATAGGGCATCGCGTCATGCACGCCGCCGAGATCGTCGCCGGGAATGCCGGCCGCGCGCGGCGTTTCGGAACCGCCGCAATAAAGCACGGCGTCATGTTCGGCGAGCAGCTCGGCAACCGGCTTGTCGACGCCGACATTGACGCCGCAATGGAAGGTGACGCCCTCGCCCTGCATCTGCTCGATGCGCCGGTCGATATAGTGCTTCTCGATCTTGAAGTCGGGAATGCCGTAACGCATCAACCCGCCGGGCCGGCTCTCGCGCTCATAGACATGGAC
Organism: Mesorhizobium sp. WSM4935; assembly: GCF_029625735.1. NCBI lineage: Bacteria > Pseudomonadati > Pseudomonadota > Alphaproteobacteria > Hyphomicrobiales > Phyllobacteriaceae > Mesorhizobium > Mesorhizobium sp. WSM4935. Next base: position 5,263 of record NZ_JARTVR010000033.1, on the reverse strand, counting down.
GTCGTGGCCGGCGCGGCCGAGCTGCTGGGCAGCCGACATGCCGGCCGGGCCGGAGCCGATGACGGCGACGCGCTTGCCGGTCTTCTTCTCCGGCGGATAGGGCCTGATATGGCCGGTCTCGTAAGCCTTGTCGGCGATCGCCTGCTCGACCGTCTTGATGGCGACGGGGATGTCCTCGAGGTTCAGCGTGCAGGCTTCCTCGCAAGGTGCGGGGCAGATGCGGCCGGTGAACTCCGGGAAATTGTTGGTCGAATGCAGGTTGCGGATCGCATTGTCCCAGTCGCCATTGTAGACGAGGTCGTTCCAGTCCGGGATCTGGTTGTGGATCGGGCAGCCCGTCGGCCCATGGCAGAACGGAATGCCGCAATCCATGCAGCGCGCGGCCTGTTTCTCGACCTCTTTGTCGGACATCGGCAGCGTGAATTCGCGGAAATGCCGGATGCGGTCGGAGGCCGGCTGGTACTTGTGCACCTGCCGGTCGATTTCGAGAAAGCCTGTTACCTTGCCCATAGTCCAGTTCCTGCTGTCCAGATGGTGCGCCTGGCGACGCCCTGCAGCTGGATCAGATGGGGCATCCCGTCCACACATGGGCCGCACCAAGTTGCCCAAAATTCGACTATGTACACTTGCCGGGCTCAAAGCTCGTGAGGGGCTCGCCATGCAGCCAGTTCTCGACTCTAATCGAAGGAGCCGGGGACTCCATCTGCAATACCACGTTGCGGTCCAAAGCTATTTCCAAAGGTTTCTGCACGAGCTGGTTTCCTCTCAGAGACGGCACACGGGTTCAGGGAGGAGCGCATCGCTCGTCTTGCCCCATTGAGTGCAGTCACAGTCACTCAGTCTCAAAAGCCATGCCAACGCGCTCAGCGCGCAGTTAGCGCCCATTGCTTCGAAAAACCTCGTCAGTGCCCAGATGTTGGTTGTAATGAACCTGACATTTGTCTGACGCTGTCAGCTTTTGGACACGCGATCACGCGCTTCGTGCCGCCAGATGGCCAGGCCGAGCCCTGTGTTGCCAGCGGTCGCTTCGATGATTGTACCGCCCCGCGCGTGCCACGCTGTTCGGCATTAACGATCATCGACAACGCAATGCGATCCTTGATCGATCCGCCGGGATTCTGGCTTTCGATCTTGACGAAGCGACGACACCTGCCGGTATCGAATCTCTTCAGTTCGACGACCGGCGTCTCCCCAATCAGATCGAGCACTGACAAATGGCGGACGCAGGCGAGAGGACGCCTTTGTCGACGGTCGGCGGAACATCTCGAGGCTCATGCGGCTGCGGTCTCCAGAATGTCGGCATAGTGCCGTTGCGCAATATCGGGATGCGAGCGCAGTCGGCTCTTCAGCAGTTGCGGAACAGGGGATTGTCGGGGTCGCTGGCGGGGCACCCGCTTCGGCAGCCAGTTCAGGCGGCAGGTCAAGAAACCGTATGTCGGCATCAAGCCGCGCGCCGAAGAAGAAGGGAATAGAAACAGTGCCCTTCGAAAGACCCAGGGCGACGGAAATCATTGCATCGGGCGAGTTCATGCGCCTGAAGCAGCGCTGGCTGCAACTGCTTCATAGCGACAGGCGGGCGGAGACTCTAGCGGGGCTTTCGCCGCTTGGTTGATTGAGGCTCTCGACGAAGCCACTAAGATTCGGCGGCCGATAATAGCTTGCTGCTCATTGGGACGCCGACCAACGCCGGGATTGAGAAAGGCAACCCTGCCCCACAAGGCGGGTGTCACACGTGCGGTGCGTCCGCTCGTCGCGCCGGATGGTCTTTGAGACCTGGGTTCACGGCTATTCAGATGCACCCCTGTCGGCTTTTCGGTGCAGGCCGCCAGGCGGCGTGTTGCAGCAGCGGTAATTAGTTTGAGAGCGTGCGAGCACGGGCTGCATAGTGAGATCATTTGCCGGCGTGGGGACCAAGGTGTGGCGCAGCCTTAGAGAACTCAACACCGAGACCGGAGCAACGGAGACGGCTCTTTCGTCGAGACAGTTTAATTGGAAGGCCGAGAAGCACCGGCTGGGTAGCGTCACGCCGCATCATTCTTTGCGGAGCTGGAGCGCGCGGGATCGCTGGAGCGGCTGGTGAAAGCGGTTGCCGGGGCGCACGCCAACAACAACACGTGAGCTGGCGCCTCGTGTGGCAAAAGGAGGGGGCGAGAGCCCATGGCCTGCAATGAAGCGATCAAGCATTGCGATCGTGGAACCAAGCTGCCTAGTCGACCATCCGGACCGCGGCCTTCAAGCCAGCTCGCCTTGGAATCGGCCTTCCAGGAATCACCGTCAAGGCCGACTCACGACCTTTTCGCCATGAGCCGCGAAGAGGGCATTCCGCCGGAAGCCGATGGCTGCCTTCTCTCGTTCATCGACGGCTATGTGGTGAGCGGCCATGTGCCGGTCGGCACGGTCAACAAGCTCTTGACCGAGCGGCCCGACATCAAAGGGCATGACGCTGCCCGGCATGCCGATGGGCTCCCCCGGCATGAGTGGCACGAAGGAAGCGCCCTTCGAGATTCTCGAAATCCGAAAGTCTGACGCGACCGGCGGCATCTACGCCACGGAATAGGAGGCTTCGATGATGGAATGCATGAGCGGCATGATGATGTTCGGCACGGGCCTGGTGTGGCTGCTTGTCGTCGTCGTGCTCGTCCTCGGGACGGCCGCGCTGATCAAATACCTGTTCTCCAGCGGCGGCAAAGGAGAAGGGCGTCGGTCCTCTTATCGATGCGTGGCCGCGGCAGGCCTCGGATTGGTCTGGACATTGCCTTGGCTCGCCAACCGGATGGCCGCGCCCCGGCCGCGGCGATAGCGCTAGGCAAGACGGTTTTAGCCAGGCGAAGGTCAGCGCGATTGGAAAGCCCGCTGCCTTCGGGACGCATGCCGGCGCCGGGACCGGCCGCGGTCGTCGGCGGCGGCTACCAGAGCGACATGCCGGGCTTCGGGAATGTCCTCACCGACGAGGAGATCCGGGCCGTTCTGGCCTTCATCAAAAGCACATGGCCCGAGCGGGAACGCGCCTATCAGGCAGATGAGCCGCCGGGAGCGGGAGCAGACACAGTGAGACCAATCCTAGCCGCGGAGCCCTCGAACGCCCCCAACCGGAATGCATTGTCCATGAAAGCGAAACCGTCGCTTGCGATTCAATTTCTGGCGCTGATCCTCGGGACCTCCGCGCTGGCCCACCATCCGGGCGCCGATCTCGACAAGATGAGGGACAGCGCGGAGAGGTTCTTCCAGGCGATCGACGAGCAGGCCGCGCCGCCTTTCGAACTGGCCGACGCGGACGGAAGGGCCGTCCGCCTTCCGATCTCTCCGACAAGATCGTGGTGCTCTACTTCATGACGAGGTAACCTTGGAAGAAGAAGGCGACGGCCACTGGCGGCAGGATGGCAAGCACGCTGGCCGCAAAAAGCGGCCCATACTCATAGAAGCGGGCCGGTTCTGTCGCAAATCGTGCTTTTGGCCACAACTGGACGCTTTCGCGCGCTTATGGACCAGCTCACATGACAGGGCTCGACGTGCCCCGGGGTGGCGCCCTACTTCCACGCTCGCACTGTCACACTCCCGCCGAAAGGCGGGTTTAGTGAGTTATGGCAGTGACTGTGCCACCAGTCCAAACGTCGAGTTTCGCGGCAACTTCGACGCTTTCCTTAGCTGACTTGCCCAAAACCAGCGCGGCCAAAGCATACTGCTTGCCGCTCCCGATGGCATAATATTCACCTTTCACGGGATCACTTGGCAGCCAATTGCCGTCCAACAATACGGCTTCCCCATTTTTGCGCACTATCAGCGCCTCAAATTCAAAATTGTCGTCGTTGCGCGGCACAGGAATATCAGAAACATCCATGCCCTTCTCAACCCAGTCTCGAACGGCCTTTGGAATACCCAAGGACGAAGAGGAAACGCCGATGAGTGTGCCGTCGCATAAGCGAAACACCTTCGTTTTCTCACCGACGGATACTGAGTCAAAACCCAAGGCTCGGCCGTCGCCAGCCATGGTTCCGTTCCTGTAAGCTATTGTTGTCATTGGCACCCTTCTATCGCTGCATCAAACTTCAGGACCTTGCGCATGTCCCCTGTGTCAAGGTCACTGACCGACGGCCTATTTGCCTGATACACGATACAGGCTGCGCTCCTTGAGTTCGCGCACGGGTGGCCGTCATCTTGCCGCCTTCGCGCAATGCCTTGAACAGGCCGAGTCTGTCCCCCAGCGGGAATGACAACCACCTCCATGTCGTTGAAACGCAGGAAATCCGTCACTTTGCCTCGTCGGTAACGGGCGGAGCCGGAGCGGTCGTCACCGGGCAAGCGCGGTCGCAGTAGGTATCCTGGGCAGCCCGTCAGACATGGATGGCTTCGGTTGTGTCATGCGACTTCTTGTTGGTCGGTCACGTGTTTCCGGATAACCAGCATGCGCTGTGCCAAATGAGAAAACCATTTAAAGTCAATCCAGCAGATCTGACTGTATTCCGACATTGTCGGAAATTGGACATCGCCGAACGCGGGCGCTCGGGGCTTGTGATGATACTTGGGCGTGCTGCTTCGGAGGAGGGATGCGCCTCGTACCGGCCGCGAAGCCTTCCTGCATTTAAGGCGCCAGATCAATTGAACGCGATGCCGGGCAGCGTCGCAGCGGCTAAGCCAGCCACTCGCATTGCTCCCTGACAGGATGGTGCCGATCCTGCTGAGATCGCATGCTGGCGCGACGTTGCTTTGCGGCCACCGTCGCGCCTGCCCGTGAACTGTTCGCGCCTGTGCTCATGCTCGCCTTGACACCCTCGATGGGTCCATCCGGGATGGTCAACCATCCGGAACATAGCGGGCAGGCGGGCATCTTCACCAGCAGTCTCTGTGTCGCTCTCGTGGCGGCAAACAAGATCGAGGCTGGCGGGGTGATGATCAACGGTCCTCGAACCATCGATTTTGATCGCGGTGGCCGTTCAGTGCGTTCAAGCACGAGGCGCCGTTAGACGGCACCGCAGCATCATAGCGAAGTGCCATGCAGGACGACTCCCTGCAGCATCGTCTCGCGCAGCCAAACACTTGCCGGATCACTGTTGTGAACGGCCGGGCGTTTGACGGCCTGTGACGCGAAAAGGCAACGGAAGATCTAGCATTTATGGGGGAAATGTTTTTTCGGAGTGCTTGACCCGCAGGAAGGGCAGGGCATGACTGCCTATCGCCCGACCCGGCAAGGCCGCACTCATGACCGGCTGGGCTCGGTTAATCCTGCATGCCGCGCCCATGAGGTTACTTGTCCGGAGTGCGTCGA
>NZ_JARTVR010000032.1:0-14116 GCF_029625735.1 Mesorhizobium sp. WSM4935 | reverse complement strand
CAACGCCTTCGCCATGGGCGGTACGAACGCAGTTCTGGCATTCAGGCAGGTGTAGAAGCCATGCAAGACGCCTCATTTGAGGTCACCTGTCGTATCTAGCTGCTTGCCGGACCACTATGTAAAGCGAGCGCTATTGGCTGCCTCTGCGATGCGGGAATTGGCAGCGGACGTCTCTCGATCAAACAGGCATCTTGCTTGTAGAATTCTTTTAATCGTGAAGCGGCGCGAGTGCGCTATCCGTTGAGGTGAGCAAGGCCGGCGCCCTGGGTGAGCGCTGGTGTCGGGTGGTGGAAAGTACAGGGGGAGCTGTGTGGCCCCTCTTTCTCGGCCTCGACGATGTGCGAAGGAGCCTGCGCGGCGAACGGGCCAACGCCCCAGGCTCAGAACCTGGGCGAACCTAACTCCCGCCAAAGGACAGCCCAGAGCTGGATACACGAAAGAGATACTGAACCCGCGAATCAGATTCTGATCAATCGTCGTGTCTGAGCTCCACTCGGCTCTTACGGAGATAATCGCGCGGCCCGGCAACGGCCGCGCGTGCCGCGGGCGTGAGCTTTGCGCTTCGTCAGAAGTGCCTCGAGCGTGACGACGATAATTGACCAGCCATATGGAACGCATTCGCCCAGTTATCCAAAGCGTGGATACCTTTCATCTAAACAAAGGATTTTACCGTTTTTGCTGCAGGTCCCATAGAAGCGCTTCAAGTTGGAAAGATAGGTAGTTCCGATGGTTGCGTTGGATCTGAGGAGCATCATCTGGTGTGCGGGGCGTACAAAGTCAGTCGCATCTGCATTGCGGCTTGGTCTTTCGGCGGTCCCCACAAGTTACGCCCCGTTGGCGCGACGCCAATTATTTAATCAATGCTTGGACATTTATCTCAACCAGACAGCTACAAGGTGAGGTCTTCCATGCGTCCGAATGTCGAGTGGAAGTTGTGCTGGGAAAATGAGCTGCAACTGGCCGACCATGTCGAACTCTCCGACTTTTTTCGAAAGACCTATGGACGGACTGGCGCCTTCAACGCGGAGCCATTCGAAGGCGGCCGCAGTTGGGCCGGCGCGAGGCCGGAATTCCGCGCAATCGGCTACGACGCGCATGGGGTAGCGGCTCACATCGGCATGCTGCGGCGCTTCATCAAAGTTGGCGAGGTCGACTTGATCGTCGCTGAATTGGGCCTGTACGCGGTTCGTCCGGATCTTGAAGGGCTCGGAATCGGTTTTTCGATGCGCGTGGCGTACCCAGTGCTCCATCAGTTGGGTGTTCCATTCGCTTTCGGCACGGTTCGGCACGCGCTGCGAAACCATGTCGAAAGATTCTGCAGAGCCGGCCTCGCGAACATTGTGTCGGGCGTTCGCGTACGGTCGACCCGTCCAGATGTGCATCCCGACCTGCCGCCCACGCGCCTGGAAGACGTACTCGTGTTGGTTTCGCCGATCGGACGCTCGATGGACGAGTGGCCGTCTGGTACCCTGATCGACCGGAACGGTCCGGAACTATGAAGCCTCTGGACTACATATGCGAAGGGCAGAGTGACAATGCCGATCGCATTGCAGAGCGCAGCGTCTATCTGACGTTTGACGACGGTCCCAATTCATTTTTCACACCGCAGATACTCAATGTGCTGGCGCAACATCAGGTGCCGGCGACCTTCTTCGTTGTTGGGGCCTACGCGGCCGACGAGCCGGAACTCGTTCGCCGAATTATTACAGACGGCCACGGTATAGCCAACCACACGATGACTCATCCGGACCTAGCTAAATGCGGGTCCGTCGAAGTCGACTGCCAGATAGTTGAGGCAAACAGAGTCATAGGGATGGCTTGCCCGCAGGCCATGGTTCGGTACTTTCGTGCACCCTATGGCATCTGGACCGAAGAAGTAATCGCTGCATTAGCGGGTGAGGCATTGGCGCCCGTCCATTGGTCCATTGATCCACGCGACTGGTCTCGCCCCGGCGTTGACGCCATCGTCGACAGAGTGCTCGCCGATATCCGGCCGGGCGCAATCGTGCTGTTGCACGACGGGTGCGCTCCCGACGAATTGCAACCAGGCAATCAAGCCAGTCTGCGCGACCAGACGGTGACAGCGTTGTCACGCCTAATTCCAGAATTGCACGGCCGCGGATTTGTAATCCGATCACTTCCTCAACATCCCTGAACAAACAGAGATCCTATGGACCTTCTCACCACAGCCAGTACTGTTGCCGTTTCGTCTTATGCGGTGCTCTCGACTGTTTACAGAGGCATGCAAGCGGTCTACTCCCAACCGGAAAATGTTACGCCGCCGTCGGAAAGCTTGTTCGGATCCGACCGTTGGCCGAGCGTGGATGTCATTATCCCCTGCTACAATGAGGACCCGCGCACACTCGCGGCGTGTTTAGCTTCCATTGCAAATCAAGATTACTCCGGAACATTTCAGGTCTATCTGGTTGACGACGGTTCTGGAAATCGTAATGCCGTCATCCCGGTACATCACGCCTACGAGGGCGACCCGAGATTCAATTTCATTCTGCTCCGCGAAAATGTTGGCAAACGCAAGGCGCAGATCGCCGCCATCCGCCGCTCATCTGGAGATTTCGTGCTCAGCGTCGACTCTGACACGACACTTGCGTCCGACGTCATCACGAAGCTTGCAGTAAAAATGCGGGATTCCATGGTCGGAGCGGCCATGGGCCAGCTGACGGCATACAACCGCAGCGACACTTGGTTGACCCGATTGATCGATATGGAATACTGGCTGGCTTGCAATGAGGAGCGCGCGGCGCAAGGTCGCTTTGGTGCGGTCATGTGCTGCTGCGGCCCATGTGCAATGTACCGCCGGTCTTGTCTCCTTTCTCTGCTGGATCAATACGAGACGCAGCTGTTCAGGGGGAAACCAAGCGACTTCGGTGAAGACCGTCATCTTACGATCCTCATGCTGAAAGCAGGCTTTCGAACCGAGTACGTTCCAGGTGCCGTCGCGGCGACAGTCGTTCCGGACAAGATGGGACCTTATTTGCGCCAACAACTCCGCTGGGCACGAAGCACTTTCCGGGACACGATGCTTGCGCGAGGTCTACTGCGTGGCCTGGATCGCTATCTAACTTTGGATGTGATGGGAGAGAATCTCGGCCCATTGTTGCTCGGCATCGCGGTAGTAACGGCGCTCGGTGAGTTACTATTTTCACATACAGTAAATTGGTGGACGGTGCTGGCTATTGTCACGATGACCATAATCAGATCTACGGTGTTATCTTTCCGCACTCGGCAGCTTCGATTCATCGGCTATTCAATGCACGCGTTAATCAGGATATTCCTGTTGATCCCCTTGAAGGCTTACGCCCTGTGTACATTGAGCAATAGCGATTGGCTGTCGCGTAAAAGTGTTCCCCTGCCCAACAGCAGCACAAAGGAAATCACAAGCGCGATGCCGCTTGGCGGAGCAAATGCTGCGGGCAATTCTGGAATTGCGGAGTCACTTCATACTGCAGATCTTTCGCTCACAGCTAGTGAAGTCTGACGGCCTTGCAGCGCCGAGTGACCGAGTAAGTTGTGTCAGTCGACACGGGGTGAAGCTTGTCGAGTTACCTATGGTCAGAACGGGGACTATGTGGAAGCGACACGTGGCATCTTGACGTTATTCTTTGGCGGAAGCGATACACACGTCGCTCCGGCCGCGACTTTCCAAAGGTGTCATCTCAAGGCGGTGGCCTGCTCTGAACCAGAATTCGCAAGTAAGCTGCCGGTGGCCAATCGGACTCATTCCGCTTGAGATAGACGCATGTCCAATGTAGCAATCGACCTTACCGGCGTAACCAAATTATTCGGAAACAAGCTCGTTGTGGACGGGCTGTCCTTCACCGTTGCATCGGGAGAGTGCTTCGGTCTGCTGGGGCCTAACGGCGCAGGCAAGAGCACGATTGCGCGTATGCTCCTCGGTATGACCCGGCCTGACGCGGGTGATATAACAGTCCTCGGTCTACCAGTGCCGGCACGCAGCCGCTTGGCCCGCAAGGGCATAGGCGTGGTCCCGCAGTTCGACAATCTCGACCTGGAATTTACGGTACGTGAGAACCTGTTGGTGTTCGGGCGCTACTTCGGCATGAGTACAAGAGAGATCAACGCCGTCATCCCACGGCTGCTCGAGTTCGCTCGCCTTGAGAGCAAGGCGGATTCACGTGTCGGCCTGCTATCCGGCGGGATGAAGCGGCGCCTGACGCTGGCACGTGCTCTGATCAACGACCCCCAGTTGCTTGTGATGGATGAGCCCACGACCGGCCTCGACCCGCATGCCCGCCATCTGATCTGGGAGCGACTTCGTTTCCTGCTGGCGAGCGGAAAAACGATCATTTTGACCACCCATTTCATGGAAGAGGCTGAGCGGCTTTGTGATCGGCTGTGTGTTCTCGAGCGGGGACGCAAGATCGCCGAGGGCAGTCCTCATGCGCTGATCGACGAGTACATTGGGTGCAACGTGATCGAGATCTTCGGCGGTAATCCACAGGAGCTGATTTCGCTGATCAGACCGTACGTTCAGCGTGTCGAGGTAAGCGGCGAGACGCTCTTTTGCTATGCGCCTGAGCCGGAGGATGTGCGCATCCAGCTTCGCGGTCGAGCGGGTCTGCGTATTCTAGAGCGTCCACCCAGTCTGGAGGACGTTTTCTTGCGGTTAACCGGACGTGAGATGGAGAAGTGAGCAATGGGTGAACGTTTTGCGGCCGCTCTACCCGCCAACGCCTGGAACTGGATGGCGGTGTGGCGCCGCAATCATCTGGCATGGAAGAAGGTGGCATTTGCTTCAATGCTCGGCACCCTTGCTGATCCGATGATTTACCTTTTCGGGCTCGGCACTGGCCTTGGACTGTTGGTAGGCCGCATCGAAGGTGCATCCTACATCGCCTTTCTGGCAGCCGGCATGGTTGCGACGAGCGCGATGACAGCATCAACCTTCGAAACAATTTACGCGGTTTTCGGTCGAATGCGCGATCAGGGCACTTGGGAAGCAATCCTGCACACACAACTTACCCTCGGCGACATCGTTCTCGGTGAATTGACCTGGGCAGCCACAAAGGCTTTTCTGGCCGGTACGACAATTGCGATTGTTGCGGCCGCGCTAGGTTATGCCGCGTGGACGTCGGTTCTCTACGTGCTACCGGTCGTCGCTCTCACCGGATTCGCCTTTGCGAGCCTGGCCATGCTCGTCATCGCGCTCGCGCCCAGTTATCACTATTTTATTTTCTATCAGACGCTTGTCATCACACCCATGCTGTTCCTTTCGGGCGCGGTTTTTCCAGTCGGCCAATTGCCAGGAGTGTTTCAGCAGATTGCGGCCTTCTCGCCCCTGGCGAATTCTATCGAGCTAATCCGTCCGGTGATGCTCGGCCGCCTGGGCGACAATGTAGGGCTGCATATAGGCGCACTTTGCATGTTCGCTGTATTGCCTTTTTTTCTGTCGGCTGGACTGTTTCATCGACGACTAATGCGTTGACGCTTGCTTACACCCATTAACCAGAAGGAGGTCCGCAATGCCGGATGCAAACTGCCCACAGCGGCCCGGAGGCATGCGTATGCTAGGAATCGCGAGTGGTACAACGCCGAAGCCGGGCGCCACCCAGCCGCTGCAGGCACCCGCCCAGCTTCGCGACCACACCTCGAAGAACAGGCTGGATGGTGAGGCGCGGACCCACCCGGAGCGTTCAATCGATAGCAGCCAAGCTTCTTGTGCGCGTCCACAGACCGTCGCGGCCATTATTTAGTTGGATACACATGCAATGACCCACAACGAAGCAACTCTTGAGCCTTTTGTGATCCTTGCTATGCCAAGGACCGGAACACACTATTTAGAAGAATTGCTAAACGAGCATCCGACCGTTTTGAGTAACGGTGAGTTGCTAAACGAATATGATCCCAATTGGCCCAGCACTGATCGCCTGCTAGGCACGGATCGCGAGCTTCTTGAGCTTGCCTATGTGCGCTGCCCTATGCGCGACTACAAGAATGTGACGCATCTTGGATGCAAGATCAATGAACCTCAGTTTCGCGAGCGTCCCGCATTCTTTGCGGAACTGGCTCGTTGGCCAGCACTCAAGGTCATCCTTGTTGTTCGCCGAAACGTATTGGAATCGCTCCGATCCTTTGTGCAGGCCAGGGAAAGCGGTCACTGGCTGAAGTTCAGCTGGGACAACGATACCGCTCGGCCACCGAGCGTCAGGTTGTCAATCGCCGACTGTGAGGCTTATTTCAAAGCCGCCGACGATTTTCACGCTCGCGTTATGGACTCCTTCACGTCGACCAACCTGCTTGTAATGGAATACGAGAGCCTACTTCACGAACCTGCCCAATGCCTGGGAGCGGTTTGGGATTTCCTGGGCGTTCCAGCGCTTGAGCCATCAGATAACGCCATCCTGCAGCGCCAGGAAACGCGACCGCTGGATCAAACGGTGGAGAACTTTGACGAGTTGCGGATTCACTTCGCACGGGGACCTTATTCAAGATTTTTTGACCTCGGAGATTCAATGCGCTCCTACGCTTAATCGCTTGTACCGCGTGCTCTGATGGGCGTGTAGGATATCCTGCAGTTTGCGCGCATTCCGTCGCAAAACTGACAAACCAAAGTCACCAAGACGACAGAGATATCGGCCGGCAGTCGATCTGCGGCAGACATCAAAGACACGGCCGCAAGGCGACCTGGTCAATTCCCTCTCTGGCGAAGCACTTCTTCAGACGCGATCTTTGGCGAGCCTTGAGTGCAAATTCCGGCAAAGGTGGAGGGTTCCAGTGCGCAACCCGCACCAATCTCGCTGGACGGGACAGGCCTCCAGTTGGCACGGCGCTTGCTCCGAGATGACAGCAGCGCTCGACCGGAGCGCAGCATGGGAGAAGGAGGAGCCCCCACCCCGATCCGGTCAGGGAGAGAGAAACGGTGTTGGTTCCAAGAGTCCCCCGCGCGATCGCAGCGCCCCGCAAGCCCCATTTTGCCCGGACCTACGTGCAGGTGCTTGCCGCCATAGTCCTGGGAGCCGCAATTGGCTACCTCTATCCGGAAACCGGCCAGAGCCTGAAGCCGCTCGGCGATGCCTTCATCAAAGTCGTCAAGATGATTATCGCACCTGTCATCTTCCTGACAATTGCGACCGGCATTGCCGGCATGAGCGATCTGCAGAAGGTCGGCCGAGTTGCCGCCAAGGCGATGGTTTATTTCCTCACCTTCTCGACACTTGCACTCGTTGTCGGACTGATTGTCGCGAATATCGTTCAACCTGGCGCCGGCCTCAACATCGATCCGGCCTCGCTCGATGTCCAAGCCGTTAAGGGCTATGTGGCCACGGCTCACGAGCAGTCCGTGACCAGCTTCCTGATGAACATCATCCCGTCAACGATTGCCAGTGCCTTCGCGGAAGGCGACATCCTGCAAGTCCTGTTCTTCTCGGTCCTGTTCGGCATTGCTTTGGCGATGACCGGAGAGACGAGCAGGCCGGTCGTTACCTTTCTCCAGGCGCTTACCGCCCCCATTTTTAAGCTCGTCGGCATTCTGATGAAGGCTGCACCCATCGGCGCCTTCGGCGCAATGGCCTTTACGATCGGCAAATACGGAATCGGTTCGGTGGCCAACCTCGCGATACTGGTCGCGACGTTCTATCTTACCGCCTTCCTCTTCGTGTTCGGGGTTCTCGGCGCGGTCTGCCGCTACAACGGCTTCTCGATCTTTTCTCTCGTCCGCTACATCAAGGACGAGCTGCTGCTTGTCCTGGCAACGTCCTCCTCGGAGGCCGCGCTGCCCTCGCTAATGGAGAAGATGGAGAAGGCCGGCGCCGCCCGTTCGGTCGTAAGTCTCGTCATCCCTACTGGATACTCATTCAATCTGGACGGTACCAATATCTACATGACGATCGCCGCCCTCTTCATCGCCCAGGCGACGAACACAGATTTGTCAATTGCCGATCAGATCCTCCTGCTGCTAATTGCGATGCTTTCCTCGAAGGGTGCGGCAGGCGTCACCGGCGCCGGCTTCATCACATTGGCCGCTACTCTCTCTGTCGTGCCGAGTGTTCCCGTTGCCGGAATGGCTCTAATTCTTGGCGTGGACCGCTTCATGTCGGAATGCCGCGCGCTGACGAATTTAGTCGGTAATGCGGTGGCATCGCTCGTTGTCGCTCGCTGGGAAGGCGAATTGGACCAGTCACGGATGGAAACCGCTTTCCGCGGTTAGGGTTACATCAAACTGGCTCCCCGCAAGCAAGATCGCAACAGCGCGACGTGTAAGTAGCGGCCTTGACACAACAGTCGAATTGCCAGCCTCCAAAGAGCGCTGGAAATAGAGTACTAACGCAGTGAGTAATACAACACCATGAAGCCCCTAAGCAAACGAACGGTTCACGGAGACTCATCTGGGTGCGCATGGAGCGCTGTTCGTCGAATGCGCTATCCGCGGGGTGGGGGAACTATTTCAGCTTGCCGCCCCAAGCCGTCGCGGGAGCGCACCGGATGATGGAGGACCGGCCGATCAGAATCGCTAGGGGAAAGCGCGTCACAATAGCCGATCTCGCCCGCGAAGCCGGAGTCAGCGTAGCAACAGTCGATCGGGTTCTGAACGTCCGCCTTCCGGTGCGAGAGGAGACCGCCCAGCGGGTCCATGCGGCCGCGCACGCGATCGGCTATCATGCTGCCGGTCTCATCAAACAGCGCTTGCAGCAGCACCTGCCGCACTACAAGCTGGGCTTCATCTTGAGAAAACCTACCCACGATTTCTACCAAGATTTCGCTCGCAAGATCGAAGAGTCGGTCAGTATGGCTAAATCCTTCCACGGCCTTCCGATCATCGAGTTCGCGCAGTCACATTTGCCGCGTGACCTGCTCCCGCTTCTTAAGGACCTTGGGAGCCGCTGCCAGGCGATCGCCATGGTGGCGGCCGATCACCCGAAAATCACAGCATCAGTCGAGGAGCTCAAGGCGAAAGGTATCCCGGTATTTTCGCTGCTATCCGACTTCGCCGATGGCGTGCGCGAGGGCTACATCGGCCTCAACAACAGCAAGGTCGGACGGACTGCCGCTTGGGTGTTTTCCAAGGCCGCAAAACGGCCCGGCAAGGTGGCGGTGTTTGTCGGAAGCCATCGCTTCCAGGCGCATGCGACGCGGGAAACGGCCTTTCGTGCGTATTTTCGTGAGAACGCGCCAAAATTCGAGGTGCTTGATGCGCTCGTGAACCTTGATGAACGGCAGCTCACTTACGAAAAATTGCTGGATCTTATGCAGCGGGAACCAGAGCTCGTCGGCTTCTATATGGCCGGCGGGGGGATAGAGGGGGCAATTTCCGCGCTCCGAGAAGAGGGGAGCGGTCAGGATCTCGTCGCGATCGTGAGTGAAATGACGCCGCAGTCACGTGGGGCGCTTGCGGATGACATCTTGACGATGGCGGTCGGCACGCCAATGCGCCGACTTTGCCAGGAGCTGATAATGGCAATGGAGCGGGCCATCAAAGCCGGCGTCGCGGAGAGCCCGGGGCAGACATTTCTGCCGTTCGACATTTATCTTCCGGAAAATATTTGACCTTGATGGATTTCTATCATGAGCGCCCATTTTCCTTTCACCGATGAAAGGAAAGCTCGATTGACTCGGCCGTCTCTGTCCGATCTGTGAACCGGCGTGGTTCCGTCTTGAAAGAAGCCGGATGCCGAAATGGCAGCCGCGCTTCATGGAAGGAAAGTCAAGCAATGCGCCAGGTATCGCCCCGCTTTGCACTCGATCACATGGCGGCGCCCCGCCTTGACGTCAGTGCGCTTTTCGCGCTTGCCCGTGACCAAGGCCTGACCGACGTCCAAATCCGTTACCCTCATTTCAGCAATCCTGTCGCACGCGGCATTCCGGCTGCGGACGTTCGGTTGGCCGCTACCGAAGCGGGCGTCACGATCATCTCTGTCAACGCCTTGCAGCGGTTCAACGACTGGACTCCAACGCGTCAGGCCGAGGCAAGCAACCTCGCCGATTATGCGACGGCGTGCGGGGCGGAGACGCTCGTGTTGGTGCCGGCCAACCGCAGCTCGTGGCCCACCAATAGCGAGCGCCAGGACAATCTTCGTTTCGCTCTAAACGAGATCAAGCCAATCCTCCAGTCGCGGGGTCTGATCGGTCTCATCGAGCCGCTGGGTTTCCGAACCTGCTCGCTTCGATCAAAGAAGGAAGCGGCCGAGGCCGTTGCCGCGGTTGATGGCCAGTCCGTCTTTCGCCTCGTGCACGACACGTTCCACCACACCCTGGCCGGGGAGACATGCCTGTTCTGCGAGCTTACCGGCCTGGTGCACATTTCAAGCGTAAACGACCCGACCTTCTGGATTTACCCCGATCGCTTTCTTGCAGGTTCCGACAATGGCAGCCAGATTCAGGCGCTGCTGGATGGCGGCTACGCGGGACCTTTCTCATTCGAGCTGGTCGAGGAAGTCCATTCTCTGGACGATCTCGCAGGCGCACTTGCCGCCAGCATCGACTTTATCCGGCGAGGGCTATTGTCGTCAAAGTAGATGGTGACAGGAGTAGTGACTATAGGTGCGCCTGAATTTTCCGTGGGTTCACAGCGGGGCAGCCATCCGAGATGCCTCCTGTATCATTATCTCCCGCATCCAGATGCTTGCCGGATCGCTATTGTGGAGGGCCGGCCATTGGAGGGTCTCGGTGAATGTGGGAAATGGCAGCGGAAGTTCGATAACCCGCAGGGGGAACGTTTTTTCGAAATGCCTGACCAGCCGTAAGGGCATGGTCGCTATACGAGCTGTGCCGGACACCATAGGTGGAATCATGCTGAAGCCCTGCACGGCGACCTCGACACGTCTCTTAAGGCCATGCTCAAGCAAAAACCATTCCTCGATAGACGGCTTCATCGTACGCCCGAACCTGACCGCGACGTGCCTCATCGACATGTATCTCTCGAATGTAAGCTGCTGTGGCAGCTGCTTGTTTGTGGGACAGCCTACGCACACGAGCTTCTCGTCAAACAGCGCAACGCTTGAATGCACACTCGACGTGAACATATCCGGTAGAATTAGAAAATCGACGTCACCGCGCCGGAGAAGCTCATCGGGGCTATCGTCGACAGGCAGCAGTTCGAAGCTGACGGCGGGGGCTTCCCGTGAAATACGCTCCACAAGCTTTTCGAAAAACACGAGCGTGACGAAATCGGAAAGAATGATCCTGAAGAGGCGATCGGCTCGAGCTGGGTCAAACGGATCCGAAGAAATAATCGAGCACTGGATGTGCTGGAGAGCGTCGCGAACTGCGGGGGCAAATGCTGCCGCACGCGGGGTTAGAAATCTTTCGCGACCTCTTATCGTAAACAGTTCATCGCGGAAATAATCGCGCAGTCGGGCGACGGCCGCACTCATGGCGGGCTGACTCAGGTTAATCCTGCGTGCCGCCGCCGAGAGATTACGCTCCGTCAGGAGTGCGTCGAGCACAACGAGGAGATTTAGATCAAGTCCTTTGAAACGCATGTCATCAGCCATCCATGGGATGGATGCCTTTAACCGAAACAAACGACTTTAACAATTTAGCATTCTTGCAATCTTTTGTCGCAAAAAGTTTATGATGGATGACGTTAAGGTCCGACATATGAGCCGCGTGATCTGCCGAAGCGAGCAATCGTTCGTACTGTGCAGGTCAGAGATTGGCAGTTTGAAACGCCGGGCCGATGGCGCCGGTCTATCAACCAGCGTCTTCGGCGGCCCCGACCTAGCTAGGCGTGGAACCTAATAGGGTGCACCTTTCCAGTCCGAGGCGACTGATGGGCGGTTTGATCCTAAGCTGCCGTGAGGCCTGTGCCAATTGTATCGGCGAGCCAATGCAGCAGTCCGGCAGCGTTTTTGAGAGCTGTTGTAGGCTCGGCCTAAGCCCATTGGCGCAAGCCTATCTGAACGAAGCGCTTGGCCTTGCCGCTATCCGGTATGTGATCTGTGGTGCCTTCTCGTCCTGCTGTTCTTGTTTTGGAACGCCCTTATGGTGAGCCCATCCGGGACGTGGGGCACCGGGAGCACAAAGGTGCAGGCAGGCCGTCAATAGACCGTGGGCTGAGAGCCCGAGCTCGTTACATGGCCGCCCCTCGCGACTTTCCCGGATGCGCTGCGAGCGCGGATCAGTAGATGTCGTGTTGCCCGCCAGCTCCCGTCTTTGACCGAGCCAAGAAGGAGGAACGGGCATGCTTATCATCGGACTGGATATTCACCGCGCCTTCGCCGAAGCAGTGGCATGGGAGGAGGGCAGGCTCAGGCGACTCGGCCGCGTCGACATGCGGCGCGATCTGCTGGCGGCGTTCGCCGCGAAGCTGTCGCCGAACGATGTCGGGGTGATCGAGGCCACCGGCAACGCGACGTCCGCTGCAGCTGTGGTTGCGCCGCATGTGAAGAAGGTGGGGATCGCCAAGCCGAAACAGGTGTTTATCGTTGCCTATGCCAAGATCAAAACGACGATCGACGCCGACGTTCTTGCGCAGCTCTATGCCAGCGGCTTCTTGCCAGAAGTCTGGATTGCGGACGAGCCGACGCAGGCTCTGCGTCGACAGGTGACACGGCGCAATCAGATTGTCCGACAGAGATCTCGATTGAAGAGCGTCATCCAGTCGATCCTTCATAGCCACCTGATCCGTCCTGCCCGCATGCTGACCTGTGCGGCGCCAAGGGTCGGACCTGGTTAATCGAGCAGGTCGTACCGCAGGACGAGCGCCTCGCGATCGATGGGCATCTGCGCGAGTTCGACCGATTGGGCGAAGACCTCCAGGTCATCGAACGCGATCTTGTCCGCTCGGCTCTCGAGGATGAAGGCGTGAAGCGGCTGATGACCATTCCCGGCGTCGACATCACCGTCGCGCTGGCGATGAAGGGCGGCGATCGGCGACGTGTCGCGCTTCGACGATCCGCAGAAGCTCGTGACCTATCTCGGGTTGAACCCAAGCGTCCAGCAGTCCGGCCAGGTCCGGCCTACCATGGGCGGATCACCAAGCAGGGCCGTGGTCATGCGCGCGGCATGCTCGTCGAGGCGGCCTGGGCGGCCGCTCGTGCTCCCGGACCGTTGCGAGCCTTCTCCCTGCGGCGTGCGAGCCCGGCGCGGACAGCATGTCGCGGCCGTGGCAACCGCACGCAAACTCTCTGTCGTGATCTGTCATCTGTTGAGAAGGGCGAGAGTTACGCGTGGGCTCGACCCTCCCTGCATGCCAAGAAGCTTGCGCGATGTGGAACTCAAGGCCGGGAGCAAGGCTGTGCGCGGCCAAAAGGGAGCGCACGCCTACAACATAAAGAGCCACCGGGAAGAAGAGCGCCGCTGGGTGGAGCAGGCCGAGGGCGCCTATGCACGCCTCGTCGCCGGTTGGAACCCACGAGGTCCGAAGAGGGTAGGCACGGATGCCGCAAACGAGGCGCGACGATAGAAGCTGCGCGGCAGGGCTCTCATCTCGGACCCTGCTCTTCGCCACGCGGTCGTCCGTGCGCGACAGGAGAATAGCGCAGATTTATCAAAAAGGCTCTTGTCGATCACATCAGTGGTCTTGGGCGCTGTACGGCCGGGTGAAGACTTTGCAGGTGGCCCGGAAAGCGTTTGACCTGCAGCGAAGCAATTGTCGTCATTACGCGCTCGACCCGGGCGCCCAGCTTGGCATAAGGGCTACGTGGCCTCAGGAAGCGTCGTCGCCAATGCAGACCATGGACGAATTCCCAGCCGATGCCGAGATGCCGGTCGACCGTGCCTGTCGCCGTCCGGTGATGCGATGCCCCCGAGCGGATGAGTTCGCCCCGGATGCTCCCGGTCACGACGCACGGGTTCGGGTTCCAAGGCGCTCAGTTTTGTTCGCGCCCAATCGGTGTAGGACGCGGCAGAAATACGAGCGTGACGAAATCGGAAAGAATGATCCTGAAGCGGCGATTCGGTAGAGCCGGGTCAAACTATCCGACGAAATAAACGATCACTGGATGGGCGGGGGAGCGTCGCAAACTGGAGGGCAAGAGCTCCCGGACGCAGCGTTAAGTTTGAATACCTCCGCGGACATGGTCGCGAGCTTATCGCGCAAATAAATCGAGCAGCCGAGCGCCGGCCGCACTCATGACCGGCTGGGCTCGGTTAATCCTGCATGCCGCGCCCATGAGGTTACTTGTCCGGAGTGCGTCGA
>NZ_JARTVR010000031.1:0-18892 GCF_029625735.1 Mesorhizobium sp. WSM4935 | reverse complement strand
GTCGGCTCCATCCGGGCCACCGGCTACGGCTTCGGCGGCACGCTGACCTGGTATGGCGACAACGGCTTCTATGCCGATGGCCAGGCCGAGGTGACCTGGTATGACAGTGATCTCAAGTCCGCCACGCTCGGCAGCGATCTCGCCAAGGGCAACACCGGCTTTGGCTATGCGCTGAGCATCGAGGCCGGCCAGAAGCTCGCGCTGCAAGGCAAGTGGACGCTGACGCCGCAGGCCCAGCTCTCTTACTCCTCGGTTCGCTTCAACAGCTTCACCGATCCGTTCGACGCGGCGGTGTCGCTGAGCAACAGCGATGTGCTTACCGGCCGGGCCGGGCTGTCGCTGGATTATGAGGACGCCTGGACGGGCGCCCAGGGCAAGGTCAGCCGCTCGCATCTCTATGGCATCGCCAACCTCTATTACGACTTCCTCGACGGCAACGACGTCGATGTGTCGGGGGTCGGCTTCCACGAGCACGACCAGCCGCTTTGGGGCGGGCTGGGGCTCGGCGGTTCGCTCTCCTGGGCCGACAACCGCTACACGGTCTTCGGCGAGGCCTTCGCCAAGTCGAGCCTCAAAGAGTTCGGCGACAGCCGATCGATCGGCGCCAAGCTCGGCTTCAGCGTCAAGTGGTGACAGTATGGGTAAAGCCGTCCGCCATTAGATTGTTCAGCCTCCAAAACCGCAAGTCGTAAATCGGAAGCCCTGCTGCCTGTGCCATTTTCCTGGGTCGCGGGCCGATGAGCGGCCGCTCCGGTGTTGAAAATCGGCGGATGGCTTGCCATATGGCGGAAATTGCGGCATAAGCCCCGCATAGCCGGGACGGGACGACTGGATGGTTCCGAGGCGGCGCTAGGACATAAAGCGGACCCTTGCCACTTGCGTGGATTAAGAATCGGTTTTATGTAGACAAGACAGACACGCGACGCGTGGAGCTGGGAAGCCGGCTTTACGCGTCTGATTTGCGTGGGTGAAATAGCGGCGCTGATTCGCGTCGCTTAGAGCCCAAGCGGTACGTCCCGGCCAGCGGGATCATCCAGGAGGCCCGGCCAACGGGTCTTGAACACAGGCGGCGCATGGCTTCGAAAACCACTAATCCCTTCACCTTTCTCCAGCAGGTTCGTGCGGAGACGGCCAAGGTGACATGGCCTTCGCGGCGCGAAACCATGATCTCGACCGTGATGGTCCTGGTGTTCGCGGTGATCGCGATGCTGTTCTTCTTCGCTGCCGATATTCTGATGGGCTATGCGATCGAGTGGATCCTGGGTCTCGGGCATTAATTCGGCGGTTTACGGAGAGGTCGTGAAATGACTGCGCGGTGGTATATCGTCCACGCCTATTCGAACTTCGAGAAGAAGGTCGCCGAGGACATCGAGAACAAGGCCAAGCAGAAGGGGCTGTCCGGCGAGATCGAGCAGATCGTGGTGCCGACCGAGAAGGTCGTCGAGATTCGCCGCGGCCGCAAGGTCGATGCTGAGCGCAAGTTCTTCCCGGGCTATGTGCTTCTGAAGGCCAATCTGACCGACGCCGTTTTCTCGCTGGTCAAGAACACGCCGAAGGTCACCGGCTTCCTGGGCGACTCCAAGCCCGTGCCGATCACCGAGACCGAGGCGCAGCGCATCCTGAACCAGGTCCAGGAAGGCGTCGAGCGGCCGAAGCCGTCGGTCACTTTCGAGATCGGCGAGGCGATCCGCGTTTCGGACGGTCCTTTCGCGTCTTTCAACGGCGTTGTGCAGGAAGTGGACGAGGAGCGTGCCCGCCTCAAGGTGGAAGTTTCGATCTTCGGGCGCGCCGTGCCGGTCGATCTGGAATTCGGACAGGTCGAAAAGGGCTGATCCGCATATCCGCGCCGAAAGGCGTCGGGGCGGTGCTTGAAGCGCCGCGTGAACGGGTGGGAGGCGATGGCGGCATAGCCGGCCGTCGGAGCCGCACCACCAGACTGCAACCGCCGGCGTTCCCCGGATCATGGGGCCGGCATAAGAAAAGGCAGGAATAGAGATGGCTAAGAAAGTTGCAGGCCAGCTCAAGCTCCAGGTTGCCGCGGGCTCGGCCACACCGTCGCCCCCGATCGGCCCGGCGCTTGGTCAGCGCGGCATCAACATCATGGAGTTCTGCAAGGCGTTCAACGCGCAGACACAGGAGATGGAGAAGGGGTCGCCGATCCCGGTCGTCATCACCTACTACCAGGACAAGTCGTTCACCTTCGTCATGAAGACGCCGCCGGTGAGCTACTTCCTGAAGAAGGCCGCCAACCTGAAGTCGGGCTCCAAGGAGCCGGGCAAGTCCAAGGTCGGCACGATCAGCCGCGACAAGGTGCGCGCGATCGCCGAGCAGAAGATGAAGGACCTGAACGCAAACGACGTCGAGGCGGCCATGCGCATGGTCGAGGGCTCCGCCCGCTCGATGGGCCTGGAAGTGGTGGGCTAAGATCATGGCAAAGATTGCAAAGCGTGTTGCCAAGAGCCGCGAAGGCATCGATCCGAACAAGGCTTACGCCCTCAACGAGGCGCTGCAGCTGCTCAAGGACCGGTCCACGGTGAAGTTCGACGAGACCGTCGAGATCTCGATGAATCTCGGCGTCGATCCGCGCCATGCCGACCAGATGGTCCGCGGCGTGGTCAACCTGCCGAACGGCACCGGCCGCTCGGTGCGCGTCGCGGTGTTTGCCCGTGGCGACAAGGCCGAGGAAGCCAAGGCCGCCGGAGCCGATGTGGTTGGCGCCGAGGACCTGGTCGACATCGTCCAGAAGGGCACGATCGATTTCGATCGCTGCATCGCCACCCCGGACATGATGCCGCTGGTCGGCCGTCTGGGCAAGGTGCTCGGCCCGCGCGGCATGATGCCGAACCCGAAGGTCGGCACCGTGACCACCGATGTCGCCGCCGCCGTCAAGGCTTCGAAGGGCGGCGCCGTCGAGTTCCGCGTCGAGAAGGCCGGCATCGTCCAGGCCGGCGTCGGCAAGGTCTCGTTCGACGTCAAGGCGCTGGAAGAGAACGTCCGCGCGTTCGCCGATGCGGTGAACAAGGCCAAGCCGGCGGGCGCCAAGGGCAACTACGTCAAGAAGGTGTCGGTCACCTCGACGATGGGCCCCGGCCTCAAGCTCGACATCGCGACGCTAGCCGCGTCGTAAGTGTCGTCCGGTCGGCCTTGAGCTGATCGTAACAAGAATTCCGGACCGCCGATCCGTCGGCGGCCCGGTACCCCGGAAGCCGAAAGGTTTCCGGATATCCTGTCCGAGATTGCAGGCGGCCCAAAAGCCTTAATTCACTTGGGCCTGCATGAGACGGGTGAAGACCCGACAAAGGAGCCGAAAAGCTCCAATGAAAGGTTCGAACCGTATTTGCCTTTTGTCAGCACATCGCCGGCTTGCCGTCGGTGGGCGAAAAGGGGGCAGGATCCTCGAGCGCCGTTCGGGAGATCCACGATTTGGATGGCCCGGCCGGCAAAAGGCAACCCGACTTCTGACCTCGAGAATGAGGCAGGGGTCAACTGGAGATAGGCAGTGGACAGAGCGGAAAAGCGCGAACTCGTCACGGGCCTGAACGAAGCGTTCTCGAGCGCGGGTTCAGTCGTCGTGGCCCACTACGCCGGTATCACCGTGGCGCAAATGAACGACCTCCGGTCGAAGATGCGCGCCGCCGGCGGCACCGTCAAAGTCGCGAAGAACCGTCTCGCCAAGATCGCTCTTCAGGGCACGGACTCCGCATCGATCGTCGATCTGTTCAAGGGACAGACGCTGGTCGCTTATTCGGAGGATCCGGTTGCGGCGCCGAAGGTCACTTCCGATTTCGCCAAGGGGAATGACAAGCTGATCATTCTCGGCGGCGCGATGGGCTCGACCTCGCTCAACGCCGATGGTGTCAAGGCGCTCGCCACGATGCCGTCGCTCGACGAGCTGCGCGCCAAGCTGGTTGGCATGATCGCCACGCCGGCTACCCGGATCGCCCAGATCGTCAATGCGCCCGCGGCTTCGGTCGCGCGCGTCATCGGCGCTTACGCCCGGAAGGACGAGGCGGCATGAGGCCGTTCCTCGCTGTCAACAACACACGTTCGAACCAACCAAAGGAATATCAAAATGGCTGATCTCGCGAAGATCGTAGACGACCTTTCGAAGCTGACCGTCCTCGAGGCGGCCGAGCTGTCGAAGCTCCTGGAAGAGAAGTGGGGCGTTTCGGCCGCCGCTCCGGTGGCTGTTGCCGCCGCTAGCGGTGGTGCTGCCGCTGCCGCTGCTCCGGCTGAAGAGAAGACGGAATTCGACGTTGTTCTCGCCGATGCCGGCGCCCAGAAGATCAACGTCATCAAGGAAGTCCGCGCCATCACCGGCCTTGGCCTCAAGGAAGCCAAGGACCTGGTCGAAGCGGCTCCGAAGCCGGTCAAGGAAGGCGTTTCCAAGGCCGACGCCGACAAGTTCAAGGCTCAGCTGGAAGCAGCTGGCGCCAAGGTCGAGCTGAAGTAAGCCTGTTAGGCGAGGGCGGACGGTCTCGCGCCGTTCGCCCCCTCCCTTGACTGAGGGAGGGCTTTGTTGCGCGAGGCGTTTGAAAACCTCTTTCCTGAGGGCCGAGAAGCGGCCTTCCGGAAACGGGTTTTCTCCCGTTTTAGCCGGAAGCCGCCAAGCGATTGGCAAGAGCGGCCGGAAAAACAGATAGGGGCAGCCGCCGAGGCCGCCCGTGGTGCAAGGCGAGCCGCGGCGAGGTTCGTCCCGAGTTTAGAGCTAAGGAGCGACGATGGCCCAGACCCAGACTTTCAATGGCCGCAGACGCGTACGCAAGTTCTTCGGAAAGATCCCGGAAGTTGCGGAGATGCCGAACCTCATCGAGGTTCAGAAGGCATCCTATGACCAGTTCCTGATGGTGGACGAGCCCAAGGGCGGCCGTCCGGACGAGGGGCTGCAGGCCGTTTTCAAGTCGGTCTTCCCGATCTCCGACTTTTCCGGCTCCTCCATGCTGGAGTTCGTGAAGTATGAGTTCGAGGCACCGAAATTCGACGTTGACGAGTGCCGTCAGCGTGACTTGACCTATGCTGCGCCGCTGAAGGTGACGCTGCGCCTCATCGTGTTCGATATCGACGAGGATACCGGCGCCAAGTCGATCAAGGACATCAAGGAGCAGGACGTCTACATGGGCGACATGCCGCTCATGACGTCGAACGGCACCTTCATCGTCAACGGCACCGAGCGCGTCATCGTCTCGCAGATGCACCGCTCGCCGGGCGTCTTCTTCGACCATGACAAGGGCAAGTCGCACTCGTCGGGCAAGCTTCTGTTTGCCGCGCGCGTCATTCCCTATCGCGGCTCGTGGCTCGACATCGAGTTCGATTCCAAGGACGTCGTGCACGCCCGCATCGACCGCCGCCGCAAGATCCCGGTGACGTCGCTCTTGATGGCGCTCGGCATGGACGGCGAAGAGATCCTGTCGACCTTCTACAACAAGATCACCTACAAGCGCTCCGGCGACCATTGGCGCATTCCGTTCAATGTCGAGCGGTTCCGCGGCCTCAAGGCCGTCGGCGATCTGGTCGATGCCGATACCGGTGAGGTCGTTGTCGAGGCCGGCAAGAAGATCACTGCCCGCCAGGCTCGCCAGCTTGGCGAGAAGGGTCTCAAGGCCATCAAGGCGACCGACGAGGACCTGCTTGGCAATTATCTCGCCGAGGACATCGTCAACTACGCCACCGGCGAGATCTTCCTCGAAGCCGGCGACGAGATCGACGACAAGACGCTGAAGGTGCTGCTCGGCACCGGCGAGGAAGAGATCCAGATCCTGGACATCGACCACGTCAATGTCGGCGCCTACATCCGCAACACCTTGGCCGTCGACAAGAACGAGAGCCGTCAGGACGCGCTGTTCGACATCTACCGTGTCATGCGCCCGGGCGAGCCGCCGACGCTCGAGACTGCCGAAGCCATGTTCAACTCGCTGTTCTTCGACAGCGAGCGCTATGACCTGTCGGCCGTCGGCCGCGTCAAGATGAACATGCGCCTCGAGCTCAAGGCCGAGGACACCGTGCGCGTGCTGCGCAAGGAAGACATCCTGGCCGTGGTCAAGACGCTGGTGGAATTGCGCGACGGCAAGGGCGAGATCGACGACATCGACAATCTCGGCAACCGCCGCGTGCGTTCGGTCGGCGAGCTCATGGAGAACCAGTACCGCGTCGGCCTGCTGCGCATGGAGCGTGCGATCAAGGAACGCATGTCCTCGATCGAGATCGACACGGTCATGCCGCAGGACCTGATCAACGCCAAGCCGGCGGCCGCCGCCGTTCGCGAGTTCTTCGGTTCCTCGCAGCTGTCGCAGTTCATGGACCAGACCAACCCGCTGTCGGAAATCACCCACAAGCGCCGCCTGTCGGCGCTTGGACCGGGCGGCCTGACCCGCGAGCGCGCCGGCTTCGAGGTGCGCGACGTGCATCCGACGCATTACGGCCGCATCTGCCCGATCGAGACGCCGGAAGGCCCGAATATCGGCCTAATCAACTCTCTGGCCACCTTCGCGCGCGTCAACAAGTACGGCTTCATTGAAAGCCCGTACCGCAAGATCGTGAATGGCAAGCTGACCAACGAGGTCGTCTACCTGTCGGCGATGGAAGAGGCCAAGCACTATGTCGCGCAGGCCAATGCCGAGCTCGACAAGAACGGCAGCTTCGTCGACGAGTTCGTCATTTGCCGTAACGCCGGCGAAGTGATGATGGCGCCGCGCGAGAACGTCGACCTGATGGACGTCTCGCCGAAGCAGATGGTGTCGGTCGCGGCAGCGCTCATCCCGTTCCTCGAGAACGATGACGCCAACCGCGCGCTGATGGGCTCGAACATGCAGCGTCAGGCCGTGCCGCTGGTGCGTGCCGAGGCGCCGTTCGTCGGCACCGGCATGGAGCCGATCGTCGCCCGTGACTCGGGCGCGGCCATCGGCGCCCGCCGTGGCGGCGTTGTCGACCAGGTGGACGCCACCCGTATCGTCATCCGCGCCACGGAGGATCTCGATCCCGGCAAGTCGGGCGTCGACATCTACCGGCTGATGAAGTTCCAGCGTTCGAACCAGAACACCTGCATCAACCAGCGTCCGCTGGTGCGCATGGGCGACCGCGTCAACAAGGGCGACATCATTGCCGACGGTCCGTCGACCGAGCTCGGCGATCTGGCGCTCGGCCGCAACGTGCTGGTCGCGTTCATGCCGTGGAACGGCTACAACTACGAGGACTCGATCCTGCTCTCCGAGCGCATTGTGGCCGACGACGTCTTCACCTCGATCCACATCGAGGAGTTTGAGGTCATGGCGCGCGACACCAAGCTCGGGCCGGAGGAAATCACGCGCGACATTCCGAACGTTTCGGAAGAGGCGTTGAAGAACCTCGACGAGGCCGGCATCGTCTATATTGGTGCCGAGGTGCAGCCGGGCGACATCCTGGTCGGCAAGATCACGCCGAAGGGCGAAAGCCCGATGACGCCGGAAGAGAAGCTTCTGCGCGCCATCTTCGGCGAGAAGGCCTCGGACGTCCGCGACACGTCCATGCGCATGCCTCCGGGCACCTTCGGTACGGTCGTCGAAGTGCGCGTCTTCAACCGCCACGGCGTGGAGAAGGACGAGCGAGCGATGGCGATCGAGCGCGAGGAGATCGAGCGTCTGGCCAAGGACCGCGACGACGAACAGGCGATCCTCGATCGCAACGTCTATGCGCGTCTTGCCGACATGCTGGCCGGCAAGGAGGCGATCGCCGGACCGAAGGGCTTCAAGAAGGGCTCGAAGCTCTCGAAGGACACGCTGGACGAGTATCCGCGTTCGCAGTGGTGGCAGTTCGCCGTCGAGAACGAGAAGCTCCAGGGCGAGCTCGAGGCTCTGCGCGGCCAGTACGACGAGTCCAAGAAGGCGCTCGAGCAGCGCTTCATGGACAAGGTCGAGAAGGTGCAGCGCGGCGACGAAATGCCTCCGGGTGTCATGAAGATGGTCAAGGTCTTCGTGGCGGTGAAGCGCAAGATGCAGCCGGGCGACAAGATGGCCGGCCGTCACGGCAACAAGGGTGTCGTGTCGCGCATCGTTCCGGTCGAGGACATGCCTTTCCTCGAGGACGGCACGCATGCCGATATCGTGCTCAACCCGCTGGGCGTGCCGAGCCGCATGAATGTCGGCCAGATCCTGGAAACGCATCTGGGCTGGGCTTGCGCAGGCATGGGCAGGAAGATCGGCGAGCTGATCGACGCGTATAAGGCGGGCGGCGACATCAAGCCGCTGCGCAAGACGCTGGAAAGCTTCATGCCGGCCAACGACCGCAACGAACCGATCCGCGACTATGACGACGAGAGCATCGTTCGCCTGAGCGAGCAGATGCGCCGCGGCGTCTCTATCGCAACCCCGGTGTTCGACGGCGCGCACGAGGCCGACATCAACACCATGCTGGAGCAGGCTGGCCTGCATACCAGCGGTCAGTCGCAGCTCTATGACGGCCGCACCGGCGAGCCGTTCGATCGCAAGGTGACGATGGGCTATATCTACATGCTCAAGTTGCACCACCTGGTGGACGACAAGATCCACGCGCGTTCGATCGGTCCGTACTCGCTGGTCACCCAGCAGCCGCTGGGCGGCAAGGCGCAGTTCGGCGGCCAGCGCTTCGGCGAAATGGAGGTTTGGGCGCTCGAGGCCTACGGCGCCGCCTACACGCTGCAGGAAATGCTGACGGTGAAGTCGGACGACGTCGCCGGCCGCACCAAGGTGTACGAAGCGATCGTGCGCGGCGATGACACCTTCGAGGCGGGCATTCCGGAGAGCTTCAACGTTCTCGTCAAGGAAATGCGTTCGCTCGGTCTCAATGTCGAGCTGGAGAACACCCAGCTCGAAGAGGTCCCGACGCGTCTGCCAGACGCTGCCGAGTAAGGCCATGGCGCGCCGCTCTTTGAAGATTGCGGCGCGCCCCGAGCATGACCCCGAAAAGTGGACCGCCGGTTTTCGGACAAGGTCATGCTCAACCAAGAAATCTGCGGTCGGTTTGACCGGCCAGTCTGCGGACAAATCGTCCGCGATCGATTGAAGGGGTTATCGAGGACCCCGAAAAGGAGAACGGCATGAACCAAGAGGTCATGAATCTCTTCAACCCGCAGGCGCCTGCGCAGGTGTTCGATTCCATCCGGATCTCGCTTGCCAGCCCAGAGAAGATTCTGTCCTGGTCGTTCGGCGAGATCAAGAAGCCGGAGACCATCAACTACCGCACCTTCAAGCCGGAGCGTGACGGCCTGTTCTGCGCGCGCATTTTTGGCCCGATCAAGGACTATGAGTGCCTGTGCGGCAAGTACAAGCGCATGAAGTACAAGGGTGTCATCTGCGAAAAGTGCGGCGTCGAAGTCACGCTGTCGCGCGTTCGCCGCGAGCGCATGGGCCATATCGAGCTCGCCGCGCCCGTCGCCCATATCTGGTTCCTGAAGTCGCTGCCTTCGCGCATCGGCACGCTGCTCGACATGACCCTCAAGGACATCGAGCGCGTGCTCTACTTCGAGAACTACATCGTCACCGAGCCGGGCCTCACCGCGCTGAAGGAAAACCAGCTCCTCAGCGAGGAGGAGTACATGCTTGCCGTCGACGAGTATGGCGAGGATAGCTTCACCGCCATGATCGGCGCCGAAGCCATCCATGACCTGCTTGCCGGCATGGACCTGGAGAAGATCGCCGGCGACCTGCGTACGGAGCTGGCTTCGACCACGTCCGAGCTCAAGCAGAAGAAGTACCTGAAGCGGCTCAAGGTCGTCGAAAACTTCATGGAATCCGGCAACCGTCCGGAATGGATGATCATGAAGGTGGTGCCGGTGATCCCGCCGGACCTGCGCCCGCTCGTCCCGCTGGACGGCGGCCGTTTCGCCACCTCCGACCTTAACGATCTCTATCGCCGCGTCATCAACCGCAACAACCGCCTGAAGCGGCTGATCGAGCTGCGCGCGCCCGGCATCATCGTGCGCAACGAGAAGCGCATGCTGCAGGAAGCCGTCGACGCGCTGTTCGACAACGGCCGGCGCGGCCGCGTCATCACCGGCGCCAACAAGCGCCCGCTGAAGTCTCTGTCCGACATGCTCAAGGGCAAGCAGGGCCGGTTCCGCCAGAACCTGCTCGGCAAGCGCGTGGACTATTCCGGCCGCTCGGTTATCGTGACCGGTCCGGAGCTGAAGCTGCATCAGTGCGGCCTGCCGAAGAAGATGGCGCTCGAGCTCTTCAAGCCCTTCATCTACGCCCGTCTCGACGCCAAGGGTTTCTCCTCGACCGTCAAGCAGGCGAAGAAGCTGGTCGAGAAGGAGCGTCCGGAGGTTTGGGATATCCTCGACGAGGTCATCCGCGAGCATCCGGTGCTGTTGAACCGCGCGCCGACGCTGCACCGCCTCGGCATCCAGGCGTTCGAGCCGACCCTGATCGAAGGCAAGGCGATCCAGCTGCATCCGCTGGTCTGCACTGCCTTCAACGCCGACTTCGACGGCGACCAGATGGCGGTCCACGTACCGCTGTCCTTGGAAGCGCAGCTCGAAGCCCGCGTGCTGATGATGTCGACCAACAACATCCTGCACCCGGCCTCGGGCGCGCCGATCATCGTGCCGTCGCAGGACATGGTTCTCGGTCTCTACTATCTCTCGATCGTCAACCAGAACGAGCCGGGCGAAGGCATGGTGTTTGCCGACATGGGCGAACTCCAGCACGCGCTGGAGACCAAGGCCGTGACGCTGCACGCCAAGATCAAGGGCCGCTTCCGCACCGTCGATGCCGAAGGCAACGTCGTGTCGAAGATCTACGACACCACGCCTGGCCGCATGATCATCGGCGAGCTTCTGCCGAAGAACGTCAACGTTCCGTATGACATCGCCAACCAGGAGATGACCAAGAAGAACATCTCCAAGATGATCGACACCGTCTACCGCCATTGCGGTCAGAAGGAGACGGTTATCTTCTGCGACCGCATCATGGCGCTCGGCTTTGCCCATGCCTGCCGTGCCGGCATTTCGTTCGGCAAGGACGACATGGTCATTCCGGACACCAAGCTGAAGCTTGTTTCCGACACCGAGGCTTTGGCCAAGGAATACGAGCAGCAGTACAATGACGGCCTGATCACGCAGGGCGAGAAATACAACAAGGTCGTCGACGCCTGGGCCAAGTGCTCGGAAAAGGTCGCCGACGAGATGATGGCGCGCATCAAGGCGGTGGAATTCGAGGAAAACGGCCGTCAGAAGCCGATGAACTCGATCTACATGATGTCGCATTCGGGTGCGCGTGGTTCGCCCACCCAGATGCGTCAGCTCGCCGGCATGCGCGGCCTGATGGCCAAGCCCTCGGGTGAAATCATCGAGACGCCGATCATCTCGAACTTCAAGGAAGGCCTCACCGTGCTCGAGTACTTCAACTCGACCCACGGCGCCCGCAAGGGTCTGGCCGACACCGCCTTGAAGACGGCGAACTCGGGTTACCTCACCCGCCGCCTCGTCGACGTGGCGCAGGACTGCATCGTCAATTCGCTGGATTGCGGCACCGACAAGGGCCTCACCATGCAGCCGATCGTCGATGCCGGCCAGATCGTCGCCTCGGTCGGCCAGCGCGTGCTGGGCCGCACCGCGCTCGACGACATCAACCATCCGGTGACCGGCGAGGTGCTGGTCAAGGCCGGCAAGCTGATGGACGAGCGCGATGTGGAGCAGATCGAAAAGGCCGGCGTGCAGTCGGTCCGCATCCGTTCGGCGCTGACCTGCGAGGTCAGGACCGGCGTGTGCGCCGTCTGCTACGGACGCGACCTGGCCCGCGGCACCCCCGTCAACCAGGGCGAGGCCGTCGGCGTCATCGCGGCGCAGTCGATCGGCGAGCCGGGCACCCAGCTCACCATGCGTACCTTCCATATGGGCGGCACGGCGCAGGTGGTGGATTCTTCCTTCCTTGAAGCCTCCTATGAGGGCAAGGTCCAGATCCGCAACCGCAACGTGGTGCGCAACTCGGAAGGCCAGCAGATGGTCATGGGCCGCAACATGGCGGTTCTCATCCTCGATGAGACCGGCAAGGAGCGCGCCACGCATCGCGTCGCCTATGGTTCGCGCATCTTCGTGGACGACGGCGACAAGGTGAAGCGCGGCCAGCGTATCGCCGAGTGGGATCCCTACACCCGCCCGATCCTCACCGAAATCGAGGGTCGCGTGGCGTTCGAGGACCTGGTCGACGGCATCTCCGTCCAGGAAACGGCCGACGAGTCGACCGGCATCACCAAGCGTGAGGTCATCGACTGGCGTTCGACGCCGCGCGGCAGCGACCTGAAGCCCGCGATCGTCATCCAGGACGCCAAGGGCAAGGTCGGCAAGCTGTCGAAGGGCGGCGATGCGCGCTTCCTGCTCTCCGTCGAGGCCATCCTCTCGGTCGAGCCTGGCGCGCATGTGAAGCCTGGCGACGTGCTTGCGCGTATCCCGATGGAAAGCGCCAAGACAAAGGACATCACCGGTGGTCTGCCGCGTGTTGCGGAACTGTTCGAGGCTCGCCGTCCGAAGGATCACGCCATCATCGCCGAGATCGATGGCACGGTCCGCTTCGGCCGCGACTACAAGAACAAGCGCCGCATCATCATCGAGCCGCATGACTCGACGCTGGAGCCGGTGGAGTACCTGATCCCGAAGGGCAAGCCGTTCCATCTCCAGGACGGCGACGTCATCGAGAAGGGCGACTACATCCTCGACGGCAACCCGGCGCCGCACGACATCCTGGCGATCAAGGGCGTGGAGGCGCTGGCCTCTTACCTCGTCAACGAGATCCAGGAGGTCTACCGTCTGCAGGGCGTGTCGATCAACGACAAGCACATCGAGGTGATCGTTCGCCAGATGCTGCAGAAGGTCGAGATCACCGCGCAGGGCGACTCGACCTACATTCCGGGCGACCATGTCGACGTGATCGAGCTGGAAGAGGTCAACGAGCGCCTGATCGAGGACGGCAAGAAGCCGGCCGAAGGTCAGCCGGTGCTGCTCGGCATCACCAAGGCCTCGCTGCAGACGCCGTCCTTCATCTCGGCCGCCTCCTTCCAGGAGACGACCAGGGTGCTCACCGAGGCGGCGGTTGCCGGCAAGACCGACATGCTGCAGGGCCTGAAGGAAAACGTCATCGTCGGCCGTCTGATTCCGGCCGGCACCGGCGGCACGATGAGCCAGATCCGGCGCATCGCCACCTCGCGCGACGAGCTCATCATCGACGAGCGCCGCAAGGCCTCCGGTGTCGAGGTCGCCGAGCCGATGCTGACCGACATGGTTAACGCCGCGCAGTAAGCGGCATGGATATGAGAAACGAAGAGAAGGGGCCCGCGCGGGCCCCTTTTTTGCATTTCGGCTTCATCAACGAGGAAGAGCTATGAGCAGCAAGACCTGGACGGCTGTCGACGACTACATCGTTTCGTCTCTTTTCGGCGAGGACCGCGTGCTGGACGCAGTGCTCAAGGCCAACCGCGACGAGGGCCTGCCGGCGATCGACGTCTCGGCCGCGCAGGGCAAATTCCTGTCGCTGCTGGTGCGCATCCGCGGCGCGAAAAAGGTGCTGGAGGTCGGCACGCTCGGCGGCTATTCGACCATCTGCATGGCGAGGGGATTGCCGGCGGATGGCAAGGTGGTGACGCTGGAGCTCGACCCGCACCATGCCAAGGTCGCGCGCTCGAATTTCGAGCGGGCAGGGGTTTCCGACAAGGTCGACCTGCGGGTCGGTCCGGCGCTTCAATCGCTCGCCGTGCTGGCGGACGAGAATGCCGGTGCGTTCGACCTGATCTTCATCGACGCCGACAAGCCCAACAACCCGAATTATCTGAACTGGGCGATGAAGCTGTCGCGCCCCGGCACCGTCATCGTCTGCGACAACGTCATCCGCGACGGCGCGGTCCTGAAAAAGAACAGCGGCGACGCCAATGTCGAAGGCGCTCGCGCCGCGTTTTCCTTCATCGGCGGCGAGAAGCGGCTGGACGGCACGGCCATCCAGACCGTTGGCGCCAAGGGTTATGACGGCTTTGCCATCGCAATCGTCGAGTGAGGGTACCGTTCGCCTCGGCGCGTTGTCGCTGCCTCAGTCGAAAAACGCCTCGACCACGTTGCGCTTGCCAAGCATGAATGCGTCGGCCACGTGCTGCAGCGGCGCGAGGTCGACGTCGGAAGTCCCGGCGCGGACGATCTGGGCGAACCGCTTGTAGAGCATCGGATACTCGGCCTCCGGTTCGTCATGGATGATCTTGCCGTCGACGGCGAGCTTCGCGCCGCCGCCCGAAAGCACCATCCTGCCCCTGTCAGTTTCGGCGACGATGTCCCAGCTCTGCGGACCAGTCTGCAGCCAGTCGAGCTCCATCGTCACCGGCAAGCCGTTGGAGGTGCGGAAGGCAACATGAGCCGCGACCGGTGCCGCACGGTTTTCGGGAAAGTCGAGCACGGCCGAGGTGATGAACATCGGCGGCAGGATGTGGGTGGCGATCGACAGTGCGTTGATGCCCGGGTCGAAGACACCGAAGCCGCCCGGTTCCCAGATCCATTCCTGGTTCGGATGCCAGCGGCGCACGTCTTCCTTCCAATTGATGGCGGCCGAGGTCAGCCTGGCCGAGGCGAGGAAGGCGCGCGCGGCCTCCACCGCCGGCGCGTAACGCGAATGCCAGCTGGCAAAGAGCGAGACGCCGTTCTTTTCGGCCAGCGCCTTGAGATGCTCGACCTCGCTGACCGTGGCGCCCGGCGGCTTTTCGAGGAACACGTGCTTCTTTGCTTCCAGCGCGGTGCGCGCGGCGTCGTAGCGGAACTGCGGCGGCATGCAGAGCGAGACGGCCTCCAGGCCGGGTTCGGCCGCAAGCATCGCTTCGATCGTCGGGTAGTTCGCAATGCCGTCGACCTTGCCGTGGCGGCTCGCCGCGGCGGCGAGCCGGTAATCGCTGTCCTTGGCGACCGCCGGCAGATGCTGGTCGCGCACGATCTTGCCCACGCCGACGATGCCGAGCTGGATGGGATTGCTGGTCATGGGAACTCCGGAAGAAATGGCTTTCTAGGTAGGGGATCGTTGGCGGATGGAGCAGGGAAGGGACGTTGCGCCGGACAGCGAGCTCAGGATGGCTCGTCGAAGGTGACGATCGAGACCTCGCCCTCGAGCGCGCCCTGATAGGCCGACAGATGCGGCTCCTCGTCGGGCTCGCCTTCCATGTCGCCGATCTGGTCGAGCTCGGCCTCCGCGAATCCTTCCGCGGCCAGCGATTCGAGCGCGCGGCGCACGGCGGAATCATCGTCGGGCGCCACCAGCATCACATGCACGCCTTCCGGCTTGCCGCCTTTCTTGCGCCAGACCCGTCCGGTGATGATGGTGACCGGCCGTTCTTCATTGTCGTTCACGGGCTGATTCCTCATTTGCCGGGAGATTGTCCGGTTCAAGCCGCCTTTTGGCACGAAGCGGGCCGGGAAGACAGCCGCAAGCCGGTCACTTTCTTCCTTGCCCTTGAAAAAAGACGCAAGAAAATTACATGCGCTTTTCGCATGGCTGCCCAGCCCCGAATTGACCGCAATATTTGCCGTTGCGGGGTTGACGGACATCGGCCTTGCGAGTAGAAGCCGCCCCGTCAGAACCGATGTGAGACTTGCCTTTCCGAGGCGACGCGCTTTGGAGTTTGTCTCAAACAGGGTTCGTTTTACGAGCGAAAAGACATCTCCGGCGCGCATGAAGCGGGTTCCGCTTCCTCTGCAATTTGTTCGGGCAGGACCGCGAGACGCGGTGTGTTGCCCGAATTTGCGTATGGAAATGACGCTTTGAGCGGCCCTGACAGGGCAGACACGGAATTGAGACACAAGAGGGTTTAATGCCTACCGTCAACCAGCTGATCCGCAAGCCGCGCCTGGCGCCGGTGAAGCGCAACAAGGTCCCGGCCATGCAGCAGAACCCGCAGAAGCGGGGCGTCTGCACGCGCGTCTACACCACGACGCCGAAGAAGCCGAACTCGGCGCTGCGCAAGGTGGCCAAGATTCGCCTGACCAACGGCTTTGAAGTGATCGGCTACATCCCGGGCGAAGGTCACAACCTTCAGGAGCACTCGGTGGTCATGATCCGCGGCGGCCGCGTCAAGGATCTGCCGGGCGTCCGCTACCACATCATCCGCGGCGTGCTCGACACGCAGGGTGTGAAGAACCGCAAGCAGCGTCGTTCGAAATACGGCGCCAAGCGTCCGAAGTAAGGGTTTCCCATGTCCCGTCGTCACAGTGCAGAAAAGCGAGAGATCAATCCGGACCCCAAGTTCGGCGATCTCGTCGTCACCAAGTTCATGAACGCCGTCATGTATGACGGCAAGAAGTCGGTTGCCGAGACCATCGTCTACGGCGCCCTGGACCAGGTCCAGGCCAAGACCAAGCAGGAGCCGGTCACCGTCTTCCATCAGGCGCTCGACAATGTCGCGCCGCATGTGGAAGTGCGCTCGCGTCGCGTTGGCGGCGCCACCTACCAGGTTCCGGTCGATGTGCGCCCCGAGCGCCGTCAGGCGCTGGCGATCCGCTGGCTGATCGCCGCGGCCCGCAACCGCAACGAGACCACTATGGTCGACCGCCTCTCGGGCGAGCTGATGGACGCGGCCAACAACCGCGGCACCGCCGTCAAGAAGCGTGAAGACACCCACAAGATGGCGGAAGCCAACCGCGCCTTCGCGCATTACCGCTGGTAACGCGAAAGAGACTGAGAGGCACCTCCCATGGCCCGCGAATACAAAATCGAAGACTACCGCAATTTCGGTATCATGGCGCATATCGACGCCGGCAAGACGACGACGACCGAGCGCGTCCTGTACTACACGGGCAAGTCGCACAAGATCGGCGAAGTCCATGACGGCGCTGCCACCATGGACTGGATGGAGCAGGAGCAGGAACGCGGCATCACCATCACGTCGGCCGCGACCACGACCTTCTGGAAGGGTCGCGACGGCAAGATGCGCCGCTTCAACATCATCGATACCCCCGGACACGTCGACTTCACCATCGAGGTCGAGCGTTCGCTGCGCGTGCTCGACGGCGCTATCGCGCTGCTCGACGCCAATGCCGGTGTTGAGCCGCAGACCGAGACCGTGTGGCGCCAGGCCGACAAGTACCACGTGCCGCGCATGATCTTCTGCAACAAGATGGACAAGATCGGTGCCGACTTCTACCGCTCGGTGGACATGATCGGCTCGCGCCTCGGTGCGCAGGCCGTCGTCATGCAGTTGCCGATCGGCGCCGAGACCGAGTTCAAGGGCGTCGTCGACCTCGTCGAGATGAACGCGCTTGTGTGGCGTGACGAGACCCTGGGCGCCGCCTGGGATGTCGTCGAGATCCCGGCCGACCTCAAGGAAAAGGCCGCGCAGTATCGCGAGAAGATGATCGAAGCCGCCGTCGAAATGGACGAGACCGCGCTCGAGAACTACCTCGAAGGCAACATGCCGTCGAATGACGAGATCCGCGCGCTGATCCGCAAGGGCACCATCGCGGTCAAGTTCTTCCCGATGTTCTGCGGCTCGGCCTTCAAGAACAAGGGCGTGCAGCCGCTGCTCGACGCCGTCGTCGAATACCTGCCGTCGCCGATCGACGTGCCGGCCATCAAGGGCGTCGACGCCAAGACCGACGCCGAGATCGAGCGTCATGCCGATGACAACGAGCCGCTGTCGATGCTGGCGTTCAAGATCATGAACGACCCGTTCGTCGGTTCGCTGACCTTCGCCCGCATCTATTCGGGCAAGCTCACCAAGGGCACCTCGCTCGACAACACGGTGAAGGGCAAGAAGGAGCGCATCGGCCGCATGCTGCAGATGCATGCCAACTCGCGCGCCGACATCGAGGAAGCCTATGCCGGCGACATCGTTGCGCTGGCAGGCCTCAAGGACACGACCACCGGCGATACGCTCTGCGATCCGCTGCACCCGGTCATCCTCGAGCGCATGGAATTCCCCGATCCGGTTATCCAGATCGCCATCGAGCCGAAGACCAAGAACGACCAGGAAAAGATGGGCCTCGCGCTGCATCGCCTGGCGGCCGAGGATCCGTCCTTCCGCGTCAAGACCGACGAGGAATCGGGCCAGACCATCATCGCCGGCATGGGCGAGCTGCATCTCGACATCATCGTCGACCGCATGCGCCGCGAGTTCAAGGTGGAAGCCAATGTCGGTGCCCCGCAGGTGGCCTATCGCGAGACGATCACCCGCACGCACGAGCAGGACTACACGCACAAGAAGCAGACTGGCGGTACCGGCCAGTTCGCCCGCGTCAAGATCCTGTTCGAGCCGAACACCGAGAGCGAAGAGTTTGTGTTCGAGTCCAAGATCGTCGGCGGTGCGGTTCCGAAGGAATACATCCCGGGCGTCGAGAAGGGTATCCAGAGCGTCATGGGTTCCGGCCCGTTCGCCGGCTTCCCGATGATCGGCGTCAAGGCGACCCTCATCGACGGCGCCTTCCACGACGTCGACTCCTCGGTGCTGGCGTTCGAAATCGCCTCCCGAGCCTGCTTCAAGGAAGCCGCTCCGCGCCTCGGCGTGCAGCTGCTGGAGCCGATCATGAAGGTCGAGGTCGTGACGCCGGAAGATTATGTCGGCGGCGTCATCGGCGACCTCAACGGCCGCCGTGGCCAGATCCAGGGTCAGGAAGCGCGCGGCGTTGCCGTCGTCATCAACGCGATGGTGCCGCTCGCGAACATGTTCAAGTACGTCGACAATCTGCGTTCGATGTCGCAGGGCCGCGCCCAGTACACGATGCAGTTCGACCACTACGAACCGGTTCCGACCGCGGTCGCCCAGGAAGTTCAGAAGAAATACGCGTAACTCGAGCGGGTTGCACGAGACCTTAATTCAAGGCCCGCACGGGCAGGCAGGAATGGAGAGATCACATGGCAAAAGGTAAATTCGAGCGCACCAAGCCGCATGTGAACATTGGCACGATCGGTCACGTCGATCATGGCAAGAC
>NZ_JARTVR010000030.1:0-23977 GCF_029625735.1 Mesorhizobium sp. WSM4935 | reverse complement strand
CATAAGCCGAAGGAATCCTGAGTACGAATGAGCCGCAGGAGGCATTTGACGAACGGGGAAGCAAGGGCCTCGTCGTCCCCGTGGACAGCAGGGCCAACCGGTTCATGAGGAATTTCGCTTTTCCCCAATTTCAGTACTCCTCTTGAAGGACGATCTCTTTTTCTGCGATGTGTGGTTCGGGCGCTTGCGTGGGCGGGGAATGGCTTGGGCGAGCCGATCCCACGCAACAGTGTCCCGTGGCCGACCTCGAGCACGTCCACCAATGCGAGACCTTTCACCGCGGCGCGAACGCCTGCGCCGCGGTTCGACCCGAGGTAAACGCAATGGAAATTCCACCTGCCGCAAGCCGCGCACTTTTGCGGCATCGACGTTATTGCTGCGAAGTGCGCCTGGGCGGGCGGATTTGCCGGTGTTCAATTCCAATTGTCATGCCCTTCGCGATCCTTGCTCAGGAAGTGACAGCGTTTTGAGTTTCGGAAGTCTTGTTTTGCGGAGCCACACAGAGACCCGCGTGACAGGCAGGCTCACCCGTGTAGTTGGCCAGGGCTTGGAGCAACGAGGTGAGGTAGCGCTGTTTGGTTTGGTCCGGCACTGGCTCCGAATGGTCCAGCGATTTGATTGCCACCTCGATCAACTCGATCGCCCGGTCCTTGTTGCCGCTCTCGTAATAATACTGAGCGACCGGAAAGTAACACCCGAATTTAAAGTCTCCATCGCCTTGCGGAGGATTAAGTTCCAGGATCTGTTCGGAGAGCTCCTTGCCCATCGCAAAGCGATCATCATGCGGAAGATGGGAGTTGTCGATCGTGGGATGGAAGAGTTGGTTCAGCGCCATCACCACCCAAGACATCGCTTCGAACTTTTTGTTGATCGCGTCCTCGACCAATTCGCGCATAAGCGGCAAGCCGGTTTTGATGTCGCGCAGCTTGTGAAGCAGAATATCCGCATGAACCCGCCGAAAATCAAAAGAGTCTGGCATCACGGCGAGGCCTTCTTCGATGGCCAATAGTGCCGCTGCCCAATCCTCGTCCTGCATCGCCGGCCCAAGTTTGGCGTATATCGGCTGACTCAGCGACGATTCGCGCACACGCGAGATTCGCTTTGCATCGACGGCTTTCGCTTCATAGCTGCTGCGCCAGCTGCCGTTAAGGACTTTCGGCAAAACGTCATCGAGAGGTGCCGGGTGGCCGATATAAGCGATGTGGCCGTCGCGGTCGACCACGAACGAGGTGGGAATCCCGAACGAAGAGCTGGGTTCCAGCCAGAGCTTTTTCATTTCGCCAGTGCAATCGAACGCTGTCCGATAATTCAGATTCGGGAACTTCTCGGTCAGCCAGGCATCCACGTTGGTCCGCGCTTCGTCCGCGGTTGCAGCCTTTTCGCAAGCTGCGACTCCGATAATCTCAAATCCGCTGTCTTTATATTTCTCCTGCAGTTCGATCAAATGGGGCATGGCGTGGACACATGGTCGGCACCAAGTCGCCCAAAATTCAACGAGGTAGACCTTGCCGGGCCGAAGGCTCGTGAGGGGCTCGCCACGCAGCCAGTTCTCCACTTTCAGCGCAGGAGCCGGGGACCCCATACGCAGTTCCATCTTGGTGTCCAAAGTCATTCCACACCTTT
This sequence comes from Mesorhizobium sp. WSM4935, assembly GCF_029625735.1. Classification (NCBI taxonomy): domain Bacteria; kingdom Pseudomonadati; phylum Pseudomonadota; class Alphaproteobacteria; order Hyphomicrobiales; family Phyllobacteriaceae; genus Mesorhizobium; species Mesorhizobium sp. WSM4935. The sequence continues at coordinate 22,354 of NZ_JARTVR010000030.1, read as the reverse complement.
CGTCTCTTTTGTCGCGGAATATTTTCCAGTCAAAATCGGACACGGTCTCGAGGGCATTGCTCCCTCTCGCTTGCTTCAGCGGAGCTCTCACCGTGTTGCCGCACATCAAGCACGGCAAAGGGCATGCCAACCCTTCTTAGCTTCGGCAAGCGCCGGTACCGCCTTGAATAAGCGAGCCCTAACACGGCCAGCTGACGTTAACCTGAATGTCGGCTTTCGACGGCTCACCTTAGCGGCTGCCGTTTAGGAAGGTGAGAGTTTGGCTGGCCCGCTGGCGATAAGACCGGCTTCGGCGTCCTGGAGTAGTCGCACTTCGGCGATGGGGTCGAAAGTGCGGGAGAGGCTCGGTACCCTTGCAGCCACCGCCGCATGTGGCCCGGCGTCATAATTCGCGTCGCGGTTGCCAACGGCGGCGTTGGGCTCGATCCACGTGGCGTTGAGCCCGACAGCACGTAAAGCTGCATCGTGATTGAATGCCCTTTGCTGTTTCACGCCAAGCAGGAGTCGCGCGACGCTACCTTGCTCAAGCGCGAGCAGAGCGATCTGACGCCGTAGGAATATTGCTCGTCCCGCTTTTGCCGCCAGAGGCGGAAATCTTTCCTGAATGCCACCGCCGATCATCAATATCGACGAATCATATCCCGCTGCCCATTTGTTCGACTCCGAGGTCGGGCCAGCACTCCGTCAAGGGACGGTTGATGAACCCTAGATGCTCGGGATTGGCGCATGGCGCGCGCCGCAGAAGGCTGTCAAGGATGCGGCGCGCTCGCCAGGCCAGCAGCCCAAAGTTCGGATCAGCCAGCCCGCGCTGTCCAAGGCAGGCGTTCTGAACGAAAAGGCGTCGGTCTCGCGGTCCGTCCCAGTACACCGAAAAATCCTCGCCGATGGCGAGCTCATTGCCGATCTGTTCGAGGCGATCTGCGATCGGTTCTAGGAAACCCGGCAGCGGTTTCTCGTACCCGGTGGCCAGGATGACGATATCGGCGGTTACTTCTCCGATGTTGTCCAAGCCGCGTTGCAGCGTGAGCCTGTGCCCTGCTCCGGCATTGATGCAGCGCGACACGTTGCAACTTGGCCGCAATGTGATCTCGCATTGGTGTGGCTCGAGAAAGGCGTGGTGGTAGAGCGCCTGATAGACCGCGCGCAACTTGCTTTCTGAAATGCCCTCGGAGGCAAGCGCGAAACGCCGCAGGAACAGCTGTCGATGCACCTCGCTCATCGCAGCAAAACGATCCGAGAAGCATGGCGTGAACAGCCCGTTTGTGAACGCGTGGTCGTCGAAAGGCATCTCGCGCGTCAAGACCCATGTGATCGCCGCGGGCCGCCGTTCTTTCGGCCGGCCGACAAGGTGCAGTAGCAGCTCGGCTCCCGACTGTCCGCCGCCAACAACGCAGACATGCTTTTTTTGCACCTCAGGATTGATGTGGGCCAACTCAGATGAGTGGAACAGGTTGGGTCCAGTCCAGCCATGAAACTGAGGCGGAATTTGCGCCTGCTTGCCTATGTCGATGACGAGGTTTCTTGCATCAAGGACCGCGTTGTCCGTCCGCACGCGAAACTCGCCGTCAAAGCGGATTTCGCGAACGGCCTCGCCGCCACGGACAAGCGGATTCTTCTGGAACGCCCAGTTGAGATATTGGGCGAACTCGGCTCTAAGCACCCCGTGAAATTGCGCATTGAGGAAATTGTAAAGACGCCCGTTCTCGTGGAGGTAGTTTACGAATGTGTAGGCTGATCGCGGATTGACCAGAGTAACCAGATCCTGGAAGTGGCCGACCTGGAGCTCCGCGCAATCGAAAGCGCTGCCTGGATGTCCTCGGAAATCGACCTCCCGGTCCAGGAACAGTGCCCCTTGCGCAATCTCTTCCTGTATCTGACACGCAAGGCTCAAATTAGATGGTCCAGCACCCACACCAATACAAAAGAGGTCCACTTATCCTTACTCCTCTAGGAGTGTTTTCCAACTCAGCGGCATGTTGACGTCGATTGCCGGGCATTGAGCAATGCGAACCTCACAGGCATGCTTGAGCCGCGGTCCCGACTGAGAGGACAGCAAAAGCGTGTGCCGCCTTCCAGGTCTTGGGCTCAATGTCGGCGGCATCGACAGCGGCGCGGCGTGATCCGAACCCAAGAGCAGAAGGAAAGTGTGTGATGCTGTCGCGCGGCTCTTCCGGATCTTACGGCGGCTTCTAGCGCCGGCCTCCACCCCAGGAGTGGCTGTTTCCCTGCCACGACGGAAGCGGCTCTTTCTTTCGAGGGGCGTAACCATGGATAACGGCTCTTAATGCTTTCGGAGACTCCCATGCATGCGGCGTGCCGGATAAAGACCTGTCAAACCAACGAGTTCGCGCAGTTCCAGCTCGTCTGGAATCCGACATTGTCGCACGCCCGACGATCGGGCAGGGGAAGCTCCGCGGCAGCGGCCCTTGCACACCGCAGGCTGACAGGGACAGCCGCCGATTTGACGCGCGTCCGGGTACTGATAAGGGGCCTTCCAACAGGGTTCGCGCACGAGGCGGGGTCTCCTGGTACACCCGCCCTGTGGCTTGGCTGCGGTCTGCTGCAGCCGTTCGTCTTTACTGCCCGTTGCGGACGATCTCGCACGAGTTGGTTCACGAGAGCGTCGTGAAGCAGTCGAGGCGTCCGGTTTGGCTCTGACAAGCGTCGCAAGATGTTCGCGGATCCAGCCATGTCTCCGCAATCCGACCGGTAACCGACGACGACTTCGGACTGGTTGGCGGTCCTACGACCTGATCGGTGTTCCTACGGAGCTGATCAGCGAGCCAAAAACAGCGGCAATGTGGTCTTCCCAAAGCTCCAGCTCGGCGGACCGCCGAAAATCCGCTCACGCAGCCCACGGCTGCCATAAGCACCCATAACCATCATGTCAGCACAGATGTCGTTCGCGTGCTGGGTCAGCACTGTGCCCGCCGATTTGCCGGCGCTCTTAAGCAGGTCAACGGAGACCCGAGCACCGTGCCGAGTAAGATAGGCAGCGATGTCAGCTCCAGACTGCGCGCCTTTCCCGTTGTTTTGCGCCTTTGGATCGACCATAGCGACACAGACTTCCTTGGCAGCGGATAGGATACTAAGAGCTTCCCGAACCGCACGCGAGGCCTCTACACGCGAATCCCAGCCGACCAGCACGCGTCGAGGCGACAGCGTCGCCTTAACGCCCTTCGGCACGATGAGCACCGGCTTTCCGCTATCGAACAAGCAGCCGTTGACAACAGGAGGTCCGAGAGTCTCATCGTTGAGGAGGTCTCCTCCAACGATCGTCAGGTCAGCGCAGAGCGCCCGCTGTCGTGCCACTTCACCGAGGCTAGCCGGATCGCAATAGTCGGTGTCAACGTCACAGGAAAGCGACATAGCTTTCAGCCTTTTGAGGATATCCGCGGACCGTCTTTCCATTCTGGTCACGTCCTGTGAAAATTTCTCGATTTGCTGAAATCGATAGTTCGGTACTGCAATTGCCTGTGCACGTCCTGTATTCCATTCGGGGGGCGGAGACGACATCAAGAGCAATGGAGGCGGTATAATGAGTACCGATAGGTGCGCGCCGACCTCGGCACACAGTCCGGCAGCTGTTGTGAGGTCCTCATCAGAATGATCAGCACCCGTCACACTGAATATGCTTTTAAATTCCATTTGCCTGCTTCTCCTGGTCTTCGTTAGGAGCGCCTCAAAGCGGCAACACCGCTCTCAGGAGGAAGAGAGAGCGGCACCACGTTCGATCACCGATTTCAGTCGTCCGGCTTCTCGAGCGAGTAGCCGGCCGACCTGACGGTGCGAATGACGCTGCCGGGCAAGGCCGTTTTCAGCGCCCTCCTGATTCGGCTGATATGGACATCGACGGTGCGTGCACCGACATGAATGTTGGGCAGCCAGGCCGCCCCGATAAGCTCGTCCCGGCTGAAGACCTTGCCGGGGGCCTCAATCATAAGCCGCAGCACGTTGAAATCGATCCGTCCGAGATGGATGTCGTGGCCATTACCGCGAACCCGATGGGCATCGAGCTTCATCTCCAGGCCTCCACAACAAATCCAACTGTCGTTTTCAACCCCGTTCGGACCACGCTTGGTCAGCCCGAGCCTCGCCCGCAGGCAGTCGAGCAGCTTGGCCGGAGCCACCGGCCGCACAAAGCTCTCAACGCCTGCCTTCAAGAGATCGAGGTGCTGGTGCTCGGCGCCAGGCGCGATCAGGGCGATGATAGGCAGGTCGGTGGTGCGCGGTTCCCGCTTGAGGTGGGCGCAAATTGCGGACCCGTTTATGCTGGCTGGGTCGCAATCCAGCACTACGGCCTGAAGCTCCCGTTGTTCGGCCAAGGCCAGCGCAGCCTTCGCGCCGTCTGCCGTCTCACTGCTGAAACCGTCAACCTCCAGTATGTGGCTGTAGAGCAGATAGAACTCGGCATCTTGCGAGCAGATCAGGACCAGCGGCTTCTTCATCGGCGATACCCCAACAACCTGGTCGGCCTCGAGTCCCTGGATCGAGGGGACTGGCCAACATAGTTTCTCGGGTCCGTCATGATGGCCTTTCTCGAAAATCGCGCCCATCATGCCAGCGCCACGTGGGGAAAGGTTTCGATGACTGAAATCGCATCGTCGACCAGCTTCGTACCGGCCGTGGCGAGCTTCAGGAGCGTCTCGAAGCCAAACCGGTGGACATCGCGCAGCGTTTTGGACAAAACGACCAGCCGTCCGGTCGTGAAAAGCACCCGACCAAAACCCTCATGGCTCACCTGGATCATCGGCGATGCCATAAGGCCGCAGCGCTCCTCGATCGCAAGCCCGATGGCGGCGTAGTACTTGTCGAGCCTCCACAGCACGTCGGGATCGGGATCTCCGATGATTGGGATCCCTCGGCGCTGTTCCTTGGTAATGATGAAGTCGCCCAGCAGCTCAGCGTCCGCTTTGCGTTCCCACGAGCCATAGGAATCCTGAGAACGGATCAGCCGCACGAGGCATTTGACGAACGGGGTGCAAAGAGCCGCCTCGTCTTCGGCGACAGCTGGGGGGATTGCGGGGTCAGGCATTGGCGTCCTCCTCTTTTCAGTCCTCGTCCTCGAAGGACGGTTTCTTTTCGGCAATGCCCGCTCGCGCCAGCACCTTGCGCAGCCAAGGCGGAGGACACGTCCTGAGCATCATCTGCGTGCGCAAGAGCACCTGTGGGATCGATTGGGGCTCCGCCACTTTGATCGGGTGGATTTTTGCCGCGACAAGCTTGGCTGCCGAAGGGCCGCCAATTGCCAGACAAAACAGGATCTGACAGCCCTTGAGCGCATCCACCTTTGGCGTGATGCGATCATCGCGCTCGGCCCGATGCTCCCCGCTTTCATCGGACACGTCATCGAAGGCCACGGCTTCTACGAGATTCCATTCCTCGCGCGTCACGTCGTAGACAGCAAAGCGCCTGGCCGACCCGAAATGGGCGTTGAGGTCCTGCATGTCCTGAGTGGCGATCGCAACGCGCAATGCGCCCTTACGTCGTTCAGGCATCGGGGCGAAAACCTCACTACTGACCAGCGAGAGGCGGCGAACAGCGTTCATCGTGATATTTCTCGATTACGGAGTGGATCAAGCGCCTCAGGAGTGGGCGCGTGTTGGTTGGCCTGGAAGATGCTGGCGACCTCGAAGATCATGTCGCGGGTGCCCTGATAGAGAATTGCGAGCTTGTGCTGGCTGCCTAGTCGATCGAAGACCGGGAACCCGATGCGCATGAGCGGAATTCGGAGCCGCTCCGATGCTTGGCGCCCGTGCGAATGCGTGACAAGCAGGTCAGCACCGACGGCAAGACTTTCCAGATCGCCGAGATCGCCGATCTGAACCGAAACCGCCGGGACTTTCTCGAGAATTTTAGACCTGTCGGTCGTTGTGACGGCCGCGGCTATCTCGGAGCCGAGGCCAGCAAAGAAGGTCGCAAGTTGGAACAGCTGGTCTGGTTCGGCAGCGATGGCAATTTTCTTGCCGCCGAAATGGAAATGTCCGTCGAGCATCGCGTCCTGCAATTGCGCCCGGCGCCGGCGCACGCGGGCCGGTACCGCCGCGCCCGAAATCGCAGACAGCAGCGACACGAAGCGGTCCGTGTCCTGCAGCCCAGTCAGTGACTGGAACAACACGTAAGGCACGCCGGTCAACCCGTGCAGCGCTTTCGCCGGGCGGCGCATGTGCTCACCGATGGCGATGCATTGCATGGCCGTGCCCAACTCGCGAATGTCTTCGACGCTGGTGCCGCCGTATGTGGTCGCTACCCAGCGGTCAGGAACCGTACCGTCGAGCGAGCCTGAAATGTCGGGCAGAATAACCGGCTTGAGCCCAAAGCTTTCAACCATGTCACGCATATGCTCGATGTCGGCGACAGTGAGGTTGCATCCGGGCAGGATCGCGATCTTCTTCGGCTGCCGCGCACGTTCGCCCGAGCCTGTAATCCCTTTGATCATTGCGGTGACTGCCTTGGCCCAGCCCTCTTCGATCGCGCCGTCAAAATCCGGCGTGTTGGCCAGCACGACCTCCGTACCCGCAAGCTCTTGCGTGTGCTTCAGCTTGATGTTCGCAATATCACTCGCGCAATCTTCGCCACGCGTCTCCACCAGCGCGGTCGTGCACACCCCGATCAGCTTTGGCTTCGTGCGGTTCTTGAGGTTGAGGATGGCTTCTTCAAGATGGTCGGCAGCGCCGAGGATGGTCGCCACCTCATCCATCGCTGTTGTCTGCAATGGAATCGTTTCTTTGAAGTGCCGTACGAAGAGCACGAGCGCGAAGCTTGTGCATCCCTGGCTGCCGTGGAACAGCGGCATCGCGCCGTCGACCCCAAGAAAGGCAAAGGCGGCACCCAGCGGCTGCGACGACTTCAGCGGGTTCACCGCCGCGGATTTGGTCTGGGGAAGGATGCGGGCCATCGGTCGCCTCAACACTCGCTGAACTCGTGTGCCGTCGCGCCGGCGAATTCATCGAACAGGTGCCCGGACTCCTTCTTCGTGCATGGCAGTTCGTCTTTTAGATCAGGCTGGCAATCCCACGGGGCCGGCTGGCGCACCTGAGACCAGACCGGATTGTGAATGGCGAGGTCGATCTGGCGTACGAGTTCCACCATGCCGGCATAGCCGGCATAAGGGTGCTGGCGCTCCTGGTTGATATCGAGCCAGGGCGTCTTGGCCTTGAGCGCAATGAATTGCGTGCGACCGCCCGACAGCATGATATCGGCCCTGTGTTCAGAGAGCATGGCGTACAGCTCGCGCGCAGCCATGTATTCGAACATATGCTTGTCGTGCTTGAGAACTTGTTTGATGCGCTCCTTGTCCTGCACCGTAGATTTCTTGACCGAGGTGCCGACGATCTCGATTCCGATCTCCATCAGCGCACGGACAACCGACCAGGACTTCACACCGCCTGTGTTGAGCAGCACGCGCTTGCCTTGGAGCCTTTGCCGGTAGGATTCGAGTTTCTTCCACGCGATCGCCTCCTGCTGCGCGATCAGCGTCTCCGTGCGCTCGAGGATCTCCGGATCGGCGCCCTTCCTCACCAGCAGCCTGACAAGGTTGCGAAGAGCTTGCGATGTGTCGGAGATGCCATAGAAGGAGCCCTCGAAGAACGGGATGTCCCAGCGCTCCTCCATCTTGCGGGCAAGACTGATCAGCGCGGTCGAGCACACGATCATTGCCGCCCGGGCGCGGTGCGCGGAAGCAATGTCGCGGTAACGCGCATCGCCGGGAATGCAGGCGCGCACCCGGATGCCGAGCCGATCGAGGAGCGGCTTTACAAGCCAGAATTCGCCCGAGAGGTTGAATTCGCCAAGGATGTTGATGTCGTAGGGCCCGGGGTCGTCGGGTTCGACCGTGCCGATGACATGATCGAGCAACGCCTCGGCGGCGAGCTTGTTGCCGAGGTTCTTGGAGCCTGCCAGGCCAGGCGCATTGATCGGCACCACGGCCAAACCGAACTTTTCCGTGGCGCGTTTGCACACGGCCTCGATGTCGTCACCGATCAGCGCCGTTACGCAAGTTGAGTAGACGAAGATCGCCGGCGGCGCGTATGTGTGCTTGATCTCGCGGATCGCCTTGAAGAGTTTCCGCTCGCCCTGCCCCATCACCAGGTCGAGTTCGGTGAGGTCGGTCGTGAAGCTTGTCCGCCACAAGGTCGGCCCTGACGAAACCGCACCACGGTTGTCCCAAGAATTGCCCTCGCAGGCGAGCGGCGCATGGACCAGATGCGCAACGTCGGTGATCGGCTGCAGGACGATCTTGGCTCCGTCAAAGGCGCAGCCGCCGGCTGCCGCCCCTGGTGTCAGCGACTTCGAGCAGCCCTCCTTGCGCGCCTTGGCATCTTTGCCACGGTTCTTATCGCAGGCGGGCTCATCGAAGGCGTCCTTGATTTTGGCGCTGAGGGAGGACATCGCTCAGCCTCCCCAGTCCATTGGGCAAGGAATGGCCTCGGCGAAAAGCCGGCCACGGCTCTTAGCGCGTGAGGTCATAGGAATAATCCGTCACACCCGTCTCGCTCGTCTCGCGATCGAGTTTGTCGAAGATCTTGTCGAGGATCGTCGTCAGCACGCGCAACGCGCCCTGGTAGCCAAAGAGCGCAAAGCGGTGATGATGGTGCCGATCGAAGATCGGAAACATCAGCCGGATCAGCGGCGTTCCGGTGTCGCGCTCCAGGTACTTGCCGTAGGAATTGCCGATCAAAAGGTCCACCGGCTCGGTAAAGAGCAGCGAGCGCAGCGCCCACAGGTCCTTGCCCGCCCAAACCTGGGCAGCCTTGCCGAAAGGCGAGGATGCTAGCAGCTTCTTCAAATCGGCTTCCCATGCCGAGGTGCCATTGGTGGCGAGGCAATGGGTTGGCTCGCCGCCGGTCTCCATGACAAAGCGGGCCATTGCGTGAACGAAGTCGGGATCACCGTAGATGGCGTATTTCTTACCATGCAGCCAGGATTGGCTGTCCGCCATGGCGTCTACCAGTCGGCCGCGCTCGAGGCGAATTGCCTCGGGAATCTCCTTGCCGGAAATCGCCGCGACCTCCATCAGGAATTCGTCCGTCGCCTGAACGCCGAGCGGATAGTGGAACGAGGCCGTCGCCTGCCCGACCTCCTCGCAATAGCCCAGTGTCTTTCGGGTGTTGTGATGCTGCAGCGAAAGCGTTGCCTCGGCGTTGAGGGCCTTCTTCACCTCGTTGATCTTCGTGCCCCCGTCATACATGCGGTATTCACCGTCCGAAGGCGTATCGAACTGGTCAGAGGCATCCTGGATCAATGTATAGGACACGCCCATTACATCGAGCAGGCGCTTGAGCTCCCGGTTGTTGCCGACGCAGAAGCCGTCGAAGCCCGGAATGATGTTGATGGTTCCTTCGATTTGCGTACGCTCCTGACCTTTCCAGAAGTGCTCCAAAATGCCTTTGACCATGTTGTCATAGCCGTCGACATGACTGCCAACGAAGGCCGGGGTGTGGGCAAAGGGCACGTCGAAGTCGCGCGGGACTGAATCTTCGTCCTTGGCGTTCTGGATGAAGCTGTGCAGGTCGTCGCCAATGACCTCTGCCATACAGGTCGTCGACACGGCAATCATCTTGGGGTCGTAGAGCTGGTAGGTGTTGGCGAGCCCGTCGACCATGTTCTTCAGGCCGCCAAACACCGCCGCATCCTCGGTCATTGAGGAGGAGACCGCCGCGGCAGGCTCCTTGAAATGGCGCGACAGGTGCGAGCGGTAATAGGCGACGCAACCTTGGCTGCCGTGGACGAAGGACATGGTTCGCTCGAAGCCGGCGGCAGCGAATACCGCACCCAGCGGCTGGCAGGCCTTGGCCGGGTTCACGACAAGCGCTTTGCGGGCGAGGTTCTTTTCGCGGTATTCCCACGTCTGGGTGAAATCGCGCTGATCGGAAACGATTTCATCGGGGTGCGGACATTCGAAGTTTAGCTTCTTCTCAGCGAGCATCTTTCTGTATTCCGGCTCGCGGAACAGGGGAGCGTGATCGAGAATTTTTTCAGCCGACTGCGGCATGATGATTACCTCTTTTGCATCTGGCTGCGCGGGACGGCAGCTCAGGACGTCAAGACGTTCCAGGCTCCGGCGGATCAGAGGCCGCGGGAGTTCACCGTCTCAGTGGGAGACTGGGGCTGAAGCAAATGTTTATTCGGCAGCCATCGCCCGCTCATCGCCCCGGCTTCTTTTCCAAGGCGCGTGGAATAGGTCCCAGACCGGGTTGTTAATGGCGAGATCCACATCACGTGCGAAAATGGCAAAGCCGTCGTAGCCGTGATACGGGCCTGAATAATCCCAGGAATGCATCTGGCGGAACGGTATGCCCATCTTCTGCACCGGGTATTTTTCTTTGATTCCCGAGCCGACCAGATTTGGGCGAATCCCTTCGATGAATTTCTCCAACTCATAGCCGGTCACGTCATCGTAGATCAGCGTGCCGTTCTTCACGTAGTGGCCGGTGCGCTGATAGTCGTCGCTGTGGGCGAATTCATAGCCGGTGCCCACGATGACCATGCCGAGGTCCTCGTAGGCCGTGACGACGTGGCGGGGGCGCAGGCCGCCGACATAGAGCATCACGGTATTTCCTTCCAGGCGCGACAGGTACTTGGCGATGACCGCATCAACAAGCGGCCTGTACTTGGCAATGACCTTTTCGGTCTTCTCCTCGATTTCCGGCCCAAAATGCTTGGCTATGTTGCGCAGAGAGGCTTCGATCTGGGAGGGACCGAAGAAATTGTACTCCATCCAGGCGACGCCATACTTTTCCTCCATATGCCGACAGATGTAATTCATCGACCGGTAGCAGTGGATAAGATTGAGCTTAGCCTTCGGGGCGCGCTCGATCTCTGCGAGTGTGGCGTCACCCGACCAGTTGCCAACCACGCGCAGCCCTATCTCCTCAAGCAGTATGCGCGAGGCCCAGGCATCGCCGCCGATATTGTAGTCGCCGATGACGTTGACGTCGTAGGGGCCGGCCTCGAACTTGACATCCTTTTTGTCGAAGACCCAATCCCGGATTGCATCATTGGCGATGTGGTGGCCAAGCGACTGCGAGACGCCGCGGAAGCCCTCGCAGCGTACCGGCACGATCGTCTTGTCATACTCCTTGGTCTTTTTGCGAGAAACGGCCTCGGTGTCATCGCCAATCAGGCCGATAGGGCATTCGGACTGCACGGTGATGCCGTTGTTGAGCGGAAACAAGACTTCAATCTCGTCAATGATCTGTTCCAGCTTCTTGTCGCCGCCGAAGACGATGTCCTTCTCCTGGAAATCGGAGGTGAACTGCATTGTCCCGAACGTGTCGACGCCCGTTGTACCGACGTAGTAGTTGCGGCGCTGCGACCAAGAATATTGGCCGCAGCCGACCGGGCCGTGCGAGATATGGACCATATCCTTGACTGGCCCCCACACCACGCCTTTCGAACCAGCATATGCACAGCCGCGAATCGTCATCACCCCGGGAATGGACTTGATGTTCGATTTGACGTCGCATTCGGAAAGGACCTCGCTTTCCCCGCCAGCCTCGTTGCCGCTCTTTGCGACGTTGAGGTGCTTCTTGCGGCGCTTCGCCGCCTTGTCGGGATAATGCGACAGCACCTCTTCGATAAGCTTCGCATGAAGAGCACCGTCATTCTCGTATTCCCGGCTCATGAGTCCCCCTTTCAAGGTTGGGTGACGCCTCAAAGAATAGGCGCCGTTCTCTGCAAGGCGCGCCGATTCATGGCAGCGCTAATGTCACTACTGGGCCGCCGCCTTCGCCGCTTCCTTGGAGTGAAGCTCGGCAAGCATCTGCTCGTCGGTCTTCATGATGCCGAAGTCGAGCAGCATCTCCTCCAGCTCCTCCATGGTGATCGGCGTCGGGATCGTACCCTGGCCCGAATTGGCGTGGATCTTCTCGGCCAGAGCGCGGTATTCCCCTGCCTGCTTTGAGTCCGGCGCGTACTGGATCACCGACATCTTCCTGAGTTCGGCATGTTGGACGATGTTGTCGCGGGGCACGAAGTGGATGAGCTTGGAATTCAATCGGCCAGCCAGTGCTTCGGCCAGATCGAGTTCGCGGTCGGTTTGACGTTCATTGCAGATCAGCCCGCCCAGCCGCACACCGCCCGAATGGGCATATTTGAGGATGCCCTTGGCGATGTTGTTGGCGGCATAGAGCGCCATCATCTCGCCGGACATGACGATATAGATCTCCTGGGCCTTGCCTTCGCGGATCGGCATGGCGAAGCCGCCGCATACCACGTCGCCGAGGACGTCATAGGAGACATAATCGACATCGTCATAAGCGCCATTCTCCTCGAGGAAATTGATCGAGGTGATGACGCCGCGGCCGGCGCAACCGACACCCGGCTCGGGGCCGCCGGACTCCACGCACTTGATGCCTCTGTAGCCCACCTTGAGCACGTCCTGGAGTTCGAGGTCTTCCACCGAGCCTTCCTGTGCGGCGAGATCCAGGACGGTATCCTGAGCTTTCGAATTCAGGATCAAGCGTGTGGAATCGGCTTTGGGGTCGCATCCTACGATGAGGATTCTCTGCCCGAGGTCGACAAGGGCAGCGAGCGTATTTTGGGACGTGGTGGACTTGCCGATGCCGCCTTTTCCGTAAAAGGCGATCTGACGCAGACCTGACATAATAGCTTTCCTTCCTTCGTTCTAATTATCGCGACTGCCCGCGACACAAGTGCCGATAGGCAGCTCGTGCCGCCTCACACCAAGCATCGCAAAAAGCGTACCAGCGTGATCGGCCGATCCCAGAAGAAACTTTGTCATTAAATTCCAGCCGCTTAGACGGCGGCAAAACGCGCGAACGGGCCTTTCAGGCGTCTGTCACGGACACGACAAAGCCGACACAGATTGTCGTGCGCCATCCAAACCGCCGTGTGTCGAGCTCGAAGCGGGAGAATGGGGAAGTTAGCCCAAAGCTGATGGCGAGACCATCGGAAGACATCGGCTCTTGTCTTTCCAGCCTGCCATTGATCGGGCGGTCGCTGGATGAGCAGGAGCCTGGGGCTTGACCGCGGCGCGGGTAGTTCAGGCAGGCTTACAGAGCGGGAACGCCGGCGGCCGATAGACATCCGCGCTTAACCTTTCATAGCCCGTCTACAAGTTGGTTCCGCCGACGCGCTATATGGAAGCCAAATAATTCAGTAGCTTAGCCGAGAGCATTGATTTTTTCAGAAAGATACGTGTTATACGCGTATGAACCGCCGAACCCATGGTCGGCGCCCTCATGCGCGTGAGACCCCGTTGTGGGCGAGGCTCGCGACTGGCTGCACGATCCTAGCCGGCCTGCTTGCCATTGAGTTTGGTCCCGCCGCGGTAGGCTGCGGCATCAAGGGCAACATCAGCTACAACACTGGCAAGAAGATTATCACGTTCTTGGACAGGAATCTTACTGGGAGACACGCATCAACCTATTGAAGGGCGAGCGGTGGTTTTGTTCAGAGGAAGCTGCACGAAAGGCGGGCGGGCGGGCTTCGAGAGGTTAGTGTCGCGGCAGCTTGCAGATCTGCCCACGGGGCCGCCACGATCGCAAAGTGTGTACAAAAGCGCCCTCTCTGCCGAACTGAACAGTGCTCACGGCCATAGCCTCGGATGAGCCCGACTGGCTTGACCTCTGCATGATGAGAGCAGCTTTTACACCAGGTGCGCAGCACATGTCTTTAACGAACGCATCGTCTTCAAGAATATAGAGAGCAATTCGGAAAACCGAGTAGTTGGCGGCGAAGCTAGGAGAAGGTATACACTACCCTCTTGTTACCCCAGAGTAGAACGTGCAGCTGCGGCAAGACGCGGGCTTCGAACCACCTGTCGCTGGTCACCTTTTCTACCAGCGGTTCCATGCGCATCATATTCCGTCGGACTCGACAGAGACGTCTTCATTACCACGGCGGGGCGGCGTGTGATTGCCGGGTTGCAGACAAACCTCGCCGCGACGTATTTGGGACGAGTGGTGTCGGCACCGAATCCCTATCATTTAGACTAGCCAGCTTGGGGAGCGCCGTCAGACCGCCAGACCGGAAGAGGAGGCTTCGCGCCAACTTGTGCCAAGAATGTTGGACCGTGCGGAACCGCTGGGGCGGCGCTCAACTCTGGCGCAGGATGAAGCGTCGATTGGGTGAATGAATAGGGCGCGCGTTCGACGGGTAGAGTGAGGCAAATCGCTGGATGTCTGCCGGATCAACGTCAACCGGTTCCATCGCCACCATCCACTCGACGTTTTCGGTGCACGGCGGCGTCGTCAGTGAGCCCTCATAAGTCCAATAGCCAAGCGAGGCTGGCAGAAGCCAGTTGGGATTCACCTCGTCGATCGTCACCTCCCCATTCGGCAGTTCGGGAAAGGCCGCAGCAAGGGCAGCAAAGCTGGCATTTGTCGCGCCGGGCGTTAAAAAGACGCCCAGCACGCCCAGAGTACCACTTTGCGTGTCCTTGTGAACGAAATGCACCTCCATCGGGAAGCTCTTGCCCGCCACGTGATGTTCGCTTGGCGCATGGAAATGGAACTGTACCAGTTCGTAGACACGATCGCCGCGGGTCAGCGTGCTGCCTTGTGGCATATTGATTTGAATGGTGTGGCCGTTGTTCACCATATTGCCGCCGCCCTTGTGCCAGCCGATGGCGATATGCGGGATATCCGCCTTGACCGCGCTGTTGATATTGATCGGCGATTGCTGCGTGCCGGCAGAGCATACGAAATTTTCCTTATCCAGATCAGCCCAGTGCTCCGGTCCGACCGGACCGGTGTACCCCCAATGGGCACTGGTCGCTTGGGCGGCTTGAACGCAAATCCGGCATGCGCCGAGCGCAACCAACCCTTTGATCAGGTGACGACGATACATATTACTTTTGCTCCTCTTGCGAACTGATGTTGGTGGCTGCCCTAATGGACGCGTGATGGCCAATCGGCGCGGCCAGTATTGTCCTTTGCAACTGATAGATGCCCGCACGCCTTGGCGTGCTTTCATAAGTGCGGCTGCCGTTTCTCGGCTGGCCGGCTTCTGCAGCCCGCAACGGGGGCAGTTTCAACCAGCTAAACGATAAAAAATTTTAGCAGACCAGCGCTTGACCCCCGCCGCAAAGGCACAGGCGAAGGTGATCACTGCGCGGCTGCCGTTCGCGCCGGAGGCCGCATCGCTATACTTTACACTCGCTGCCCAAGGAGACGCAGGCGACCCCAATACGTTTTCATCGCTACTCCCGACGCAGCCGACCCACGCCACGAAAACGTTGCTATATTTCACGTTGGGCCAATGAGGAAATCGATCTTCTTTATGGAAGGCATTTGCGCAATGGATGCATTCCCATGCTGACAGTCGTGCGTCAGGCCGGACAATGAGATACATCGATAAGAGCTGGACAAGGATGAGGGGATGACGTGCTTGCGACGGAGCAGGTGGGGCGAGAAGGCCAGTTCTTGCGGATTTCAACTTTGCGTGACGACAGCTCATCGGAGTCAAGGTGACACACGCCGGCAGCGGGGTGTCCGGGCGGTTTCCAGCCGCACAATCGCGAGACCGCTGACGCGAACAAAGCTCGGCTGTACTCGGCACGCGAAGAGAGCCTGCCAAGCCGTTGGAGCCCGGCCTTCCGGTGCGACGCAAGCCACAGACTAGACCGCCCTCTTGTTACCCCAAAGCAGAACGTGCAGCTGCGGCAACACGCGGGCTTCGAACCACCTGTCGCTAGTCACCCTTTCGACAAGCCATTCCATTCGCATCATTATTCCGTCCAAGTCGACAGAGGCGTCTTCACTGCCAGGGAGCGGCGGCGTGTGATTGCCGGGTTGCAGATAGATCGGAAGGTGCGGATATCTCGCCGCGACTTCTTTGGCGTAGGCATAGTCACTCTCGTCGAAAACGACGAGCTTGAGCACGATTTGCGGCTTCTCTTGCGCCGCTTCGAGGCATGCATCAAACGCAGCCCAACGGGTCGTCATCTCGCTGGACGGCGGCTTTGGGCTAAGGGTCAGCACGTCAAGATCCGCAAACCACTCCCTCACCACGGAACCCTGCGTTTCCAGTGCAAAACGATAGCCCTCGCGATGGCCTCGTTCTATGAGGGGACCGAACGGCTGAATGGCCGGGTTGCCGCCTGACAAGGAGACCATAACCGGCCTGCCGCCGGAAAGCGCATGGACGGTTTGCCACACGGCATCGATCGGCATCGGTAGCCATTCATGGCGATACTGATTGTCCACCGCGTGAAGGCTGTCGCACCATGAACAGCGATAATCACATCCGCCGGTTCTGATGAACACCGTCGGCAAGCCGATGAGCACGCCCTCGCCCTGGATAGTCGGCCCGAATATCTCGCTCACACGGATTGCGGGATGCATGTCGGTCACGGACGGTATTCCGCCCAAGTTTTCGGTGTTTCGCTAACGCGCACGGCCGCGGTCTGCGGCAGACGTGCCTTGCACCATTCATAGAAATGTCTGGCCAGGCATTCCGCCGTGACCTTCTCATGTCCCAGCACGTCGTTGAGGTGCCGATGGTCGAAGCTCTCGTCAATGTAGCGTTTGAGCGGCGCCAGATCGTGATAGTCGCGCACGAAGCCGTGGGCGTCCAGTTCCTTGGCCGACAGCTCCACTACGACGACATAGTTATGCCCGTGCAGGCGCGCGCATTGATGGTTGGGAGGCAAGGAGGTGAGCTGATGCGAGGCCGAGAAGTGGAATTCCTTGCTGATGTGGAACATTACGCGCGCCTCCTGCGCAGCGCCTCAAGCCAGAAATCGGCGTCCTCGTAGTCGGTGGGATCAGCGTGCCCGGCGAGATGGAACGCTTCGCGCCGCTCGACGCAGGTCCCGCATCGTCCGCAGTGACGCACGCCGCCCTTGTAACAGGACCAGGTCTCAGCAAACGGGGTGCCGTATCTTGCGCCATCCGCAACAATGTCAGCTTTTCCGAGATTCACATACGGTGCATAGAGGCGTATCTGCGCATAGCCGTCGAGCGCGCGGTCTTGCATTGTCTGGAAAGCTTCAATGAAGGCCGGACGGCAATCGGGATAGATGAAATGGTCCCCACCATGCACGGCCGCCGCCACCGCTTCGGCGCTGTGGGCGGCGGCGAGACCGAAGGCGATTGCCAACATGATGGCATTGCGGTTCGGCACCACCGTAATCTTCATCGTGTCTTCGGCGTAGTGGCCGTCCGGCACGTCGATACTGCTAGTCAGCGCTGAGCCGGAAAGGCCACGGCCAATTTCGCCGATGTCGATGATCTGGTGCGGGACCTTCAGTCGCTGCGCGCAAAGAGCGGCGAAGCCCAATTCCTTCCTGTGCCGTTGGCCATAGTCGAAAGATAGAAGGCCGGTGAGTTCGTGCTCCGCTGCCACCATGTGAGCAAGGGAAACGGAGTCCAATCCGCCAGAGCAGACGGCGAGAGTCTTCATCATTGGTATCCTTGTTTTGACCGGGTAAGGCTGCGACCGGAGATTTCTCTGCGCCCCCACTACTCCAGCGACTCAGTTTTGTGAACCGGGAGAATTTGCGCTCAGCCCGATTGGAACGGGAGTGCGTCGCGTCCAACACGCGTGATCAATAAAAGTTGAGCGCTTCAGCAGTTTGTTTCGCATCGCGCCAACTTTCGCAACCTGCTGTCCGATCGTCGACTTCGAGACAAGGTGATGTTCGGCCGACATCGGCTGACTCTTAATTAAGCCGCAGAACACATGTTGGCTTTCTGGCCTTCGCTTGTGCGGTTGGCGAGGGCGACATGGATGCCAGCAAATTTGACATTGGCGACATCCGCCTGGAGAACCCTGCGCGGCGCGATTGAGGCCGCAGGCGAGCCTGCTCTAACTGCCGCCCTACAGTCCCGACTTCAATCCGATTGAGAACGCCTTCGCCCAACCTAAGGCGCTGCTGCGAGCAAAGGCCGAGATAACCATCAAGGCTCTATGGGACTGACGTTGCCCCAGCAGTTTTGAGTTCGTTTCCGGCGTGGGTTGTGCCCTGCTGGGCGGGTGAAGCGACGGGCGCTGGCGCGGAGCCTTTGGCATAGCGCAGCGCGAGCGACCGTCGCGGATTGAAGGTGCTGGCGAACTTGGCCGGGGTCTGCCAGGGGGGAGTGCGGCCGCGCGGTGTTGTAGTCGGCGTGCCACAGGGCGATGGCTACGCGCGCCTGAGCCAGCGAGGTGAACAGCGTCTCGTTGAGCAGTTCATCGCGCAGTCGGCCGTTGAAGCTCTCGATGAAGCCATTCTGCATCGGCTTGCCGGGCGCAATGTAATGCCATTCGACGCGGTTCTGATCCGCCCAGGAGAGGATGGCGTTCGAGGTGAACTCGCTGCCATTGTCGCTGACGATCATCCTGGGCCGGCCCCGCTCGGTGATGAGCCGTCCAATTCGCGGGCAACCCGCATGCCCGAGAGAGACGTATCAACGATGAGTGCGAGGCACTCTCTCGTGCAGTCGTCGACGACGGCCAGGATGCGGAAGCGGCGCCCGTCGGTGAGCTGGTCCGATACGAAGTCGAGCGACCAGCGCTCGTCGGGCCTCAGCGGCACCAGCATCGGCGCCCTGGTCCCGATCGCCCGCTTGCGGCCGCCACGGCGGCGACGGCGAGCTTCTCCTCCCGATAGAGCCGGAACAGCTTCTTGTGGTTCACGACCAGGCCCTCCCGCCTCAGCATCACGAGAAGACGCCGGTAGCCGAACCGGCGACGCTCCTGCGCGATCGGCCTTCATCCGCTCGCGAACCTCGCGGTCGTCCGGCCTGCTGGTCTGGTAGCGAACCGTCATGCGGCAACAGCCGATGGCTTTACACGCCCGCCGTTCGCTCATCCCGAAGCCTTCCTTCAGGCGAGCGACAGCTTTCCGCTTGGCGGCGGGCGTCACCATTTCTTTCCCACAAGGTCCTTCAACGCGGCATTGTCGAGCATGGCGTCGGCCAAAAGCCGCTTCAGGCGCGTGTTCTCGTCCTCCAGCGCCTTCAGGTCGCCGAGCCTCGGTGACATCCATCCCGCCGAAGCGGGCCTTCCAATTGTAGATCGAGGCGTCGCTGACCCCGTGCTTGCGGCACAGATCGCCAACCGATACCCCGGCCTCGTGTTTCTTCAAAATTCCGATGATCTGCTCTTCAGAGAAGCGGCTGCGTTTCATGTCCTGGTCCTCTGGATGGGCCAGAACGAACTTCAAACCGGATTAGATCAGAGGGGCAAGGTCAGGACGCCTCGGCGCGGTCGTCGACCTCTTCACCCCAGCCGAATGTGCCAACTACTTCAAAGCCGCAGGATATGACCTGGATCAGATAGGACGTGCTCCAATGGTTTACACCTGACACAGGAGTCCGGCCCCCACAACCGTTTCGCAATGAGGAGCAGCGCTGCCGCTGCTCCTCCAATCACACGACGGATTCACGATGCGGCAACTCGAGCCATGATTTCGGATCCAATGGCCGATGCGGTGTATAGTGAGGCATCCAGCGGCAAATCCCCAAATGCCAGTTGACACAGAAGATAATTAGCACCTGCCTCTTCCAGCTGATCAAGGAGAGCTTTTCGGACAGAATCTGCCGTTCCCACGACGCACAATTCACTTTCAATTGCTGCATCGAAGTTCAAAGGCAAGTTTGGTGGAGTGGAAATGGCATTTAGTTCGTATAGAAATTTGAAGCTATTGAGCCATCGTTCATAGGCAGGTGCTGCGAGCAAATACGCATCTGTTTCAGAACGCCCTATCACCACCATTCGGAGCAATCCAAGAAATGGCGCTTGCTGGCCAATGTCAGCATCGTGAATTCGGGCGGCGCGGAACGCGTCGGTAACGCTGCGAACAGAAGTGGAAGGTCCGACGCAGGCGATGTTTGCCCCATTCGCAGCGGCCCAGCTAGCCGGCTCGGGTCGATTGGTGGCGATCCATGTCGGCGGACGGGGATATTGGTGAGGTCTCAACGTCAGCGGAACATCTTTCAACTCAAAGTGGCGGCCCTGATAAGAAAGCGTCCCGCCTTTCATCGCATTGATGAGAATCTCACTGGCCTCCGCATACTGTTCTGGTGCTGCTTCTACAGCAACCCCGAAGTATCCCAATTCAGTGGGAGCAGAGCCGCGCCCTATGCCGAGTTCAAGCCTGCCGCCGCTCAACTGATCAAGCATGCAGATCTCCTCGAAGGCACGCAGCGGATGATAGAGCGCAAGTAGCAT
The DNA here is from genome assembly GCF_029625735.1 of Mesorhizobium sp. WSM4935. Classification (NCBI taxonomy): domain Bacteria; kingdom Pseudomonadati; phylum Pseudomonadota; class Alphaproteobacteria; order Hyphomicrobiales; family Phyllobacteriaceae; genus Mesorhizobium; species Mesorhizobium sp. WSM4935. The sequence continues at coordinate 2,233 of NZ_JARTVR010000030.1, read as the reverse complement.
TACCATGGGACCAACACGAAGACTGCGGGTTCGCTGGGCGACGCTCGCTAAGAACAAATTCGGTGATGGACCTCTGCCATGCGGCGTACAGTGGTGCTCGGCGAGATGATACGCATAAAAGCCATAGCCATCGCACGCTTCTGCTAGGCTCAGCCGATCTGCATATTGTTGTGCGATGTCATCGCCGTTTTCGTCCAGATGATCGAAGATGCCGAAGGTCAGGCCCGAAGCGGAAATTTTCTTCAATTAATTGTTCTCCAAATTACCTATATTTATTCGCTAATCATCATAGCTCACGACATATCATTACTTGATGCTTAATGTGAATCGACTTCATGCTTGTGAGCACCGCGATCCTTCTTAAAGTTCATACAGACGCGTTCGGCGGCAGCAAGGAATTTGTCCATCTGCTCTGTGGTGCCAATGCTGACGCGAATACAGTTCTTCAAATCTACGTCAGGAAAGCTGGCGATGAGGATCGCCTGCTCTTTCAACGCGGCTTGCCAGCATGAGCCCTCCTGTCCCGCCGGCACACGGGCCAGCAAAAAGTTTGCGTGGGAGGGTGTTACGGAAAAGCCAAGTTGCAACAGCGCCAGGGTCACTCGCTGTCGTTCATGCTTGATGTGCCTGTGGTTCTCTTCGTAGGCGTGGCGATGCGCAAGAATGCTTTTCCCGACCGCCTGCCCGATCACGTTCATGTTGAAGACATTCTGGATGTTGCGCAGCCTGCCAATGATTTCTGGGTGACCGAAACCGAAGCCGACTCGCACGCCAGCGGCAGCATAGCTCTTTGAAAAAGTCCTCAAGATCAAAAGATTCGGATGTCTATTGACGAGGCGCAGGGCATTGTCGGGTGCGAAGTCAACGTAGGCCTCATCCAAGACGACCAAGCGATCTGCTTGCTCCACAAGGCGTTCGATTTCGGCCACCGGCACGAATGTTCCGGTCGGATTGTTCGGATTAGCCAACAGAATGAACTTCGCGTCTTTTGCGGGGCCGGACAGCAGTTTTTCTATCGGCAGGGGATGAGCTTCGCTCGATGCGATTTCGAGAAACTCGGCACCCTGCAACATGGCAAGTTTACGGTTGAACGAAAATCCGGGCGACAGCATTGCCACTCTATCTCCTGGGGCGAGGAAAGCTCTGTAGATGAGTCCGAGCAGCTCCGACGAACCGTTGCCGGCAATCACCTGATCTTTGGAAAATCCGTAAGCATCGGAGGCAGCTGCCCTTAAGCTGAGATTGTCGTCTTCCGGATAAAGATACTGGTGTTCGATCGCAGCAATTGCACTTTGCATTACGCTCTTCGGCAACGGAAACGGGTTCTCGTTCGTATTTAGCTTAACGCAGTTTGCATCCGTCGCTGGTCCGTTGGACGAGAGAGCATCTAATTTGCTGGCCACCGGCGAAAAAAGCGAAAGCACGGTCTTCAGTTTTGCATCGCACATGTTCTTCTCCGTTTTTCAGTCCCGCAGGGCATGTGACATGAGGCAATCGTTGATCGTGACTTGATCGACGTTCGGCTATATCAGCGCTGCCTTCCCACCCTGGTGGGGATCGCCGACCACGGTTTGGATTTGACACCGGGAAGCTGTCGAGAACCTGATGACGACCCAACGTTTGGCCGACGGCCGATTCGGCGCAACAGACGGTGTTTCAACATCGCATCGTCCTCAAAGCCGCATGCAGGGCCTGCACGACAGCCCGTCTCCAGCGCCCGCAGATAGGTGGAAGCCGAAGTCTTGCCGAACCTCAGTTGCTCTGCCACCTTGGCCCACCGGACTGCCCTGTTTATGGGTCAGGCGCAGGATATCTCTGACGCTCGTTCGTCTTGCTTGCTTCCGTCTTGGCATGGGCTCTCTCGGTTTGCTGATGAGAGAGCCAAATACCGGCTCATCTGAGCATGAGACGCAGGCCTGACGATATGGAGCGTCGCTGGTGGCGCGCGTAGCCGAGAGGGTTCGCCTCGCTGGCGGGGCATGCAAGACGGCGCACCTCCTTAGCCATCCTGTCCCATCGTCTCAGATCGTGAGGCGCACCTTATAGTCGGTGAGGAGATCTTGCAGGGTCAGGTTACGCCCTAGCGCTTAAGGTTGTTGGTCGCACCGAGCAAGCGCGGGACCTGTCGACGGACAACAGCGGTGCCACTGCCGGCACTAGGTGTGAGCTTTCGAGAGGTTGTCCATTCGGACCGGACCGAGGAGACTGGAGTTACCACGCTTCAGCATCCATC
>NZ_JARTVR010000003.1:226002-735580 GCF_029625735.1 Mesorhizobium sp. WSM4935 | reverse complement strand
GAGCGTGAACTCGTCGGTGTGGCAGATGCCGGTCGCCTTGACCTCGACCAGCACCTCGCCCTCGCGGGGACCTTCGAGGTCGACCTCCATGATCTCCAGCGGCTTTCCGGCGGCAACGGCTACGGCGGCACGCGTTTTCATGAGGCACTCCTCCCAACGATCTGTAGTTTTAGCTAACGGCAAGCTACCCCTGGTGAATGCCAGCCTGCCATCCCTGCGGTGTTGCGCATAACTTTAGCGGGTTCCGCGCCGGCGGCCAACGTCTCTTGCGACGTTTTTCGGCGCTGTTTCTGTAATTGGCACCGGCCGTGGGAGCCAGCTCGCGAGCCCTTGAGGCGCGCTGGAATTGTCCATAGAACTGGACCGCTTCGCCGGAGGAACGACATCCGAATGTTCAAGAAGATCCTGATCGCCAATCGCGGCGAGATCGCCTGCCGCGTGATCAAGACGGCGCGCAAGATGGGAATTGCCACCGTCGCCGTCTATTCGGATGCCGACCGCGATGCCGTGCATGTCGAAATGGCCGACGAAGCGGTGCATATCGGGCCTTCGCCGGCGGCGCAGAGCTATCTGCTGCCGGAGAAGATCATCGTCGCCTGCAAGGAAACCGGCGCGGAAGCGGTGCATCCGGGCTATGGCTTCCTGTCCGAGCGTGCCTCCTTCTGCGAGACGCTGGAAAAGGAAGGCATCGTCTTCATCGGACCGAAGCCCAAGGCCATCAAGGCGATGGGCGACAAGATCGAATCGAAGAAATTCGCCAGCCAGGCCAAGGTCTCCACCGTGCCCGGATGGCTGGGCGTCATCGAAGATGCCGACCATGCCGAACGGATCGCCGGCGAGATCGGCTATCCGGTCATGATCAAGGCCTCGGCTGGCGGCGGCGGCAAGGGCATGCGCATCGCCTGGAATAAGGCGGAGGTGCGCGATGGTTTCGAGCGGGCGCGTTCGGAAGCGAAAAGCTCCTTCGGCGACGACCGCGTCTTCATCGAGAAGTTCGTCGTCGATCCCCGCCACATCGAAATCCAGGTGCTGGCCGACGCACATGGCACCGCCCTTTATCTTGGCGAGCGGGAATGCTCGATCCAGCGCCGCAACCAGAAGGTGGTCGAGGAGGCGCCGTCGCCATTCCTCGATGCCAAGACCAGAAAGGCGATGGGCGAGCAGGCGGTGGCCTTGGCCAAGGCCGTCGACTACCAGAGCGCCGGCACTGTCGAGTTCATCGTCGACAAGGACAAGAACTTCTATTTCCTTGAAATGAATACGCGATTGCAGGTCGAGCATCCGGTTACCGAGCTGGTGACCGGCATCGACCTGGTCGAGCAGATGATCCGCGTCGCAGCCGGCGAGAAGCTCGCCATGAAGCAGAGCGACGTGAAGCTCAACGGCTGGGCGGTGGAGAGCCGCCTCTATGCCGAGGACCCTTTCCGCAATTTCCTGCCATCGATCGGCCGGCTGACCCGTTACAGACCGCCGGAAGAGGGCAGGTTCGGCGACATCGTGGTCCGCAACGACACCGGCGTCACTGAGGGCTCGGAAATCTCGATGTTCTATGACCCGATGGTGGCGAAGCTGTGCACCTGGGCGCCGACCAGGCTCGAGGCAATCGATGCTATGTCGGAGGCGCTGGACAGGTTCGTCGTCGACGGCATCGAGCACAACATCCCGTTTCTTTCGGCGCTGATGCAGCATCCACGCTGGCGCGAGGGGCGGCTGTCGACGGGCTTCATCGCCGAGGAATATCCGGACGGTTTTTCGCCGGTCGCGCCGGATGGCGAGGAGAGGGCGGTGTTCGCCGCCGTCGCAACGGCGATCGAACTTTTGCGCCGCGACCGGCTCGACCGCCTGAGCGGCAGGCTGGCGCCGCATTCCGGCCATCTCAAGCGCGACTGGGTGGTGAAGATCGGGGCCGGCTACCTTCCGGTCGAGATCGTTGACGGCATGGTTTCCATCCCGATGGAGGTCGATCTGGCGATCGACGGCGGCAAGCCGCTGACGGTGGCCTCCGACTGGCGGCCGGGCGACGCGATCTGGCAGGGAACGGTCGGCGGCAACAGCATCGCAGCCCAGATCCGCCCCGCGCTGAACGGGCTGCGGATTGCCTGGAAAGGCATGTCGGTGACCGCGCGCGCCATGCTGCCGCGCACGGCTGAGCTTGAAAGGCTGATGCCGGAGAAACTGCCGCCGGACACCTCGAAGATGCTGCTCTGCCCGATGCCCGGTCTCGTCGTCTCTATCGCGGTCGCCGAGGGCCAAGAAGTGAAGGCCGGCGAGACGCTGGCCGTGGTCGAGGCGATGAAGATGGAGAACGTGCTGCGCGCCGAACGCGACCTCACCGTGGCAAAGCTCAATGCCAAACCGGGGGACAGCCTCGCTGTCGACGCGGTGATCATGGAGTTCGCCTGAGAAGAGGCGCTACCGGGTCGCAAGCCTGTGCCCTGCGGGTCTTTTGTGCTGGACTGGCATGGCCCCGTCCGGGACAATACATCTGCATGGATTTTGAGTCTTTGGGATAGCGCGAAAAAACATGGCGGATGAACGACTTCCACGCGACCCGTTGCAGCGCGAAGCAGCCGTGAAGGCCGCGCGGCCGGATGCGCCGGCGCGGACATTCATCCATCTGCGCGTGCATTCGGCCTATTCGCTGCTCGAAGGCGCGCTTCAGCTCAGCGCGATCGTCGGCCATGCGGTCAAGGACGAGGCGCCGGCGATAGCCGTCACCGACACCAACAATCTGTTCGGCGCGCTCGAATTCGCCCAAAAGGCGGTCAAGGACGGCATTCAGCCGATCATCGGCTGCCAGATCGATCTCGTCTTTTCCGGCGAGGCGAGCGACGGCCAGCGCGATCGCCGCCGGCACGGGCCGGAAATGTCGCCGGTCGTGCTGATCGCCGCCAGCGAGGCGGGTTATGCCAATCTCGTGCGGCTGATCAGCAAGGTCTATCTGGAAACGCCGCCTGGCGAGCCGGTGCATCTGACCAGCGCCACGCTAGAGGGCCGATGCGACGGGCTGATCTGCCTGACCGGCGGCCCGCGCGGTCCGATCGGCAGCGCGCTCAAAGCGGACCGGCGCGACCTCGCCGAACAGCGGCTGCTGTTCCTCAAGGGCCTGTTCGGTGACAGGCTCTATGTCGAATTGGAGCGGGTCCAGGGCTATGACCGTATGGTCGAAAAATCGACGGTCGACCTGGCCTACACGCATGACCTGCCGCTGGTCGCCACCAACGAGGCGTTCTTCTCCAAGCGCGAGGATTATGAGGCGCATGATGCGCTGATTGCGATTGCCGAAGGCTCGGTGGTTGCCGCGGACAATCGCCGGCGGCTTTCACCGGACAATTTCCTGCGCAGCCAGGCCGAGATGGCGCGGCTCTTCTCCGACCTGCCTGAAGCGATCGACAACACGGTCGAGATCGCCATCCGCTGTTCCTATTATCCAAAGAACCGCAGCCCGATCCTGCCGCGTTTCACCGGCGCCGACGCCGCCGACAAGGACGCGGCCGAGAAGGCGGAAGCCGCGGAGCTTGCCCGCCAGGCGCGGGAGGGTCTGGAGAAGCGCCTTGCAGCGCACGGGCCGACGCCGGGCTACACGGTCGAGCAATATCGCGAACGGCTCGAATTCGAGCTCGGCATCATCGAGCGAATGAAGTTCCCCGGCTACTTCCTGATCGTTGCCGACTTCATCAAATGGGCCAAGTCGCAAGGCATTCCCGTCGGGCCGGGGCGCGGTTCGGGCGCCGGCTCGCTGGTCGCCTATTCGACCACCATCACCGATATCGACCCACTGCGTTTCTCGCTGCTGTTCGAGCGCTTCCTCAACCCGGATCGCGTCTCGATGCCCGACTTCGACATCGACTTCTGTCAGGACCGGCGCGAGGAGGTCATCCGCTACGTCCAGCAGAAATACGGGCGCGACCAGGTCGGCCAGATCATCACCTTCGGAACGCTGCAGGCGCGCGCCGTGCTGCGCGACGTCGGCCGCGTGCTGCAGATGCCCTACGGCCAGGTCGACAAGCTTTCCAAGATGGTGCCGCAGAACCCTGCCAATCCGGTCAAGCTGGCCGACGCCATTGCCAACGAGCCTCGCTTCGCCGAGGAGGCGGAGAAGGAGCCGATCGTCCAGACGCTGCTCGACACGGCGCAGAAGCTCGAAGGCCTGTATCGCCACGCCTCGACGCACGCCGCCGGTATCGTAATCGGCGACCGGCCGCTGTCGGAACTGGTGCCGATGTATCGCGATCCGCGCTCCGACATGCCGGTCACACAGTTCAACATGAAATATGTCGAGCAGGCTGGATTGGTGAAGTTCGACTTCCTCGGCCTGAAGACGCTGACCGTGCTGGAGACGGCGGTGAAGCTCATCCGCCGGCGCGGCGTCGACATCGATCTCGCGAGGATACCGCTCGACGACAAGGACACCTACGCCATGCTGTCGCGCGGCGAGGTGGTCGGCGTGTTCCAGGTTGAAAGTGCCGGCATGCGCAAGGCGCTGATCGGCATGCGGCCGGACTGCATCGAGGACATCATCGCGCTGGTGGCGCTCTACCGCCCCGGACCGATGGAGAACATCCCGACCTACAACGCCAGAAAGCATGGCGAGGAGGAGTTGGCTTCGATTCATCCCAAGATCGACCATCTGGTGAAGGAGACGCAAGGCGTCATCGTCTACCAGGAACAGGTGATGCAGATCGCGCAGGAGCTTGCCGGCTATTCGCTCGGCGAAGCCGATCTCCTGCGCCGCGCCATGGGCAAGAAGATCCGCGCCGAGATGGACAAGCAGCGCGAGCGCTTCGTCTCCGGCGCGGTCGAGCGCGGCGTCTCCAAGCCGCAGGCCGACTTCATCTTCGATCTGTTGGCCAAGTTCGCCGACTACGGCTTCAACAAGTCGCACGCCGCCGCTTATGCGGTCGTTTCCTATCAGACCGCCTATCTCAAGGCGCATTACCCGGTCGAGTTCCTGGCGGCCTCGATGACGCTCGACATGAGCAACACCGACAAGCTGGCGGATTTCCGCCAGGACGCCATGCGCCTCGGCATCGAGGTGGTGGCGCCGTCGGTGATGACCAGTTTCCGGCCGTTCGAAGTGGGCGAAAACAAGATCTTCTATTCGCTGGCGGCGCTGAAGGGCGTGGGCGACGCGGCGGTCGAGCACATCGTCGAGAAGCGAGCCGAAGGGCCGTTCAAGAGCCTCGCCGATTTCTGCGAGCGGGTCGATCCGAAGATCGTCGGAAAGCGGGTCTTCGAAAGCCTGATCATGGCCGGCGCGCTGGATTGCTTCGGGCACGACCGCGCCCAGATGATGGCCGGCGTGGAGCGCATGATGGGCCTGGCCTCGCTGGCGCAGCAGAACGCCATTTCCGGCCAGGCCGACATTTTCGGCGCCTCGCTTGGCAGCCAATCGCAGGCGCTCAACCTGCCGGCGACCGATCCGTGGCTTGCCGCGGACCGGCTGCACCGCGAGTTCCAGGTGGTGGGCTTCTATCTCTCGGCACATCCGCTGGATGAGTACAGGGCCGCACTGCAGAAGATGCGGGTGCAGAACTGGGCGGAGTTTTCCGCGGCGGTGAAACGCGGCGCCGCCGCCGGGCGGCTCGCCGGCACCGTCACCACCAAGCAGGAGCGCAAGACCCGCACCGGCAACAAGATGGGCGTGGTGCAGTTTTCCGACACGACCGGCCAATACGAGGCGGTGCTGTTCTCCGAAGGCCTGGCGCAGTATCGCGACATGCTGGAACCCGGCCGCTCGGTGGTGATCACCGTTTCGGCGGAAGACCGGCCGGAAGGCATCAACCTGCGCATCCAGACCGTGCAGTCGCTGGAGGATGAGGCGAGCCGCATTCAGAAGGCGCTGCGCATCTTCGTGCGCGACGCAGCACCGCTCGGCACGCTCGCCAACCAGCTTTCGGTCAAGGGCGAGGGGCAGGTGAGCTTCGTACTGATTAAGGACGCCGGACAGGGCGAGGTCGAGATCGAATTGCCCAACCGCTACCGTATCTCGCCGCAGGTCGCATCGGCCATGCGCGCGGTGCCTGGTGTGGTCGAGGTCGAGCTGGTTTAGCCCAGAGCAATTCCAGGAAAAGTGTGAGCGGTTTTCCGTCCGGAATTGCGTTAAAACAAAGAGATAGAGCGGTTCGCCGTTTCCGTGAAACGGTGAGACGCTCTAAGGGGTTGCCGCTTCCGCTTCGGCTACCCGCGGCGTCTTCTTCTGCAAATTGAGCAAATTGCCGGCCAGAATCAGCGCTGCGCCGCCGGCGGTGAAGACATCGATCTGCTCGTGATAAAGCAGCCAGCCGACCAGCGCCGTCAGCGGCACGCGCAGGAAATCCATCGGCGAGATGATCGTGGCGTCGGCATGGACCAGCGCGCGGGCCAGGCAGAAATGCGACGACATGCCGGTGAAGGCGATGACGAAGATCCATGGCCAGAGCCCGGGCGAAGGGGTGCGCCAGTGGTAGAGGGCCGGGATCAGGCCAACCACCGACTGGATGATCAGCATCCAGAAGATGATGCGCACCACGCTTTCAGTCCTGGTCATCGACTTCACCAGCACCATCGAGATGCCGAAACAGACCGCGGCGCCGAGCACGACGATGTGTCCGGGATCCATCGAGCCGGCGCTGGGGCGCACGATGATCACCACGCCGATCAGGCCAAGCAAGATCGCCGTCAGTTTGGACCGGGACAGTCTTTCCCCCAGAAAGCTGACCGCGAGAATCGCCGTCCAGATCGGCGTCGTGAACTCAATCGAGATCAGCACCGCGAGCGGAATGAGCGTCAGCGCATAGAGCCATGCCGCCTGGCCGGTGTAGTGGATGACATTGCGGGCGATATGGGCGAAAGGGCGCCTGGTGCGCATTGCGGAAAAACCGCCATTCATCATCACCAGCGGCAAAAGGATGAAGAAGCCGATCACCGAGCGCAGTTCCAGCACCTGGAAGACGTTGAGCTCGGCCGTCGTCTCGCGCCCGGCAACCGACATCGCCAGCATCGAGGCGATTGACAGAGCCATCCAAAATGCGGCTTTTGGGATCGAGGGAGCGGGCGCCATTTGGGCGCCTATGTCGCAAGCCTGGACCTGGGCCGCAACCGTTAGTGGCGTCATTCCACTGGGCCAGCCAAAAGGGATGCCAAAACCGTCGTGGCGAGGGCGGAAGCTTGCGTCCGCAGCACCCGTTAAGTCCGCGCTTCCGCCTTCCTTTGGAAGGTGCCCGCCAAAACCGTGTCATTTTTTCCTGAAATTGTTCAGCGATCGCGAGAGGGGAACGCCTTTGATGAAATCGACTGCTGCCTTGCTGGCCGCCGCCTGCCTTTTCTGCTCGACAGGCGCGCATGCCGACGAGGCGGCTTTTCTGCGCTCGCTGCAGGGAAAGTTCTCCGGCAAGGGAACGGTCAGGATCAGGACGAATACCCCGGTGATGAACATCAACTGCACCTTCACCTCGGACGCGACGGCGAACTCCCTGTCTCTTGACGGCACCTGCCGCGCCTTGCTGATCATGTCGCGCGAAATACGCGCCGACCTGAAGGTCAGCGGTGGGAGCTATACCGGCACCTATATCGGATCGCGCAGCGGACCCGCCGGGCTCAGCGGAAGCCGCAAGGGCGACGCGATCAACCTCGACATCCACTGGGCGAAAATCGTCAATGGCGACCGCGACGCGGAGCTGACGGTCGAGAAGGTCGGGCCCGACAATATGCGTATGACGGTGACCGACATTGATCCGGAGACCGGCACGATGGTGGTGACGAGCCGGATCGACCTGAAGCGCAGCTGACGCTTTACTCTTCAAGCGGCTCTGGCGGATTGGCGGCGCGGCCCTTGCCGAATGTGTAGCCGGTCTCGACGGCTTTCCTGCCGAACTTGTCCCGCAGCGTGTCCATAGCGCCTTCGGCCAGCGCGCGCTTGCGCGATTGCAGGTCGACCAGATCCGGCGGATCGGCTTTTTCGTCATCGGAGAGGTCGCTGACACCGATGCCGAGCAGGCGGAATTTGGTGCCGTCGGCTTCGCGGCGCAAAAGGTCGAGCCCGGTCTGGAAGATGCGGTCGGCCAGCCGGGTCGGATCGCCGAGCTGACGGTTGCGGGTGCGGATCTTGAAATCCTGCGTCTTGAGCTTGAGCACCACGGTGCGCCCGGCGATGCCGGATTTCTTCAGCCGCGCCGAGACCTTTTCCGACAGGCCGCGCAGCACCGGCACCAGCTCCGCCAAAGCGGCGATGTCGGTGTCGAAGGTGGTCTCGGCCGACACGCTCTTGGCATCGCCGTCGGGATCGACCGGGCGGTCGTCCTCGCCGCGCGACAGGCGGTAGAGCCGGTCGCCCATCACGCCATAGCGGCGCATCAGGTCGCCCCGCTCCATGCGCTGCAATTGCGCGATCATGCGGATGCCGTCACGTTCCAGCGTTGCGGCCAGCGCCTTGCCCACGCCCCAGATCATCGTCACCGGCTGCGCGGCGAGGAAGCTTGGCGCCTCGGCTTCTCCGATCACCGAAAAGCCGCGCGGCTTGCGGAAATCCGAGGCGATCTTGGCCAGGAACTTGCAGTAGGAGAGGCCGGCCGAAACGGTGATGCCGAGTTCCCTTTCCACCGTCTGCGCGAAGCGCGCCAGCACCAGCGCAGGCGGCATGCCGTGCAGCCGCTCGGTGCCGGCGAGGTCGAGAAACGCCTCGTCGATCGACAGCGGTTCGACCTGCGGCGTCAGCGCCTGCATCAAGGCGCGGACCTGGCGCCCGACGCCGACATATTTTTCCATGTCGGGCGGGATCACCACCGCCTCCGGGCAGAGTTCCAGCGCCTTGAACATCGGCATGGCCGAGCGAACGCCCTGGATGCGGGCGATATAGCAGGCGGTGGAGACGACGCCGCGCCGGCCGCCGCCGACAATGACCGGCCTGTCCTTCAGCGCCGGGTTGTCGCGCTTTTCGATTGCCGCGTAGAAGGCGTCGCAATCGATATGGGCGATCTTGAGCCGGTAGAGTTCGGCGTGGCGGACAAGGCGCGGGCTGCCGCAGCGGTCGCAGCGGCGCGTCTCCGAGCGCTGGAGCGCCAGGCAGTCACGGCAAAAACCGTGTTCGGGATTGTTGACAGGAGCCGCCATCGCTGCGAACATAAAGAGAACAAACGCAATGGTACGACAGCGCAGGGCCGGCAACAAGCTTGGCCTGGGGAGAACGCATGAGCACGTCCATAGTACCGCTGACCCCTGAGCGCTGGCCCGATTTCGAGGACCTGTTCGGCAAGCAGGGCGCCTGCTACGGCTGCTGGTGCACGCATTTCCGGCTGACGCCGGCGGAGCGCCGCGCCAGCGACAAGGAGCGCAACAAGGATCTCATCAAGGCGCGAATCGAGGCTGGTCCGCCGCCGGGACTTCTCGCCTTTGAGGACGGCAAGGCTGTCGGCTGGATGCAGGTCGGCCCGCGCGCCGACGTGCCCGAGTGGAACAATCAGGGCAGGGGCTCGGCCCCGGTCGATCCTGCCGATGCCGACGACCCAAATGTCTGGGCGATCTCCTGCTTCTTCATCCGCGTCAAGGCGAGGGGACGCGGCATCACGCATCGCCTGGTCGAGGGCGGCATCGCCTTCGCCCGCGAGAACGGCGCGAGGCTGCTCGAAGCCTGCCCGATCGACCTGTCGCGCGATTCGCGTTCGATCGGGCTTTTCGTCGGCTCGTCGCGGGTGTTCGAAAAGGCCGGCTTCGAGAGGCTGGTGGAGCGCAAGCCCGGCCGACCGCTGATGCGGCTGGTGCTTTAGCCGGATGCGCTTTTGGCCTACAGTCTTGCGGCTGTAACGCTTCTTGCCTACCAGAAGCGCAAATCATTCTTCCGGGACCACGGAGAACCAACGTGAAGCGTATTTTGCCACTTGCCTTTGCCCTGGTGCTCTGCGCGCCCGCCTTTGCCCAGACCGTCGACAATCAAGGCGCCAAGGAGCTGTCCGACAATCTGGCGCGCTATTTCGGCAAGCAGGCCTTCGACAAGGGTGTGCTCAAGGTTTCGGTCGAGGGCGACGCCTACAAGATCGCACTCGACATCAAGGCGCTCGTCAATGCGCTGCCGGAGCAGAAGCTCCTGAAATTCGACATGGCGCCATACGCACTGATGGTGAAGCCGCGCAGCGACGGTTCATGGGATGTCTCGTCGAATTTCTCGCAGGGCGCATCCTTCGAATTCGATGGGCCGGAAGGCCGTCAGAGCATGGAGCTCACGATCAAGGACGGCAAATTGACCAGCGTCTACGATCCGGCCCTTGCGGCCTTCACCAACGCGACGAGCTCGCTGGCCGGGATGACCATGACGTCGCGGGAAGCCAAGCAGCAGGCCGATGTCTCGACCGGCGCCGGCACCGCCACCGTTACCGCGACCAAATCCGCCAATGGCGGTGTCGACTTCTCGGCCAAGCAAAAAGTCTCGAATTTCGTCGAGATGATCAAGGTAAACGATCCCGACAACGGGATGAATTTTCCGCTCACTTTGAAAACGCCGGAGCTTTCCGTCGACGCGAACGGCAAAGGCGTACGCACCAAACCGCTGCTGGACCTGCTCGCCTTTGCCGTGGCGAATGAAGACGAAGCCAAGCTCAAGGCGAACCAGGCCGAGCTCAAATCGCTGATGCTGGCTGCGCTGCCCATCTGGGAAAGGCTCGACGGCAATTACGGCTTCAAGGATTTCGAGGTGGACAGCCCAGTCGGCAAGTTCGGGGCCGCGCAATTTAGCACCGCATTCGGCATGGACGGCGTCTCCCAGAACGGCAAGGTGGATTACACGATCAAGGCTACCGGTCTGACGATCCCACGGCAGACCCTGCCCGACTGGACCGTTCCGCTGCTGCCCACCGACATCGACCTGAACTTTGGCGGCGCCAATATCGACCTCGATACGATGGCGAAAAAAGCGATCGAAGCCTTTGATCTCAATAAGAATCCACCGCTCTCGGATGAATTCGGCAAGGCTCTGGTCGCCGATTTCAAGGCCAAGAATCCGAAGGTCGTGATCGGGCACAGCACGGTGAAGAACGGCAATATCGAGCTCGCGATGGAAGGCGAGATGACGTTTCCCGGCGAGAAACCGGATGCGACCTTGACTGTCGATGTCGCAGGCTATGACAAGATCGTCGATGCCCTGAAGGAAGGAGCCAAGAGCGATCAGCAAATGGCGCAGGCTTTCCCGTTTGCGTTGGCGGTCAAAGGATTTGGCAAAACACTGGCGGACGGCCGGCTGGAATGGGTGATCAACACCAAGGCCGATGGGTCCGTCACGGTCAACGGCGCCATGCTGAAGGGGCCGGATGAAGTCCAGGACGACAATTCAGGCCAGGATGGCAATTCGGGTGATGACGGCGCGAATGGAACCGACAATTCGACCGGAGGCGACGGTTCGGACGGCGGCGACAATGGCGGGGCAGGGGCGAAGCTGCAACCCTGAGCGTTTGAGCTACAGCCCGAGCGCGGCCGCGATCTTGGGCGCCGCCTCGCGCCAGTCCTCGACCGAGATGATGTCGTCGGGCGTGGGCGGCAGGAAGGCGCGCAGCGAGTTGTCGGCCATCAAATGGAAAAGGTGTGCGTCCGCCACGGAGTTGCGCGCCGAGACCAGGTTGGAAGGCTGGTCGTCGACGAAGGCGACCGGCCGAGCTTTCAGGCCGCGCAGTTTGGCAATAGCCGGCCCCTTGGCCATCTCCGTCGTCAGCAGCGGGTAGTTGAGCCCCAGCGCATCGAGATGCGCGCGGCGCACGGCACGATGCTTGTGCGGCATGGCGGTCAGCATGACGATCTCGGCGCCTTGTCCAAGCATTGCCAGCGCGTCCGCAGCGCCCTCGGTGATGCTTTGCCAATCCGCTTGGGTATCGAAGAAATCGCCGAGCAGCGCCGTCACTTCCGGCTGTTCGATCAGCCGTCCGGTCGCGGTTTCGGCGATGTTGCCGGTAAGGCGGAAGGAAGCCAGCGTCAGGCCGAAGCCGCGCGTTTTCAGGAAATGCGGGAAGGGCCGGACAAATTCGAGCACGACGTCATCGACGTCCAGCACCAGCAGCGGCCGGTCGTCGGCGGCAAGCTCTTCGATCTGCCGCGCCGTCTCGGGATCGTCGCTCATGTCGAACGCTCGTGATCGTCGTTGCCGAGCGGGAGCGCGTGCAGCGCCTTGCCGATGGCGGCCGGCGGTGTGCCGGTCTCCTCGGCGAAGCGCAGCAGCGTCGGCTCGTGGGCAAGCACGAATTGCAGGACGCCGGCAAGGAAGCCGGGCTCCGCGGCGGCCCTGCGGATCGAGTTCGCCTCGATGCCGGTGATCGCCAGGAAGCGGGGCAGAAGTTCCGGGTCGGCGGCGATGAAGCCCAGCGCCTTGACGGCAATGGTTTCCGCTTCTTCGCGCATTGACGCTGCGTTCGCCATCATTACCTTTGGACTGGTGGAATTTTTTTGAGTCTCCTTCCGCAGTAACGGCAAGCGTCGCTTGCGGCAAGCCTCCGCTCTCCCACGTACAACGTCCGAAGGTGGAATCCGTGCAGCTTTCCAACCTCCGGTTTCCGTTTCGTCAATCATATTGGGCTAGAGTGGAAAGGGTTGGGTGCGGTCCGAAGGGGACGCATTGCGACCGCCTTCGGCTTCGGGGGCGGTCGGGACGGGAAACTGATGGCTAAGAAGGTGATGATCGTCGAGGACAACGAGCTCAACATGAAGCTCTTTCGGGACCTCATCGAAGCCAGCGGTTACGACACGGTTCGCACACGCAATGGGCTGGAGGCGCTCGATCTCGCGCGCCAGCACCGGCCGGACCTCATCCTGATGGACATCCAACTGCCCGAAGTCTCCGGCCTGGAGGTGACGAAATGGCTGAAGGAAGACGACGAGTTGCATTCGATACCCGTCATCGCCGTCACCGCCTTCGCCATGAAGGGCGATGAGGAGCGCATCCGCCAGGGCGGCTGCGAGGCCTATATCTCCAAGCCGATCTCGGTACCGCGCTTCATCGAGACGATCAAATCCTATCTGGGCGACGCCTGATGCCCGCGACCAGCAGAACCGGAGTTTTTCAATGACCGCGCGGATCCTCGTCGTCGACGATATCCCCGCCAATGTGCGGCTGCTGGAGGTTCGGCTGCTTGCCGAGTATTTCGAGGTTCTGACGGCCAATAACGGTCCGGATGCGATCGAGACCTGCGAGAACGGCAAGGTAGACGTCGTGCTGCTCGACGTGATGATGCCCGACATGGACGGGTTTGAGGTCTGCAGACGCCTGAAGAGCGACCCGGCGACTTCGCATATCCCCGTCGTCATGATCACCGCGCTCGATCAGGTTTCGGACCGGGTGCGCGGCCTCGAGGCGGGCGCGGACGATTTCCTCACCAAGCCGGTCAATGACCTGCAACTGATGACACGCGTGAAGAGCCTCGTCAGGCTGAAATCGTTGACGGACGAGCTCAGGCTGCGTGCATCGACCACGCGCAATATTGGTATCGAAGAACTCCTGAGCCGCGATTTCGCGACCGAAGACGCCAAGCCTCGAGTGCTCCTCATCGACGAGCGCAAATCTTCCGTCGAACGCATCCAGAAGATGCTGCGCAACAGCGCCGAACTCGATGTCGCGACCGATCCGAATGCAGGCTTCTTCCAGGCGGCCGAGACGCCGTATGAATGCGTGCTGATCTCGACCGCCTTCTCCGGTTTCGATGCGCTGAGGCTCTGCTCGCAGCTGCGTTCGCTCGACCGTACCCGCTTCCTGCCGATCATGCTGCTCGCCGACGAGGGCGAAGAAGGCCGCATCCTGCGCGGCCTGGAGCTCGGCATCAACGATTACCTGATCCGGCCGATCGACCAGCACGAGCTGACAGCGCGCCTGCGCACGCAAGTGCGGCGCAAACGCTATAACGACCAGTTGCGCGCCAGTGTCGCCCAGACCATCGAGATGGCTGTCATCGACGGGCTGACCGGGCTGCATAACCGGCGTTACCTCGACAGCCATCTGCAGACGCTGTTCGATCGCGCCATGGCGCGGCGGCGGCCGCTGTCGGTGATGATCACCGATCTCGATCGCTTCAAGTCGATCAACGACACCTATGGCCATGACGGCGGCGACGATGTCCTGCGCGAATTTGCCAGGCGGTTGCGCAAGAATGTGCGCGGCATCGATCTCGCCTGCCGGTTCGGCGGCGAGGAGTTCGTCGTGGTGATGCCGGATACCGATGGCGCGGTCGCCGAGAAGGTAGCCGAGCGCATCCGCGCCGAGATCGCGCAGGCGCCGTTTGCGGTCGGCAATGCCGGCAAGACGATCGAGGTCACGGTCAGCGTAGGCGTATCCTCCCTGCTGAAAGGGACCGACAGCGTCGCGGCGCTGATGAAACGCGCCGATCTTGCGCTCTATGAAGCCAAAAGCGGTGGCCGCAACCGGGTCGTTGCCAAGGCTGCCTGAAGCGCGCCGCGATCCTTTCAGGGTTTGCTCATACGCTTTGGATTTCAACCTTGCGCATGTCTTTGTCCCGAAACCGGTCGCAACTTCGGGAGAGATGCTTGGGAAAGGCGCCGATTCCCGACGCTGTGAACAAGGTTACAAATTTACCTTAACCCAAGCGATTCGCGAACGGTGGTTAAGAAATGGTTGATTTTTATAAGGTCTTGCGCAAATCTGCGACGCATAGACAGAACACGAGGCCGGCACGAGGGTAGACTAGCCGGCCCGATCCAAAAATACCCCATGATGCTCAGGTCCGCCGCATCTCCTGGGTCCGTGGGGTCGGCCGGCCGGCGCTGGCACATAGTGGCCTCCTCGTACCGCTGCCAAACGCCGACCGGCCCCCTTTTCTACAAAAACTGCCATCGGAACCTTGCGCAGGCAGCCGCTCGGCTTCTCTGCCGCCCGGTCTTTCCCATAGCTTTGCCTGACGCAATTCCTGCCGGAAACCGGGCCGGACTTTTCCTGGAATTTGCCTCAAAAACAAAAACGCCGCCCAAAGGGCGGCGCTTCGATTTCCCAGGATAACCAGATTACTTGATCTTGGTTTCCTTGAACTCGACGTGCTTCTTGGCGATCGGGTCGTACTTGCGGAACGAGAGCTTGTCCGTCTTGGTACGGCTGTTCTTGCTGGTCACATAGAAGAACCCGGTGTCGGCGGTCGACAGAAGCTTGATCTTGATGTTTGCGGCTTTGGCCATGATGTTCGTCCGTTAATGTTCGTGGAGTTTTGGCCGCTGGAGCACGGGGAAAACACCCGGACGCGGGAAACTTGGCGCGACACATAAAGAACGCGCCCGGAAAGTCAAGCCCGGGCGCCGTCCTTGCCTCATTTCGGCATGGCGGATTTCACCGCTTCAAGCGTTATGTTCGATCAACTGCCCTTTCTTTTTCCAGTCGCCCGTCGTGTTCCACCAGCGGTTCGGATTGGCGCGGTCGTCCAGGCCCTTGGAGCGGCCGGCGAGCAGCGGCTGGATGCGGATGACGGGTTCCTGATAGGAATGGACCTGGAAAATCGCCTCGACGACACGGGCGGCGAGCGCCTGGTCGTCGGCGATTTCGAACGACACTTCGACGGTGCCGGGCCGCCGGCGCAGTTCCGTCTCGGCGCCTGCGGCGGCGCCTTCGAGCGGCTGGTAGCGCTCGATGCCCTGCGCCGACTGAAAGGCGTTGGCGTCATATTTGCCCATGCGCAGCGGCGTGATCGCCACCACCGCCTCCATGATGCGCTCGACATCGGCGGCCGGCGCCTGGAATGTGACGAGCAAAAGCAGTTCCATCCTGAGGGATTTGGTCTCAAAGCCGCTGTCGATCATCGCAATTCTCCTGCCTCGCGTTGGAGGCAGGGTATAGCAGGGGTGCTGCTGACACGGTGATGTCAGGATTGCTCGATGTTCAGGACATGTGCCTAGAGAATCTTGCGCACCAATCTGACCAGGACCAGAAGCATGTAGGCGGCGAAGAAAAGGGCGAGCGACCAACCGAATCCCGAGGGGCCGAAGGCGTCCATGCCGATGCCGATCGCCTGCGGACCGATCACCATCCCCACACCATAGCAAAGCACGAAGGCGGCATTTGCCGATGCCAGCTCATGGCCGGAAAGTTGCGAGCCGAGATGGGCGAGCCCGATCGTGTACATGGCGGCGACGACGCCGCCCCAGACGAACAGAAGAGCCGCCATCAGGTGCCAGTTCTGCGCGAAGAACGGCATGAAGACTGTGCCGACGAGGCCGACGGTGGCGCAGGCCAGAAGCAGGTAACGGCGGTCCGAGACACGGTCGCTGATCATGCCGATCGGGATCTGCAGAAGCACGTTGCCGAGCCCGATCATCGTCAGCAGGAGCGCGGCGTCCGCCTCCGAATAGCCGATCCGGCTGCCATAGACGGGGAACAGCGAGAAACCGCCGGTCTCGACCGCGCCGAAGACAAGCACCGCGAAGGTCGCGGTCGGCACCAGCCAGATGTAGCGCAGGAAATGGCTGGTCTCGCTCTCGGCGACGATGGTCGGGCTCTCGTTGCGCGCCGCAAGCACCGGAACGGCGGCGAGCGTCACCAGCGCTATGGTGACGCCGAACGGCAGGAAGCCCGAACTGCCGAGATGGGCAAACAGCCATGGGCCGGCGGCAAAGCCGAGTGACAAAACGGTGGCATAAATGCCAAGCACAAGGCCGCGGCGGCTGGGGGGGGCGGAGGTGCTGATCCAGAATTCCGACAAGATGAACAGCACCGTCAGCGAGATGTGCAGGGCGACGCGGAGCGGGAACCACATCCAGAAATCCGGCGCGAAATGGAAGCCGACAAAGGCGAGCGCGCCGATGGCAATCATCAAAAGCATGGTCCAGGCGACACCGAGCCGCATGGCAAGCGGCGTGGCCAAAGGCGCGCCGGCGATCGAGGCGAGGCCGGCGACGGCGGTGTTGAGGCCGATCATCGAAGCGGAATGGCCGCGGCTTTCCAGAATGACGCTGAGCAGCGGCATGCCGAGGCCGATGGCGATGCCGACGACGCTGATCGAGGAGATCGCCGCGACCATCGGCAGCCAGTGCACGCGTTCGTCGCCCTTTTGTTGGGTATCGACCGTCATGGGATCAAAATGCTCTGCTTCTAAAGGACTTCGCGGACAAAGCGGTTGCGGACGAGCCGGAAGAACGGCACCGCGCCCCCCGGCCGCAGCAAGGGATCGTCGGCAAGCCGGCCTTCCAGTTCTTCCAGGATCATGCCGGTAATGTCAGGGATGTCGGCCTTGCGGGCATCGGCAAGCGGTAGCCAGACGAGTTCCTCCAGCTCGTTGGTCGGGCCGCCGCCGGGCAGTTCCACGGCAACGTCGTGGCGCCAGGCGCTGAAGAAACGCGTGTCGAAACGGCGCACGCGATTGGGCGGGGTGATGGCGCGGGCGACGAAGCGGAGAACGTCCAGCGAGGGTACCACGCCATGGTCGGCGAAACCCTGCCAGTCGCGCTTCGCGGTCGAGAAGGCGCCTTTGCGGCCGATCAGCAGGCCGGCTTCCTCATAGGTCTCGCGAAGCGCCGACAGGGCGATCGCCCGGGCCCGCGCCGCGCTGGCGCGGCCGGGGCCGGCGACCAGCTTTTTCTCTTCTTCGCCGCATAGAGGCGCGGCGACCGGAATACGGCTGTCCGCGGGATCGGTGCGGCCGCCGGGAAAGACGAACTTTCCGGGCATGAAGGCGTGCCCGGCATGGCGCCTGCCCATCAGCACCAGGACGTCCTTGTCCCGGCGATCGAGCAGAATGAGGGTCGCGGCATCACGCGGACGCAACGCCCGGCCGCTGCGCACGGCCAGGCCTTTATCGAGCTTGTCGACGTCCGCCTTGGTCATTCCTTCCATGCGCTCGACCTAGCGGAAACTTCCTTGACGCGAAAGTGGCTTGCGTGTCGCGGCTTTTGAACCAGGGCCGACAGCGGTGCACCCTGGCTTATGAATGGCTTTCGAAGTCGTCCTTCTCACCGCCGAAGCCGTGCATATAGAGCGCCCATTGCAGGCCGATGACGGCGCCCTTGACCGGCTGCAGCAGCGCGACGGCCAGAACAATGGTCAGCGGCACCCAGATCAGCGCGTGCTGCCAGGTCGACAGCGTCGACGTGGCCTCGGCGGCCATGAAGCCGCCAAGCACGATATGGCCGACAATAACGATGACCAGATAAGCGGGCAGGTCGTCCGCACGATGGTGGTGCAGCTCCTCGCCGCAGATCTCGCACTTGTCCACGGGCTTCACGAAGGCGCGGAACAGCTTTCCCTTGCCGCAATGCGGGCAGCGACCAAGCAAGCCGCGCTTCATCGCCGTCCACAGCGGACGAGCGACCCGGCCCGAATGATGCTCGCCGCCGAAAACCTGTTCTTCCACCTGGAAATTGCCTGGCATTACCGTCTCCTGCCGCGCGGACCGACGCGCGGTTGCGACGCGCGGGCGCGGCCTTTGGCCTTGTGGAACGACCGCCTCGAGCCGGGCAGGGGCTTCGGGTCGGTCAGCATCTCGAAACGCATCGCGCCGGCCATCGGCGCGACCTCGACCAGCCGGACTTCGACGCGGTCGGCAAGCTGATAGCCTCTGCCGGTGCGTTCGCCGTAAAGCGATCGGGCGGTTTCGTCATAGATATAGTAATCGCCGCCCAAACTTGACACCGGGATAAAACCGTCGGCGCCGTACTGCGGCAATTGGACAAAAAGTCCCGCCTTGGTGACGCCGGAAATGCGCGCGTCGAACGTATCGTTGACGCGCTCGGCGAGATAGGCGGCGATCAGCCGGTCGACAGTGTCGCGCTCGGCGGCCATGGCACGGCGCTCCGTGGCCGAGATCAGCGCGGCGACCTCTTCCAGCCGGTCCGCCTCCTGTTGCGTCAGGCCGCCGGAGCCCAGACCAAGTGCCGCAATCAGCCCCCGGTGCACGACCAGATCGGCATAACGGCGGATCGGCGAGGTGAAATGCGCGTAGCGCCTGAGGTTGAGGCCGAAATGGCCGATGTTCTTCGGCGAATATTCGGCCTGGCTCTGCGAACGCAGCACCACTTCGTTGACCAGCGCCTCGTTGTCGGCGCCGCGCACCCGCTCCAGAATGCCGTTGAACTGGCTGGGCCGCATCTGCGCGCCGCGCGCTAGGGACAGGCTAAGCGTTGCCAGGAAGTCGCGCAGCGATTCCTGCTTGGCGAGCGATGGCGCGTCATGAATGCGGTAGACGAGCGGCTCTTTCTTGCCCTCCAAGGTCTCTGCGGCCGCGACATTGGCCTGGATCATGAACTCCTCGATGAGCTTATGCGCGTCGAGGCGCTCCGGCACGACCACGCGGTCGACGGTGCCGTCCGGCTTCAACAGGATCTTGCGCTCCGGCAGGTCGAGCTCCAGCGGCTGGCGGGCGTCGCGGCCGCGTTTCAGCACGGCATAGGCGTCCCAGAGCGGCTTCAGGACGCTGTCGAGGATCGGCCGCGTCTTGTCGTCGGGCATGCCGTCGATCGCGGCCTGCGCCTGCGGATAGGCGAGCTTGGCCGCCGACTTCATCATGACGCGATGGAAGGAGTGCCTGAGCTTGCGGCCTTCCGAGGAGAAGGTCATGCGCACGGCGATGGCCGGCCGGTCCTCGCCCTCGCGCAGCGAGCAGAGGTCGTTCGAGATGCGTTCGGGCAGCATCGGCACGACCCGGTCCGGGAAATAGACCGAATTGCCGCGCTTCAGGGCCTCGCGATCGAGCGGCTTTCCGTAGCGCACATAGGCCGCGACATCGGCGATCGCCACGGTCACAACGACGCCGCCGGGATTCTTCTCGTCCGGATCGGGCGTGGCGAAGACGGCGTCGTCATGGTCCTTGGCGTCGGCCGGATCGATGGTCACCAGCGGCAGGTCGCGCCAATCCTCGCGGTGATCGAGCGTCGCCGGTTTCACCGCTTCGGCCTCGGCGATCACGTCCGCCGGAAAGACATGGGGAATGTCGTGGGCGTGGATGGCGATCATCGAGACCGCCTTTTCGCTGGTCAAGGATCCCAGCACCGCCAGCACTTTTGCCCTGGGCAGCCCGTAACGGGATGCCCGCGCCGGCTCGACCTCGACGAGGTCGCCGTTCATTGCGCCGTTCTGGAATTCCTTGTCGACGATCAGCTCCGGCTGGCGCCGTTCGACCGGCTCGATGCGGAAAGTGCCGTCCTTCAGCACGCGGAAAACGCCGAGCACCGCGTCGCTGCGCTTCTCGAAGATCTTCATCACCCGCCCGGTATAGGCAGGGCCTGACGGATCGTCGGTCGGGAAGGTTTTTGCCAGCACGCGGTCGCCGATGCCAGGCACAGGGCCGCTGGCCCCGCGCGAAATGCGGATGGCAATGACAGGTGGAGAACCGGCGCCGGTATATTCGCTCGGATTGGCCAGGAGCACGCCGTCGTCGTCGCGGCCGAAAATATCGAGCACGGCGACGTGAGGCACGGCGCCAGCGCGGCTGAGGCGCTTGCGCTCCTTGGTCAGCAGACCCTCATCCTGCAGATCGCGCAGCATGTCTTTCAGCCAGACGCGATCCTGACCGCGCAGCGCAAAGGCCTTGGCGATTTCGCGCTTGCCGGAGCGATCCGGATTCTCGGCGATGTAGCGCAGGATCTCGTCGCGCGAGGGCCGGTAATCGTCCTTGACCACCTTGGCCCTCGTGTCGGCGTGGCGCGGATCGCCGTGGCTTCTTCCGGAGATCCTGCGCGGCACGTCCTGCTACCCCTTCTTCGCCGCCCTGCGGAAGGGCTTCTTGCCGCCTCCGCCCTTGGCTTCCTTTTCGGCGATCAGGGCGAGCGCCTCTTCCATCGTCACCGATTGCGGGTCCTTGCCCTTGGGCAGCGTCGCATTGACCTTGCCGTAATTGACATAGGGCCCATAGCGGCCGTCGCGCACGACGATCTTGCCACCGCCGTCGGGATGGTCGCCAAGCTCCTTCAGCGCCGCCGGCGTGGCGCCGTTGCGGCCAGCCTTGCCCTTCTGCTGCTTCTCGGCGATCACCGAGACGGCGCGATTCAGGCCGATCGAGAACACGTCCTCGATGCTCTCCAGATTGGCATAGGTGCCGTCATGCAGCACGAACGGGCCGTAGCGCCCGAGGCCGGCCGAGATCATCTTGCCGGTTTCGGGATGTTTTCCGACATCGCGCGGCAGGGCCAGCAGCGCCAGCGCCTTCTCATGGTCGATCGACTCGGGCGTCCAGCCCTTGGGCAGGCTGGAGCGCTTGGCATCCTTGCCTTCGCCGCGCTGGATATAGGGGCCGAAACGGCCGCTCCTCAGGGTGATTTCCTCGGCCGTGTAAGGGTCCTTGCCGAGCAGCTTGACGCCGTCCTCGCCATTGCCGTTCTCGCCATTGGGGTTGGCGGCGTCGCCGAGCTGGCGGGTGTAGGAGCATTCCGGATAGTTCGAGCAGCCGACGAAGGCACCGAACTTGCCGAGCTTCAGCGAGAGATTGCCGGTGCCGCATTTCGGGCAGATGCGCGGATTGGAACCATCCTCGCGCTCGGGGAAGACAAGCGGCGCGAGTTCTTCATTGAGCGCATCGAGCACGTCGGCGACGCGCAGTTCCTTGATGTCGTCGACGGCGCCGGAGAAATCCTTCCAGAAGTCGCGCAGGACGTCCTTCCAGGCGAGCTTGCCGTCGGAAATCTCGTCGAGCTTCTCCTCGAGCGAGGCGGTGAAATCATATTCGACATAGCGCTCGAAGAAACTTTCCAGAAAGGCCGAGAGCAGCCGGCCCTTGGCCTGCGGCACCAGCTTGCGCCGGTCGATGGTGACATAGTCGCGATCCTCGAGCGTCTTCAGGATCGCGGTGTAGGTCGACGGCCGGCCGATGCCCAGCTCTTCCAGCTTCTTGATCAGCGAGGCCTCGGAATAGCGCGGCGGCGGCTCGGTGGTGTGCTGGGTGGCGTTGATCGCCTGACGGGCGAGCTGCTCGCCGGAGCGGATCTCGGGCAGGCGGCGGCTTTCCTCGTCCTCCGCGTCCTCGTCCTTCTGGTCCGTGTAGGCGGCGATGAAGCCATCGAAACGGACTACCGAGCCGATCGCGCGCAGCTCCGCGGTGCGGGCGCCGTTGGCGGCCTCGATCTCGACCGTGGTGCGCTCGATTTCGGCAGGCTGCATCTGGCTGGCGATGGCGCGCTTCCAGATCAGCTCGTAGAGGCGGGCCTGATCGGCGTCGAGATATTGCCGAACGGAAGCCGGCGTGCGCTTGAAATCGGTCGGGCGGATCGCCTCGTGGGCTTCCTGGGCGTTCTTGGCCTTGACCGAATAGTAGCGCGGCTTCTCCGGCAGGTATTTTGCGCCGAACTCGCTGACGATGGCGTTGCGGGCGGCCTCGATCGCCTCCGGCGCCATCTGCACGCCGTCGGTACGCATATAGGTGATGAGGCCAGCGGTCTCGCCGCCGACATCCATGCCCTCATAGAGCTTTTGCGCGACCTGCATGGTGCGGTTGGCCGAGAAGCCGAGCCGCGAAGAGGCGGCCTGTTGCAGTGTCGAGGTGGTGAAGGGCGGCGCCGGATTGCGCTTGGTGGGCTTGGCTTCGACCGACAACGCCTTGAAGGTCGCGCCCTCGAGCATCGCCTTGATGTCATCGGCCTGCGCCTTGTTGGCGATGTCGAGCTTCTGCAGCTTCTTGCCGGCATAGGCGGTCAGCCGCGCCTCGAAACTGTCGTTGCGCGGCGTGTCGAGGATGGCTGCGATCTGCCAGTATTCCTCGCGGATGAAGCGCTCGATCTCGGATTCGCGATCGCAGACGAGGCGCAGGGCCACCGACTGCACGCGGCCGGCGGAACGGGCGCCCGGCAGCTTGCGCCACAGCACCGGCGACAGCGTGAAGCCGACGAGATAGTCGAGCGCGCGGCGGGCGAGATAGGCATCGACCAGCGGCGCGTCGATCTGGCGCGGATTGGCCATCGCATCGAGCACCGAGGCCTTGGTGATGGCGTTGAAGACGACGCGGCTGACCGGCTTGTCCTTCAGCGCGCGCTTCTGCTTCAGGACTTCCAGCACGTGCCAGGAAATGGCCTCGCCCTCGCGATCCGGGTCGGTTGCGAGGATCAGGCCGTCGGCATCCTTGACCGCCTTGGCGATGTCGGCGAGACGCTTGCCGGACGCGGTGTCTACCGACCAGGACATGGCGAAATCCTCGTCGGGCCGCACCGAGCCGTCCTTGGCCGGCAGATCGCGGACATGCCCGAACGAGGCCAGAACCTTATAGTTCTTGCCCAGATATTTGTTGATTGTCTTCGCCTTGGCCGGCGATTCGACGACGACGACGTCCATGAGGTCTCTTAATCAGCTGTGAGGTGGCGGAAGAGCTCCGCGACGCACGACGAAATCCCACTCTTTTCGTCGCTCACATGGCCGTGCTTTTGCAATCGGTCAAGGGGAAGCGGCCAATTTGGGAAGCGGCCGCGGACGATACACTCTTAGAGTGTATGGCAAAGATCACATTTTTTGGGGATGACGGGGTTCGCGCCTCGAACCGGGCGGACAACCGGTAAAGACGACCGGCTGCCGGATCAAGGGAGCCGGCAGCCGGAGCGTCAACAGCGTGAGTTCAGTCGGCCTTGACCACGTGCCAGGCGCCGGCGACGCCTTCCCCCGTCATGTCGCCGGCCTTCTTGTCCTTGACGAAGGTATAGACCGGCTTGCCATCATAGGCCCACATCTTGGTGCCGTCGGTACGGTCGACGACCGTCCATTCGTCGTCGGCCTTGGCGCCTGCCTCGGCCTTCAGCGGCGGCCAGTTGGCGGC
The DNA here is from genome assembly GCF_029625735.1 of Mesorhizobium sp. WSM4935. Classification (NCBI taxonomy): domain Bacteria; kingdom Pseudomonadati; phylum Pseudomonadota; class Alphaproteobacteria; order Hyphomicrobiales; family Phyllobacteriaceae; genus Mesorhizobium; species Mesorhizobium sp. WSM4935. The sequence continues at coordinate 711,914 of NZ_JARTVR010000003.1, read as the reverse complement.
GCATTTGTCGTAGCAATTGGACTTGCCCTTCTCGTCCTCGTCGAAGGTGTAGAGCGTCATGCCCTTGGCGTCGGTGTAGATCTTGGTGCCACCGACTTCGGCTTCCTTCCACGCTTCGGCGGCCTGGGATGCGGCGGTGCCGAGCAGAAGGACGGCAAGCCCGAGTGCAATCGATTTCATGATAAATCTCCCTGAAACAAGCGCGGCAGTCGCGCGCTCATTCGGTCAACGCGTTAGGAAGCCTGTTTCTTCCGGCTGCGAAGCGGCGACGTGCCACACAATGGTGATTGGCAGGCGCGCGCTCGCATCGCTATATCAACGCCTGCACAATCGGAACTCATTGGATGGCATTGGACATCGGCTATGTCAGCGCGGTCGGGGCAGGGGCGATCTCGTTCCTGTCGCCTTGCGTGCTGCCGCTGGTGCCGCCCTATCTCTGCTACATGGCCGGCGTTTCGGTCGAGGATTTCCGGGGCAATCAGAGCGTCACAGCGAAGGAAGGCGCTCGCGGCGCGCTGCTTTATGCCTCCTTAGCCTTCGTGCTCGGCTTCTCCACCGTCTTCGTCGCGCTCGGCGCCGGCGCCTCGACCATCGGGCGGCTGCTGCGTGTCTGGCAGGAACCGCTGGCGATGGCGGCGGGCGCGCTGATCATCATCATGGGCCTGAACTTCCTCGGCATCCTGCGCATTCCGCTTTTGTCGCGCGAGGCGCGCTTCCAGTCGCAGGGCAAGCCGGCCAACATGGTTGCAGCCTATGTCATGGGGCTTGCCTTCGCCTTCGGCTGGACGCCTTGCATCGGCCCGGTGCTGGGGCCGATCCTGACTTTGGCCGGCGGGCGCGAGACGGTGGGCGAGGGCGCGCTGCTGCTTGCCGCCTATTCGCTCGGCCTCGGCATCCCGTTCCTGATCGCGGCGCTGTTTTCCGGCGCCTTCATGCGCTTCCTCGGCAAGTTCCGCGTCCATCTCGGCCGCGTCGAGAAGGCGATCGGCGCGCTGCTGGTCGTCGCCGGGGTGTTTTTCCTCACCGGCGGCGTACAGAGCGTTTCGTACTGGCTGCTGGAGAATTTCTGGGTGCTGGGAAGGCTGGGATAGTCTTCATGCGCGCGGATCGAACTGTGGACCTGCTGATTAAAAGTCAGCTGCTCCGTCACCTCACCGGAATTTAACCGCATTGGTGCAGCATCACGCGGCTGCTAGTATGCGTTGATTTAAGCTTTCACATGGTTGTCCTTAAATGAGCCAGAGATCCTGCCTGTCCGTCATCCTCGCCGCGGGCGAAGGCACGCGCATGAAAAGCGCGATGCCCAAGGTGCTGCACGCCATTGCCGGCTTGCCGATGGTCGCGCATGTCGTGAAGGCGGCCGAGGCGGCTGGGGCTACCGGCCTGGCGCTGGTGATCGGCCACGGCGCCGACGAGATGCGCAAGGCGGCGCAGAAATTCGCACCGAAGGCGGACACTTTCGTGCAGGAGAAGCGGCTCGGCACTGCGCATGCCGTTCTCGCCGCTCGCGAAGCAATATCAAAGGGTTACGACGACATCCTTGTCATGTTCGGCGATACGCCTCTGATCGATGCGCAGGCGCTGGCCGCCGCGCGGCAGAAGCTCGCGGAAGGTGCCGCCGTCGCCGTCATCGGCTTCCGCCCGCCAAACCCGGCCGGCTACGGCCGTTTGATCGAAAAGGGCGGCCGGCTCGTCGCCATCCGCGAGGAAAAAGACTGCTCCGACGAGGAAAAGAAGATCGGCTTCTGCAATGCCGGCATGATGGCGGTGGCGGGCAAGCATGCGCTTCGGCTGCTCGATAAGGTCGGCAACAAGAATGCCAAGGGCGAATTCTACCTGACCGACATCGTCGAGATCGCCAGCGCCGAAGGGCTCGACGTTGTAGCCACCGAGGCAAGCTTCGAAAATGCGCTGGGCATCAACAACCGGGCCGAGCTTGCCGAGGCGGAAGCGATCTGGCAGGCGCGCCGGCGGCGCGAGGCGATGCTGTCCGGAGTTACGCTGATCGCGCCCGAAACCGTCTATTTCTCGCATGATACCGAGATCGGCGCCGACACGATCGTCGAGCCTAATGTCTGGTTCGGGCCGGGCGTCAGAATCGCATCGGGCGCCAAGATCCACGCCTTCAGCCATATCGAGGGCGCAACGATCGCGTCCAATTGCGACGTAGGGCCGTTCGCGCGGCTGCGGCCGGGCGCCGATCTTCGACACAAGGCAAAGGTCGGCAATTTCTGCGAGGTCAAGCAGGCGACGATCGAGGAGGGCGCCAAGGTCAACCACCTGACCTATATCGGCGATGCGCGCGTGGGGGCGGCGGCAAATATCGGCGCCGGCACCATCACCTGCAATTATGACGGCTATTCGAAATTCTTCACCGATATCGGCGAGGGCGCCTTTGTCGGCTCGAATTCCGCGCTGGTGGCGCCGGTCTCGATCGGCAAGGGCGGGTACATCGGTTCCGGCAGCGTGATCACCGAAAGCGTGCCCGACGACGCGCTGGCCTTCGGCCGCGCTCGTCAGAAGACGATCCCGGGCAAAGGCAAGGAGTTGCGCGAGCGCTTCGCCTCGGCCGCCGCGGCAAGGAAGAAGGCAGCGGCGGAATAGCGTTTCAGGCGGTGCTTTCGGTGGTTTTGCCGAAGGCCGCCGTCACCTCGATCTTGCCGACGATCGCCTTGTTGAATTGAGGCAGGTCCTCGGCGGGTATCCAGTATTCGAGATGCGCTTTGCTGCCGGCGTGCTCGATTCGGTAGCCATCCAGAAAGCTTCTCAGAACCTCGAACCGGGTAACGAAGCCGGAGCCGCTCGTCGGAACGTTCCAGTCGCGGGCGATCTGGACCGCATAGGCTTCGGTGAGCACGGGATAGAAAATCGGCTGATCGGGCAGGCGCGGTGGAAATTCGCGCATGCCCGAAGCCTTGATCAGTTCCAGTTCCTTCGGTCCGACCGGACGCCAGAGCGTTACGGTATCCTTCGTTTGGCTCATAGATCGAATAAGCGCCTAAAGTCGGGCCAAAGACAAGCCGCCAGGGAGCGGGCACATCCGCCAACAGGTGGGGCTCTATATGTCAACGGCTGTGTGGTGCTCATCGTTCGAAGGATGACATGCTCGAGCCACAACTAGTTAAATGGTGGTGAGAGCTGGCAAGCTGTGGATGCGACAAGACGAGCAGTTGCGGTAACCGGATTGCAAGGACGATTTGAGAATGTCCATCTGTTCAAGAGCGTTCCCGGTGACACGGAACGAAACGCAAAGTGACTTTCGCGGCAGGCCGGCAACCCCTAGATAACGCCGGGTTTTCCGCTGGGATTCGGGGGCAAGCGCCATGTGCGGTATCGTTGGAATCGTCGGCCGAAGCCAAGTCGCGCCGCTCATCGTCGACGCGCTGAAGCGGCTTGAATATCGCGGCTACGACTCGGCCGGTGTCGCCACCATCGAGAAGGGCGAGCTCGGAAGGCGCCGCGCCGAAGGCAAGCTCATCAACCTCGAACGCCGGCTGAAGGACGAGCCGCTCGACGGCACGATCGGCATCGGCCACACGCGTTGGGCGACGCATGGCGTTCCCAACGAGACCAATGCGCATCCGCATTTTTCCAAAGGCGTCGCCATCGTCCACAACGGCATCATCGAGAATTTCGCCGAACTGCGCGACGAGCTCACCCGGGACGGCTACTCTTTCGCTTCGCAGACCGATACCGAAGTCGTCGCGCATCTGGTGGCGCGCGAACTCGCCAGGGGGCTGAAGCCGGTCGAAGCCGCGCACCACGCGCTGAGGCGGCTGCACGGCGCATTCGCTCTGGCGATCATGTTCACGGGGGACGAGGACCTGATCGTCGGCGCCCGCAATGGTCCGCCTTTGGCCGTCGGCCATGGCGAAGGCGAGATGTTTTTGGGCTCGGACGCGATCGCGCTGGCGCCGTTCACCAATGCGGTCACCTATCTGGAAGACGGCGACTGGGCGGTCGTGCGTCGCAATGGCGTTAGCATCTACGACATCGACGGCAACAAGGTCGATCGCAAGCGCCAGCAGTCACTGTCGACCAGCTTCATGGTCGACAAGGGCAACCGCCGGCATTTCATGGAAAAGGAAATCCATGAGCAGCCGGAGGTGATCTCGCACACATTGGCGCACTATGTGGATTTCGTTTCCGGCAAGTCGAAGCCGCTCGCGCTGCCCTTCGACTTCGCCAGCATCGGCCGGCTGGCGCTTTCGGCCTGCGGCACCGCCTATCTCGCCGGGCTGATCTCGAAATATTGGTTCGAGCGCTATGCGCGATTGCCGGTCGATATCGATGTCGCCTCCGAGTTCCGCTACCGCGAGATGCCGCTTTCGGCCAATGACGCGGCCTTCTTCATCTCGCAGTCGGGCGAGACCGCCGATACGCTGGCTTCGCTGCGCTATTGCCGCAAGGCCGGCATGAAGATCGGCGCTGTGGTCAATGTGCGCGAATCGACCATGGCGCGCGAATCCGATGTCGTGCTGCCCACACTTGCCGGCCCGGAGATCGGCGTCGCCTCGACCAAGGCTTTTACCTGCCAGCTTTCGGTCTTGGCTGCGCTTGCCGTCCGCGCGGGCGTGGCGCGCGGCACGATCTCGCCCGATCAGGAAAAGCAGCTGGTGCGCGAGCTTTCCGAAGCGCCGCGCTACGCCACCCAGGTACTGAAGCTCGACGAGCAGATCGAGCGCATCTCGCGCGAGCTGTCGCGCTACAAAGACGTGCTCTATCTCGGCCGCGACACGAACTTCCCGTTGGCCATGGAAGGCGCGCTGAAGCTCAAGGAAATTTCCTACATCCACGCCGAAGGCTATGCCGGCGGCGAATTGAAGCACGGGCCGATCGCGCTGATCGACGAGAACATGCCGGTGATCGTGATCGCGCCGCACGACCGCATCTTCGAAAAGACGGTGTCGAACATGCAGGAAGTGGCGGCCCGCGGCGGCAAGATCATCCTGATCACCGACAAAAAGGGCGCGGCGCAGGCCGGCATCAAGACGATGGAGACGATCATCCTGCCCGAGGTGCCGGAGATCATCGCGCCGATCATCTACGCGCTACCGATCCAGATGTTGGCCTATTTCACCGCGGTGTTCATGGGCACCGACGTCGACCAGCCGCGCAATCTGGCGAAGTCCGTGACGGTAGAATAGCGGAGTATGCAGCCTTCTTAGGAAGGGCACTCTTTAAAAACTTCGCAGTTCCAAACCGGCTCGCGGTTCACTAATCTCAGCGTTGCAACCTGCGCCGCGGTGAACCCATGTCCGACGCCCTGAAGACCTCTGGCATGACCCGGCTGAGGAATTATTTCCTGACGGGGTTCATCGTCTGCGCGCCGCTGGCGATCACGGCTTATATCGCCTGGTCGCTGATCGGCTGGGTCGATTCCTGGGTGAAGCCTTACATCCCGGTCCGCTACAATCCGGACACCTACCTGCCGTTCCCGGTTCCGGGCTTCGGCCTGATCGTGGCACTGGTGCTGATCACGCTGATCGGCTTCCTGGCGGCGAATATCGTCGGCCGCGCGATCGTCAATTTCGGCGAGCGGCTGCTGGGCCGCATGCCGCTGGTGCGCGGCATCTATGGCTCGCTGAAGCAGATTTTCGAGACCGTGCTGTCGAACAAGGGCGACATGTTCCGCCAGGTCGGGCTGGTCGAATATCCGCGCAAAGGCGTCTGGTCGCTGGTTTTCGTCGCCAGCGAGAAGGAAACCGAGATCAACCAGAAACTCGACCGGGAAGGCGATCCGCTGATCGCGGTGTTCATGCCTTGCACACCCAACCCGACCACCGGCTTCCTGATGTATGTGCACAAATCCGAGATCGTGCCGCTCGACATGTCGATCGAGGACGGGGCCAAGCTGATCGTCTCGGCTGGCATGGTGGCGCCGGAGGTCAAGGCCAAGCTGGTGACTCTCAATGGCGAGCCCGTCGAAGGCGGCCTTGCCAATCCGGCGATCGGCGCCGCTCAGCCGGCGCGCAGCAGCCGCACCGCGTCGTCGCGCCCGAACAGATAAAGCAGCAAGCGCAGTGCCTCGCCGCGCTGGGACTGCAGTTCCGGGTCGCGCGACAGGATCAGCCGCGCATCGTCGCGCGCGGCTTCGAGCAGATCGGCATGGAATTCGAGGCGCGCCACCTGGAAGCCGGGCGTGCCCGATTGCCTTGTGCCCAGCAATTCGCCTTCGCCGCGCAGCTTCAGGTCCTCCTCGGCGATCTTGAAGCCGTCCTCGGTCTCGCGCATCACCGAAAGCCGGCGCTTCGCCGTCTCGCCGAGCGGGTCCTTGTAGAGCAGGACGCAGGATGACGGCTTGTCGCCGCGCCCGACGCGGCCGCGCAGTTGGTGCAACTGGGCAAGGCCGAAGCGTTCGGCATGCTCGATGACCATGATCGTCGCATCCGGCACGTCGACGCCGACCTCGATGACGGTGGTCGCTATCAGGATGCGCGTTTCGCCCTCCTTGAAGGCGCGCATCGCCTCGTCCTTTTCCGCACCCTTCATGCGGCCGTGCACCAGGCCGATCCGGTCGCCGAACAGCGGTTTCAGCGACGCAAAACGGTCCTCCGCCGACATCAGTTTTACTTCCTCGGATTCCTCGACCAGTGGACAGATCCAGTAGATCTTTTGCCCCTCCGCAACTGCGTCACGCATGCGCCCGACCAGTTCGTCCAGCCGCTCCATCGGCAAGGTCACGGTGCGGATCGGCTGCCGGCCGACCGGCTTCTCGGTGAGCTTCGAGACGTCCATGTCGCCAAAGGCGGTCAGTACCAGCGTGCGCGGGATGGGGGTCGCCGTCATCACCAGCATATCCGGCGCGTCGCCCTTGGCGGTGATGGCAAGGCGCTGGTGGACGCCGAAGCGATGCTGTTCGTCGACCACGGCAAGCACCAGGTCGTGGAACGTCACCGTTTCCTGAAACAGCGCATGCGTGCCGACGACAATGTCGATCGCGCCGCTGGCGAGACCTGCAAGCGTCTCTGTGCGTTCGCGGCCCTTCTCGCGCCCGGTAAGGATAGCGGTGCGCAGGCCAGCTTTTTCCGCCAGCGGCGCGATGGTCGCCAGATGCTGGCGCGCCAGGATTTCGGTCGGCGCCATCAGGGCCGCCTGGCCGCCCGCCTCGACAGCGCGCGCCATGGCAAGCAGCGCCACCACCGTCTTGCCGGAGCCAACATCGCCTTGCAGCAGGCGCAGCATGCGTTCGGGATCGGCGAGATCGGCGTTGATTTCGCCAAGCGCGAATTCCTGGCTGGGCGTGAGTTTGTAGGGCAGGGCGGCGCGCAATTTCTCGACGATGCTGCCGTCGCCGATAAGCGGCCGGCCCGACAAGCGGCGGATTCTGGCCCGAACCAGTGCCAGCGAAACCTGACCGGCCAGCAATTCGTCATAGGCAAGGCGCCGCCAGGCCGATCCCTCGACGGCAACGTCGATCGGGTCCTTCGGATAATGGATGCGGGCAAGCGCGTCGCCGAAGGACCGGAAAGTATGGCGGCGCATGAAGGCGTCGTCCTGCCACTCAGGCAACTCCGGCAGACGCCCCAGCGCCTGTCCGATGGCGCGGCGCAGCACCTTTGACGACAGGCCGGCGGTGAGCGGATAGACCGGCTCGACCAGCGGCAGGCCCTCGGCCTCATCGAGCGGCGCGATATGGTCGGGATGGACCATGGTCGGGCGGCCGTTGAACCACTCCATGCGGCCGGAGATCACGACACGTTCGCCCTCGGGAAGCATCTTCTGAAGATAGGCGGCATGGGCATGGAAGAAGGTCAGCGCGACCTCGCCGGTGTCGTCATGAGCGTAAACCCGGTAGGGCACCGACCGGTTGCCGCGCGGCGGCGGTTGATGGCGGTCGACCCGCACTTCGAGCGTGACAATCTGGCCTTCGGCCGACAGCGCGATGCCGGGCCGGTTGCGGCGGTCGATCACCGTGTTGGGCAGCACGAACAAGAGGTCGGCGGCGCGCGCGGCGCGATCGCCGAGATCGGCCGGCACCACGCGTTCGATCAGCAGGCCAACCTTCGGCCCTACGCCGGCAAGCGAGGTGATCGGAACGAATAGGGGATCGAGGATGGTGGGACGCATCCTGTCAGCTTATGTCGCGACGACGGCAGCGCAAAGGCTGACACCGCTCTCTATCCACGCTATATGCGCCGCTTTGGACAGGGATGCGGCGCCATGACCGGAACACAGCGATCGAGCGAGGGGCTGGATGCCCGCCGCCGCAAGCTCCTGTTCCGCTCCTGGCATCGCGGCATGCGCGAGATGGATCTGATCCTTGGCTCCTTCGCCGATGCCGAGATCGGCGCCTTGACCGGCAATGAAATCGACCAATATGAGAGACTTCTCGAAATCCCCGACACCGAATTTCTGCCGATGATCACCGGCGAGCGCCCGGTTCCGCCCGATATCGATTGCGCGGTGCTGCAAAAGATCCTGGCATCGCGCCGGACCATGACATTTTGAAAACCGCCTATTCATGAGCCTCATCCCCACAATCGGCCTGCCCAAGGGCCGCGCCGGCCAGTTCATCGTCGACGGCGTCGCCGACGGCTACGAAGCCTTCGCGCTGGTACAGACCGCGCAGGAGATCGCGCCCGACAAGCCGGTACTGTTCGTCGCGCGCGACGGCCAGCGGCTGCCGGCGATCATCGAGGCGCTCGCCTTTGCGGCGCCCGGCCTGCCGGTGCTGGAACTGCCCGCGTGGGACTGCCTGCCTTACGATCGCGTGTCGCCCGGCGCGGACGCCGCGGCGCGGCGGCTCGACGCGCTTTCCGCCATGATCGCGCTGGCGAAGAAACCGCATCGCGCCGTCATCCTGACCACCGCCAATGCGCTCTTGCAGCGCGTCCCGCCGGCCGATCTGATCGAAGCGCAGACTTTCCACGCCAGGCCCGGCAACCAGATCGACATGAACGCGCTGATCGCGCGTCTGGAGACGTCCGGCTTCGAACGCGTACCGACCGTGCGCGGACTGGGCGAATTCGCGGTGCGCGGCGGCATTCTCGACCTTTTCGCGCCTGGCTGGAGCGAGGCGCTGCGGCTCGATTTCTTCGGCGATACGCTGGAATCGATCCGCGTCTTCGATGTCGCGACCCAGCGCACGACCGGCCAGCGCAAGTCGATGTCGCTGCAGGCGATGAGCGAGGTAGCGCTGACGCCGGAGACGATCAGCCGCTTCCGCCGCTCCTATATCGAAGCCTTTGGCGCGCCATCGCGCGACGACGCACTCTATGCGGCGGTCAGCGAAGGGCGCCGTTTTGCCGGCATGGAGCACTGGCTGCCCTTCTTCTACGAGCGGCTGGAAACGGTGTTCGACTACCTGCCGGACGCGCCTGTGGTCTTCGACCATCTGGCGCACGAGGCGCTGTCGGAGCGGCACAAGCTGATTCTCGACCATTACGAGGCGCGCCGGAAGCAGGCCGACAGCGCGCTGAAGGACGCCGTGCCCTATAAGCCGGTGGCGCCTGATCTGCTTTACCTGTCGCCGGAGAATCTCAAAGCCTCGCTCGGGCCGCGTGAGGATATCGACTTCACCGTGTTCGATGCCCCGGATGTCGGCGGCAAGAAGGTTTTCCATGGCGGCTCCCGGCAGGGCCGCAGTTTCGCCGAGGAGCGCGCCGATCCGAACATCAACGTCTTCGACGTCGTCGTAAAGCACATTGCCGACGAGCGCGCGGCACGCCGCCGCGTCATCGTCGCCGGCTGGACCGAAGGCTCGCTCGACCGGCTCGGGCAAATCCTGGCCGAGCATCATCTCGGCAATCTGAAGACCGTCGCCACGCTTGCCGAAGTCGAAAAGCTCGAGCCCGGGCAAGCGGGACTTGCGGTGCTGCCGCTCGAATCCGGCTTCGAGACGGACGACATGGTCGTCGTCGCCGAGCAGGACATTTTGGGCGACAGGCTGATCCGCCGCTCGAAGCGCAAGAAGAAGGCTTCCGATTTCATCGCCGAGGCCTCGTCGCTGTCCGCCGGCGATATCGTCGTGCATGCCGATCACGGCATCGGCCGCTTCATTGGTCTGCGCACCATCGAGGCGGTGGGAGCGCCGCATGACTGCCTTGAAATCCACTATGCCGGCGACGACAGGCTGTTCCTGCCGGTCGAGAACATTGAGCTTCTGTCGCGCTATGGCTCGGATTCGGCCGAAGCGACGCTCGACAAGCTGGGCGGCGGCGCCTGGCAGGCGCGCAAGGCGCGGCTGAAGAAGCGCCTGCTCGACATGGCCGGGCAATTGATCCGGATCGCCGCCGAGCGGCAAATGCGTTCTGCGCCCGCCATGGTCCCGGCCGAGGGGCTCTATGGCGAGTTCGCCGCGCGTTTTCCGTACGAGGAGACCGACGACCAGCAGACCGCGATCGATGCCGTCATGGACGATCTCGGCGCCGGCAAGCCGATGGACCGGCTGGTCTGCGGCGATGTGGGTTTCGGCAAGACGGAAGTGGCGCTGCGCGCCGCTTTCATCGCGGCCATGGAAGGGTTCCAGGTCGCGGTCGTGGTGCCGACGACCTTGCTGTCGCGCCAGCATTTCAAGACCTTCTCGCAGCGCTTCTCTGGCCTGCCGATCCGCATCGCCCAGGCCTCGCGCCTGGTCGGCTCCAAGGAGCTGGCCGAAACGAAGAAAGGCGTTGCCGAGGGGACGGTCGACATCGTCGTCGGCACGCATGCGCTGCTCGGCAGCTCGATCTCGTTCAAGAATTTCGGCTTGTTGATCATCGACGAGGAGCAGCATTTCGGCGTCAAGCACAAGGAGCGGCTGAAGGAGCTCAAGAACGACGTGCATGTGCTCACGCTTTCGGCGACGCCGATCCCGCGCACGCTGCAGCTGGCGCTGACCGGCGTGCGGGAACTGTCGCTGATCGCCACGCCGCCGGTCGACCGCATGGCGGTGCGCACCTTCATCTCGCCCTTCGATCCGCTGGTGATCCGCGAGACGCTCCTGCGCGAGCGCTATCGCGGTGGCCATTCCTTCTATGTCGTGCCGCGCATCAGCGACCTGGCCGAAATCCATGATTTCCTGAAGGAATCCGTGCCGGAATTGAAGGTCGCGGTCGCCCACGGCCAGATGCCGCCGGGCGAGCTCGACGACATCATGAACGCCTTCTATGACGGCCAGTACGATGTGCTTTTGTCGACCACCATCGTCGAATCCGGTCTCGACATCCCGACCGCCAACACGCTGATCATCCACCGCGCCGACATGTTCGGCCTGGCGCAGCTCTACCAGCTGCGCGGCCGCGTCGGCCGCTCGAAGGTGCGCGCCTACGCGCTGTTCACGCTGCCGGCCAACCGCAAGCTGACCGACACGGCCGAGCGGCGGCTGAAGGTGCTGCAGTCGCTCGATACGCTCGGCGCCGGTTTCCAGCTCGCCAGCCACGATCTTGACATACGCGGGGCCGGCAATCTGCTCGGCGAAGAGCAGTCCGGGCATATCAAGGAGGTCGGTTTCGAGCTTTACCAGCAGATGCTGGAAGAGGCGGTGGCCGAGGTGAAGGACACCGGCGAAGTTCAGGACGGCGGATGGTCGCCGCAGATTGCGGTCGGCACAGCCGTGATGATCCCGGAAAGCTACGTGCCCGACCTGCAGCTCCGCATGGCGCTCTACCGGCGCCTCGGCGACCTCGAAACCACCGAGGAGATCGATGGGTTCGGCGCAGAGCTGATCGACCGCTTCGGGCCGCTGCCGGAAGAGGTGACGCATCTGTTGAAGATCGTCTTCATCAAGGCGCTCTGCCGCAAGGCCAATGTCGAGAAGCTCGATGCCGGCCCCAAGGGCGTGGTCATCCATTTCCGCAAGCGCGAATTCCCCAATCCGGTCGGGCTGGTCAAATTCATCGGCGAGCAGGGGTCGCAGGCCAAGATCAGGGCTGATCACAGCGTCGTCTTCATCCGCGACTGGCCGAATGCGGAGAAGCGGCTCGCCGGCTCGGCCGTGGTGATGACGCAGCTGGCGCGGCTCGTCGAGAAGGCTGCATAACGGCTTTCGCATTGGGCTGCCCGAACAGTTCGAGGCATTCGCCACTGCTGAAATTCCCGGCTAGAATAGGCAGTCGGCTTCGTGTAAGGAGCCGCGACCTCTTATCGGGGCGGGAATGGCGGGCGAGGGCGCTCGCTTGTTTGTTTGACGCGATTTCGGGCACAGAGCCGTTCAGGCTCTTCCGGAATTGCTCTTGAAAGAGTCTGGGTGCAGCGATGACGAAATGGTCGCCGAATTCGTGGAGAGCAAAGCCGATCAAGCAGGTCCCGGCCTATCCGGACCCTGGGGCTTTGCAGGCCACGGAAGCGCGGCTCGCCACCTACCCGCCGCTGGTCTTTGCCGGTGAGGCGCGCAAGCTGAAGAAGCAATTGGCGGCGGTTGCTGCCGGCGAAGCCTTCCTGCTCCAGGGCGGCGACTGCGCCGAGAGCTTCGCCGAGCACGGCGCCGACAACATCCGCGACTTCTTCCGCGTTTTCCTGCAGATGTCGGTGGTGCTCACCTTCGCCGGCGCGCAGCCGGTGGTGAAGGTCGGCCGCGTCGCCGGCCAGTTCGCCAAGCCGCGCTCGTCCGACAGCGAAACCAAGGCCGGCGTGACGCTGCCGAGCTATCGCGGCGACATCATCAACGGCATCGAATTCGACGCCTCCTCGCGCATTCCGGATCCGGCGCGCCAGGAAATGGCGTATCGCCAGTCGGCCGCGACGCTCAACCTCCTGCGCGCCTTCGCACAGGGCGGCTATGCCAGCCTGGAGAACGTGCACCGCTGGATGCTCGGCTTCGTCGCCGACAGCCCGCAGGGAGAAAAATACGAATCGCTCGCCAACCGCATCACCGAGACGATGGATTTCATGCGTGCGGTGGGCATCACGTCCGAAACCAACTTCGCGCTGCGCGAGACCGATTTCTACACCAGCCACGAGGCGCTGCTGCTCGGCTATGAAGAGGCGCTGACGCGCGTCGATTCCACTTCCGGCGACTGGTACGCGACTTCGGGCCATATGATCTGGATCGGCGACCGCACCCGCCAGCCGGACCATGCGCATGTCGAATATTGCCGCGGCATCAAGAATCCGCTCGGCCTGAAATGCGGTCCGTCGCTGACGCCGGATGGTTTGCTGGAACTCATCGACCTGCTCAATCCCGAGAACGAGCCGGGCCGGCTGACGCTGATCGCGCGCTTCGGTTCCGACAAAGTCGCCGAGCACCTGCCGAAGCTGGTGCGGGCGGTGAAGAAGGAAGGCCGCAACGTCGTGTGGTCGTCCGATCCGATGCACGGCAACACGATCGAGGCGGCCGGCTACAAGACGCGTCCGTTCGACCGCATCCTGAAGGAAGTGCAGACCTTCTTCGAGGTGCACCGTGCCGAAGGCACGCATCCGGGCGGCATCCATGTGGAGATGACCGGCAAGAACGTCACCGAATGCACGGGCGGTGCCCGCGCCATCACGGCGGAAGACCTGCAGGACCGCTATCACACCCATTGCGACCCGCGCCTCAATGCCGACCAGGCGATCGAGCTCGCCTTCCTGGTCTCGGACCTGCTCAAGAAGAGCCATTCGGTGCAGCACAAGCAGGCCGCCAACGCCTGAACGAAGCCCGGACGCGCATCATTGGAGGCGCTGGCGGCGACGCCGGCGCCTTTTGACTTCGGTCCGATAAAACTTCAATTCGGATCGCGGGTCATTCTGGATCCGGCGGTCCGGGCGGGTTGCCTGGGAAACTGGCTCTGCCGGGCGGAATGACGGCAAAGCTGATCTCCAGGGGCGGTGCTTTGAGCGACCAGGCGAATGGCACCGTCTTGACCGGCAGGCCGGCGATCCAGGCCTGCTGCAGCGGCGTGAGTTTCCAGCCTGTTGGCCATACGAGCAGCATGCCCTGATCGCGCAGGCGCTGGTCCGTGATCCAGGGGGCAAGGCGCCTGTCGAGAGCCGTGAAGATGGAGGGCTGGTCCGCAGCTTCCAACCCGGCAAGCTGGGCCACGCCGTCCTCGCCGCCGACAATGCCAAGCGGCCCGGGCACCGTCTCATGCCAAATCGCCTCAGCCGTCTGCGAGATCGACCGCGCCGGCCAACACATCGGCTGCAGGCGACCGAGGACGTTGCAGCCGGTCCAGCGGGTCGCCGCATAGGCGCTCGATACGCCGACCACGCAAAGCAGCGCCAGCACCGTCAATCGACGCAATTCCGCGGGTCCCAGTCGCTGGCCCAGGAGCGCGATCGCCAGGGCTCCGACGAGATTGTACATCGTCGCGCCCCAGGACTCCCCGGTGCCGGTAAAGAGCGAGGCGACCATCACCAGGAGCGCCGGCCCCAGGCCCATCCATGCCAGGTAGATTACCGCGCGCCGCTCGGGGGCGGGGTGTGCCGGCGAGAGGTCTTGCACCGGGCTGGGCTGCCGTTGCAAAAGGCCGGAAAGAGCGAGCACGACCGGAACAGCAGCGAGCCCGGCAAGCTGAACGCCGATGTAGTAAAGCCGGGCGCGGTTGGCGAGCACCCAGGCGTTGCGGTGCGCGGCATAGGTCAACGGCAGGAAGTCGAGGCGGACAAGCTCCACCGCCAGCGGCGCCGCGACGCCAAGAAAAACCGCGAGGCCGAGCCACGGCCATGGGGTGGCAAGCCGGCTTCGGGCGCGGGCGTCGTACAAGATCCAGATGCCGCCGAAGGCGAGCAGCAAAGCCGTCGAGAACTTGGCGTAGAGTCCCAGGCCGGAAACGAGGCCGAGGGCGAGCCACCAGCCCGGCCGTCCGTCGCGCACTGAGCGCCATAGCAGCCATGATATGCCGGCCCAGAAAGGCATCTGCGCGTAGTCATGATTGAATTGCGGGGTCGGCCAGCCGAAGAAATAGATCGAGGGCATCAACAGCACGGCGGCGAGCGCGCGGGTCGAGCCCATGATGTCGCGCGCAAGCAGATAGACCAGGACGAAGGTCGTCGAGACCATTAATTGCGACAGCATGTATTGCGGCCAGCGGAACGAGCCGGTCAGGAGATGGCTGATCTCGAGCAGCCAGCACGGGAGCTGCGGGTGCTTGTAGGTCAACAGCGCCCATTCGCGGCCCCACATGAACCCCTCGACGACGTCGCGGGGCGGCCCAACATTGACGATCGCCGGCATGACGGTCCAGCAAGCGATCTGGGCCAGGCATAAAAGCGCCAGCAATCGCCATGGGTGCCGGACCAGGCTGTTCCAGATCGAAGGCAGATTGCCTTCCGCGGCGATTGCCGACGGCCAAAGATGAACGGATTCGCTGGTTCTCGACATGCGGGCCTAAAATCACACGGGTGGACTGCTGAACAGTCCGATAGCAAAAGCTTACGAAAATGTATCCTTCCGCAACATTGTAAAACCAAGATTGCGGCGGAACCCATCGCCGGCGCTTCGGGCAGGACCCGCCGGCTGATCATTGCCTGAGCCGGCCCGCTGTCCGGAGCGCTGCGGTTCCAGGGGCAGGGCATGATGCCGTCCGAAAACCGCTCCACACTTTTCGGCATCATGCTCCAGTCATTCAGGTGCCCCCATGCGTCACCAACACGCCGTCATCCATCACCGTGGGCTCGACTTCTGGTCGGCGCGCGCGGCGGTTCTCGTCATCATCTGCCTGCAGCTTATGGTCATCAACAACCTGTCCTTCGGTCCGCGCTGGCTGGCCCCGACGGTCGAGGCGGCGCTGCTGGCGCCTTTGTCGATCGCAACGGCCTGGACGCAGATGCAGACGCAGAAGGCGGTCGATCATGAGCATTGGTACGCGATCGGTCGGCTGCGCCTCTACATCCGCCGCACGGCATTGATGATGACCGGCGTCATCAGCATCATGAATTGCGGATCGCTGGTCTTCCTGGTGCGGGCGCTGCTGGAAGGGCATGCCGGTGCCGGCACGACGCTGCTCGTCGACGCGCTCAACATCTGGGTCACCAATGTGATTGTCTTTGCTCTGTGGTTCTGGAGCACCGACCGGGGCGGTCCGCCGACCTGCGGCCTGGTCAAGCGCGCGCATGCCGACTTCCTGTTCCCGCAGATGACGTTGCCCGATCGCGAAATACAGGACTGGCTGCCGGGCTTCGTCGACTATGTCTTCCTGGCCTTCACCAACGCCACGGCGTTCTCACCGACCGACACTTTACCGCTCACGCAGCGCGCGAAGCTCTTGATGATGGCCGAAGCGATGATCTCACTGTTGACGATCGCGCTGGTGGCAGCGCGGGCGGTCAACATCCTGGCCTAAACTGTATCGATACTCGGGTGAGGCCGGCCTGCGAATGGCGGCTTCCTGCGCTTCCGGTGCTCACGTACTTTAGGTACGCTCCGCTCCGGTTCTCGGTAGCCACCATTCTTGGCTCGGCCTGACCCGAATCTCGATACAGTTTTCCGGACTCAATGGCTGCGCTCCCAGCGCATGCCGGCGAGCCTCGGATCGGCAAAAGCGGCGCGCGAGAATTCCAGCCTTTTGTCCGGGAATTCGCAGATCGCCTGCAGGCCGAAAGAGCCGATCCGGATGCGCCAGGTCTGCGGCTCCAGCGGCCTAGCCTTAGCAAAGCCCTTGCAGGTCAGCACCGCGATGTTGGCGCCCATGGGATCGCGCACCGAGCGATAGCGGATCGCCTGCATCTCGGCTTCGCGCGCGACATCGGCGATCGCCTGACAGGCGGTGTAATCAGTGGGCTGCGTCCAGGCCTTCTCGTCGCGATCGAGCGGCGGGCGTGTCAGGTCGATCGCGCGGTCGCATTTTACCGCGGCGGCGAAGGCGGTGTATTCCGCAGCGTCGTTCGGCCATGGCGTCGTCGGCGACTCCGCAAAGAACAGCAAGCGGTAGAAGGCCATTTCCGCCACCGCCGTCAGCACCGTCTCGGCGGCATAATAGACGCCCTTGGTCTTGCCGGCGCGGCGGAAGCGCGAACCGTACGGATAGACGGAGCCATAGCGAAAAGGCGTCGCCAAAAGATAGTGGAGGTGGCGGCACTCCAGCGGGATATGCGGTTTGGTGTCCTCGATGAGGTCCTCCAGCAGCGACTGCTCGTCGAGCGTATCGACGAGCTTGAGGGTCGAGACGCGATGCTGCGCCTCGACCATGCGCCAGTGCTTGCCTTCGAGCCTGACGGCCTCAGACGAGAGCGCGCCGGGAGTCCAGGTAGGCAATGACATCGACCAGTCCGGCAATCGTCGGGATTTTCTCAAGCGGCGTGCCGTCGAGCGTGGTGTTGGGGCTCTTCAGCCAGGCGCGGGCAACGGTCTCGTCGCCGCCAACGATGGCGTCGAGCGAGCGGAACAGGCGAACGAAGAGCACCGCCAGCTCGAACGGCTTGGTGCCCCGTTCAAGCAGGAATTCCTGCCGGCGCATGCGCGAGACGGTTGCTTCCGACACGCCGATGATCAAAGCAAGTGTCCTGGCGGTGATGTCGAGCAGATCGGCCGCGCGCAGCGTGGCCTTGGTGATAACGGCGTTTTCGGCCGCCGCCGCGGCCGCGACTGGACGTTGCATGAGCGCACCCTTTCATTTCTGTGGAAAATATAGTCCACAAAAATTCTTCTGGAAAGGGCGGTATCAGTCTTTCTTGTAAAGCAGCCAGCCTTTACCGGCCCGGCCGGCCATGGCCGAGTGCTTCGTCACCCGGTTGCGGCCACCGACCTTGGAGCGATAAAGCGCCCGGTCCGCCTTGGCATAGAGATCGTCGGGGTTTTCCGCCTCCGAGGCCATGCAGATGCCCAGCGACACGGTAACGGCGCCGTAGTTCATGCCGGTCTGGCTGCTGGTGAACGGGGTATGCTCGATCAGCACGCGGATGCGCTCGGCAATCTCATATGTGGCGTCCTCGCTGGCGCCCTCGACGATAAACGCGAACTCCTCGCCGCCGGTGCGCGCGACGAACATGTCGGAACGGACGCTGGACTGGAAGATCTCGGCGATGATCTGCAGGATCCTGTCGCCGACCGGGTGGCCGTATCGGTCGTTGATGTCCTTGAAATGATCGATATCGGCAAGGATCAAGGCATTGAACAGGATGCCGCGATTGCTGTTGTAGATCCGGGTGATCTCCTTGTCGAAGGCGCGACGGTTCCACAGGTGCGTGAGCGGGTCGGTGTCGGCAAGCCGCTTGTATTCTTCGAGCTTCGACTTGACGCTTTCGAGCTCGGCCGTCTTTTCGCTGAGCGTGCTTGCGATCTGGCGGCCATGGTCGATCGTCGAGCTGGTGGCGGCAGACATGGCGCCGGCGATCTTCTGGAGGATTTCCTGCGAAAGCAGGCTGCGGTTGCTCAGGCCAACCGAGGTCTCATCGAGAATACGGCCATATTTTTCGATATGCGAACGCTCGCTGCGCAACAGCGCGGCGATTTCCTCGAGCTCGTTGGCGACCATCTCGCGGGCGTGCTCGACGATGGCCGGACCGTGATGCTGGGGGAAGAAGGTGCGCCCAATGCCGTCGAGGTCCTCCTGGGTCGGGCGGTTGCTCAACGAGACGACGGCGAGGCTGAGCTCGTGATTGCTGCCGCTGAGCGCCTCGTAGAAGATTTCGTAATTGCGCGGCAGTCCGAGCACGCCGAGCTGACGCATCGTCGCCACGACGGTGCTGGCGATGTCGGTATTCCTGTCGGTCGGAACGGCTGCCGGCTGCATGTTCTGTTCATTATCCCTTCAGTGCGACCGGAGACCTGCCACCGCCGGGTGTCGCGCATGCGGGGATTTGAATCGGAACCCAAATGCGACGGCGCGTCCCCAACACGACCTTCGCTTGCAGGAATCATAGATGCAGTTGCGCTAAAGTTTCCTTAATAGCCTGCATTTCCTCGATGTCTCTGCTACCGCAGGATGTAGAGAGCCGTCTAGCTCGGCTTTTGAAACACGTCGCTTCGGTGTCGCATTTGCCTGCGCCCGGCCATTTCAAACCTGAAATTCTACCCGGCAATGGATCGGGCAGATGGTCGGAGGAGGCCGGAATGGACGACAACCATAGCGGATCGTGCCTGTGCGGGGCAGTGCGTTTCAGGACGAGCGGGCCATTGCGCGGCGTCGTCTATTGCCACTGCTCGCAGTGCCGC
The DNA here is from genome assembly GCF_029625735.1 of Mesorhizobium sp. WSM4935. Lineage (NCBI taxonomy): Bacteria > Pseudomonadati > Pseudomonadota > Alphaproteobacteria > Hyphomicrobiales > Phyllobacteriaceae > Mesorhizobium > Mesorhizobium sp. WSM4935. The sequence continues at coordinate 692,920 of NZ_JARTVR010000003.1, read as the reverse complement.
AAGCAGAGTGGGCATTTCTACGCCGCGACCAATGTTCCAGATGCCAATATCGCGATTACCGGGGCGGAAAACCTTACTTGGTACGAAGCTTCCCCTTTTGCCAGGCGCGGGTTTTGCAGGACGTGTGGATCGGCGCTGTTCTGGAAGCCGAGGGACAACGCATATGTATCGGTTCTGGCCGGGTCTTTCGACGAACCGACGAGCCTGCAGGGCGAGTGCCATATCTTCGTCGGCGACAAGGGCGATTATTATTCGATCGACGATGGACTGCCCCAGTTCGAGAAGTCGACACCTTCGATAAAGGTCGCGGACGAATGATTTTTGCCACGGCTGCCTTATTCCCTTGATCCGGTCGTTGCGATATCCCCTGACGGTGATTCGAAACGGGGCTGGGCATGCAGCGGCTGATCGACGCTTTCATCAATTCAGTGCGGGCCTTCCGCAAGCTCGCCGCACACGAGAAGGCATTCCAGCAGGAGCTGATGCTGCTTGCGCTCGCCCTGCCGGCCGGCTGGTTCATCTCGGTCTCCTGGCGCGGCTACGCCCTGCTGATCGGCGCCGTGCTGCTGCTGATCATGGTCGAAGTGCTCAACACCGGCATCGAGGCGGCCTGTGACGCGATCTCGCGCGAATTCCACATCGACATCCAGCTCGCCAAGGATTGCGGTTCGCTGGCCGTGCTGATTTCGATCGTGATCGCCGGCGGTGTCTGGGCCATTGCCTTGATCGAGCGCCTTACCGGCGCGCCGATCTGATCGCGCGATCGATCACGATCCTGCCCGGTCTTCCCTGGCGCGCTCACGCTTTGCGAAGCGATGGCCTACCAACCAGGCGGCAACGGCGATGACGATGCCGATGCCGAGGGCAATGAGCAGGCGCTCATGGCGTGCGAACGCCTGGCCCACCATTTCCTCCGCGCCCAGGCCGAAGACATAGCCGATGCCGCTGAACAGAGCTGCCCAGACCGCGGACGAGATGGCATTCAGGATGACGAAACGCGGCACGGACACGGTCGACAGGCCGGCGGCGATGCCGCCGACCAGGCGCATGCCGTAGATATAGCGGTTGGTCAGCACGAAGATGTTGGGATGGGTGTTGAGCAGGCGGTAGGCGCGGCTGAAGCCTGGACGCCTGCGCAACCTTCTCACATAACGATGTTCGGCGAAGCTGCGCCCCAGGGTGAAGAAGAAGGTGTCGCCGGCGAAGGCGCCGAGAAAGGCCGCGAGGAAAGTCTGCCACAGCACGAAGACATGCTGATGGGCGAAGAAGCCGCCAAGGATCGCAGCGCTTTCGCCTTCGGCGACGCAACCCAGGAAGACCGCGATCAGCCCGTATTGCTCGATGAGATGGTGGATAGTCTCGCTCATTCCGTTGCGGACCGCGCCGACAGCTTCTCGTCGATACGCCTGATCTGCTCGGCCATGCGCAGGATCTCTTCCCTCATGCCGATGATCTCGCTGTGGCGCAGCTCGTCGAGTTTCTCATGCAGGGCCATGATCTCGATCTCGGCCTTCAGATTGACCTCGTAGTCATGTGCTGCGTCGATGCGGTCGCGCTCGGTCTGGCGGTTCTGTGACATCATGATCACCGGCGCCTGGATCGCCGCCAGCATCGAAAGCACCAGGTTGAGGAAGATGAAAGGGTAGGGGTCGAAAGCGTCGCGCGTGAGCAGCCAGGCATTGCCGACGGTCCAGATGGCGAGAAAGGCCAGGAAGCCGAGGATGAAGGACCAGGAGCCGCCGATCCTGGCGATGGTGTCGGCAATCCTGTCGCCATAGGTCTCGTGGAAGGCGACGGCCTTGTTGGTATCGCGCGTGATGGTGGTGCGCTCGAGCGTCGACTGCAGCACGCGGCTCTCGAGCGGACCGAAACCTTCCGGCTTTCGCTTGAGCAGGCGGTTCGCCATGTCCTCGACGATCTTGCTCATCTGTCTTCTCCTTCGCGGGGCGTCGATAGACGTAGAGGCTGCCGGGCCGGACGTGAAGTGCTAGATTGCGGCGAACAGGCGAGGACAATGATGCTCGATTTCCAGAAAATCCACGCTCGGGCAGCAAAGCGCAAGGGCGGCGAGGCGGTGCTTGCTCCGCTGCTTGGTCCGGCGCCGGACAATGCGGCGGTGGCGAAAATCCCCGACGACCGCATTCTCTCCACCATGGCCGAGCGCATTTTCGCCGCAGGATTCGTGTGGCGCGTCATCGAACAGAAATGGCCGGGTTTCGAGGAAGCGTTCCTCGGCTTCGAGCCGAAGCGGCTTTTGTTCCAGCCGGACGATTTCTGGCACGAGCTGGCCTCCGACAGCCGCATCGTGCGCAACCCGCAGAAGATCAAGTCGGTGCGCGACAACGCCGCTTTCGTCGATCGCGTCTCGAAGGAACATGGCAGCTTCGGCAAATTCATCGCCGGCTGGCCGGCGGACGATCAGGTCGGCCTGACCGCCTATCTCGCCAAGCATGGCAGCCGGCTCGGTGGCAACACCGGCCAGTATTTCCTGCGCTGGCTGGAATGGGACACGTTCGTCGTCTCGACCGACATGGCGGCGGCCTTGCGCGATGCCGGCCTCGATATCGCCGAGAACCCGACCTCGAAGCGGGACCTCGACAGGATCCAGGCGCAGATCAACCGATGGTCGGCCGAGACCGGCCTACCGCGCCGCCACATCTCGCGCATCCTGGCGATGTCGATCGGCGAGAACCGCTCGGCGGAGGCGTTGCGCGAGTATATGGGCGACTAGGTGATCAGGACTGATCGGCTCTGCGGATCAGCCCTGATACGATCTTCGATCGATCCTATTTGGTACAACCAAACGCCATTGCGGGGCGATTTGAGCCACGCTAAATCCGTTCCATGACCCAGACCGCTCCCGATATTCTGCGCATCGCCGTCGCCCAGCTCAACCCGACTGTCGGCGACGTCGCCGGCAATCTGGCAAAAGCGCGCGAGGCGAGGGCGGACGCGGCGCGCCAGGGCGCCGATCTGGTGCTCTATACCGAGCTCTTCCTTGCCGGCTATCCGCCGGAAGACCTGGTGCTGAAGCCTTCCTTCCTGAAGGCTTGCGAGAAGGCGGCGCAGGATTTCGCGAAAGATACGGCCGATGGCGGGCCCGGCGTCATCATTGGCACGCCGCTGAAGCGCAAGACCGGCACGCATAACTCCATCGTCTTCGCCGACGGCGGCAAGATCATCGCCGAGCGCTACAAGCTCGATCTGCCCAATTATGGCGAGTTCGACGAGAAGCGTGTCTTCCAGGCTGGGCCTGAACTGCAGGGTCCAGTGAATTTTCGCGGCGTGCGCATCGGCATTCCGATCTGCGAGGACATCTGGGGCGATATTGCCGTCTGCGAGACCCTGGCTGAAAGCGGCGCCGAGATCCTGCTAGTGCCGAACGGCTCGCCCTATTACCGCGCCAAGATCGATGTCCGTCACCAGATCGTTATCCGGCAGGTCATAGAAACCGGCCTGCCGATGATTTACGCCAACCAGCTCGGCGGCCAGGACGAGCTGATCTTCGACGGCGCCTCGTTTGCGATCGGCGCCGACAAGACGCTCGCCTTCCAGATGAGCCAGTTCGAGGAGGCGATCGACGTCACCACCTGGAAAAGGAAGGGAGACAGCTGGGTCTGCTCGGAAGGCCCGATGTCGAAGATCCCGGAGCGGGAAGAGGCGGACTACCGGGCCTGCATGCTCGGCCTGCGCGACTACGTCAACAAGAACGGTTTCAAGAATGTGGTGCTCGGTCTGTCCGGCGGCATCGACTCGGCGATCTGCGCGGCTTTGGCCGTCGACGCGCTCGGCGAAGAGCGGCTGCGCACCGTGATGATGCCCTACCGCTACACGTCGAAGGATTCGCTGAAGGACGCCGAGGACTGCGCGCGCGCGCTCGGCTGTCGCTACGACATCGTGCCGATCTCCGAGCCGGTCGAAGGCTTCAAGCACGCGCTGACCCAACTTTTCGAGGGAACCCAGGAAGGCATCACCGAGGAAAACCTGCAGAGCCGCGCGCGCGGCACGATTCTGATGGCGATCTCGAACAAATTCGGCTCGATGGTGGTCACCACGGGCAACAAAAGCGAGATGTCGGTCGGCTACGCCACCCTTTACGGCGACATGAATGGCGGCTTCAATCCGATCAAGGATCTCTACAAGATGCAGGTTTATGCGCTCGCGCGCTGGCGCAATGCGCATGTGCCGCCGGGCGCGCTCGGCCCGTCCGGCGAGGTGATCCCGAAAAACATCATCGACAAGGCGCCGTCGGCGGAACTGCGGGAAAACCAGACCGACCAGGATTCGCTGCCGCCCTATCCGGTGCTGGACGATATCCTGGAATGCCTGGTCGAAAACGAGATGAGCGTCGACGACATCGTCGCGCGTGGCCACGACCGGGCGACGGTGACGCGCGTCGAGCACCTGCTCTACATCGCCGAATACAAGCGCCGCCAGGCGGCGCCCGGCGTGAAGATCACGAAGAAGAATTTCGGCCGCGACCGCCGATACCCGATCACCAACCGGTTCCGGGACCGCGGTTAGCCTCCGCATGCCGGACATTGAAATCAGTTTCGACCTGTCTCGGATCGATTTCCGGGCGACCTCCGATCTGCTCATGCAAAGCTATTGGGGAGCGTCGCGCACCGACGAGGCCAATCGTCGCGCCTTCGACAACTCGCTTTGCGCCGGCGCCTATCTCGACGGCGAGCAGGTCGGTTTTGCCCGCGCGATCACCGACTATACGGTCTTTGCCTATCTCGCCGACGTGATCGTCTGGCCGGAGCATCGCGGGCATGGCATCGGCAAACGGCTTGTGCAGGCACTCCTCGATCATCCCGATATGAAAACCGTTTCTCATTGGAGCCTCACGACCAGCGACGCTCACAGCCTCTACCAGAAGTTCGGATTCCGGACGGAAGGGCGCTACATGCGACTGGATCGCTCACCGGCTGCCTGAGGCTCGGCCACAACCCGCCGTTGTTGCAAATTCGTCTCAGTGCTTGGGCCAGATGTCGTTTTGGCGACCGGCCGGCTTGGCGATCGGCTGATGCCTCCCTATAACGGCCTCTCCGCGATTCCCTTCCGGGAGGACCGTATGGCAGGATTTGACATCGTTATGCGAGGCCGCGAAGCCTAGGTCTGCTCGGGCTTTCCGAAGGTTCTTCGGAGAGCTGGACGCAGGACAGGCATCGGCCGCTGCCGGTCGCCGCCTCAGGGCAGGCGGCCCACCATACTGAACCTCCCGCTCTTTTGGGTCGCCGCAAGGCGCGGAATGCGGGTTTTCCAATTCGATTTTACCGGGACCGGGCTCGTTTGCGCCCGGATGACATCATGGCTCGTTTCAAAACGATCTGCGCGCGAGCGCCTTTCGCAGCGTGCTTGGCTTCACGTTCAGCCACTGGCGGCGCCAGCCGTGGCGGCTTGCGCTCATCATGGGCGCATTCCTGCTCTCGACGCTGGCCGACGTGCTGACACCCTTCTATTCCGGCCGCCTGGTCGATGCGGTCGCCAGCGGCGCCGGAACCGACGAGGTCGCCTGGAATGTGGCGATGCTGGCGTTCTCGATCCTGATGGCGCTGGCGCTGGCAGGCGTCGTGCTGCGTAACGCCGCCTTCTTATGGATCGATCGAGCATGCGGCCAAGCTCGCCAGCGCGCATGATTTCATCAGCAACCTGCCCAAGGGCTATGGAACGCTGGTGGGCGAGCGTGGCGTGAAACTGTCCGGCGGCGAGCGCCAGCGCGTGGCGATCGCCCGCGCCTTCCTGGCCGACGCCCGCATCCTGATCCTGGACGAGGCGACATCGAGCCTCGATTCGGAATCGGAAGTGCTGATCCAGAAGGCGATGGAGCGGCTGATGGTCGGGCGCACGACCCTGGTGATCGCGCACCGGCTCTCGACGGTACGGGCGCTCGACCGGCTGCTGGTCTTCGATCGCGGACGTATCGCCGAGGAAGGCTCGCATGACGACCTGATCCGGCTGAACGGCGGCATCTACCGGCGGCTGTTCGAGCGTCAGGCACTCGAATTGACCAAGGGCCTCGTTGCCTGAGGAAAGGACGGCGCCCGGCCTCGGCCGGGCGCCGTCAGCCGCAGCGCGGCCCGGGATTGATCTCCCTAGGGCGCTTCACCGTTTCAGGAAAACGGCCGCGGGGCGTTATGTCCGACCCCGTGCTGCCCGCATGGGATCGTCCGGGCAATCGGCCTGCGAGTCCTGCATTTGCAACCGCTCTCCCGTTATGCGGTTAGAGCGCCTCAATATACCGTCAAAATTACTTTATATTTAAATAATATTTAGGAGTTTCTATTTTAGATTTTATCTATGTTCATGGCGTGAAGAAAGTGTCTTGAGGGATTTACAGAAAAGAAAATCGAGAGTGGCAAAATAGGGCCTTGAAGACTTTTTTACAGGAATCCGACCGGATGGAGATTTTCTTGGGAAGAACGGCTGCCCTTAGCGTTTTCGCATAGGCATTCACCATGAATCCTGTTTCCGCAAAAGCGGGGCCGGGCAAGGTGGCCGGGTCGTCGGCGCTGGAATCCCATGGCTCGGTTCGGCCTTTAGCCGCCGAGGATCTCGAGCGCGTCGCCGCGCTCTTCCTGATGAAGTTTCGCCATCCTCGCCGCCAGCGCGATCGCGCGATCGCGCGGACAGCGGACTATATGAGGGAGCTTTACCTTGACGGGGATGAGAGCAAGGCTCTTGTCCAGATCGATCCGCAGGGCCGATTGGGCGGCTTCATGGGCGTTCTGAAAGCCCGCTATGAGCTCAACGGAAGGGCATTGAACGCCGCAATCATCGGTCCATTCATGACCGACTCCAGCATCGATCACGGTTGGGCCGGGCCGCAATTGCTGCGTTCCCTGCATCAAGGCGAATTCGACCTGTACCTGACCGATTCCGCCAACCGGACATCCTTGGCCTTCGCGCGTCCGATGAAGTATCAGCTCCTGCCGGTGCATTGTCTGGAATGGACCTGTATTTTCCGGCCGGGCGCCATGGCCGCCGCCATGCTGCGCCGCAAATGGCCGGGACTGCCTCGCCTGGCGCTCGATCCCTGCGCGCGAGCATTCGACGCCCTTTCAAAAAAAAGGTTCGGGCCTCCGGTCCAACCTTCCTCATCGCAGCGGATCCATCGCGAACCGATTGATGCCGCTCAGTTTGCAAAATGGCTGCCTACCCTGGCGTCCGATTATGCCCTTCGGCCGAGCTGGAAGGACGGCGAGTTGCCGCGGTTGCTCGCGCTGGCGGCTGAGAAGCAGGCCGATGGGCCGCTTCGTTTCGGCGGGATTTACGACCAAACGGGCAGGATGCTGGGGTGCTATGCCTTCTATGGCCAGACCGGCGGCATCGCGAACCTGCTGCAGATCCAGTCGTCCGGATCCCACTGGGGCGCAGCGCTGGATGCCCTCATCGCGACGGCGCGGGATTTGGGCTGCGTGGGCATTACCGGCCAGACCCAAAGCAGGTTCATGTCTCAACTGTTCGGTTACAAGAACGTCTTCTTCCACTATGCCGGGGGCACGATGGTGCGTTCAGGCGTCGCCGAGGTCACGGAAGCGGTCCGCTCCGGCGACATCTTCATCGGCGGGGTGATGGGCGACCGCTGGACCCGTCTCAGTTCGGACGACTTTGGCCGCGCCTGACGATCTTGCGATGTGACGCGATTCCGGAGGGGAGGCCACGGCGAGGCCGCCGAACCTGGCCGTTCGCGCTTTCCTGGAATGGCTCTAGTAGCACTGCGCAGGGATTTTGACCGGTCGCTCCGTTTGCATTGGCAGGCGGTACGCGTTGGAGATTGGCCGAAACGCCCATCGCGATCGTCATTCCAGGGCGGAGCAGGAGCGAAGCTCCGTCGCGAAGCCCTGGAATCCATGCCATTGCCTTCGCCAAGGCGTGCAGCGGAGCAGAACTCTGCACCGTAGCAACGCTTCCAAGTCACGGCATGGATTCTATGGTCTGCGCCGCGTCGCTTCGCTCCTTGCTTCGCCATAGAATGACGAGGTTGGGGCGGCTTCGACCAATCCCCTGCGTTTACGCTGATTTCAAGGAAAGGAACGGAAAATCCTGCTTTGAATCAGGCGAACCTGTGCGGCTCGGCGCAGAAGTCGGCAATAAGCTGGCAAAGGTCGGGTTCGTTGACCATGCGAACGGCTTCGTTCGGGCCGACCCATTTGCGCGTGCGCGCGCGTTTCTCTTTCCAGCGATCCGCGACGCGGTCGACATGCAGCGGAAAGACCAGCACCTCGCAAGGCACTTCCTCGCCTGAAGCGAGGACCTTGGCATAAAAATAGCGGCCGGCCTCGAGATGCGAGACGGTGCCGCGCAGGCCTGCTTCCTCGCCCGCTTCGCGGGCGGCGGCCTCGCAAAGCGGCTCCCTGGCCTCCGGCCAACCCTTGGGCAGCACCCAGCGCCCGGTGTCGCGGCTGGTGATCAGCATGATCTCCACGCCGTTCTCGCCCTCGCGCCAGGGCAAGGCGGCGACCTGCAGGCGACAAGGCGCGACGCCGAAGAGCCGCCGGACTCTTTCGGCCATCTGGTTGTGCGTCGTCGCCCTCGTCAACATGGTAGAAGCTGCCCCAAAGCCTCCAGAATCGTTTGCCACCTCACGAATCTTAGGGCGAATTATGGACTTTAAAAGTAAAAAACTTCACTCCGTCGGAAAATCCAACCAGAAAAAGTCAATCTCCCAAAGTAGTCGGGCCTACCGGCGCGGCTACACGGTGCAGGTTTGAGTGAGATTCTTTGGACGATATGATGGCCGTTCAGCCGGCGTGATCATCCGCGATCGGCTTCTGGTAAGTGAAGCCCATATCCCAGGGAAAGTAGATCCAGGTGTCCTGGCTGACCTCGGTGACGAATGTATCGACCAGCGGGCGCCCCTTCGGCTTGGCGTAGACGGTCGCGAAATGCGCCTTCGGCATCATGGCGCGCACAATGCCCGCCGTCTTGCCGGTATCGGTCAGATCATCGATGATGAGCACGCCGGCTCCGTCATCGGCAAGCAGCGAAGGCGAAATCTCCTTCAGGACCTGCAGCTGACCCTGGCTGGTGTAGTCATGATAGGAGGCGACGCACACCGTCTCGATGACGCGGATGCCGAGTTCGCGCGCGATGATGGCGGCGGGCACCAGGCCGCCGCGCGTGATGCAGACGATCGCTTTCCATTGTCCCTTGCTGGTGCCGGAAAGCCGCCAGGAAAGCGCCCGGGCATCGCGGTGGAACTGGTCCCACGAGACGGGAAAAGCTTTTTCGGGAAGGGACATGGTTCGCGCACTCCGCAAGGCGCGCCGTCGGCGCGCAGAAACACTGGAATGCAGGCGGAATTAGCCGGAAAGCGCCGGGCTTGGCAAGGGGAGGGCCGGCGAGGGCTGTGGAGCCCAAGCGCGTCGCGCTGAGACGAATTGAAGCGACACGCTTCAGCTTGACGCAGGTCGTGACGTCGAAACCGCTTGCGGTTGCGAAACCCGCGCTCACCGCGACAGGAAGGCCGCCACATTCGTCGTGCGCAGCACCGTGCGGGTGACGCCGCCGAACAGAAGCTGGCGCAACCAGGAGTGGCTGTAGGCGCCGAGGACCAGAAGATCGGCGCCGGACTCGGTTATCCGCGACTGGATGATATCGTCGACCGAGGCGCCGCCCGATTTCTGCACGGAGACGCTGACATTGGCGCCGTGGCGCGACAGCGCCGCCGCGATCTCGGCGCCGGCGGCTTCCGGAGATTCATCGAGCGACTCCGGCGGGTCGATGACCAGAATGTCCGTCTTGTCGGCCTCGGCAATGAAAGGCAGAGCATCGAACGCGGCGCGAGCCGCTTCCTTGCTGCCGTTCCAGGCAAGCAGCACACGTCTGAAAGTCGTGACCAGCGGCCCGGCATGCGGCACGACCAGCACCGGCCGGCCGGCGTCGTAAACCAGCGTGTCGACATCGGCGCTCGGGTCGCCGCCGGCGTCGCGCTGCGCGGCGATGATCAGATCGGCGGCGCGCACGCTCGATATACCGGTCAGCGCGCTGTCGCCGGAGAAGCTTTCAAGGCTCCGCCACTCGAAGGACAGGCCGGATTCCTCGATCCGCTTCAGGAAATAGGCCTGCAACTTGTCGGCGCGTTCCTTGTTCATCTCGGCCGAGACCTGGAGGAATTCAGTATCGGGGAAGCCGGTGGCCGATGTATAGGGCACGGGAAGCGCCTCGGCATGGATGCCGACGAGGTGGCTCTCGAACCTCTCGGCGAGCGGTAGGGCGCAATCGAGAACACGCTCGGCGTCCTGTTCATTTTGCAAAATGGCGACGATTGTCCTGAAGCGCATGACCGGTCCCTCAATTGTTTGCGCTACGCGTGCGCGCAGCGAAGGAACGCCTCAGCGCGTTTACTGGTTCCAGCCGAACGCCGGTCAGCCTGCCTTGGCTAAGCCCGCCACCATCACCTCGACGTCCTTGCGCGCGGCCTCGAGCGCTTCCTCGCTGCGGGCTCGCACGACGAGTTCGGTCCAGAACTTGCCGTCGCCATATTTGGGGTAGGAGCCGATGATCGTGTCGGGATGCGCCTTCTGGATCTCGGCCAGCGGCCCGCCGATCAAGCCCTCGCCGACGGGACAATGCACCGTGGCCGACAGCATCTTCGTGCCGGCCTTGAGCGTCGGCACGACATTGTCGAGCATGGCCTGAAAGATCGACGGCACGCCGGCCATGACGTGGACATTGCCGATGCGGAAGCCCGGCGCGACGGAGACGGGATTGTCGATATGGTCGGCGCCGCGCGGCATGCGCGCCATACGCTTGCGCGCTTCGGTGAATTCGATGCCTCGCCCGGCATAGCTCGCTTCGAGCAGGGCGTAGGCTTTTGCATCGTATTCGCAAGGCACACCGAAGGCCTTGGCGATCGAGTCGGCGGTGATATCGTCATGCGTGGGGCCGATGCCGCCTGTAGTGAAGACGTAGGTATAACGGGCGCGCACGGCATTCACCGCCGCAACGATCTCGTCCTCCTCGTCGGGGACGATGCGCACTTCCTTCAGATCGATGCCGATCGCCGTCATGATGTCGGCGAGGTGGCCGATGTTCTTGTCCTTGGTGCGGCCGGAGAGGATCTCGTCGCCGATGACGAGCATGGCGGCGGTGACGATTTCAGGCATGGCGGGCTCCGGCACAAAGGTCGCCTGAGATAACGCGGCCGGCGGCCGGCCGCAATGCGAAACCCCGATGTGTCGGATGTGCGCTTGTGGCGGCGGCCATTGCGGATATGGTGCGGTCGGTCCGGCCGGGGTGAAAACATGCCGATATCGATTGTCTTGTGGCTGCTTGCCGGCTTCTTTGCCGCCGTGGTCCTTGCCGTGCTCGCCTTGATGCTTGCGACCTGGCGGATCGCGGCAAAGGCCGAAGGACTGGTGCCGCCTTGCGGGAAATTCATCGAGATCGACGGCAACCGCATCCATTATGTGGAAGAGGGCGAGGGCAGGCCGATCATCTTCGTCCATGGACTCGGCGCTCAGCTCCACCATTTCCGCCACACGCTGTTTGGGCGCTTCGGCCCTGGTTACCGGCTGATCGCGCTCGACCGGCCGGGCTCCGGCTATTCGGTTCGGGCAAGGGGCGCGACCGGCCGATTGCCCGAACAGGCCGACATCGTGCGACGCTTCATCGGGGAACTGCGCCTGGAGCGGCCGCTGATCGTCGGCCATTCGCTCGGCGGGGCCGTTGCGCTTGCTCTGGCAACCGCGCATCCGACAGCGATTTGCGGCATTGCGCTGCTCTCGCCGCTGACGCATCTCGAAGCGAGGACACGTCAGCGGTTTGACCTGCTCTATGTTCCGTCGCCGCTGCTGCGCCGCGTCCTGGCCCATACGGTGGCGATACCATTCAGCCTTCGTTACGCTCAGCCGACGCTGAGGTTCATTTTCGCGCCGCAAGCGGTTCCCGCGGACTACATGGTCGCCGGCGGGGGATGGCTCGGGTTGCGTCCGTCCCACTATTTCGCCACGTCCACCGATGTCGTGGCGATGGAGCGGGATCTTGCCGAAATCGAACGCCGTTACCGCGACATAGCGATGCCGGCAGGCATCCTGTTCGGCACCGCTGATCAGGTGATCGGCGAGGTCGTTCATGGCGAGCCGATGCTGGATAAGATCAAGGGCATCGACTTCGAACGGGCCGAAGGTCTCGGCCACATGCCGCAATTCGTGGCACCCGAGCGGGTCGTCGCTTTCATAAAACGGGTCGCCGCGCGCGCTTTCGCCGATGCGAGATGATTTCTGCTGGCGCCCCGCGCGCGTTCCACGGCCGTTCACGAAGCGTCACACAAAAGTGTCGGACATTCCGTCCCACCCGCAATTTCTGGTGGAACTTTAGCCCCTGCCGCAAGGTTTCGTTCGTATCGCTGTGGGGCTTCCGTCCCACATATTTTTTGCGATCGAGAGAATGGAGAAATCCGATGCTTACAAGACTTATCGCAGCTTCGGCGCTGGTGCTGGCCATGGGTGGCGCGGCCATGGCGCAGTCGTCCGATGACTGGTGGTGGTGGCACCGCGACCATCGTCCCGCGGCGAGCGTCCAGGTAGACCCCTATACCACAGGCAGCATCAATGGAGGCTCCGGACTGACCACCTACGGCAATACCGGTGCTATCGGGCCGTGTGCGGACACCACGCCTGGTCCGGATGCCAACTCACAGCAGAACGTCAACGACAATTACTGCGGCAAATAGCGCCGCACAATCGCCGGCGGCCGGTATGAAGCCTTGGGCTTGCCGGTCGCGAAGGCGCCCCAGTTTTTAGTGCAGGGCGTTTCACCGTTTCATGGAAACGGCGAAACGCCCAATCTTTGTCCTCACGCAGTTCCGGACGGAAGGCTGCGGCGAAGGGGCCGAGCCTGACCACTCATGTTCCTGGACCACTCATGTTCCTGGAATGCCTTAGTCCGATACTTCGGTCTGCGGGCGGTCGCGGCCGTCGGCCAGTTCGTCGTGCCAGTTTCCTTCGGCATCCTCATACTGGATGCCGTCGGTCGTGCCGGCGACCTGTTGCTCGGCTGAGGCAATTTCGGCGGCGCGCAGCGCTTCCTGGTGCGTGCGGAAAGTTTCAGAGAATGTCGATCCGACCTTATAGGCCCAGCCGCCATCATGCTCGACGATCTTGTAAGTCAGCTTCGCCATGGAATCCTCCAGTTAAGAAGTCTGCTCAATGCAGCTTTCCGTCGGACAGCCTGTCTTCGGGGACCAGCACTTCCGATTCCCTGGCCGCCTCGACGAGGGCGCGACGCGCGTCCGCTGTCGAACGATAACCTTCCAGCGCTTTGAGGCAAATGTCGAGAGCATCACGATGGCGCTCGCCGCGATTGAGCGGCCAAACGGTCATCAGGCACTCGGCGGCCTCGCGGGTGCTTCGGATCTGGCGATACTTGCCGACATGGCCGAGCTCGACCACCACCGGCTTTTCAAAGGGTTTGTTGTCTATCATGGCCGCCAACGTAAAGCGGCCAAATTGGTTGCAGTTGTGACGAGGATCCTGCGCCCAAACGTCTCAGGACCCGTTGAGTTTTCGGTTTGTTTTGACGCAATTCCGGACGGAAGGCTACGGCGAAGTCGCCGAGCCTGACCCGTTCACCCTTTTCCGGGAATTGCTCTAGCTGGCGGCCTTCATCCAATGCCGCATCGTCGTCACCGAACGTGCCAGCTGCGGCGCGGGATGGATTTCCTCGCCGAAGGCAGCCGCCGCGCGCCAGCCCCAGCGCGGGTCGGCGAGGAATGCACGCGCCAGCGCCACCATGTCGGCACGGCCGTCGGCGACGATCGCCTCGGCCTGGCTCGGGTCGTCGATCAGCCCCACGGCGCGCGTCGGAATGCCGGCGCCGTTGCGCACGGCTTCCGCCAGATGCACCTGGTAGCCGGGGCCGGGCGGCACCTGCTGCAGGGGCGAATTGCCGCCGCTGGAACAGCAGATATAGGCGATGCCCTCGGCCTTCAGCGCCTTGGCCACCTCGATCGCGTCCTCGACGTCGAAACCGCCGTCGACCCATTCCTTCACCGAAAGGCGCGCACCCAGCATCATGGACGGAGTGGCCTTTCTCACTGCCCTGGCAATTTCAACCGCGAAGCGCATGCGGTTTTCGAGTGACCCGCCCCAGCGGTCTGTCCGCCGGTTGGAGAGCGGCGAGAGGAACTGGAAGATCAGGTAGCCGTGCGCGGCGTGCAATTCGGCAAAGTCGAAGCCGGCGCGTTCGGCGCGCACGGCCGACTGCGCAAAGCGCGCGATGAGCTCCAGGATCTCGTCTTCTTCCAACGCGTGCGGCACATTCCAGCCCGTGTCGTAGGCGATGGCCGAGGCAGAAACCGTCTGCCATGGATCCTCGCCGGGCCGGAGCGGACCGCCGCCTTCCCAAGGTCTGCGGTTGGAGGCCTTGCGGCCGGCATGGGCAAGCTGGACGCCGAACTTCGTGCCAGGCGCGGCGACGCGCCTGGCGGCGTCGAGCGTGCGCTTGGCGGCCGCCTCGTTGTCGTCGGAATAGAGGCCGAGACAGCCATGCGAGATGCGGCCGCGCCGCTCGACATCCGTCATCTCGACGGTCACCATGCCCGCGCCCGACATCGCCAGGTTCATCCAGTGATGGAGATGCCAGTCGCTGGCCGAGCCATCCTCGGCGGAATATTGGCACATGGGGGCAACCGCGATGCGATTGGGGAAGGTGAGGCCGCCGAGGGTGATCGGCTGGAACAGCGATGACGTCATGAAACGGGCTCCTGGCGAGATACCGCTATCTAGGCAGTCATGGCGCTTGGCGCCAGACACGAGCCGGTGAAACTGTCGCTGGACCAGTCGGTTTCCAGGCCAGTTGGTTCCCAGGATTGCGCGCGCCAGCTTTCATCGTTACCCCTTTGCCGCCAGTATGGAGGTCGTCATGGAAGATCGCGTTCGCGTCCGTTCGGAGGAGGTCCTTTCGGACGACTGGGCGGTGCTGAAGAAGACGGTGCTCGACTATCGCCGCCGCGACGGGCGATGGGAGACGCAGATTCGCCAGACCTACGATCGCGGCGACGGCGCGGTGATCCTGCCCTTCGATCCGCAGCGCTCGACCGTGCTCCTGGTGCGGCAGTTCCGTTTCCCGGCTTACGCCGTGGGCCATCGCGAGCCGCTGATCGAGGCCTGCGCAGGCTTGCTCGACGAAAACGATCCCGAAACAGCCATCCGCAAGGAAGCGGAAGAGGAACTGGGCTACCACCTGAAAAATGTCGAGCGCCTGTTCGCGCCGTTCATGAGCCCGGGCAGCGTGACGGAGCGGCTCTGGTTCTTCACCGCGCGCTATTCGCCGTCCGACCGCATTTCCGACGGCGGCGGCTCGCCGGAGGAAGGCGAGGACATCGAGGTTCTGGAAATGCCGTTGGACGAGGCGCTGGCCGGCATCGCCGACGGCCGCATCGTCGACGCCAAGACCATCATCCTGATCCAGCACCTGAAGCTCAATCCGATGAAGGCTTGAGCCTGTCTTTGGTCACGCCGATACCTCTTCGCCAAGGCTTGAGAGGACGTTCCTTCGTTTTAAGCTTCCGATGACCGCCATCCGAAGCTCGAAGGGCGAAGGGTGGTGCGGACGACGGGAATCGAACCCGTACGATCAGAGATCGAGGGATTTTAAGTCCCTTGCGTCTACCAATTCCGCCACGTCCGCAGGCGTGCCCTTTTCAGATGCCTGATATCAGCCGTCAAGCGATGTTTCCGATCGTCCGCAATTTGCGCGCGCGACCATCACGCAGATTTAATATTAGTGATATTTAAAATGCCAGGCTCTCCAAATCGATCTCATTAGCGTTTGTCTGCGAGCATCGGGCCGGCTTTGACGGTGGAACCATGCGTGGGGCAGGCTGGATCAGAGGGCTGCGGGAAGCTGAGGCGCGGCAGTTGCGCAGCGAGATCGATGGGCTCGAGCGGGGTCTGATCGAAGCCGCCAACTCGAAGGCCAAATGGAACCTGCATGAGGTCGCGCATACGCTGCGCTGGCAAAAGGCCCGGCTGCGAAGGCTGGAGGAGTGCCTCGACGCGATGCCCGAAGGAAAGAGGGCATCGGACCGATCCTGACCGGCCGGTCGCAAGCGTTCAGTCAAGCCTGTCCGCCAAATCCGCCACAGCGAGGGGAAGGCGGTTGGAAAGTGGCGCGATCACGGAATTACGATCCGCTAACGGAACGCTAGGTTCGCGACGCGGCGGATCGACCCGCCGAGGCCGGCGTCCATCAGGCCCCTACCCATTCCCCCGCCCCCTGCGGGCGCCGGCCACCTGAATTTCCGGGAGGTGATGCGCGAGAGATTCTTCCGGATCATCCGGCGCTGCAAGCCTCAGAATTTATAGCTGAAATTCACGCCTAGCGTCTGTAGCTTCACGTCCTGGTCACGCTCGGTGAAGGTGTCCGAAGCGTCGAAATGCTCCTTGCCGAAATCGTAATAGCGGTATTGCGCGCCAACGACGACATTGTTGGTCAAGGCATAGTCGACGCCGGCGCCGAGCGTCCAGCCGGTGCTGGTACGGGTTTGGGCAAAGCTCGTCCCTGCCGCTTGCGAGGTCTCGATGCCGGCGAAAGCGACTCCGCCGATGCCATAAATCAGCACACGGTCCATGGCGTAGCCGGCCTTGGCATTGATCGATCCGAACCACTTGACGTCGGTGCCGAACGCGTTTGCCGGGCCGGCGGTGCCGTCGATCGCGGCGTAGTTGAGATCGGCCTCGGCGCCGACCACGGCCTGGTCGAACTGCCAGAGCCCCGCAACATGGCCGCCGACGAAACCGCCGTCGATGTCGGGCTTCACCGAGCCGCCATCGACAGTGATGTCGGACCGGCCCCAGCCATAACCGGCCTGCACGCCGGCATAATAGCCGGTCCAGTCGAAACCGGGCGCGGTCATCGGCAGATCGACGCCCATGTCCGCTGCCCAGGCAGAGCCGGACAGCAGGGCAAGAAGACCGGCACTGGCGAGCGTCAGTCGACGCATCGGGCGCTCCGAAATGGCGGTTTCGAAAGACTCCTGTGCGCAAACTAGCGCCATTCATCGCCAAACGGAATTGTATCTCTGCAACAGTGGTTTACGACCTGACACTCTGGCTCCGGGCGCCGACATTTGCCAAACTGGCCCATGCAGAGGATTCAGCCAATGACGAACACCAAGCCGACCAGCGCCGCAAAACCGAAGCCGTGGACCGAAGTGGCGACACATCTGGTCGATGTCGCGATGGGCCGAAAGCCCGCGGATCTGGTCATCCGCAACGGCCGCTGGGTGAATGTCCATTCGGGCGAGATCATCCCCGGCACCGATATCGCTGTTGCTGCCGGCCGCTTCGCCTATTGTGGGCCGAATGCCGACCATGCTGTCGGGCAGGGGACCGAGGTCGTCGATGCCGGCGGGCGCTATCTGGTGCCCGGCCTTTGCGACGCGCACATGCATGTCGAGAGCGGCATGGTGACGGTGACGGAGTTCTGCCGCGCGGTCATCCCGCATGGCACGACCTCGATGTTCATCGATCCGCACGAGATCGCCAATGTGCTTGGATTGCCGGGCGTACGCCTGATGCATGACGAGGCGGTCGCGATGCCGATCAACGTGCATGTGCAGATGCCGTCCTGCGTGCCCTCGGCGCCGGGGCTCGAACACGCCGGCGCCGAACTGACGGTTGCCGACGTGGCCGACGCGATGAGCTGGGAAAACATCATCGGGCTGGGCGAAGTGATGAATTTCCCGGGTGTCGCCGCCAACGATCCGGTCATGTCGGGCGAGATCGCCGAAACGGTCAGGGCCGGCAAAACGGTCGGCGGGCATTATGCGTCGCCCGATCTCGGCCTGCCGTTCCATGGTTATGCCGCCGGCGGGGCGGAGGACGACCATGAGGGCACGCGCCCGGAGGATGCGATCGCGCGGGTGCGTCAGGGCATGAAGGCGATGCTGAGGCTGGGATCGGCCTGGTACGACGTCGCGGCGCAGATCAAGGCGGTGACCGAAAGCGGCATCGACCCGCGCAACTTCATCCTGTGCACCGATGACAGCCATTCCGGCACGCTGGTGCATGAAGGCCATATGGATCGCGTGGTGCGGCACGCCATCAGCCAGGGGCTGAAGCCAATAACGGCGATCCAGATGGCGACGCTCAACACCGCGCAGCATTTCAGGCTGGAGCGCGAGATCGGCTCGATCGCGCCCGGACGGTTGGCCGATCTCCTGATCGTTTCGGACCTTGCCCAGATGACCATAGACGAAGTCTATGGCCGCGGCGTCCGGCTGGCCAAGGCCGGCAAGCTCGAGATCGACATCGCGGCCTATGATTATCCGCAATCCGCAAAGAACACCGTCAAGCTGGGCAAGAGGATTGCCGCGAAGGACTTCGACATTCTTGCGCCTCAGGGCGCCAACGAGGTGCGGGCACGGGTGATCGGCGTGATCGAGAACCAGGCGCCGACGCGGGCTCTCGAGGCCGATCTCGCCGTCGAGGACGGGTTGGTCGCCATGGATCGGCGCAACGACATCTGCCAGATCGCCCTAATCGAGCGCCATCGCGGCACGGGCGGGGTCACCAACGCCTTCGTTTCCGGTTTCGGATATGTGGAGGATTGCGCGATGGCGTCCAGCGTCGCGCATGACGCGCACCACATCATCGTCGTCGGCACCAACAAGGAAGACATGGCCTTGGCCGTCAACCGGTTGAGCGAGGTGGGCGGAGGCGTCGTTCTTTATTCCAAGGGCAAGGAGTTGGCGCTGGTCGAGATGCCGATCGCCGGGCTGATGTCCGACGAACGCGCCGAGATCGTCGCGGCGAAGGCCGAGCAACTGACCGAAGCCATGCGCAAGGTCGGCTGCTCACTCAACAACGCCTATATGCAGCACTCGCTGCTGGCGCTGGTGGTCATTCCGGAGCTCAGAATATCGGATGTCGGCCTTGTCGACGTGACGACGTTCCAGAAGGTCGATCTGTTTATTTGAAGCGATGGCTCAGCCACCAGTCGCGATGGTCAACACCTTGAACGGCGTGGTGATGACGACCTCGGCGACCGAGCCGACCGCCTTGCCGAGCCCCTGGCCGATATCGTTGAGCTGTGTCGGGTCGGGCTCGTCCGAGGCAAGTCCGGCCGGCGTGCGCAGCCGGTTGCCCAGCAGTTGCACCAGAATCGGGTTATCGGCGAATTTGGCATGGTTCAGGCCGTCGCCGCCCTTGGTCTGGGTCAGGTCGACGACCGTCACACCGTAATTGGCGAGATCTGCGGCGTTGCCGTAATCGCCGACGCGCGGCTTGTCGCCGGAAATGAAGCTCGACAGCTTGAGCGCCCGATCGTCGCCCGAAAGCAAGATGGCGAAGGGCTTGTCGGGCTTGCCGTAGCGGATCATCTGCTTCTTGAAGACATCGACGTCGATGTCGGGCGAGGCGAGGATGACGTAGCCGAGCTTGCCGCCGAGATCGCGGTCGCCGGTGATGGCGAGCTGGCGCAAAGCTTCCATCGTCAGCCAGGTGCCCATCGAATGGGCGATGATGTCGATGCTCTTGACGTGCGTCTTGGCGAGCATCCGCAGCGTCGCCTCGAGGTCGTCGCGCGCGGCGGTTGAGCTGTCCTTGTCGTAGATATAGCCGGTCGCCTTGGCGCTCGATGCCCATGAGAACAGCACCGGCGTTCCGGGATATTTGGTGTCATGCGCTATCTGCGTGATGCGGTAGATGCCGTCATCGAAACCGTTGTTGAAGCCGTGAACGAATACCAAAGCGCGGTCGCCGCGCATGGAAATGTCGGCGCCGACTGCTTTGGCGAATTGCTGCGCGTCGCCATAGTGCACGACATCGGTGGCGGTGAACTGCTTGGCCGGGTTGGAGTCGGCCGACCCCTTGGCGCGCTCGATCGCGCCGACCTGATGGATCTTCGGCACGGTGACGTCGACACGGGCGTAGCTGGTGGTCAGCGAACGGTCGCCGTCGAACACCTGGCGGGGATCCTTGGTTGCCGGCTGGCGGGTCGTGGCGACGAATATCTCGTGCCTGGCGGCAATGTCGGAGGCAGGCGCCGTGACCGCCTTGCGGTTGAGCAGATCGTGCGTGGGACCGGCGCAGCCGGCGAGGGCGAGCGCGAAGGCAAGGCCGACGACGATCTTCACATGCACGGTCACCCGGGGTCCCCCAAGGGTGGCAAACCTCTCCTGTCCTTCCGATAAAGCCAGAGGGCTGCCGGGTCCAGTTCAAATTCAAGGCGACGCGCAAACCGCGCGGATAGGGTTACTGCGCGGCCAACTGGCGGATGCGGTCGGTTACGTCGCGGTCGCTGGCGAAGCCGTCATCCTCGCGAAGCCGCTGTCCGATCATCTGCACCATCATCGGATTGTCGGCGAATTTGGTGTGGTTGAAGCTGTCATTGCCCTTGATCTTGGAAAGGTCGACGACCGTGACGCCGTAGGAGGCGAGGTCGGCAGCGTCGCGATAGTCGCCGACGCGCGGCCGCGAGCCGGCGATTAGGCCGGAGAGCCGCAACGCCCGGTCGTCGTCCGACAAGAGCAGGATGAAGGGCTTGTCCGGCTTGCCGTAGCGGCGCATCTGGCTCTTGAAGACGTCGACATCAATGTCTGGCGAGGCGAGCACCACATCGCCGAGCTTGCCGCCGAGATCGCGGTCGCCGGTGATGGCGAGCTGGCGCAGCGTTTCCATCGTCACCCAGGTTCCCATCGAATGGGCGACGATGTCGATGCGTCGGGCGCCGGTCTGCGCGAGCATCCTGAGCGTCACTTCCAGCTGATCGCGGGCGGCGGCGGCACTCTCCTTGTCATAGACATAGTCGGTAGTCTTGGCGCCGGAAGCCCAGGAGAACAGCACCGGCGTGCCCGGATAGCCGGAATCATGGACGATCTGGGTCAGCCGGTAGACGGCATCGTCGAAGCCGGTGTTGTAGCCATGGACGAAGACCATCACACGTCCGCCGCGCGCGTCGATGTCGGCGTTGAGGGCGCTGGCGAATTTCGGCTGCGTGTCGTAGCCGACGACTTCCGAGGCCATGAAATACTTGGTCGGGTCGTTCGACTTGCCGCGCGAACGACGCTCGATCTGGCCGGTCTGATGAATGGGGGGAACAGTGACGTTGACGCGGGCGTAGTTGAGCGTCGCCGAGCGTTCGCCGTCGAAGACCTTGTTCGGGTCATCGGACCGCTTGCGCGTGGTGGCGATGAAGATCGAATGGTTGCCGGCGATCTCGGTCGCCTGCGTCGGCACGACGACGCTGCCCAGGATTTCTTGCGTCTGGTGGCCCGCGCAACCCGCCATCAGCAGGCCAAGGGCAATAATCAGAATTGTCTGCAACCGCACGTCGACACTTCCACTGCAATTCCACCGCGGCCACAATTGGCCGTCCACCTCCGCGAAAATCTCCCCCACAGGCGAAGTGCGGCTAAAGTAAGTCGTGTCCAGCGAAAATCCGTTCGACGATGGGCGACAGCCATCATGGTGTTGCGCGAAAGCCAAAAGGGCGGCAGGAAGGTTTGCCGGCACGGGCGATGGCTGTCCTGGCGTTTGCCGCCGAGATCCGATGAGGGACTTCTGTGAACAGCTTCTCTTCTCGCGTTGCCGCGGCCGCCGAGGCGATCCGCGGCATCTTTCCGGAAACGCCGCTGCAGGAGAACGACTATCTGTCGAAGAAGACCGGCGCCCGCGTGCTTTTGAAGCGCGAGGATCTGACGCCGGTGCGTTCCTACAAGATCAGGGGCGCCTTCAACTTCTTCCGCAAGGCGCTCGCCGCAGGCAACAATGCCGAGCTGTTCGTCTGCGCCTCCGCTGGCAACCACGCGCAGGGTTTCGCCTTCGTCTGCCGCCATTTCGGCAAGAAGGGCGTCGTGTTCATGCCGGTGACGACGCCGCAGCAGAAGATCGACAAGACGCGGCTGTTCGGCGGCGATTTCGTCGAGATCAGGCTGGTCGGCGACTTCTTCGACGATTGCTACCGCGCCGCCTTCGAATTCACCGAGAGCACCGGAGCGCATATGGTGCCGCCCTTCGATCACAAGGACATCATCGAGGGCCAGGCGACGGTCGCCTACGAGATCGCGGCGCAGATGCCGGGAGGGCGCGTGCCCGACATCGTCATGCTGCCGGTGGGCGGCGGCGGCCTTGCCGCCGGCGTCACGCACTATTTCGACGAACAGCACCGCGATCCGCGTTTCGTGTTCTGCGAGCCGGCTGGCGCGCCGAGCCTCGCTGAGAGCCTTGCCAGCGGCAAGCGGGTCAAGCTCGCCAAGGTCGATAATTTCGTCGACGGCGCCGCTGTGGCCGAGATCGGCCGCGAGCCGCTGCGCCATCTCAAGGACTTCACCGCCGACACCGTGCGGCTGGTTCCGGAGAACCGCCTCTGCGCCACCATGATCGAAATGCTCAATGTCGAGGGCGTCGTGCTGGAGCCGGCCGGCGCGCTGGCGATCGACGCGCTCAAGGATTTTTCGCGCAAGGAGATCAGGGGCAAGACCATCGTCGCCGTGGTCTCGGGCGGCAATTTCGACTTCGAGCGGCTGCCGGACGTGAAGGAGCGGGCGCTGCGCTTCGAGGGGCTGAAGAAATACTTCATCATCCGCTTTCCGCAGCGGCCCGGCGCGTTGCGCGATTTCCTTCAAATGCTCGGCCCCGACGACGACATCGCCCGCTTCGAATATCTGAAGAAGTCGGCGCGCAATTTCGGCTCGGTGCTGATCGGCATCGAGACCAAAGACCGGCGCAATTTCGACCTGCTGAAGGCCAATTTCGACGCCGAGGGCGTGCAATATCAGGACATCACCGACAACGAGACGCTGGCGGGATTCATCATATGAGCGCGAAACAAAGCACGGTTTTCGTGGCGCTGTTTTCCGGCATCAATGTCGGCGGCAACCGCATCGTCAAAATGGCGGAGCTCAAGGCCTTCTTCGAAGGCCTCGGCTTCAGCGATGTCGCGACCTATGTGCAAAGCGGCAATGTCGTGTTCCGGGCGAAGACGGAGGACGCGGCGGCGTTGACTAAGGAACTCGAGACAGCCTTCGAGAAGAAATGGGGCTTCAACTCGCGCATCATGGTACGCGATGCCGGCTGGTTCGAGCGGCTGGTGACGGACAATCCCTATCCTGAGATCGCCGGCGAGCCGACCAAGCTGCACGCCTATGCGCTGGAGCGGGAGCCGACCGCCGAGGAGACGAAGCGGCTGGCCGACAAATGCACCGGGCCTGAGCGTTTCGAGATCAAGGGCGACGTGCTTTATCTTCATGCGCCGGATGGGCTCGGCAAATCGGTGTTCGCCAATCTCATCCCGCGCACCTTGAAGGTGCCGGGCACGGCGCGCAACTGGCGCAGCGTGT
Organism: Mesorhizobium sp. WSM4935; assembly: GCF_029625735.1. Taxonomy (NCBI): domain Bacteria; kingdom Pseudomonadati; phylum Pseudomonadota; class Alphaproteobacteria; order Hyphomicrobiales; family Phyllobacteriaceae; genus Mesorhizobium; species Mesorhizobium sp. WSM4935. The sequence continues at coordinate 669,627 of NZ_JARTVR010000003.1, read as the reverse complement.
TGGCGCTGCTCGAGATGGCCGGCAAGGCCGGCCGCGCCTGAGGCAGTGGGGACTTAAGCGGCCTTCTGCCACTCGAAGCTCAATTCCTCGCGGAAGGCGAAGCGCTTGATGTGGTCGGCGACCACGCTCTCCAGCCGCTCCAGCGAAGCCTCATCATCGGCGGCCAAAGCGATATGCAGGGCATGATCGTCGGCATCCATCACGGTGCGGCCGATCGAGAGCTGGATGGCGCCGTGTTGCGGGTCGAACTCAACCGGGAATTTGTGCGACCAGTGCTTGCAGAGCTGCTGCAGATAGCGGCTTGCATGTTCGGTGGCGACATCGGCGCGGCTGGTCGGCATGAAATTCTCCTGGCGAAAACGCCAGCCTGGATAAGGCTGGCGCCAATGGAAGATAGATAGGCAATGCCAGGCGAAACGCCAGCGGCCGCCGATCAAATCGGCGTTGGAGCGCCGGCTTTACCAGACGCCCGTGTTCGGCATCGAGGCCCAGGGTTCGGCCTTCGCCTTCGCGGGGCCTTTCTGCAGCAGCTCGATCGAGATGCCGTCCGGCGAGCGGATGAAGGCCATGTTGCCGTCGCGCGGCGGACGATTGATGGTCACGCCATTGTCCATCAGCTTCTGGCAGGTGGCGTAGATGTCGTCGACCTCATAGGCGAGGTGGCCGAAATTGCGGCCGCCCTTATAGTCCTCCGGGTCCCAATTGTAGGTCAGCTCGATCAGCGGCGCCTTCTCATTGATGCCGCTCTGCTCGTCTTCGGGCGCGGCGAGGAAGATCAGCGTGTAGCGGCCCTGCTCGTTTTCGTAACGCCGCACCTCCTTCAGGCCGAGCTTGTTGCAGTAGAAGTCGAGCGACTGGTCGATGTCGGCGACGCGGACCATTGTGTGCAGATAGCGCATGGCGGCTTCCTCGGGTGTTGGGGTTGCCTGGCAACATAGGGGCCGCCCGGCGAAAGGGCAATCGTCCGACAATTGCGGCGGCAGGGCTGATTTAGGGCTTCGCCGCTCGTCTTTGGGAAGCGCCGGCAAACAACATTTCAACCTTTCCGGTACTGAACGGTGAAAAAAGGCACGTCAGCCCTTGCACACCCCGGAAGCCGCAGTGTTAATCTCTTGGCAAGAATCAGTTGCGGTTTAGTTTGAAAAAGGGGGCATTCTTATGGGGGAAAAAGCCTCTTTTACGAGGCGGGACGGAAGCCTTGACGACGCCTTGAAGCGGGACAATGGCGGCGACCCCGCCGAGCTTGTCGAAATCGCCGGCGCTATCAAATGGTTCGACGTGGCCAAGGGCTACGGTTTCATTCTTCCGGACGACGGCGTCTCGGGTGATATCCTCCTCCATGTGACTTGTCTTCGAAGGGATGGCTTCCAGACGGCGCTTGAGGGCGCGCGGGTCGTCTGCCTCGTGAAACAGGGCGAGCGCGGGCTGCAGGCTTTCCGCGTCCTGTCCATGGATGCTTCGACGGCTGTCCACCCGGCCGAGCAGGAACAGCGTACCCATGTTACCGTGAGCCCCGAGAGCGGCCTCGAGCGGGCCTTGGTCAAGTGGTTCAACCGCACCAAGGGTTTCGGCTTCCTGACGCGGGGCGAGGGGACGGAAGACATTTTCGTCCATATGGAGACGCTGCGGCGCTACGGTATAACCGAGCTCCGGCCCGGGCAGGTCGTGCTCGTCCGCTTCGGACGCGGGGACAAAGGCCTCATGGCCGCCGAAATCCACCCCGATATGGGTACCTTGTCGGTCTCGCATTAAGGGCCTCTCGACGCCATCGAACAGCCCCGGCGCCGCGGACTGACCATCTTTGTCCGAAACCCGGTTCCACTTCGCCGGATCATGGGTTAGGACGAGGCTCTGGACGAGGTATCCCATGGCCCACCGCAATTGGTTGACTGCGAGCGCGCTCTGCGCCGCGATCGTTTTCGCCGCCTGTTTCATCGCCGCCAAGCCGAGTTCGGCGGATGCGATGCTGCTGCCCATCGACCGGACGCCGCTTGTGGTGTCGACCGGTTCGGGCGAACGTTCCTTCTCCATCGAGATTGCCGACACCTCTGCGGAGCGGGAGGCAGGCCTGATGTTTCGCCGGACGATGGCCGACGATCACGGCATGTTGTTTGTCTTCGAAAGAACCGCCGAGGTGGATTTCTGGATGAAGAACACGCCGATGGCGCTCGACCTGATCTTCATCGGGCAGGACGGCAGGATCAAAGCCATCAGACGCGGCGAGCCCGAATCCGAAGCGATCATCTCGCCCGGACAGCCCGTGCGCTTCGTGCTTGAACTGAAAGCAGGCATGGCCGCCAAGGACGGCATCAAGGAAGGCGATCTCTTGCGCCATCCGGCCATCAGCGCCGGTTCGAACTGAAAGCAGTTCCGCCGATGGATTTCTTTTCGCATGACGGTTTCGAGCTTGCCTATCTCGATCGCCAGCCGGCCTCCGGGCAGGGCGACCCCGTGCTGATGATCCACGGCTTTGCCTCCAGCCACTATGTCAACTGGGTCTCGCCGGGCTGGTTCAAGACGCTGAACGATGCCGGCTATCGGGCGATCGCCTTCGACCATCGCGGTCATGGCTCGTCATCGAAGAGCTACGACGAAGCCGATTACACACCGGAAAAGATGGCGTCAGACGCGGCCGCGCTGCTCGATCATCTCGGCATCAAGCGCGCGCATGTGATGGGCTATTCCATGGGCGCGCGCGTTTCGGCTTTCCTGGCGCTCTCCGATCCGCAGAAGGTCGCCACGCTGGTTTTCGGCGGCCTCGGCATCGGCATGGTCGACGGCGTCGGCGACTGGGATCCGATCGCGGCAGCGCTGCTGGCGGAGGATCCCTCCCAGACCACACATCCGCGCGGCCGCTCCTTCCGCGCCTTCGCCGACCAGACGCGCAGCGACCGTCGCGCGCTCGCGGCCTGCATCGCAAAGTCGCGCGAGCTGCTCAGCGAGGACGACATGGCCCGCATCGCGCAGCCGACGCTGATCGCCGTCGGCACGAAGGACGATATCGGCGGCTCGCCGGACGAGCTCGCCGCCCTGATGCCCAATGCCAGGGCCTTCCACATCGAGGGACGCGACCATATGCTCGCCGTCGGCGACAAGAGCTTCAAGCAGCGCGTGCTCGAGTTCTACGCCGAAAACCCGCTCTGAGCGCGCGGCGCGCTCGCGCTAGCCGTGCGCTCGCCTGTCGGCGAGGGATCTCGCCATGACGCATAGCAGCTCGAACATCATCGTCGCGCCGGCCAGCGCCGTCATGCCGCCGACGTCAAAGGGAGGCGCGACCTCGACGACATCGGCGCCCGCAAAATTCAATCCGCCCAGCAATCGGACCATCTCCTGCGCCTCGCGCGTGGTGAAGCCGCCGAGCTCCGGCGTGCCGGTGCCGGGGGCCATGGACGGATCGATGCAGTCGATGTCGAACGTCACATAAGTCGGACTGTCGCCGACGAGATCGCGCGCTTCCTGCATGACGGAAGCGGCGCCGCGCCGGACGAACTCTTCCATATAGATGATGCGTATGCCCTGGGACGTTGCCCAGTCGTGCTCGCCCGGTTCGTAGATCGAGCCTCTGATCCCGATCTGGACCACACGCTTGGGGTCGAGCAGCCCTTCCTCGATCGCGCGACGGAAAGGCGTTCCGTGGGTGTAGGGATTGTCGCCGAAGTAGCGATCGTTGGTGTCGGAATGCGCGTCGAAGTGGATCATGCCAACAGGTGCCTTGCCGGCCACCGCGCGCAGCACCGGCAGCGTCGTCAGGTGGTCGCCGCCGGCGACCAGCGGGACGGCGCCTTCGGCGACGATCGCGGCAATGCTCTCCTCGATGCGCTTCAACCCGTCGAGCAGGTTGATGGGGTTGACCGAGACGTCGCCGACATCGGCGACATTGGCGATGCTGAACGGTTCGGTCCCCGAAACGTGGTGGACGCGGCGCATCAGGCTCGACTGGTTCCTGATCTCGCGCGGACCGTGGCGGGCGCCGGCCCGGTTGGTCGTGCCGCCGTCCCAGGGAATGCCGACAAGGGCGATGTCCAGCCCTTTCGCGCTCGGCACGGCCGGCAGCCGCATGAAGGTGGAAAGCCCGGCAAATCGCGGCACCTGCGCGGCGTCGACGGGTTGGTGAAAGCTGTTTTCCATGCTGACGGCCATCCCAGAGCGGTTCACATTCGATAGTGATCGCAGGGTCCCGGATTTGGGCATAGAGGCAAAGCCCGGCGGGAGTATGGGCCTATCAGGGCAGGTCTTGCAGGGCTTGCAGTGAACGGCTGAGATTTTCCCTCGCCTGCGCCTCGAACCGATCGCGGAACTCGGTCGTCCGGAAAATATGCGGCCGGGCGAGAAAATTCTGCAGGACGGCCGAGCGGCCGGCGCGCCACATCGGCTCCTCCGCCCACCCATATTCGAGCCGGATCGCCTTCTCGTAAGCATCGAACACCGCCGGTTCGGCGCCGAGGATCGCCAGATCCATGTCGAGCAAAAAAGCCGCATCCTTGAGCGCGTCCTCGTCGCGGAAAGCCGGCAGCTGGTGCGTAGCGGTGGCGTTGATCATCGCCGCTATGCGGGCGAGGCGATGAGGAGCGACGCGTCCGGCGAGCCTTTTTTCGGCCAATTCGGCGCTTTTTGCCTCATTATCCTTGGCGCGGCTGTCATAGATGGCGTCGTGGAACCAGATCGCCGCCTCGACGGCCTCGGGGTCATGAAGAAGGCGCCGGTATTCGGTTGCGAGCGCCAGCATCGCTTCGATGTGGGCCAGGGCGTGATAGTGGCGATCCGCAGCCCGATAGAGCGCCGCAAGCTCGCTTTTCAGCGCTTCGTCGATCAAGGGTTCGTTTTCCATCGTCGCTTGAATTTGCGTGAACCAGGTCCATTTGACAAAGCACTAAGGAAAATTGAGTTCAACCGTGCTATGATCTGGCCTATATGTGCCGCCGGAGAATGAGCAAGGCCGGAGAGCGTCGATGAACAGCGTTACGATTGCCCGCCCCAGCATGGTGCAGCCGGTCGACCCGATCTGGCGGTCGATCCGCGACGAGGCGATGGAGGCGGTGAACCGCGATCCGCTGCTTGCGGCCTTCCTCTATTCGACCATCCTCAACCAGGAGAGCCTGGAAGAAGCGGTGGTCCACCGGCTTGCCGAGCGCCTGGCGCATCAGGATATCGGTTCCGATCTCATCCGCCAGACCTTCAAGGCGATGCTTAACGACGATCCGGAGTGGAGTTCGACTGTTCGCGTCGACATCCAGGCCTATTACGATCGCGACCCTGCCTGCGACCGCTTCATCATGCCGGTCCTCTATTTCAAGGGTTTTCACGCCATTCAGACGCACCGGCTGGCGCATTGGCTGTGGAACCAGGGCCGCCGGGACTTCGCGCTCTACCTGCAGAGCCGCTCGTCCTCGGTGTTCCAGACCGACATCAATCCGGCCGCCCGCATCGGCAAGGGCATCTTCCTCGACCATGCCACGGGCCTGGTCGTCGGCCAGACGGCCGTCATCGAGGATGATGTCTCGATCCTGCACGGGGTGACGCTGGGCGGCACCGGCAAGGCCAGTGGCGACCGGCACCCGAAGATCCGCCGCGGCGTGCTGATCGGCGCCGGCGCCAAGATCCTCGGCAATATCGAGATCGGCCATTGCTCCAAGATCGCGGCCGGCTCGGTCGTGCTGTCGCCTGTGCCGCACAACAAGACGGTCGCCGGCGTGCCCGCGCGCGTCGTCGGGGAGACCGGCTGCGACCAGCCCTCGCGGCAAATGGACCAGCTGCTGCCGTCGCAGAGCATGGACCACGTGGTCAGCTTCGACATCTGACAGCCGCCGTGGTCGGAAGCGCCGAAATCCGGCCGCCAGGCCCGGCCGCTTTTGTCCTATGCAATTGTGCCGGCTTGCCTTTACATGGCCATCGTTGGCGTGTCAGAAGCGCGTTCCATCGAACGAGGCCGACATTTCGGAGAAGACTTTTGAAGCCTGACGAGATCAGAAAGCTGGACGCCTATTTCAAGCGCGTCTTCCAAAATCCCAAGCTGCAGGTGAAGGCGCGCCCGCGCAAGGAAGACTCGGCCGAGGTCTATGTCGGCGACGAGTTCCTCGGCATCGTCTTCAAGGACGAGGACGACGGCGACTATAATTTCTCGATGGCGATCCTCGACGTCGATCTGGCCTGATCGGGCCCGTTCCGGCCGGAGCGTGCGCATACCGCCGCCCGGCCGTGCAGGCGAATATCGCCTAAAGCGCGTCGCGATCTTTCAGATTCGCTCCATGCGCTTTAGGTTTTTGATTTTAGGCATGTCTTTATCCCGAAACCGGGTCCCACTTTCGGGAGACATGCTTTAATCCTGGCAATGCTGCGGGACATGCACCCGCCGCCAGTTTGTCGAACCTTCCCGCACCACAACTCTGCGCGCCACCGTTCCGTATGAAGGCGGGATGTCCCGGATGCGGACCTGTTGCGGACGCACCAGCACTTCGTGGGCAACCGCTTCATATTCCGCCGGCTGAACGACGCGCCGGACGCGCTCCGGCTGGATCACGACCGTCTCGGCGACACGCGCATAGCGGGCCTTGCGCCATACCTTGCACAGCACCTTGCGGCCATGGATGATGCGCCATTCCCAGGCATAGCCGCCGTCGTCGACCTTGACGGTGTGGTAGACCGTGCGCGTCACCGCCGGCACGGTCTCATAGGTGACGCGCGGCGGCGCGATCTGGTCCACGCTTTGATAGGTGCCGTAGATCGGCGCATCGTAATCGACCACCTGCCCGCCCGGGCTCAGCATCACATCCTCGTAGACGGTGTCGTAAAGTGGCGGCCTATGGATCGGCTCATAGCATTCGAGCGCGCGACCGCCGGCGGCGGTTTCACAGACGCTGGCAAGCATCGCGGCGGCCGCCAGCAATGCGGAGCTTTTGCGGATCATGACATTCCCCCGTTGAAAAAGGGCGCCTTCACAACGCAGGACTGTAGCGGAAGGTCCGGGGCCGGACAGCGATTTCGAAGCTTTTCGTTAAGCGGCGCGGTTAAGGAATTGCTACCTAGCCATGGCTTCGGTTCGGCAACCGGACCGAGCCTGTCTCTTAGGCCTATTCGCCTGGGCTTCGCCGGTCGTTGCAACGCTTGATTCGACTTAACCAGATGGCTAGGAGAGGCGGCCTTGCGCTAGGGTGAGCCGGCATCCTATTTAGGTCGTAACCGATCCAGAACGATTCCGCGCGATTGCTGATAACACCAAGGTGCCGGAATCCATCTCCAACAAGGGTAGTCCATGAAGAACCCCGTTGAAACCTACATGAACCTCGTTCCGATGGTGGTCGAGCAGACCAATCGCGGCGAGCGCGCCTATGACATTTTCTCGCGCCTCCTGAAGGAACGCATCATCTTCATCACCGGCCCGGTCGAGGACGGGATGGCGACGCTGGTTTGTGCACAGCTTTTGTTCCTCGAGGCGGAGAACCCGAAGAAAGAAATCAACCTCTATATCAATTCGCCGGGCGGCGTCGTCACCTCGGGCATGGCGATCTACGACACCATGCAGTTCATCAAGCCGGCGGTGTCGACGCTCTGCATCGGCCAGGCTGCCTCGATGGGTTCGCTGCTCCTCACCGCCGGCCACAAGGACATGCGTTTCGCCACGCCGAACGCCCGGATCATGGTCCACCAGCCGTCCGGCGGCTTCCAGGGCCAGGCTTCGGACATCGAACGTCATGCCCAGGACATCATTAAGCTGAAGCGCCGCCTGAACGAGGTCTATGTCAAGCACACCGGCAAGAGCTATGACGAGATCGAAAGGACGCTGGATCGCGACCACTTCATGACCGCGGACGAGGCCAGGGACTTTGGTCTGATCGACAAGGTCATCTCAAGCCGCGAGGCGGCCGAGGCAGCCACGGTTTCAGCCTGATATCAACAGCAAATGGCAGCATAACGCGGTTTTGGCGCGTCTTGCGGCATTTCGGCCACAATTGGCTGTTCCCTCAGGCTTTGGGATTGCCTACGTTAAGGCTATGTTGATTTTCGACGGCTTAGCTTTGCATGGGGTTGCTGCGAATCATTGCCGCGTTTTCTGAATTGTGTTTCGTACGGAATGCGCTGTGTGAGCCGGGATACTGGCGGTGGCGGATTCCCGCGATAGATTGGTGAGACGTCACTCCAAGCCAGGCGATCGGCGGGCGTCGGTGAAAGGACAGAAAAATGAGCAAGGTCAGCAACGGCGGCGGTGATTCAAAGAACACGCTTTACTGCTCGTTTTGCGGCAAGAGCCAGCACGAAGTCCGCAAGCTGATCGCCGGACCGACGGTCTTTATCTGCGACGAATGCGTCGAACTGTGCATGGACATCATCCGCGAGGAGAACAAGACCTCGATGGTGAAGTCGCGCGAGGGCGTGCCGACCCCGCAGGAGATCCTCAAGGTCCTCGACGACTATGTCATAGGCCAGCCCTACGCCAAGCGGGTGCTGTCGGTGGCGGTCCACAACCACTACAAGCGCCTGGCGCATGCCGGCAAGAACAACGACGTCGAGCTGGCGAAGTCGAACATCCTTTTGATCGGCCCGACCGGCTGCGGCAAGACGCTGCTCGCCCAGACGCTCGCCCGCATCATCGACGTGCCCTTCACCATGGCCGACGCCACGACGCTGACCGAGGCCGGCTATGTCGGCGAGGATGTCGAGAACATCATCCTGAAGCTATTGCAGTCGGCCGACTACAATGTCGAGCGCGCCCAGCGCGGCATCGTCTATATCGACGAGATCGACAAGATCTCGCGCAAGTCGGACAATCCCTCGATCACCCGCGACGTGTCGGGCGAGGGCGTCCAGCAGGCGCTGCTCAAGATCATGGAAGGCACGGTCGCCTCGGTGCCGCCGCAGGGCGGCCGCAAGCATCCGCAGCAGGAATTCCTGCAGGTTGACACCGCCAACATCCTGTTCATCTGTGGCGGCGCCTTTGCGGGTCTGGACAAGATCATCTCGGACCGCGGCCGCAAGACCTCGATCGGCTTCGGCGCGACCGTGGCCTCGCCCGAGGATCGGCGCACCGGCGACCTGTTCCGCCAGGTCGAGCCCGAGGACCTGTTGAAATTCGGCCTGATCCCCGAATTCGTCGGCCGTCTGCCGGTTCTGGCGACGCTGGAAGACCTCGACGAGCCGGCACTGATCCAGATCCTGACCGAGCCGAAGAACGCGCTGGTCAAGCAGTATCAGCGGCTGTTCGAGATGGAGAATGTCGACCTGACATTCCACGAGAACGCGCTGTCGGCGATCGCCAAGCGCGCTATCGAGCGCAAGACCGGCGCGCGCGGCCTGCGTTCCATCATGGAAGCAATTCTGCTCGACACGATGTTCGAACTGCCGGCGCTGGAAGGCGTGCGCGAGGTGGTGATTTCGGAAGAGGTGGTGTCCGGCAACGCCCGGCCGCTCTACATCTATTCCGAGCAGAAGGAAAAGAAGGGCAATGTCAGTGCCTGAAATGGCACTGGACCCCGTCAATTTTCGTGGAACGGCGCCCGCGTGGCGCCGTTTTGCTGTCAAAGGCGGGAGGTGGACAGTGGAACGGCTCGAGCGACCATGTTAACCCTTGATCTTTGCCCCGACTGCATCCACCTAACAGCGGAAGGCCGAGGCGCCGAATTCTGTGCTGTAAAACTCCCGTCACAAACGGTGGTAGGCGGAACGACACTCGGTCGTTAATATGAGATTCGCGGTTGGCTAAATAAGCGGCCGCGACATGAAAGGTTGGACAATGGCCAAAATATCCAAGGCTTCCGGCGACGGCGTTTTCGCAGTCCTCCCACTGCGCGATATCGTCGTGTTCCCGCATATGATCGTTCCGCTCTTCGTGGGCCGTGAAAAGTCGATCAAGGCGCTGGAAGAGGTGATGGGTCAGGAAAAGCAGATCCTGCTCGCCACCCAGATGAATGCAGCCGACGACGATCCTGAACCCGATGCGATTTTCGACATCGGCACGCTCGCCAATGTGCTGCAGCTTTTGAAGCTGCCCGACGGCACCGTGAAGGTTCTCGTCGAGGGCGCCTCCCGCGCCAAGATCGTGTCGTTCACCGATCGTCCCGACTTCCATGAGGCCCGCGCCGCGGCGCTCGCCGAGCCGGAAGAGGAAGAGGTCGAGATCGAGGCGCTTGCCCGCTCGGTCGTCACCGACTTCGAGAATTACGTCAAGCTGAACAAGAAGATTTCGCCCGAAGTGGTTGGTGCCGCCAGCCAGATCGACGACTATTCCAAGCTCGCCGATACGGTTGCCTCGCATCTCGCCATAAAGATCCCCGAGAAGCAGGAGATGCTCGCCACGCTTTCCGTCAAGGAGCGTCTGGAGAAGGCGATGGGCTTCATGGAAGCCGAAATCTCCGTGCTCCAGGTGGAAAAGCGCATCCGCTCGCGCGTCAAGCGCCAGATGGAGAAGACACAGCGCGAGTACTACCTCAACGAGCAGATGAAGGCGATCCAGAAGGAGCTCGGCGAGGGCGAGGACGGCCGCGACGAGGCCGCCGAGATCGAGGCGCGCATCAAGAAGACCAAGCTCTCCAAGGAGGCCCGCGAGAAGGCGGAAGCCGAATTGAAGAAGCTGCGTTCGATGTCGCCGATGTCGGCTGAATCGACGGTCGTGCGCAACTATCTCGACTGGCTGCTGTCGATTCCCTGGGGCAAGAACTCCAAGGTCAAGCAGGACCTGAACTATGCGCAGGACGTGCTCGACGCCGATCATTTCGGCCTCGACAAGGTCAAGGAGCGCATCGTCGAGTATCTCGCCGTGCAGAGCCGCCAGAAGAAGATCAAGGGACCGATCCTGTGCCTCGTCGGACCGCCCGGCGTCGGCAAGACCTCGCTCGGCAAGTCGATCGCCAAGGCGACCGGCCGCGAGTTCATCCGCATGGCGCTCGGCGGCGTGCGTGACGAGGCCGAGATCCGCGGCCACAGGCGGACCTATATCGGCTCGATGCCCGGCAAGGTCATCCAGTCGATGAAGAAGGCCAAGAAGTCCAACCCGCTCTTCCTGCTCGACGAGATCGATAAGATGGGCCAGGACTTCCGCGGCGACCCTTCTTCGGCCCTGCTCGAGGTGCTCGATCCGGAGCAGAACTCGACGTTCATGGACCATTACCTCGAGGTCGAATACGACCTGTCGAGCGTGATGTTCGTGACGACGGCGAACACGCTGAACATCCCTGCGCCCCTGATGGACCGCATGGAGATCATCCGCATCGCCGGTTACACCGAGGATGAGAAGATCGAGATCGCCAAGCGTCACCTGATGCCCAAGGTGATCCGCGACCACGCCCTGCAGCCGAACGAATTCTCGGTCGGCGAGGACGCGATCCGCGGCATTATCCAGACCTACACGCGGGAAGCCGGCGTGCGCAGCCTGGAGCGCGAGCTGATGAAGCTCGGGCGCAAGGCGGTGACCGAGATCCTGCGGACGAAGAAGAAGACGGTGAAGATCACGGCGGATAACCTCGCCGATTATCTTGGCGTGCCGCGCTTCCGCTTCGGCCAGGTCGAGGCCGACGATCAGGTCGGCGTGGTCACGGGTCTTGCCTGGACGGAAGTCGGCGGCGAGCTGTTGACGATCGAAGGCGTCATGATGCCCGGCAAGGGCCGCATGACGGTGACCGGCAATCTGCGCGACGTGATGAAGGAATCGATCTCGGCGGCGGCCTCCTATGTCCGCTCCCGGGCGCTCGATTTCGGCATCGAACCGCCACTGTTCGACAAGCGCGACATCCACGTCCACTTGCCGGAAGGCGCGACCCCGAAGGACGGCCCGTCCGCCGGCGCGGCGATGGCCACGGCCATCGTGTCGGTGCTGACGGGTATCCCGGTCCGGGCCGATGTGGCGATGACCGGCGAGATCACGCTGCGCGGCCGCATCCTGCCGATCGGCGGCCTGAAGGAGAAGCTGCTCGCGGCTCTGCGCGGCGGCATCAAGAAGGTCCTGATCCCGGAAGAGAACGTCAAGGATCTGGCGGACATTCCGGACAACGTGAAGAACGGCATGGAGATCGTCCCGGTCTCGCGGGTCGGCGAGGTGCTCGCCCACGCGCTGACCCGGATGCCGGAGCCGATCGAGTGGGTCGAGCCGGTCAATGCGCCGGCTCCGGTCGATACCGGCGACGATGCCGGAAAATCGCTTGCTCATTAGGATGTTCTAACGTTGCAGCGCAACAAGCAGAGAGCCGGGCCCTGAGCCCGGCTTTTTTCATGTGAAAAAGCCACGAAAAGTGCAAAAAAGCCCGGAATTCCGCGGTTTTCGGCTTGGGTTCCTGAACGCTTCTTTCTAAAGTCCGTTTCCTGCCGGATGAGTCGTAAGTTCCGGTTTTCTCATGGAAGGGAATTTTGATGAACAAGAACGAACTGGTGTCCGCTGTCGCCGATGCCGCAAGCATTTCGAAGGCTGATGCGCAGTCCGCCGTCGATGCGGTGTTCTCCGTGATCACAGGCGAACTGAAGAAGGGCGGCGATGTCCGGCTTGTCGGCTTCGGAAATTTCACCGTGTCAAAACGCGCTGCTTCGACCGGCCGCAATCCGCAGACCGGCGCGGAAGTGAAGATTCCGGCGCGCACCGTGCCGAAGTTCTCGGCCGGCAAGGGCCTCAAGGACGCGGTCAACTAAGACCTTTTTCTTTAAGTGCAGAAAAGCCGGGCTTGCCCGGCTTTTCTTTTTTGGCGGTCGGACCCGCACTTTTTCCGGAGCGCTCAGGCCGTTGGCGCGTCGGCGCGCATCAGGCCTTCCTGTTTCAAATCCGCCCAGAGCGCCGCCGGTATCTTGGTGTCAAGCAGCGCGCGGTTGCTTTCGACTTCGGCCGGCCGCTGGCCGCCAGGGATCACCGACATCACCGAGGGGTGCTGCAGCGGGAATTGCAGCGCCGCCTCGATCAGGCGCACATTGTGGCGCTTGCAGACTGCCTCGATACGCGCCACGCGATCGAGGATCTCCTTCGGCGCCTCGCTGTAATTGTAGAAGGCGCCGGGCTTCGGCCCGGTCGCCAGCACACCGGAATTGTAGGGGCCGCCCAGCACGATGCCGATGCCGCGCTTCTGGCAAAGCGGCAGGAAGGACTGCAGCGCTTCCTGTTCGAGCAGTGTATAGCGGCCGGCGAGCAGGAACAGGTCGAAATCGCCGCGCTCGGCGAGCGTCTGGGCGACCTGCCACTCGTTGATGCCGCCGCCGAAGGCCTTGATCACGCCTTGGTCGCGCAGCGCCAGCAGCCCGTAATAGCCGGACGACATGAATTCCTCGATGCGCGCGTCGGATGCCTCCTTGCTGCCATGGGTGAAGATGTCGACGTCGTGGACGAAGAGGATGTCGATGCGGTCGACGCCAAGACGCTCCAACGAGGCTTCGAAGGAGCGCATGACACCGTCATAGGAGTAGTCGTAGACTTCCCGGCGCGACGGCGTCTCGAAGAACTTGCCTATGCCGGTGCGCTGGTCCGGCGGGGCGGCGCGCATGAGGCGGCCGACCTTGCTCGACAGCACATAGTCGTCACGCTTTCTGCCGCGCAGGAACGGGTTGAGGCGCGTTTCCGACAGACCGAGGCCGTAAAGCGGCGCCGTGTCATAGTAGCGGCATCCGGTCGCCCATGCCGCTTCCAGGGTGGCGTTGGCGTCCTCGTCGGAAATGGCGCGATAGAGATTGCCGAGCGGCGCGGTGCCGAAGCCGAGCTCGGTGAAGGTGATGCCGCCATTGCCGATGCGGTCGAAATGCCGTGTCTTCATGTCTGACGATGTCCCGGAGTGATTTGTCTGACATGACACTATCACGCCCGTGGCTCAGCAAAAGTGCCGAGGCTCATTGGACAGCGATTTTCCCAATGGTAGCATGAACAGAAACAAGCCTTTCGCGGCAGCGCGCGGCAAATCCAAAGGACAAGCGATACCTCGGCAGGCAGGGTGAGCGTCATGACCAAAGCCGCATCCGGAATGTTCGCGACCGCGCTGGGCGAGCTTGGCGCGGTGCTAGCGCGCACGGACGAAGCGCGGATCGACGCCGCCTGCGCCATGCTGGCCGGCGCCGGCAAGGTCGCCGTCTATGGCTGCGGCCGCGAGGCGCTGCAGGTGAAGGGCTTCGCCATGCGGCTCTACCATCTCGGCCTGCCGGTCTCGGTCGTCGGCGACATGACCACGCCGCCGCTGGGGCAGGGGGACGTATTCCTGGCGAGTTCGGGGCCGGGCGAGACCACTACGGTGCTGACCTTGATGCGGGTTGCCCGCCATGCCGGCGCGAAGGTGCTGCTCCTGACAGCAGAACCGGCAGGCAGCGCCGCAAAGCTTGCCGATTTCACCCTGCTCATTCCGGCTCAGACGATGGCCAGCGACCAGGGCGCGGCAAGAAGCTCGGTGCTGCCGATGGGCTCGCTGTTCGAAGGCGCGCTGTTCCTTCTGTTCGAAATCATGGTGCTGAAGCTCAAGACGCTGACTGGCGCGACGCCGGAAGCGATGCGCGCCAGGCACACCAATATGGAGTAGGCGATGCGTTACGAGCTGATGCTGCCGCACCAGATCCGCAAGGCGATCGAGGAGAACTGGCCGGTCGTGCTGCCGCTCGGTGTGCTCGAATACCATGGCGAGCACATGGCGGTCGGCATGGACACGCTGGCCGTCATCAAGACGGTGGAGTTGATCGAGAAGGAGAGAGACATCGTCATCCTGCCGCCCTTCTACTACGGCGCGGCAAGCTATGCGGTGGCGGCGCCGGAAGGCAGCGGCTCGGTGCAGGTCGGCGGTCCGGTGCTTTCGCCCTTCGCGGAGGAATTGTTCTATGGCCTGTTGCGCATCGGCTTCCGCAACATCCACGCCATCATCCACCACCAGACCGAGAATTTCGTGGCCGGTATGCCGACCGATCTCGCCTTCAAGACCGCCGGCCGCCAGGCGATCTTCCGCTTCCTGGAGAAGGAGCGCGGGGAGGGCTGGTGGGGCTCCAACAGCATGGCCGACTATTATGCCGGCCATGCGCAGGGCGAGAATGTCTTCAACTGGGTGCAGGTGCACCCGCTGATGCCCGCCGCGATGAATGGCAAATATCCGTTCGACCATGCCGGCATCGGCGAGACGTCGCTGATGCTGGCGCTGTGTCCGGAGGCGGTGGATGCCGGGCATTTCTCGGACAATACCAGCTGGTACACGAAGAGCGCGCCGGAAGCTTCGGCCGAGCTGGGGCAAAAGGGCGTCGCCATGATCCTGGAGCATTTGCGGACGACGCTTTCTGCCTAGTCGGGTTCTTGAAGGAGGCCGTCAAGAAGTCCTCCAGCCTATATATTAGCAAATCAAAATAAGCTATATTGTAAAACTAATTGTACCCGGAACCCGAGGGAACCTCAGTGATACGCGTAGCAACGTTTGCAGGCGTAGTCGTCACGGCTGCAGAACTTCAGGATGTTTCCGCGTTTGCGCACGGGGCCGGCAGTGGCTGGACTTATCCGCCGGCCTGCTGTCACGGCGATTCAATGACAGGCGAATGCAGCAGTATCCCCAGCACCGCTGTCACGCCGAGCGCGGATGGCTATGTGATCATCCTGCGGCCGGGAGATCATCGAAAAGTCACTCACCAGAACCGCTATCTCGTTCCTTATGACAGTGTCATTCCGTCTGGCGACGACAACTTTCACATCTGCTTGCATCCGACCGAGGAGCACGAAAACTGCTTCTTTGCGCCAGCCGAAGCTATATAGCGGCGGACTGACCGGCCCGCTTCGGGCGACATGCGCGAGGCGTCGGTCGAGTCCTCGCTACTTCACCGAGCCCGCCGTCATGCCCATGATCAGATAACGTTCGAGCGCGATGCCGATGATGGCCAGCGGCGCGATCGCCGCGGTCGCAAGGGCTGCCATCGACCACCAGTTGATGCCTTGCGAGCCGGTCTGGCTCGCCACCATGACAGGGATGGTCTTGGCATCGGTCGACGTCAGAAGGGCGGCGAAGAAATATTCATTCCAGCACAGCACCATCGCCAGGATGAAAGCGGCGACCATGCCCGGCAGCGCGATCGGCATGACGATGCGGAAAAAGGCGCCCCAGATCGACAGGCCGTCGACTAAGGCCGCCTCCTCCAATTCGACGGGAATGGAGTTGAACTGGTCGCGCATGATCCAGATCACGATCGGCAGCACCATCAGCGTGTAGAGGAGCACGAGCCCGATGCGTGTGTCGAGGAGGGCGACTTCCCGATAGAGCACCAGGAACGGGAGCGCCAGCACGACCGGCGGCAGGATGAGCTGCGACAAGAAGAAGAAGGAGATGTCCTCGTTCTTGAACCAGGCGAATTTGTAGCGGTAGCGGACAAGGCCGTAGGCGGCGAGGCTGCCGATGACGATGGCGAGGCTTGATGCGCCGACCGAGGTGATGACCGAGTTCATGAAGCGTTTGAGGAACTCGTCGCGCACGGTAGATGTCTGGAGGATCGAATCCGGCGACAGGCCGAGCGAGCGCCAGCCCTTCCAATCCGGCTGGAAGTCGACGAAGGGGATGAGATGGCCTTGCGTGACGTCGACCGCCGATTTGAACGAGGTGGTGATCGTCCAATAGATCGGGAACAGGCAGACGAAAGCCCAGAAGATAAGCGCGCCATAGATGAAGACACGGCTGGTGATAAAGGCGGCCGGCGAGCGGATCTCGGAAACGGTGTATTCGGTGGTCTGGACGCTCATGATGCCGCTCAGTTGACGTTGCGCACGAAGCGACTGGCGACTTTCAACAGCCAGGTCACGAAGACGATGATGATGATCAGATAGGCCATGGCCAGCATGGTGCCGTAGCCGACATTCGAGCGGTCGCGGTATTCGCGGTAGATGAAGCTCGAAACGGAATCGGTGGCGCCGCCGGGGCCGCCGGAGGTCAGGGTGATGATGATGTCAGCAAGCTTTAGCTTGAAAATGATGCGCAGGATCACGGCCGTCACCGACACTGGCAGCATCAGCGGGAAGGTGACCTGCCAGAAGGTCTGCCATGCGGTCGCGCCATCCACGCGGGCAGCTTCCAGCACCTCGCGCGACATCGCCTGCAGGCCGGCAAGCAGCATGATCATCATGAACGGGATGAAGGTCCAGGCGTCGAGCATCATGATCGCGATGCGGGCGGTGATCGGATCGGAGAAGAAGGCGGGATTGTCCCAGCCGAGATGGCGCGCCAGCGTCGCCGCCGGCCCGAACCGGTACTCCATCAGCGATTTGCCGACCATCCAGGACACGGCGACCGGCGACAGCATCAGCGGCAGCAGGAACACGACGCGGAAGAATTTGCGGGCCCGGATCTGCGCGTTGAGCAGGAGCGCAAGGCCGAAGGCGACGACATATTCGACCAGCACCGCAAGCACATAGAGCACCATGTTGAACAGCGCGTTGCGGTAATAGGGGTCGGCCAGCATCTGCCAGAAATTGTCGAGGCCGTTGAACCTTCGTCCGGTATACGAGCTGAGGTTCCAGTCGGTCAGCGCGATGTAGAAGCCGAACAGCGTCGGGAAGATCACCATGGCGATGGTGAAGAGCAGCGCCGGCAAAAGGAACAGCGCGCGCTGCCCATCCTCGCCGCGCGTAAGCACCTGCCAGGCGCCAAGCGCTGCGCCCCAGAAGATGTAGGCGTAGACCACAGGGCGCCAGGTGTAGAATCCGACCGTGGACATCTCGGTCTTGTAGAGGATCTGCACGATGATGATCGCCAGCAGGCCAAGCGTTGCAATGGCCAGCAGGCCCCAGCCGAGGCGCTTGCGTCCTTGCGGGATCAGGTCGGCCGGATTTGCCGGCCACGCATTCGCGGTCGAAGTCTGCTCAGCCACGCCTCTGCCTCTTTGCCATCGAACCGGTCGAGCCGGTAAAGGTGCGGCCCGATGACGATGTGCCATCGGGCCGCGACGTCTCATAAGTCAGCCTACATGCCGAGCGAGGCTTTGTAGAGCTTGATCTGGTTTTCGCGGCCGATCTGGTCGGTCAGCTTTTCCCAGGCCGCCGCGATGGCGTCGGCGCCTTCCTGCGCCTTCATCTTGCCGGCGAAGGTGTTGGCCAGAATGTCCTCCGCGGCGGAGTAGTACTGGAAGATGCCGGGGATGCGCGGCTCGATCGCCGCGTTCGGATGGTTATAGGAATCGCCTTCCGACTTGAGGTAGGAGGTGATGAAGGCCTCGTCATAGCCGGCCGCCACCCATTCGGGAATGTTGAAGTGGGAGTTGCGGTAGGGCTGGAAGCCCGACGGATACATCGCCGTCCAGATCGACAGGTCCTTGCCGCCGAGATGCGCGGCGGCCGACCATGCCGCCTTCTTCTTCTTCTCGTCGGAATCGACGCGGGCCATGACATAGACGCCCCAGCCGAGATAGGCGCAGTTCGGCGCATAGTTCGGACCGCTGGCGAGCTTTTCCCACTTGCCGGTCTTTGAGTTGTAGACGTCGTCGGAGCCCGGCAGGATCGAGAAGCCGGTGACGTCGCCGATGACCGAAGAGTCATTGGTCTTCACGTTCGAGCCGACATCGCCCCACCAGGGGATCATCGAGCCGGTGCCGGCCAGGAACTGCTGGAAGGCGGTCGTGTTCGGATCCGCGTTGATCTGGTCGGCCGGCTCGGACGGCAGGGCGTCGATCACGTCCTGGATGGCGCGCACCCAGGCTGGGTTGTTGATGCGCGGCTTCATCGTGTCGGCATCGAAGAGCCAGGCCTTGTCATCGGGATGCTTGGCATAGGCTGTGGCGCGGCTGCCGAGGAAATAGAAGCCGAAACCGCCCCAGGGCTTGGGCGCGTCGAGGTAGCCGTAGACGTCCTGGCCCTTGAATTTCTTGCCCTTCAGGAACTTGGTCACGGCCTGCACCTGCTGCCAGGTCTTGGGCACGCCCCACTCGGTCAGGCCGGCCTTGTCGCCGCTGTCGGCTTTCCAGGCCGCCGCCAGCTCGGAGTCGGAGAACACGTCGGTGCGGTAGTTGAAATTGTGCGTGTCGCCGTCGATGGTCACGCGATACTGCTTGCCCTCCCAGGTGCCGACCGGCGGCTTCAGGTAGTTGACCAGGTCGTCGAAATCGATCTGCTTCTTGACCCAGTCGGGCATTTCGGAGGTGAGGCCCTTGCCGCAGACATCGCCTTCAAAGGGCGCGCCCATCTCGATGATATCGAAGTCGACGGTCTTGGTCGCGATGGACTGCTGCAGGCGGGCGTTATAGTCGGCCTGGGCGAGGTCGATCCAGCTGATCTTGGCGCCCGTATAGGCCTCCCACGGCTTCAGGAAGCCACGGAACAGCACGTTATGCAGGTTCTGGTTGTTGAGGCCCATGAAGGTGAGCTCGACGCCGGCGAACTCGCCTTCCTTGACATTGGCCTTGGTCGCTCCGAGGCAGAGCTCGCCGACCTTCTGGAAGTCCGCATCGGTCGGCTGGCCCTTGCCGACGCCCGGGATCTGCAGGATTTTCGCACGCAAGCTGTCGTCGGCGGCGGCCGGCCTCGTCAGCGCGCCGAGCCCGGCGCCGGAGGCGGCGGCGACGGCCGCCATGCTGGCCGCACCCTTCAGCACATCGCGGCGGCTCGCGCCGGCGCGCATCAGTTTTTCATACAGATCGACTCTCATCTAAGGTTCCTCCCAGAACAACAGCGCTTGAATTGAAGTGCCAATCTCTCTCGGACGTCGAAACGTCTCACGGTTCTCCTCGATCATACGGGACGTGGGACCCCACCCTGCGTCGCCTGGAGCCCCGATTTCCCGGTAAAATACCGGTTGTCGGATCGGCACTCGCCACTATTCGCGTAATCGATTACCTTGTCAACAAGATTGGCTTTTTATCTATAAGATACCGACTTGCCGTTGCCGCCGGCAATGGCTAGCTTCACCGCAAAAGATAAAAGGGGAGACGATGGCTCAAGTCGCGATCAGCAGTGTGGCCAAGGCGTTCGGAACCGTCAAGGTCCTGCATGAGGTCAGCGTCGATATTGCCGACGGGCAGTTCGTCGTGCTGGTCGGCCCGTCAGGATGCGGCAAGTCCACGCTGCTCAGGATGGTGGCCGGGCTGGAGACGGTTTCCGGCGGCACGATCTCAATCGGCGACCGCGTCGTTAACAACCTGCCGCCGGCCAAGCGCGACATCGCCATGGTGTTCCAGAATTATGCGCTCTATCCGCATAAGACGGTGGAGCAGAACATGGCCTTCGCGCTGAAGCTGCGGGGCACCGATCCGGCCGTCGTCGCCGAACGGGTCAAGCGCGCCGCCGACATCCTCGACCTCGCGCCTTACCTCAAACGCTACCCGCGCCAGCTTTCGGGCGGCCAGCGCCAGCGCGTCGCCATGGGCCGCGCCATCGTGCGCAATCCGCAGGTGTTCCTGTTCGACGAGCCGCTTTCCAATCTCGACGCCAAGTTGCGCGTGCAGATGCGCACCGAGATCAAGGAACTGCACCAGCGGCTGAAGACGACCACCATCTACGTCACCCACGACCAGATCGAGGCCATGACCATGGCCGACAAGATCGTGGTGATGCGCGACGGCCGCATCGAGCAGGTCGGCGCGCCGCTGGAGCTGTTCGACCGGCCGGCGAACCTTTTTGTCGCCGGCTTCATCGGCTCGCCTTCGATGAACCTGCTCAAAGGCACTGTGAAGAAGGCCGGGAAGCCGGTCATCGAGATCGCCGGCACGGCGTTCCCGATGCCCTCGGGCGCCGTTGCCGAGGATGGCCAGGCCGTCGTCTACGGCGTGCGGCCCGAACATCTGGAAATCCAACCGGACGGCGTCGAGGCCAAGGTCTCCGTGGTCGAGCCGACGGGCTCCGAGACCCTGGCCTTCGTACGCTTCGGCGAGGGCGAGATGGTGGCGCTGTTTCGCGAGCGCCACGACTTCAAGCCGGGCGACACGCTCAAGCTCAAGCCGCGTCTCGACCAGGTCCACCTCTTCGACGCCGGCACCGGCAAGCGTCTTTAGAGCTTTACGCAATTCGGGACGGAAAACCGCTCACACTTTTCCTGGAATTGCTCCAGACCGCACACAGACTTCCAAGAGGAAACCATGCTCAAAGGGATCAATCCGCTGCTCAATGCCGATGTGCTCCAGGCGCTGCGGGCGATGGGGCACGGCGACGACCTGATCATCGCCGACACCAATTTCCCGTCCGATTCGGTCGCGCGGCAAACCGTGCTCGGTAAGCTGCTGCGCATCGATGCGACGGCGGCCGAGGTGGTGAAGGCGGTGCTGTCGGTCTTGCCGCTGGATACTTTCGTCAACGATGCGGCGGCGCGCATGGAGATCGTCGGCAAGCCAAACGAGATCCCGCCGGTGCAGAAAGAGGTGCAGAAGGAGATCGACGCGGCGGAGGGCAAGCCCTGGCCGATGATCTCGATCGAGCGCTACGCCTTTTACGAGCGCTCCAAGAAAGCCTATTGCGTGATCCAGACCGGCGAGCGCCGCTTCTATGGCTGCTTTGCCTTCCGCAAGGGCGTCATCCCGCCGGATGCGGAGTAGGGACATGGCCACCGGCAAGCCTGTCATGAAGCCTATTGTGATTTTGGGCGTCTTCGTCGCCGACACCGCCTATCGCGCCGATCGCCAGCCGCGCCTGGGCGAGACGATCCTCGGCAATTCCTTCAAGCTCGGCCCGGGCGGCAAGGGCTCGAACCAGGCGGTCGCGGCAGGCAAACTTGGCGCCGATATCACCTTCCTGACCAGGCTCGGCGTCGATGCGTTCGCCGACATGGCCAAACAGACGTGGAAGGACGCAGGCGTGAAAAGCGCCGTCATCGACACGCCGGACAGCTATACTGGCGCGGCCTACATATTTATCGAGGAAGGCACCGGCAACAATGCCATCATCGTCAGCCCGGGCGCGGCGATGCTGATCTCGCCCGCCGATATCGAGGCCCATGCCGGCCTGATCCGATCGGCCGGCGTCTTCGTCACCCAACTCGAGCAGCCGATCGATGCGGCCCTGAAGGCGCTTGAGATCGCGCGCGGGGCAAAGGTGACGACCATTCTCAATCCGGCGCCTGCCGCCAGCCTGCCGGACCGCATCTACGCGCTGTGCGACTATGTCACGCCCAACGAGACCGAGGCCGAAGGTCTGACCGGCATTCATGTCTCCTCGATCGACGATGCTCGCAGCGCCGCCGACGCTCTGCTGGCCAAGGGCGTTGGCGCCGTCATCGTGACGCTGGGAGAAAAGGGTGCGCTGCTGCACACCAAGGACCGCTCCGAACATGTCGGCGCGGTCAGTGCCGGCCCGGTGGTCGAAACGACGGGCGCGGGCGATGCTTTCAACGGCGGCCTCGCCGCCGCTTTGGCAAAGGGCGTCGAGCCGCTGGAGGCGGTCCGCTTTGCCTGCGCAGTCGCCGGCATTTCGGTGACGCGCCCCGGCACCGCGCCGTCGATGCCGACCCTTAAGGAAGTCGAGACGCTGCTTGCAAAGGCGTGAAATCGCAGTTCGCGCGGTTTATTAGCGGCCCCTTGTCCCGGAACGCTCCCGAAGCAAGCGCGTTCATCGTCCTGGTCGGCAACGCCGGAACGGCAGGATGAAAAAACCATACGAAAAACCCACGCTCGTGAAGCGCCAGAAGCTCACCGCGCGGACGGCTCAGATTATCGCTTCCGGCGTCATATTGGGCGAATGATCTTGGAACAGCTGATCCTTGGAAGAGTAAAGGGCGGGCAGGTCCCGCCATGGCGGCAAGTAACACGATATCCGGGTGGGCCCCCATATAACGCACCCACCACCATCGCGGGGCCTTCATCGAGAAGATCGCCCCCGGCGCCTTCTCCAAATCTCTCAGCGATGTAGGCCTACTCTGGAGCCATGACCACGATCGGCCGCTTGCTCGCACGACCAGCCGCTCGCTCACCTTGCGGGATCAGGGGCGGATGGGCTTGTGGTTTTCGGCGGATCTGGACCCCTCGAACCCTGATGCCGCGCTGGCTCTTTCGTCTATTGGGCGCCGCGAGACGGTCGGTAGGAGTTTTGGATTCCGACCCACCAAGGAAAATTGGCTAGAGCCCGAAGATTACAATGCTTTGCCAGAACGCACGATTTTGGAGGCGGAGTTGTTTGAGATTTCCGCGGTCATCCGGCCAGCCTATCCCCAATCATATGTCGATGTCATGCGCTCCGACAACGCAGCCAACGCGCGGCGCCGCCTCATTGAGAAGATGGAGCGCGAGCACAAGCTGCGGGGGATCAGGTGAGCGCTATTCCGTCTTCGGTGGCGCTTCTTTCTTGATCTGTTGCGCATCCGACGCCTTTGTCACGTCGGACTTTTGAACGCTGGCGGTCTTCTGTGTGTCGACCTGGGTCGCCGATGCCATCGATTGATGATAGGCGCAGTCGGCAGACGCCCCAGAGACGGACAGGCCAAGCACGGCGATCGTTGTAAGGAAGGCTTTCATCGTCATCCTCCTTATTCGTGATGACGCAGCGTAACCCGGCCGGCGCGGAGCGCAAAATCACTTTTGGGGGGCCGGGCGTCAGCCGAGGCCGCGATAAGGTTGCGGGGGATCCACGAAAGGGGGGTGGCATGATCACCGTTGGCAACCTCACGCTATCGGTCGCTACCGCCGGGCGGACTTATCGCTGGCCCGGTTTGGTCGATAGCGGCGCGCTGAGCATCGCAGGAAAGGCCGCAAGCTCCTGAGCTTGGAACAGAACGAGTTCAAAAAGTTGAAACTCGGCCGCGAAAAAAGTTGAAACCGCCAATGGCAAGAGAGGCATAAGCCTTTGAAAACAAATGGCGCGAGTGACGGGGCTCGAACCCGCGACCTCCGGCGTGACAGGCCGGCACTCTAACCGACTGAGCTACACCCGCGCACTGACGAGCACGTGTCAGGCGTGTTCGTCGTTGGGGCGCTGGATAAGGGGTTCGCCTGCGGGTGTCAAGCGCGGCATTCAAGCATTGCTGCAATCAGGAGAAGGTTTTTTGACAACGGCGCCGAGGCTGGGGAAATCCGCACCGCGACGGGGGCACCGTCTGTTCATTTGGCCTTGCGAATACGGCCCTAACTGCTTAATGGTCCGCGCTCAGGCGGGCGATTAGCTCAGTTGGTAGAGCGCTTCGTTTACACCGAAGATGTCGGCGGTTCGAGCCCGTCATCGCCCACCAATCCGCCAGACAAGCTGAAGCAAAATGCGGCAGCGGCCCTCGCCAGGGCCGCCACTCTGAAGCACCTGATTCAGGCCGCTACTGTCTCACATAGCAGCGTTTGTGAGCGCCCGGAGCGGGATCATCGCCGAAAGCGTTGTTGCTGCAGCGAACGCCGTTCCTGAAAACATCCTGCGTGTATTGGCCGCGTGCGCCGTATCTGACCATCGCGCGGCCGCGGAAATCGCAGAACTCGCCCTCCCGGGCGCAGGCGACCCATTCGCCGCGGCCCGGACGTGGGCCGTAGTCATCGTCGCCGTAATCGTCGTCATCACCATAGCCGCCACGAGCCACGAAGTAACAGGCCTTCTCGCGGCCGGGGGCGGGGTCGCCAAAGAGGCGATTCGAGCAGGGCACGGACCGACGGTCAAAAAACCGCGAGGTTGTTCGGCCCCGCGCGCCGTAAACCACCTCCGTCGGATAGGGCAAGCGGCATATGCCGCCTTCATTGGCACATCGCCGCAGCTGCTGCGCCGAGGCGCTAGCGGGGAAAAGGGCGGTGGCGGTCGCAGCCAAGCCGATGAGGCAAATGACTGCAAACGCCATTCGGATCAAGAAAATTGGGGTTTTTGACACGGTTTGTCCTCCATGCGATGCAAGCTCGCCATCCTACAGCAGCCCGGTTCAACAGGCGATGAATGAGCCGGTCATTGCAAGGGCCGTCGCCGCCGGCCCATCTTGCCAAGGATGGGCTGTGCCCAAGCCGCGGCGACTCACGGCGGTGTCAGGCGAAAATCCTGGCCTTCCGGCAGGAGCTGGCCGCCATCGACGACAATTGTCGTGCCGGTGATATAGCTGGCGTCGTCCGAGGCCAGGAA
This sequence comes from Mesorhizobium sp. WSM4935, assembly GCF_029625735.1. Lineage (NCBI taxonomy): Bacteria > Pseudomonadati > Pseudomonadota > Alphaproteobacteria > Hyphomicrobiales > Phyllobacteriaceae > Mesorhizobium > Mesorhizobium sp. WSM4935. Next base: position 644,735 of record NZ_JARTVR010000003.1, on the reverse strand, counting down.
TAGGAAGGCATTGGCGACGTCGCGCGGCGTGCCGAGGCGCCCGAGCGGCACAGCGTCCTCCATGCTCTTGATAAAGGCGGCGGCGCGGTGCAGCCGCATGCCTTCCGTCAGGATGTTGCCGGGCTCGACGCCGTTGACGGTGATGCCGTAGCCGGAAAACTCCAGCGCCGCGGCACGGATGAAGCCGTTGATGCCGGCCTTGCTTGCGGAATAGTGACCGTGGCCGGGGCTGCTCACCTGAGGCCCGGTGATGGAGGACGTGAAGAGCATGCGGCCGCTCCGCTGCGCCTTCATCGGTATCAGAGCGGCGCGGGCGGTGTTGAAGGTGCCGCGCAAATTGACCGCCATGACGCGGTCCCAGTCCTCCGGGCTGGTGTTTTCGATGAGCTGCCAGGGATAAATGCCGGCGTTCTGGACGACGATGTCGAGGCGGCCATGGCGCTTCAGTGCCAAAGCCACGACAGCTTCGGCGTCGGCCATCTTCGAGATGTCGGTATGGATAAAGGCGGCACCTAGCTCGTCGGCGCTCGCCTGGCCGGCCTCCGCTTCGCTGTCGGCAAGCACCAGCCTTGCGCCTTCCTCGGCAAAGCGCTGGGCTATGCCCTTGCCGATGCCGCGCGCGGCGCCGATGATCACCGCCACCTTGCCTTCGATACGTCCGGTCATGCGAGCCGTCCTGTCATGCGAGTTTTTGACGAATCGTTTGCTTGAAAGCGTCGAGCAGCACGGCCGCCAGTACCAGCAGGCCGTGGATGACCTGGGTGAAATTGGCCGGCAGGCCCATGAGGTTGATTGCCGTGTTGATGGCCGACAGAAGCAGCACGCCGGCGTAAACACCGGGCAGCGTGCCGACACCGCCCTTCAGGCTGACGCCGCCGATGACGACGGCGGCGAAGGCGTTGAACAGGAGGCCGACGCCCAGATTGGCGGTGGCGCCGGAGGTGCGGATGGCGAGCAGCCAGCCGGCAAGGCCGGCAATCGCACCGGCAAGCACGAAAGCGATAATCAGGTTGCGGTTGACGCGGATGCCGGCGCGGAAAGTCGCGGTCTCATTGCCGCCGATCATCACCAGATGGCGGCCGAAAGGAGTCTTGGCCAGGATTAGCGAAAAAATGACGAAACAGGCGACCGCGATCCAGGCGGTGAGCGGCAGGCCCGCGAGGCGCTGGATGCCGAACCAGCGGATCGCAGGCGCCAGGTCCTGCGCCGAGCGTCCACCGGAGATGACCAGCACAAGGCCGCGCACCCAGATGTAGGAGGCCAGCGTGATGATGAAGGCGCTCATTTGCAGCCTGACGACGAGAACGCCGTTGATGACACCGATGATGGCGCCCACCGCCAGCGCGATGGCGAGCGAGACCGGCACCATCAGCCAGTCCGGATACAGCTGCAGGCCGAGGCCGATGCCGGACGAGCAGAACATGACGCCGACCGCCATGGCGCTGAGCGCCGCGACCGATTCGACCGAAAGGTCCATGTGGCCGGCAATGATGACCAGCGCCAGGCCGATCGACATGACGCCGAGCACGCTGGACGCCTCGACGATGTTGGCGAAGATACCGAGCTGGAAGAAGTTCGGAATGAAGATCGAGAACACCGCCAGCACGAAGACCAGCATGAACCAGACGAGATTGTCGAGCACGAGCTCGAGACTATGGCGGGTGCGTGGGCTCATCGGCCGATCCGGTTAGCGTCGGGTTTGAATGCGCGGCCGCCGCGGGGCGGACTGCGAGGCCCCCGGGCCGCGTGCGGCCCGGGGCTCTGCTGGGAAGCCTATTCGACGGACTTGACGGTTTCCGTCGGCGGCTTCTGATTGCCCCAGAAGGCGGGGTTGTCGACATTCGCCTTGGTGATCGCAGCACCCGGGATCTTGATGTTGGGGCCCCAGGCTTCCTTGGTCACCACCGACTTCAGGCCGAGCACGTCATAGTCGCCGGGCTTGATCTCCTGCTTGTTGGCGACCTTGTCCATGAACATGGCGACAGCGGCGGCCTGTGCGTAAAGCGGCTGCTCGACCTCGACGTTCAGCCAACCCTTGCGGATCAGGTCGAGGCCGACAGGCGCGCCGTTCGAGCTCATCAGCATGACATCGCCCGGCTTCTTGCCGGCGGCTTCAAGCGAAGCAACCGCGGCGACCGACAGGTGGGCGGCATGGCTGAAGATCAGGTCGATGTCGGGATTGGCCAGCATCTGGTCGGCGACGATCGTGCCGGCGTTGCTCGCTTCCCACTGCATGGCCGGTAGCGAGATGATCTTGACGTCCGGAAACGCCTTCATCTTTTCCTCAAAACCCTTCTGGATATCGAGGGTATAAGGGTCGCCGGGATCGCCGAGCACCTGCAGGATCTTGCCTTTGACCGCGCCGTTCTTGGCCTTCAGCAGCGCTTCGGCCTGGTCGGCCGCGATGTGGCCGATCTCGACCGTGCCGGCGACGGAGGTGAAGTCGGACGGTGTCGCGGTGATCTGGCGGTCGAACTCGACCACCGGGATTCCGGCGGCCCGCGCGGCCTCCACCGACGGCTTCAGTGCGTTGAAGTCGACAGCGGCGAGGATGATCGCCTTCGGCTTCAGGGCAATCACGTCATTCATCTGCGATTGCTGAGCGTCGGTCTTGTTGTCGGCGTTCAGCGTCTTCATCTCGTAGCCGACCTGCTTCAGGAATAGTTCCAGCGCGCTTACCGAGCCGGTCTGGAATTCGTCGAGCAGTGTCGGCACCAGGTAATAGACGGTACCCTTGGACTGGGCGAATGCCGGCGTGAGCGTGGCAACGGCCAGTGCCAGGATACCGAAGACAGAAAGTAGCATTCGCTTCATGTCATTCGCTCCTCTTCTCGCCGGACCCCTCATTGTTTCTCAGCGCGCCGGTCCGGCACCGGCGAGCGTCTCCCCGGTGATCATGTTGATCACCGCATCGGGACTTGTCTTGTTGCGGGCAACGTCGCCGGCCACGACGCCGTGGCGGATCACAACGATCCGGTCGGCGACCTGGAAGGCCTGCTGCATGATGTGGGTGATGATGACGACGCCGATGCCCTGGCTCGCCACCTGGCGGATCATGTCGAGGCCGCGGCGGGTCTGTTCGACGCCGAGCGCGGCGAAGGGTTCGTCGAGCAGCACCAACTTGCCGCCCCAATGGACGAAGCGGTTGAGCTCGATCGCCTGCCGCTGGCCGCCCGAAAGATGCTCGACCTTGGTACGCAGCGAGGGAATACGTGTGCCGGCATTGGCCAGCGCCTTGCCGACCACTGCTTCCATGGCGCGTTCGTCGAGCACCGGAACGCCCAGCACCTTGCGCGTGATCTCGCGTCCCATGAAGAAATTGGCCACCACATCGACATTGGTGCAGAGCGAAAGGTCCTGGTAGACCGTCTCGATGCCGGCGGCCTTGGCCTCGGCCGGAGACCTGGCGAGGAATTCCTTGCCTTCAAACAGCATGCGGCCCGAGGTCGGTTCGAGCCCGCCGGCGATGATCTTGACCAGCGTCGACTTGCCGGCACCGTTGTCGCCAAGCAGCGCCACGACCTCGCCGCGTCCGATCGAAAAGCTGATGCCGCGCAGCGCCTGGATGGCGCCGTAGTTCTTGGTGACATTGTCGAGGACCAGCAGGGGTTCGCTCATGGCGCGACGTCTCCGCCTCTCAGAAGGTCGCCATCGCGCAGCCGCTTGGCGGTGAAGATCTGGCCGAAGCGCGGGGAAAGCACGCCCGAAACGGCAAGCGCCGCCGCTCCTCGCAGCACCGCATGCTGGCCGCCTTCTGCCACCAGGATGCGCGGCGTGGTGCGATCCTTGCGCGCCGAGACCGAATTCAACAGCGGATGCCCCGATGTTGCCAGCCGTTTGAGCAGGGCAGGCGAGGCCAATCCGCCAAGGACGATCGTTTCAGGATCGAAGAGGTTCTCGATGATAGCGATCGCGTTGCGGAAGACGGGCGCGACCTCGGCCACCCAGCCAGCGTCATCGCCGCTCCAGCGGCTTCGTGCGTCCAGCGAAATGTAGCGTTCGAGGCAGCCGCGATTGCCGCAGGGGCATGGTTCACCATCCGGAACGACCGGGATGTGGCCGATCTCGCCGGCATTGCCCCAGGCGCCGCGCAACGCGCTGCCGTCATGCAGCATGGCGCCGCCGAGCCCGACGCCGAAATAGAGATAGTAATATTCGGAATGTTTTGCGCCAAGACCGTAGAGGCGTTCGCCTATGGCGGCGGCAGCCATATCGTTTTCGAAGAAGGCCGGCAGGCCAGTGGCTGCTGTCAGCCGCTCGCGCAGCGGAACATCCTGCCAGCCGGCCATGGTGGTCGGGCCGACGAAGCTCATGGGTTCAACACCGAACGGGCCCGGAAGCGCCATGCCGATACCGATGACGCGGCCGCCCGGGCGGCGCCCGGTCATCTCGGCGACCATGGCGCCGATTGCTTCGAACGCGTCGTCGGGAGCGGCGTTTGGCGCCTCTCCGTGCGCGCTCTCGACGACGTCGCCGCTGAGATTGATCAGCGCCGCGTCGATGCCGAGCGGGGTGAGATGGATGCCGACGGCATAACCGCCTTCCGGATTGATACGCAGCGTCGCCGGCGGCAGGCCACGGCCCTTCGGCTCCTCGCGAACCGACAGGATGTAACCTTGCGCCTCCAGCTCGCGAACGATGGTCGAAACGGTCTGGACGGTCAGTCCGACATGGCGGGCGATATCGCCGCGAGCAATGGGGCCGAAGCGGCGGATGGATTCGAGCACGATGCGCCGGTTGTACGGCCGCCCGAATTCCTGATTGGTCCCCCGCAACGCCATGCCTTGCGCTCCCACTTGTGGGCAAGACTTGCAGAGAAGATTTATTCAGTCAAATGGAATTCAAAAATATCTCTGGTTGCAGCGCAACAGGAGCCCGCTGCGATCGCCTTTTCGCAGCGGGAAGCTCAAACTCGAAGCCAAAGGGGGCAGTTGGAGCGGCTCGGCGTTTCGCAACATCGCGGAGTCGCTATAAAGCTTTGTTTTCGTACAGTTTTGGAAGGTCGCCACGCACTTCCCTGGCGTTGCCCTAATAGCGGATAGCCCGCCGCTCGATCAGCACGACGATACAGAACAGCGCGATCGACAGCGACGATGATAGTACGATCGCCGCATAAAGCCGGTCGGACTGGTAGTTGAAGGTCGCCTGGATGATCAGGGCGCCGAGCCCCTTGTCCGAGCCGATCCACTCGCCGACGATGGCGCCGATCACGGCGGTGGCCGACGCGATCCTGAGCGAGGAGAACAGCATCGGAAGGGCGCGCGGCAGGCGAAGGCTCCAAAAAATCTCCGAGCGTGTCGCCGACAGCACCCGGAACAGCTCGTGCTCGTTGTCGCTGGCCGAATCGAGGCCGCGGATCATGTTCACCAGCGTCGGGAAAAAACAGATCACCGCGGCAATGACGATTTTCGGCGTCATGCCGAGGCCGAAGATCAGGATGATGATCGGCGACAGCGCCAGGATGGGGATGGTGTTGAAGAACAGCACGATCGGGAAATAGGCCGCTTGCAGGACGCGGCTGTGCACGAAGAGGACGGCAAGCAGCACGGCAGCCAGATTGCCGATGACGAAGCCGGCGAGTGCCTCGATCAGCGTTGGCCGCAGATTGTCGATGAGGAGCGAAAAGTTCTTCTGGAAGACGCCGAGGATCGCTGTCGGGGTCGGCACGATATAGGCCGGCACCCCGAGCAGCGGCAGGAGGTATTGCCAGGCAAGCAGGATCGATGCCGCACCCAGGACGGGAAGCGCGATCGTCATCTGCGGGGAAAGCGGCGCCTGTCTCATGATGCGCGCTCCAGTGCGGCGCGCAGATCGGCCATGGCGGCGACGATCGCCGGATCCTCGCGCTTGCAGCGGTTGCCTTCCTGCTTGAAGGAGCGCATGTCGAGATCCTTCACGACGCGCCCCGGATTGGCGGCGAGCACGATGACGCGCTCGCCGAGATAGGCCGCTTCGGCGATCGAGTGGGTGACGAAAAGGATGGTCGTGCCGCTGCGCCGCCATAGCGCCAATAGCTCGTCGTTCAACCGGTCGCGCGTGATCTCGTCCAGCGCGCCAAACGGTTCGTCCATCAGAAGCAGTTTCGGTTCGCCGAGCAGGGCGCGCGCGATCGCGACGCGCTGGCGCTGGCCGCCGGAGAGCTGATGCGGCAGGCGCTCACCGAGGCCGCCAAGGCCCATGAGCTCCAGCAGTTCCGCGCTGCGGTCCTCGATCTTGCGGGTCAGGCTGCCCTGGCCGACGCCGAGCGGCAGGCGCACATTGTCGCGCACCGTGCGCCAGGGCAGCAGGGTAGAATCCTGGAAGACGAAGCCGACATCGCGGCGCGAACGCACCGCATGCGGCGTGTCGCCAAGCACGCTGATCGTGCCGCCGAGCGGATCGAGCAGGTCGGCCACCACCCTGAGCAAGGTCGACTTGCCGCAACCGGACGGCCCCAGGATTGACAGGAAAGAACCGGCCGCGACCGTCAAGTCGAGGCCGGCGAGCACTTTGACGGCCGTCTGCCGGCCGCCATAGCCGACATCCAGCTGTCGCGCTTCGATCGCGTTCTGCATTAGATCAGCACAACGTTTGACGGAGCATGATCTTTTCCAAAAACCGGTTCCCACTTTTTGGGATCATGCTTTAGGCCGCGGGCGCGTCGAGCTTTGGCCGGTCCGCGGCAGAAAGCTCCAGGATCTTGGTGGTGTAGACATCCTTGGCGGCCGGGCGTCCGTTCGGATATTGGCCGACCTTGTCGAGCAGCGCCAATTGCTCCTCGATCGAGGCCGGATCGAACGTGCCCCAGCCATCCTTGGCGGTGGCGCCGTCGAAGGAGAGCTTCAACACCAGGTTGACGGTCTTTTCCTCCCAGCCGAGGTCCATTTCCGGATAGGCGGCGACCATCTTCTTGACCGCTTCCTGCGGGTTGGCGTGCACCCAGCCCCAGCCCTTGCCCACGGCGCCGATGAACTTCGCCAGAGTCTCAGGGGCCTTTTCGATCGCTGCGTCGGTAGCGAAATAGACGTCGGCATAGGAGCTCAGCCCGAGGTCGCGCACCAGAAGATCGATCCGGTCGTCGCCGACGACGCTGAGCGCTTGGGTGTTGGTGATCCAGCCGCCGATCGCGTCGACATCGCCGCGCACCAGGGGCGCCTTGTCGAAGCCGACATTGACGATGGTCACCTCCGACGGATCGATGCCGTTCTTGGCCAGGATCTCGTCGATGACGAACCGCGCCGTCGGCTGGATGCCGATCTTCTTGCCCTTGAGGTCGGCCGCGCCGCGGATCGGCTTGGCCGGTTTCGAGGTCAGCGCGTAGGGGCCGGTGCGGAAGCCGCAGGCGATGATCTTGATCGGCACGCCGCTGGCGCGGGCTGAATAAAGCTGCGGGGTTTCCGAGAACTGGCCAAGCTGCGCGGCCCCCGAAATGACCGGCGGCACGGTCGAAGCATTCGGGCCGCCGGGGCTGAACTCGACCTCCAGTCCGGCATCCTTGAAATAGCCGTTGGCGACGGCCGCGATGTCGCCGATCTGGCCGTTGGACATCAGCCAGTCATATTGGATGACGACCTTGCCCGCGGCCTTAGCGCCCGGCGTTAGCACCAGCTGCATGCCGGCAGACGCGGCCGCAACGGCCGCAATGCCGCCTTTGACGAAAGCGCGGCGGTTCAATTCGTAGTCTCTGTTCCCACTCATTTTTCGCTCCTGTTGCAGACTTTCTCGTCTCTTCTTTTCAAGCGCCGCTCCCTTCGGCGAGGCGTCGTCTACGGCTGTTCGTCGTGGTAGTCGCCGGGGCCGCCGTCGAGCCAGGCGTAAAGTTCCCAAAGCGTGTCGTCCGGGTCGGTGAAATAGGCGCAGCGCGCGTTCCAGACGTAGTTGTCGGGCGGGCCATAGAAGGGCACGCCCTTGGCGATGAGATCGGCATGCATGCGGTCGATGTCGGCGGGCGTGTCGAGTTGCACGGCGACGCAGACCTTGTGCGCGTGGCGCGGCGATCTCAGCTTGGACACACCGGTATGCCGATTGATGTGGTCGAGCTCCCAGGCGGCGAGCGTGACGCCTTCGCCATGGAAATCGGCAAACCCTTCGGCGCGGCGGCGCAGGCGGAAGCCGAGTTTTTCAACGTAGAACTCGACCGTCCTTTCGATGTTTTCGACCAATAGGCAGACATCGGAGATGTGGGTGATGCTTGCCGGCATGGCTATTTCGCTCCGTTGGCTTTCGAGAGCGGCAGCTTGACGCCGACGCGGTTGGCGGCGCCGATGATGTGCGCGCGCATCGCCGCTTCCGCCGCAGCCGGGTCGCCCGCCACCAGCGCCTCATAAATGCGCACATGCTCGCCGACATTGATCTCGACGAGGTCGTGCAGCGGGTTGGTCATGCGGGCGTAATGGATCGAGTGGCGGATCTGCTCGCAGACGAAGGAAATGAAGGTGTGGATGTAGCTGTTGCCGGTGGCGCGTGCGATCTCGCGATGGAAGAGCAGGTCGGCGTCGATGCTGCCTTCCTCCCAGCGCTCCTCGCCGCCCATGCGGTCGAGCGCCGCCTTGATCGAATCGAGATGTTCCTGGTTGCGGCGCGCCGCGGCGAGGGCCGCCGATTCGGCCTCGAGGATGCAGCGCAGCTCGAACAGCCGCTCCATATTGTGCGTGTCCTTGAGCGCCTCGCGGTCGATGCGGATCGCGGCCCGCTGCTCGGGCGCCAGCACGAAGGCACCGATGCCTTGCCGCGCCTCGATCATGCCGTCGGCACGAAGCTGGGCGATCGCCTCGCGCACGACATTGCGGCTGACGCCGAATTTTTCCGACAGCTCCTGCTCGGTCGGCAGGCGTGCCCCGGGGTTCAGCTCGCCGGATTCGATCTCGCGGCTGAGGAAAGCGGCGACACGGTGCGGCAGCGTCTCGACAGTGCCGATGGCGGCCAGTCTCTGCTTCATGGAAAGATCTCCGTTGCGGGCAGCAGGCAGCCGGGATTCATCAGGCCCTTGGGGTCGAGGGCGTTCTTCAGCGCTGCGGCCATGCGGCGATGCGTCGGCGAAAGCCCGGCCCAGAATTCCTTGCGCCGGCTGCGGCCGATGCCGTGCTCCGCGCTGATCGAGCCGCCGAGACCGACGGCGATTTCATAGAGCCCGGCGATAACCTCAGCGCCACGCGCACGAGCCTCGTGCTCGGCAAGTGCGGGCGGCGGCAGCACGTTGAAATGGATGTTGCCGTCGCCGGCATGGCCGTAGGCGAGGGGAATCCAGCCGGGATGATCGTTCGCGACGAAGCGGCGGGCCTGGTGGATCAGGATAGGGATATCGGAAATCCTCATCGACAGGTCGGTGCGCACATGGTAGCCGCGCTTGGCCTGGCCTTCGACCAGGCCCTCGCGGATCGCCCAAAAACTCCTGGCCTGCGTGGTGCTCACGGCAAGGACCGCGTCGGTCACCAGGCCATGTTCCATGGCATCGCCGAGGAAGCCGGCAAGCAATCCGTTGAGATCGATGGCGGGGCCGGAGGACAGTTCGATGAGGACCTGGACGGGCGCCGAGACCGGCGCTCTCATTCCAGGGTCGATCAGCCGGGCAAGCTCTATGCATTCCGAGCCGATGATCTCGAAAGCGGAGATCAGGTCCGAACAGTCGCGGCGCGCCCGGTTGAAGAGCGCGACAGCCGTCTCGAACGAAGCCAGGCCGAGATAGGCGGTCTCCGTCTTGGCCAGTTTCGGAAACAGCTTGACCTCGACACCCGTGATGATGCCCAGCGTGCCTTCCGAGCCGATGAAAAGCTGCTTCAGGTCATAGCCGCTGTTGTTCTTGCGCAGGCCGGAGAAGCCGTTCCAGAGGTCGCCGTCCGCCAGCACCACTTCGAGGCCAAGGATCAGGTCGCGAGCCATGCCGTAGCGCAGCACGTTGACGCCGCCGGCGTTGGTGGCGGCATTGCCGCCGATCTGGCAGCTGCCTTGCGCGCCGAGCGCCAGCGGGAACAAGCAATCCCGCGCTTCGCACGCATCCTTGATCGTTTGCAGTACGCAGCCGGCATCGGCCCGCAGCGTGAAGTTGTCCGTATCGATCTGCCGGATGGCGTTCATCCGCTCCAGACTGACGACAACCAGGTCGCTGCCTTTGCTGTCGATCGCGCCTGATACCAGCCCGGTGTTGCCGCCTTGCGGGATAACGCCGAGCCCAAGCTCGCTGCAAAGACGCATCACGGCCTGAACCTCGGCTACCGAAGCTGGCCGCAGCACGGCGAGAGCCCCGCCGCGATAATCGCCTGCCCAGTCGCCCAGGTATTTCGCCATGCCGGCCGGATCGAGGGCGATGCCGTTTTGTCCGACAGCGCTTTCCATGGCGCCGAGGATTTCCGGTGAAAAGCGTTGAAGCGTCATGAGCGTTCGCGACTGGGATATCGGATGATGCATATCATCCTACAACTCAGCTCAAGTCAATCGTCCTCCTGTTCGGCGAACACGTCACGGGCTCGTTCAAGATAGGGGAGTTGACCATGCCGGTGGGAAAGCTGTGTCGGTCGGGCTAGGCCCTGCCTATGCGTCGCCCTGGCCGATTGCCGGCCGCCAAAACCACCGCGATGGTGCATAGCGGGGGGAAGCCGTTGGCTCGTCCCCGACCAGATCGGTCCGGTGAGGAGAAAAGATGATTGAACTGCCTTTTGCCCGTGAAGAATACCAGCAGCGGCTCGGAAAAATCCGCGCCGAGATGGCCAAACGCGGCATTGAACTCCTGATCGTCAACGACGTCGCCAACCAGCATTACATCACCGGTTATGACGGCTGGTCGTTCTACACGCCACAGGTGGTCCTTGTTCCGATCGAGGACGCCGAGCCTGTCTGGATCGGCCGCGCCATGGATGCGGCCGGCGGCTTGCTGACGGCCTGGATGAAACCGCAAAACGTGGTCGGCTTTCCCGAGGACCATGTTCAGCGCGCCGACCGTCATCCCATGGACTGGATCGCGGCCTGGATCGTCGCCAAGGGCTGGGGCAATCGCCATATCGGAATCGAGCTGGAAGCCTACTACTTCTCGCCGAAGGCCCATGCGCGGCTCGTCGCCGGGCTGCCCAACGCGAAATGGCACGATGCCGACCTGCTCGTGAACTGGATCCGCGCAGTAAAATCGGCGCCTGAAATCGCCTATCTGCGCAAGGCATCGCAACTGGCCGAAGCGGCGGTGGCGCGGGCCTACGAAGTCATCGCGCCGGGTGTGCGCGAATGCGACGCGATTGCTTCGATCCAGGAGGCGCAGATCGCCGGCAGCCAGGATTTCGCCGGCGACATCACGGCGCTGCCACCGACGATCCTCGGCGGCGAAAATGCCTCGGCGCCGCACATCATGTGGAGCGACAGGCGGTTCGGGAAGGAGGAAACGATCGCGCTCGAGCTGGCCGGCGTTTGCCGCCGCTACGCCGCCGGGCTCGCCAGGACGATGCAACTCGGCAAGACGCCGACCCGCGTCGCGGACACGGCAAAGGCGGTGATCGAAGGCATGGATGCTGTGCTCGACACCCTGCGGCCGGGCACGACCGCGGAGGCAGTCGAAGCCGCCTGGCGCAAGGTCATAGAGCGTCACGGGCTGAAAAAGGAATCGCGCATCGGCTATTCCATCGGCGTTGCCTATCCGCCGGATTGGGGCGAGCACACGATCAGCCTGCGGCCTGGCGACAAGACGGTGCTCCAACCCGGCAATGTCGTTCATTCCATCCTGGGCATGTGGATGGACGGTTGGGGTATCGAGGTCAGCGAGACCATCTTGGTGACCGAGACCGGCAATGAGACGCTGACGAAGTTCCCGCGGGACATCCATGTCAAAGCCTGACCGGCCGTCTTCGGCAAGCGATACCGCTCCCGATATCGGTCCCGGGATTCTCGATCGGATGATCGAGATCCGTCGCCATCTGCACCGCCATCCTGAGCTTTCGAACCAGGAATCAGGCACGCAGCGTTATTTGCGCGAGATGCTGGCAAAGGAAGGGATCGCCGACATTCGTGACGTTGCTGGCTACGGGCTTGCGGTCGATATCGTCGGCACCGGCCGGCCTTCAAACCGCAAGCTGGTCATCCGCGCAGACATCGACGCCTTACCGATCGAGGAGGAGTCCGGTGTCGAGTTTGCCTCGGAAATCCGGGTGTGATGCATGCCTGCGGCCACGATACCCATGCCGCGATGGGCTTTGCGGTGGCCGCGCATCTGCACCGCGCGCGCGACAGTTTCGGCGGAACCGTCCGCCTCATCTTCCAGCCGGCCGAAGAGGACGAGCCGTCGGGCGGCCTGCGTGTGGTGGAGGAGGGGCTTCTCGACGATATCGATGCCGCGATTTGCGTCCATGTCGATCCCTATACGCCATCCGGCAAGGTCGCGGTCGGCTCCGGTCCCTACACTTTGCGTGCGATACGTTCGATGTGATCGTCACCGGTTCGGCCGCGCATGCGGCAAAACCCTATGAGGGTATCGATGCGCTGACTGTCGCCTGCTCCATGGTGAGCGAGCTGCAGAAGATCGTCTCGCGCGAGACCGACCCTTACGATCCGCTGGTCATCTCGGTGACCGCCATCAACGGGGGCAATGCCTACAACGTGACCGCCGGCAAGGTCGCTTTCAAAGGCACCATACGCAGCGGCAGCGACAGCACCCGTGAGCGCGCCTGGCGCCGGCTTCGCGAAGTGCTTGAAGGAATAGCGGCAAGCCACGGCGCAAGCGTAAAGACCGACATCCACCGGGGCGAACCTGGCGTCGTCAACGATGCCGGGATGGCGGCCCTGATCATGGCCTCCGCCAGGGCCAGCATCGGCGCGGCCAATGCGCTCAACATGCCTGGGTGGAGCATTGCCGACGACTTCGGCTATTACAGCGAGAAACGCCCGTCGGTCTATTTCCGGCTCGGCATCCGCAATGAGGAGGTCGGGTCTGTCTACCCGCTTCACCACGCCAGATTCCGCGTCGACGAGGCCGCGTTGAAGAACGGCGTCCTTACTTTGGTATCGGCGGCAACGATGTACCTGGCCGGGCAGGAGAATCCCGGCGCTTAAAGCGCGTCGCGATTTTTCAGATTCGCTCCATGCGCTTTAGGTTTTTTGATTTTACGCATGTCTTTATCCCGAAACCGGTTCCCACTTTCGGGAGACATGCTTTAGCGAATTCGCAGGCGCCGGTTCAGCCGGTCAAAGATATTGCGCGACCTTCTTGCCGACGGTCAGGAAGCGCAGCGGGTCGATTGCCTCGCCGTTGTGGCGCACCTCGTAGTGCAGGTGCGGGCCCGTCGAGCGGCCGCTGCTGCCGGTCTTGCCGATGACGTCGCCGGCGGCGAGCTTCTGGCCGACGGTGACGTCAATCTCGCTCAGATGTCCGTAGCGTGTGGCAAAGCCGTTGCCATGGTCGACTTCGACCATGCGGCCGTAGCCGCCGGCCCAGCCGGCCCTTGTGACGATGCCGGCGGCCGTGACCTTGGCCGGCATGCCAATCGGCGCCCTGAAATCCATTCCCGTGTGCAGGGCGGCGCTGCCAAGGATGGGGTCGGTGCGCACGCCGAACGGGCTGGTTACCGTATGGCCAGGGGCGGGGTTGGCGAGCGGCAACTTGCGCGCCTCCTTCTTGACCTGGTCGAGCGCATCAAGCGCTTCGTCCAACTCCTTGACCTTGCTGTCGAAAGCCATCGAGGGATCAAGCGGAACCAGCGGACCGCCGACATCGCTCTTGTCGAGCTCGCTGTCGACCGGCAGGCCGGCCGCTTCCAGCGCCTGGGCGATGGCATCGGCATTCTTGTAGGCGTTGTCGGCAAGCGTGGTGATGCGCGAAAGCTGCTGGTTCTCGATGGCCTTCAGCGACGCGTTGATCGAGACGAACAGCTTGTCTGCACGATCGGCGGCGGTTTCGCCCTCAAGCGGATCGGATCGTGTCGACCAGAGCGAGAACGGCTTGGTGTCGCCGGCGCTCAAGGACGCGACGGAGTAGGTCGGCGCCTGCGAGAGGCTGCCGGTGACTTCGGCGTGCTCGTCGGGCTTGCGCGCCACAGGGCCTGCCGCGTCGCCAACCTCGTTCTCGGCACGCTCGAGGATCGGGCCGAGCCGCCCGTGGCGCTCGCTGAGCTGGGTTTGCCTGGCCAGCAGCTCGCTGACCTTGGTTTCCATCAGCTGCTGGTCGAGAAGCTGGCGGCTGGTGATGCGGTCGACTTGAGCGCGAAGGGCTGAGATGCGGTCCTCATAGGCTTGCTGCATCCGGGCCTGCCTGGCCGTCGTGGCGCCGATCAGGTCGTCGCGCAGCACCAGATAGGACGTCGCGAGCAGATAGCCGATGGCGATCGCCGCCAAGGCCGAACCGATGAAGGCGGCGAGCCAGGGACGGATGGTGAAATGCCTTATCTCATTGCCCCGGGCGATGATGACCGTATGCGGTTCCTTGCGCCTGCCGAAGACCGCTGACTGACCGGTTTCTTTCACGGGACGGAGCTTTCGTTAGGGGGATCAACGACAAGCTCGATTACACATTATTAGGGTTAACAAAGTTTTGCCGTGTCGACTGCGCCGCGCCGGATGCACGCAGCGCGGGCAAGAGGTCGCGCGAAAATCTCCAGGATGCGGACGCCATGCCGCGAAATCGTTGGCGATGAACACCAATGTTCTGCCAGGAGCAGCCTGTAGCTCGCAGAGCAAGGCTCGGGTTTCTTAACTGTCTTCGATTGCGTTTAATTGACGCTTTTCGAGTAAAGGCGTGTTGGTATTTGGGATTCACAGCGGCGGTAGGAATGCTGGACGACCTGGTTGGCAAGATCCTCGACAAGATTTCGGGCACCAGTCTGCTGGCGACCGGGCTTTTGCTGCTGACTGCCTTTGTCAGCGCGCTTGTGGCCTATTGGCGCACGGTCGAGGAGAAGAGCTGGAAGGAGTTTTTCGAGTTCGTCATCCCGCGTGAGGTCATCACCCATCCCTCCGCGAAGGCCGACCTGCTGTTCTGGATCACGAAGAAGGCCCTGATGCCTTTCCTGATGCTGCCCGCCGGAATCGTCTTCGTCACGACGGTGGGGTATGGGACCAACTGGCTGTTTTCGACACTGTTCCACTTTCAGCCGCCTCTGATCGACGGGCCGGCAGGGCCGGTGACGGTTCTGATCTTCACCGTCAGCATGCTCCTCGCCTATGACATTTCCTATTATCTCTATCACGTCGCCCAGCATCGCTATCCGCTGCTTTGGGAACTGCACAAGGTGCATCACTCGGCCGAGGTGATGGTCGGGATCACCAAGGACCGGGTCCATCCGCTCGACGAGTTGATGAACCGAGCTTGGGACGGCATCATCGCGGGGCTCTGCTTTGGCATCTGGTCGCTGATTTCGCTGAACCTTGTCGAACTGACCGTTTTTGGCGTCAACGTCTATGTCATGCGTAACATCCTGATGATGGATTTCGTCAGGCACACGCACTTCAAGATCTCGTTCGGCCCGCTCAACAATTTGATCCTGTGTCCTCACTGGCATCAGTTGCATCACAGCGTCGATCCACGGCACTACGACAAGAACTTCGGGCTGCTCTTCTCGTTCTGGGACCGGTTCTTCGGAACATTGTGTGTGCCGAGGCCCGACGAGGACTTCAAGTTCGGGCTGGTCGACCGGGATGTGCGCGACTATCAGTCGCTCGCAGGCCTTTACGTCATGCCGCTGAAGCGGATGTGGGGGCATATCGCCAGGCGCATCCGGCCCGGAAAGCCACGCTCACGTAGCTCGCGATCCTCGGAGGGGATACGGCCATGAACGCTCCCGTTGTGCTCGCAATCCCGCGGACACGCACCTTTGAAGTCGTGACATCCGCGGTGCGCCTGGCCGAGATCACACCGGCCTGGAGCGCGCTCTGGCAGCGGGCCGGCGGGCTTGTCTTCCAGCACCCGGACTGGATCGCGGCCTGGTGGCGCACCACCCCACAGCAGGAGCGGCGCGCGCTCAGGATTGGGCTTGCCTGGAACGGTGACCGGCTCGATGGCGTGATAGCGCTCGCAACCTTCAGGCGTTCCGGCATCCGCGTACTCGAATGGGCGGCAAAGGATCACAGTGACTACGGCGACGCGCTGGTTGCACCCGATAGCGACCCGCGGGCGATCTCCCGCCTCTGGCAATATGTTTTTGACCAGGGTGGCTTCGACCTGATCTATCTCAACCGTCTGCTACCGGATGCCGGTGTTCATGCCCTGCTGGAACCGGCTCATGGCAAGGCCCTTCGGTCCAACCACCGCACTGAAATCAGCTATCGTGTCGCTGGCTCCTGGCAGTGTGGGGCGGAATGGTTCGAGACGTTGTCCAAGAAGGGCCGGCAGAACTATCGTCGTGGCCGCAAGTTCATGGAAGAAAGCGGTGCATTGCGTTTCCGGCTGCTGGATGCGGAGGAGCCGCGCGAGCCGGTACTCGAGCGCGTCGCGACGTTGAAGCGCCTCTGGCTCGCTCGCCATGGCCGTGCCTCGGATCTGTTCGATAAGGGTTCGCCAGTTCTCGCCGCGCTCATCTCGGTGCTGGCCGACCTCGGGCTGTTGCACATCTTCGTGCTGGAGCTTGACGACACGATCGTCGCCGTCTCGATCAATTTCGAGCAGCACGGCACGATGATGGCTTTCGTCACCACCTATGATCCCGAATACGAGCGCGCCTCGCCGGGTATGGTACTGATGATGGACTATATCCAATGGTCGTTCGACCGTGGCCTTGCCGCGATTGATTTTCTCTGCGGCGGCGAGGATTTCAAGCGGCGCTTCGCCACGCAGTCAGTCACGCTGTCGTCCATGATGGGCGCGCGCGGCTTGCGTGGCCATCTTGCCGCGCTGGCCGATCAGGTGAGCCATAGTTCGAAATCCTGGAGGACGCGGCGGCAGCCGAAGGCTGAGGCACCTGACGAGTAACTACCAGAATTGTCGATTGCTTTAGTGGGCTTTGGCGACGCTCAGAGCGCGCGCACGGCCTCGAGCACCGCTTCGGCATGGCCCTTGACGCGAACCTGCCGCCAGATGCGGGCGATGCGGCCATCCTTGCCGATCAGAAATGTGGCGCGCTCGACGCCCATATATTTGCGGCCGTACATCGTCTTCTCGACCCACAAATGATAAGCCTCGATCACCTTGCGCTCCTCGTCGGCGACGAGATCGACGGTGAGATCGTGCTTCGCCTTGAATTTGTCGTGTTTCTTGACGCTATCGGGCGAGAGCCCGATGACCACGGCGCCGGCCTTCTCGAATTCCGGCTTCAACTGTGAGAAGTTGATAGCCTCGGTGGTGCAACCTGTGGTGTCGTCCTGCGGATAGAAGTAGAGCACGATGGGCTTGCCTAAGAAGGCAGCGAGGCTGAGGGAGCCGCCGCCGTCACGCGGAAGATCGAATTGGGGTGCTGCGTCGCCCACCTGGAGATCAGCCATGTCGATGCCCTTGTTTGCGCTTACGCGCGGGAAATCATCGATATAACGTGAAGCCGGGATTCGTCCACGACGAGTTCGTTACAACGGAATATTGCTTGGATCAGGAAGAACCGCAGCACGAGAAGATCAGGTTCAGGCGGGACGAGATCACCGACCTGGCGAGGCTTCCGTCCGCGTGCAGCGTGCCGCCGCTCGGCCGCGCGGTGGTGCGGCGGCGCTTTCGCATTCTCGGTCGTGTCTTTGCCGGGCTTTGCGCGCTCGTGCTCCTGGCGGCGGCAGGCGTCTACATCCTCGGGGCCTCGGGCATAGGCACGGAGCGCCTCCGGGCCGAGGCGGAGACCGCCATCGAAAAGCTGGCGGGCGTCGATGTCCACGTCGCCGTCGGCGCGGCGCGGCTGACGCTCGACGGGTCGAGCTTCGTCGCCCTCCAGGTGAACGATGTCAGCCTGAAGACGGCCGACGGCAAGCCTATGGCCGATATCGGGCGCGTGCGTTTCGGCATGCGCCTCTTGCCGCTGCTTTCCGGCGATGTCCGGCTGACCAGCGCCAGATTTTCCGACGCCCACATTGTGATGGCCGCCATGCCCTCCGGCAAAGGCGACTGGACGGCGGCGCTGCGCAACGAGGGTGGCCTTGTCGACCCGGAGAAAGTGTCGGCGGCGGTGTTTTCAGGCGTCAATGACGCGCTAGATGCCGTGCGCGAGGACTCCATGCGCCAGATCGATCTGCGCAATGTCGAGTTCGAGCTGCCGGACACCGGGCTGGTCAAGCGCGTGACCGTGACCTCGGCGACCGCGGCGCAGACCGGCACGGGAAGCATGCAGTTCTCCTACGATGCCGAGATCGATGGCCGGCACGCGACTTTGATCGCCTCGGCGACGCGGGACGCGACGGCAAGGCGCATTTCGTCGCTGGATGCCAAACTCGAGATAGCCGGCCCTCCGGGCGAGGACAGTTCGACAGGAACCGACCCGGCGACCGATGGCGCCAAACTGGGTTCGATCGCGTTGAAGCTCTCGGGCTCGGAGGCGTCGGGCGACACCCCGTCGCGCCTGGCTGCGTCGCTCTCGCTCAACGGCTCGGTGCTCGACCTGGACGAACGTGGGCTGCTACCGACCGATGTCGATGCCGATGCCACGCTGGTGGCCGGTTCGAACAAGGTCTCGGTCGACCGGCTGCTGATCAAGAGCGGCCGCTCCAGCTTCGACTTTGCCGGATCAATCGGGCCGAAGCCGGCAGTCGCCGGGGAGGAGCCCGCTTATCGCTATGACCTCACCAGCGACGGCTCGACGCTTGCGCCTTCGGAATCGCCGGAACCTGCGCTTCAGTTCCTGGCCCGTATCGCCGGGATTTACCAGCCGAAGAGCCGCAAGCTCGTCGCAGAGCAGATCGGCGTGCGCTCCGGTGGACCGGGCGAGGTTCTGGGCGCCGCCACGGTGTCCTTCGTCGACAACGGTCCGCCGGGAGTATCGCTGTCGCTCAACGTTCACGACATGCCGGTCTCGCACGTCAAGCAATTGTGGCCGTGGTTCTCGGCCCGCAACGCGCGGCTTTGGGTGCTGGGCAATTTGTTCGGCGGCACGGTAACCGACGCCAATCTGCAGTTCCAGGTCGTGCCGGGGCGCCTGGGCAACGGCGTGCCGCTGACCGGCGACGAAGTGTTCGGCCGTTTCCAGATCGAAGGATCGCGCTTCGATACCGCCGGGCGCATCCCGCCGGTGCGTGACGCTGTCGGCGTCGTTGCCTTCCACGGCAACGATGTCGATATCGCGCTCTCCTCCGGCAGCGTCTATATGCCGAGCGGCCGCACCGTTGCGGCAAGCGGCGGCACGTTGACGATCAAGAACGCGAACCTGCCGATTGTCGTCGGCGGGCTCGACATCGACGTCGCGGGTGAGGCCCCGGCGATCGCCGAGCTTGCCTCCTACGAGCCGATCAACGCCATGCGCCATGTCGGACTGGCGCCCGAGGACCTGTCCGGCGCCGTCACCGGCCATGTCAGGGCGGACATCCCGCTGACGAAAGGCATGGATACCTCGAAGCTCGATTGGCTGGTTTCGCTCGACTATCAGGACCTGTCGCTGACCAAGCCTTTCGAGGACCAGACGGTCACCGAGGCGAATGGTTCGATCATCGTCGGGCCGAAGCAGGCGGTGATTTCCGCCGAGGCCAAGCTCAACGGCATTCCGGCCGAGCTCGATCTGGTCGAGCCGCTCGCCGATGACGGACCGGCGCGCAGCCGCAAGGTTGTGCTGGTCCTAGACGACAAGACGCGCAATGCCAGCATGCCCGGCCTGTCGGACCTGCTTTCGGGGACCATCAAGGTGGCGATCGACAAGAGCGGCGAGGGCGCCCAGCAGGTTTCGGCGGACCTGACCAATGCCAGGCTCGACATTCCCTGGGCGGGCTGGAGCAAGGGCGCCGGCATTCCCGCGAAGGTCGCGTTCAACATGGCGAAATCCGGCGGCACCACCACGCTGTCGGATTTCGATCTCGACGGCAAGAGCTTTTCCATTGACGGCAATGTGACCTTGGTCAACGGCGCGTTATCCACGGCCCGCTTCAGCAAGGTTTCGTTGAACCGCGGCGACGACGTCGCCGTTTCGGTGAAGCGCTCGGGCAAGAGTTATGCCGTCGACGTCAGCGGCGCGTCGCTCGACGCCCGCTCGCTGATCAAGCAGTTCACCTCGGATGTCGACACTGCGACGAAGGGCGCGGGCAGCGACGCCGTCTCGGTGAGCGCCGACGTGGCATCGCTGACCGGCTTCCATGACGAGGTGCTCTCCAATCTCAAGCTCAAATACAGCGCTGCCGGATCGCGCGTGAACGGGCTCAACGTCACCGCCGCTGCAAGCTCCGGCGCGGCGATCACGATCAACAACACCGCCAGCGAAGGCGGCCGCGTGCTCAGGGTGAAGTCCGCCGATGCCGGCGCGATCCTGCGGTTCCTCAACGTCTACGAGCATATGGAAGGCGGCGCGATCACGCTGTCGCTCTCGGGCTCCGCCGACGGACCGATGAAGGGGCAGGTGGATGCCCGCAATTTCTATATCGTCAACGAGCCAAAGCTCGCCTCGATCGTGTCGACCACTCCGGCCGGCGATACGCGCAGCCTGAACGAGGCCGTCAAAGGCAACATCGATACGTCCAGGGTGCAGTTCGAGCGCGGCTTCGCCGAGATCGACAAGGGCTCCGGCTATCTGAAACTGGCGAACGGCCTGCTGCGCGGCCCACGCATCGGCACGACCTTCCAGGGCACGCTCTACGATCCGAACAACAACATGGACATGACCGGGACCTTCATGCCGGTCTATGGTCTCAATCGCATCTTCGGCGAACTGCCGCTGTTCGGGCCGCTGCTCGGCAATGGGCGCGACCGCGGCCTGATCGGCGTCACCTACCGGCTGCGCGGCAACGCCAACAAGCCGACGCTCAACATCAATCCGCTATCGGTGGTGGCGCCAGGCATATTCCGCTCGATCTTCGAGTACAGGCAACAGCCATCCCAAAATGCGCAATAAGATGCGGCCGATCAGCTCGGCCGCACCAGTACATGCTTCTTCTTGCCGAGCGAAAGCTTCACGACGCCTTCCGGGCCGAGGTCCTCAACCGTGACGACGCGCCGGTCGTCGGTCAGCGGCTGGTCGTTCACGCGCACCGCGCCGCCCTGGATATGCCGGCGCGCTTCACCGTTCGAGCCGGCCAGACCGGCGCTCACGAACAGCGCCAGGATGCCGATCCCGGCTTCGAGGTCCGATTTGGCCACCTCGATGCTGGGCAGCGTGTCGGCGAGCGCGCCTTCCTCGAAGGTCTTGCGCGCCGTCTCGCTTGCAGTCTCGGCCGCGTCGCGTCCGTGCAGCATGGCGGTAATCTCGGTGGCGAGGATCTTCTTCGCCTCGTTGATCTCCGAGCCGCCGAGCTTTTCGAGGCGCGCCACCTCGCCGAGCGGCAGCGTCGTGTAGAGTTTCAGGAAGCGCCCGACATCGGCGTCCTCGGTGTTGCGCCAGTACTGCCAGAACTCGTAGGGGCTCAGCATGTCGCCATCGAGCCAGACCGCGCCCGAGGCCGACTTGCCCATCTTGGCGCCGGACGAGGTGGTGAGCAGCGGCGTGGTCATGGCGAAGAGCTGCACGCCCTCCATACGATGGCCGAGATCGATGCCGTTGACGATGTTGCCCCACTGGTCCGAACCGCCCATCTGCAGCCGGCAGCCCACGCGCTTGTAGAGCTCGACGAAGTCGTAGGCCTGCAGGATCATGTAATTGAATTCGAGGAAGGACAGCGACTGCTCGCGGTCGAGCCTGAGCTTGACGCTATCGAAGGCGAGCATCCGGTTGACCGAGAAGTGCCGGCCGACATCGCGCAGGAAGTTGACATAGTTGATCTGCATTAGCCAGTCGGCGTTGTTGATCATGATCGCGTCGCCGGCGCCACTGCCGAATTTGAGGTACGGCGCGAAATTGCGGCGGATGCCGGCAAGATTGCTCTCGATGTCCTCCGGCGTCAGCAGCTTGCGCGCTTCGTCCTTGAAGGAGGGATCACCGATCATCGAGGTGCCACCGCCCATCAGCGCGATCGGCCGGTGGCCCGTCTGCTGCAGCCAGTGCAGCATCATGATCTGGATCAGCGATCCGGCATGCAGGCTCTTGGCCGTGGCGTCGAAGCCGATATAGGCGCTGACCGTTTCCTTGGCGAAAAGCCGGTCCAGAGCGGATTCATCCGAAATCTGGTGGATGAAGCCGCGCTCGCTCATGATGCGCAGGAAATCGGATTTGAAGGCGGACATTTTCTCTTCCTGGAGATCGCCAGGCATTCAGCCAAGCTTGGTATGAAAGGCGCGCGTTTAGCATCCACGCGCCGTTAGCAAAAGTGGTTTCCGGTTTTTGCGATGGATTGGATGCGGCGCCCGGGCATCCTTGCTTCACCCTTTTTGCTAGCGTAATGAAGCGCCGCGCAAAGACAGGCGCCCACGCGCCGCGACGGGGCCATCCCGCAGTTTCAGATCGGACGAGCTCCCGCGATGAACAGGAACTACCTCTTCCTCTTTCTGTTCAGCATCATCATGACGGTCGGCGGGCTGGCCAGCCTGCCGCCTGTCGACCGCGACGAATCCCGCTTCGTCCAGGCGACCAAGCAGATGGTCGAGACGGGCGACTACGTCGACATCCGCCTGCAGGATGTTTCACGCTACAAGAAGCCGATCGGCATCTACTGGCTGCAGTCCGCGGCGGTCGCGTTGAGCGGCGAGGGGGCGGCGGCGCCGATCTGGGTTTATCGCCTCGTCTCGATGCTGGGCATAGCGCTGGCGGTGGTCGGCATCGGCTGGACCGGGACAAAGCTCTTCGGCGCTAATGCCGGGCTGGCCGCCGGCCTGATGATGGCGGCGATCTTCGCCACTGCCTTCGAGGGGCGCGACGCCAAGACCGACGCTATGCTTCTCGCCTGCTGCGTGATAGCGCAAGGCGCGCTGGCGCAGGTCTATCTAGCGGCAAAGCGCAACGAGCCGGTACCCGGGCATTTGCCGTGGATCTTCTGGATTGCGCAAGGCTTGGGCATCCTCATCAAGGGGCCAGTCTCGCCACTCTTGTCACTGCTGACGGCCGCTGCGCTCTTTGCCTTCGACCGCGACTGGCGCTGGCTCACAAAGATGAAGCTGGTGCGCGGCATCGGCATCGTGCTGGCCATCGTCTTGCCCTGGCTGATCCTCATTACCTGGAAGAGCGGCGGCGCCTTCTTCCAGGAGGCGGTCGGCAAGGACATGCTGAACAAGGTGGCGCAGGGCGAGGAATCGCACGGCCTGCCGCCCGGCTTCTATATGCTCACCTATTCGCTGTTCATGTGGCCGTTCGGGCTGATCGCGGTCGGCGCCGGACTGCAGGCGATCAACCGGTTCTGGGACGATCCGCGGCTGCGTTTCTGTCTGGCCTGGTACATCCCGTTCTGGCTGGTGTTCGAGGCGATCCCGACCAAGCTGCCGCATTATGTGATGCCGGCCTATCCGGGCATGGCGCTCCTGATCGGCTGGCTGCTCACCTTGCCGGCCGACAAGGCCAACGCGCCGCTCAAGCGCTGGCAGACATGGTTGTGGTGGGCGACAGCCTTCGGCCTTGCCGTGGTGGCGATCGGCCTTGCCGTGGTCTGCGTCGGCGCGCCGCTTTATCTGGCAAAGGCCTTCTCCTGGTGGAGCATACCGGCGGCGATCGCCGCTCTGGTCACCGGCTATCTTGCCTTCCCGCGGCAATTGCAGGTGCCGCTTCCGCGCATCGCCGCGATCGCGGTCGGTGCCGGCATCACCTTCAGCCTGCTGTTCGGCGTCATCGCGCCGTCGCTGAAGCCGATTTGGCTGAGTCCCGCCGTCAAGGCCGCTGTCGACGCCAATCGGCTTTGCGACACCACCGTGCTTGCCTCGGCGAAATTCCAGGAGCCGAGCCTGGTCTTCCTGGTCGGCACCAAGACCGTCCTTACCGATGTCGAGGGCGTGGCGCGGCATCTGCTTGACGATCCCTCCTGCGCGCTTGGACTGGCGCCCATCAAGGACGAGCAGAAGCTTGCCGATGTCCTGACCACGCAGGGCAAATCGGCGAAGCGGCTGACGGAGATCGACGGCATCAACTATTCGTCAGGAGACAAGCTGTCGCTCGGGCTTTACCGGGTGGCGCCGTGATGAATAGCAACGGACGTCGAACGCCCCTATAAGCACTAAAGCCATGTCGATCGCGCCCCTTGTCCTTTACCGCCGCTCGCTCGGCAATTTTCGCGACACGATTGCGATCGTGAGCCGACGCTTTGCCGTGCGGCCCGCGCGCTATCCGAGAATTCTATGGAGCGTCTGGCTCATAGCTTGGGCGCTGCTCATCGTTGCGACCTTCCTGCGCTTCGACGCCGGCGCGGGCGAGATGCGCGGCGAATGGTCACCCGGCTTCGCGCGCTTCACCGATTTCTTCACGCAATTCGGGCTGGGCGGCTGGTATCTCATTCCGGCGGCGCTCTGCCTCGTCGCGGCCAATCTGACGGATTGGCGCGGCCTGTCCCGGCAAAGCCGGATGATCGTCTACAACTGGACCTGCTTCGCCTTCCTGGTGCTCTGCGCCGTCGGCCTCTCCGGTCTGGCGGTCAACGTGCTGAAATACGGCATCGGCCGGGCGCGGCCGCTTTATTTCGACAGTTTCGGGGTCCTGTCGCTGCATCCTTTCGCCATGGACGCGCGCTTTGCCGGCTTTCCGTCCGGTCATGCCACGACAATGGGCGCGGTCTTCGGCATCCTGCTGCTGTTATTCCCGCGGCGCTGGTATGTCGCGCTGGCGGTCACCGCCTGCATCGCTTCGACACGCGTCTTCGTCGGCGCGCATTATCCGAGTGACACGGTCGCGGGCTTCGGCCTTGGGCTGGCTTTCGCGGTGGTTTCGGGTCTGGTGTTTGCCCGGCTGGGTTTCATCTTCGGCCAGACAAGCTCGAAACTGCCGGTGCGCAAACGGACATTCCGGCTGGGACCGTTCCGCGCGCCGAAAGGCAGGATTTCGACGGCCGGCCCGGTCGAGGCCGCCGGGATCGGCGTCGACCGAGTTCCTTAGGGCGCCTGGACCGGCAGCCTGCCGTGCTTAGCGCAGGCGCTTCGGCCTCGGATCTGCGAGCTCGCCGGCCAGGCGCCGGTCGAGATAATCGGCGCATTCCTGGATCAGCTGCTCGGTGTCGTTGGCGAAGAAATGATTGGCGCCCGGCAGCGTCTTCTGGGTGATGGTGATGCCCTTTTGCGTGTGCAGCTTATCGACCAGGCCCTGCACGTCCTTGGGCGGCGCCACCTTGTCGGCATCGCCATGGATGATCAGGCCGGACGACGGGCAAGGCGCCAGGAAGGAGAAATCATAGGTGTTGGGCTGCGGCGCGACCGAGATGAAGCCCTCGATCTCCGGCCGGCGCATCAGAAGCTGCATGCCGATCCACGAGCCGAAGGAGTAGCCGGCGACCCAGCAGCTCTTGGAATCCGGATGCAGCGACTGCACCCAGTCGAGCGCCGCGGCCGCGTCCGACAATTCGCCGGTGCCGTGGTCGAACTCGCCCTGGCTGCGGCCGATGCCGCGGAAATTGAAGCGCAGCACCGTGAAATCGCGCTTCTGGAACATGTAGAAGAGGTCGTAGACAATCTTGTTGTTCATCGTGCCGCCGAATTGCGGGTGCGGGTGCAGCACGATGGCGATCGGGGCGCTCTTTTCCTTCGAGGGCTGATAACGTCCCTCCAAGCGACCAGCCGGACCGGCGAAAATGACCTCAGGCATAAAATACTCCACGTGGCATATGAATGCGCTAGCCCGGAACTCTTTCGGCCCTAACTGTCCTGCGGCCCCAAACCTTCTGTGGCCTTGACGCCGGGCGAGCGTCTTCCTAGAAGCTAGTTTAGAATTGTTCAAAACTGGGAGGCCGAAACCCGATGGTCCGGCCGCCCGCGCCGCAAGCCGGGTAGATAGGACGGCTTGCCTTGCAATTTCAAGGAAATAACGCGCTATCCTCGCGGGATAGTTGGCGGAAGGACGAACTGAGCGAAAATGGCCGCACCCCGCGCCTATCTCGACTACAACGCCAGCGCGCCGCTCATTGCGGAAGCGCGCGCGGCGATGGTCGCAGCGCTCGACGCCGCCAACCCGTCATCGGTCCACACCGAAGGGCGCGCCTCGCGCCGCCTGATAGAGGATGCGCGCCGCGACGTGGCGCGGCTGGTCAATGCCAGGCCCGAGCATGTCGTCTTCACCTCCGGCGCCACCGAGGCCGCCTCGATGCTGCTTACGCCCGACTGGCAGATGGGACGCGGCACCATCCGCATGAGCCATCTCTACGTCTCCGCCGCCGACCACCCATGCGTCCTGAATGGCGGACGCTTCGCGGCGGCGCAGGTGACGAGAATCGGCGTCGATCGCAACGGCATTGCCGATCTCGACGCGCTTGCCGCCGCGCTCGCTGCGCATGACACGGCCTCGGGCCTGCCGCTGGTGGCGATCCACGCCGCCAACAACGAGACCGGCGTCATCCAGCCGGTCGGTCGCATCGGTGAAATCGTCAAGGCCGCCGGCGGGGTGCTGGTCGTCGACGCCGTGCAGGCCGCCGGGCGGATTCCGATCGATATGTCAGGCCCTTATGCCGATTATCTGATCCTGTCCTCGCACAAGATGGGCGGACCTAAGGGCGTCGGCGCGATCGTCGCCGCGTCCGACCTGATGATGCCGCGGCCGCTGGTCAATGGCGGCGGCCAGGAGAAGGGCCATCGCGCGGGCACGGAAAACGTCGCCGGGATTGCCGGTTTCGGCGCCGCCGCGCGGGTCGCACTGGCGGGTCTCGCCGAGATGGGGGCCATCGCGCGCCGGCGCGACGAGATCGAGGCCATCGTGGCCGAATTGGCGCCCGACGCGGAAATCTTCGGAAATAGCGCTCAAAGGCTTGCCAACACGACATTCTTCGCTATTCCCGGCGTCAAGGCCGAGACGGCGCAGATTGCTTTCGATCTTGCCGGCGTCGCTCTGTCGGCGGGCTCGGCCTGCTCGTCGGGAAAGGTCGGGCAAAGCCATGTGCTGAAGGCCATGGGCCATGGCGACAGCCTCGGCGCCTTGCGCGTCTCGATCGGCCGCGCGACCGGCCCCGAGGATATCGCGGCCTTCCGGGCGGCGCTGGCCGGCATCGTCGCGCGCCGCGCGGGCAAGGAAGAAGCCGCCTGACAGCGGCAAGGCAACGGAGCGAGAAACGCCTTGCGGTTCTCGGATTTCCGCTGCTCGAAGACGAATTCAGGCCTTATGGCCTGGTAGAGCCGTGCGTTTTGTCCTGGCCGGGTGAATTTCCGGCGGACACGCACTATATGGAGCTTACTCCGCTGCGCACCCCCCCCCGCCGGGACGCGATACAGCGGTGCCATAGTTTGAAAACTGCCGGGCCTTGACCCCGGCGTGGATGGAGAACGCTTATGCCTGCTGTGCAGGAGACGATCGATCGAGTCCGAAAGATCGACGTCGACCAGTATAAATACGGATTCCAGACAGAGATCGAGATGGACAAGGCCCCCAAGGGCCTTAGCGAGGACATCATTCGCTTGATCTCGGAGAAGAAGGGCGAGCCGGACTGGATGCTGGAATGGCGTCTGGGGGCCTATCGCCGCTGGCTGACGCTGGAAGAGCCGACCTGGGCGCGTGTCCACTATCCGAAGATCGACTTCCAGGACATTCACTATTACGCCGCGCCGAAGAGCACGCCGGGGCCGAAGTCGCTGAGCGAGGTCGATCCTGAACTGCTCAAGGTCTACGAAAAGCTCGGCATTCCGCTCAAGGAGCAGGAAATCCTGGCCGGGGTGCAGAAGCCCGCGGTAACGGACGAGGACGAGATCGGCGACAACGTCTACAAGTCCGGCCGCGTCGCGGTCGACGCCGTGTTCGATTCCGTCTCGGTGGTCACCACCTTCAAGGAAGAGCTCGCCAAGGCGGGCGTGATATTCTGCTCGATCTCGGAAGCGATCCGCGAGCATCCGGAGCTGGTGCAGAAATATCTCGGCTCGGTCGTGCCGACCTCGGACAATTTCTACGCGACGCTGAATTCGGCGGTGTTCACCGACGGCTCGTTCGTCTTCGTGCCCAAGGGCGTGCGCTGCCCGATGGAGCTGTCGACCTATTTCCGCATCAACGAGAAGAACACCGGCCAGTTCGAGCGCACGCTGATCATCGCCGAGGAGGGGGCTTACGTCTCCTATCTCGAAGGCTGCACGGCGCCGCAGCGCGACGAGAACCAGCTGCATGCCGCGGTGGTCGAGCTGATCGCGCTCGACGATGCCGAGATCAAATATTCGACGGTGCAGAACTGGTATCCCGGCGACGCCGAGGGCAAGGGTGGCATCTACAATTTCGTCACCAAGCGCGGCGACTGCCGCGGCGACCGCTCGAAGATCTCGTGGACGCAGGTCGAGACCGGCTCGGCCATCACCTGGAAATATCCGAGCTGCATCCTGCGCGGCGACGACTCCTCGGGCGAGTTCTATTCGATCGCGGTCTCGAACGGCTATCAGCAGGTCGATAGCGGCACCAAGATGATCCACCTCGGCAAGAACACGTCGAGCCGGATCATCTCCAAGGGCATCGCCGCCGGCTTTTCGCAGAACACCTATCGCGGCCAGGTCTCGGCGCATCGCAAGGCGACCAACGCGCGCAACTTCACCAATTGCGACTCGCTTCTGATCGGCGACCAGTGCGGCGCGCACACCGTGCCTTACATGGAAGCCAAGAACGCGACGGCGAAGTTCGAGCACGAAGCGACGACGTCGAAGATCTCCGAGGATCAGAAGTTCTACGTCATGCAGCGCGGCATCCCCGAGGAGGAGGCGATCGCGCTGATCGTCAACGGCTTCGTCAAGGATGTCATCCAGCAGCTGCCGATGGAATTCGCGGTCGAGGCGCAGAAGCTGATCGGTATCAGCCTCGAGGGCTCGGTCGGCTGACCGGACAAGATATTCAGGAAAGAAAAGAATGCTTGAGATCAAGAACCTCCATGCCCGCATCGTCGATGACGGCACCGAGATCATCCGCGGCCTGGACCTGACGGTGAAAGCCGGCGAAGTCGCCGCCATTATGGGGCCGAACGGCTCGGGCAAGTCGACGCTGTCCTATATCCTTGCCGGCCGCGAGGACTATGAGGTGACCGAGGGTGACATCCTCTATAATGGCCAGTCGATCCTGGAGATGGATCCGGCCGAGCGCGCCACCGCCGGCATCTTCCTCGCCTTCCAGTATCCGATGGAGATACCGGGCGTGGCGACCATGGAATTCCTGAAAGTGGCGATGAACGAGCAGCGCAAGGCGCGCGGCGAGGAGCCACTGAAGGTGCCGGAGTTCCTCAAGCGCGTGAAGGAAGCCGCCGCCTCCCTCAACATGGACATGAACATGCTGAAGCGGCCGCTCAATGTCGGCTTCTCGGGCGGCGAGAAGAAGCGCGCCGAGATCCTGCAGATGAAGCTCTTAGAACCAAGGCTCTGCGTGCTCGACGAGACCGATTCCGGCCTCGACATCGACGCGCTGAAGATCGTCTCGGACGGCGTCAACGCGCTGCGTTCGCCGGACCGCGCCATCGTCGTCATCACCCACTATCAGCGTCTGCTCGAGCACATCGTGCCGGACTCGGTGCACGTGCTCTACAAGGGGCAGGTTATCAAGTCGGGCGACAAGTCGCTGGCGCTCGACCTCGAGGCCAATGGTTATGCCGGCGTGATCGGTGAAGCCGCGTGAGATGGCAGCAGTCGAGGCGAAAGTCATGAACATGCACGCACAGCCCCAGCGGACCTTGGCCGAGACGGCGCTGATCGATGCCTTCGGCGAGCGGCTGTCTCTGCTGCCTGGCGACGGCGCGGTGATGGTCAAGCGCGACGACGCGATCGAGGCGATCAAGCACGGCCTGCCGACGCGGCGCGTCGAATCCTGGCACTACACGGATCTGCGCCGGCTGCTGACCAAGGTGCCGGCGTTCGAGGCCGGCGCCGTCACAAAGGCGCTTGCGCCGGTTCTTGAAGGCTCTGCGGTGCTTCCGGTGCTGAACGGCGTCTCGCAGACGAAACTGCCGGAGATCGAAGGCGTCACGGTGCAGCGCGTGTCGGAAAAGCTCACCGACGGCAGTGTCGCGCCGGGGCTCGATCCCTATGGCAGCGACGACGCGATCGGCGCGCTCAACACCGCCTTCGTCGCCGACGGCTATTTTGTCGACATCGCCGAGGGTGCCAAATTGGAAAAGCCGGTCGAATTGCAGAACCTGCAGGCCGGCGGCCAATCGCATGTGCGGCTCCTTGCGCGTGTCGGGGCTGGGGCCAAGGCGATTATCCTTGAACGCCAGACCGGTGAGGGCGAAGAGGCGCTCGTCAGCTCGGTCAGCCAGCTTGTGGTCGGCGACGGCGCGGAAGTGACCTGGCTGATCGTGCAGGAGCAGCCGGACACGGCCACGCATCTCGCGCAGTTCAAGGCGCATATCGGCAAGGACGCAAAGCTGACGCTGTTCGTGATGAATGCCGGCGGCAGGCTGGTGCGCCAGGAGGTCGTTGTCAGGACGACGGGCGAGGGCGCCGATTTCAAATTGCGCGGCATCAATCTTCTCGCCGGCGACACGCATACCGACACCACCATGGTGCTCGATCACGCCGTGCCACATACTACCTCGACGGAAGTGATGCGAAACGTCGTGACAGGCAAGGCGCGCGGCGTCTTCCAGGGCCGCATCAACGTGCACCAATACGCGCAGAAGACCAACGCCAAGATGGCCTGCAATACGCTGCTCCTGTCGGATGACGGCGAGTTCTCGACCAAGCCGGAGCTGGAGATCTTCGCCGATGACGTCGTCTGCGGCCACGGCGCCACCGTCACCGAGATCGACCACAACCATCTGTTCTACCTGATGGCGCGCGGCATCGACGAAAAGTCGGCACGGGGCCTTCTGGTGAAGGCATTCGTGGCCGAAGTGATCGAGGAATTGGACGACGAGGCGTTGGTCGAGGCGCTCGAAGAGCGGCTCGACGGCTGGTTTTCGACGCACGGATAGCGCCAGACCTTCTCCCCTTGTGGGAGAAGGTGGATCGGCGCGCAGCGCCGAGACGGATGAGGGGTGCTGGACGGAGTGAGGCGTTGCCTCGGAAGAGCTTGTGATGGACCAGAAGATCGAAACCACCCCCTATGACGTCGAGGCGATCCGCCGCGATTTCCCGATCCTGTCGCGCCAGGTCTATGGCAAGCCGCTGGTCTATCTCGACAATGGCGCTTCAGCGCAGAAGCCGCAGGTGGTGCTCGACACCATCCAGCACGCCTATTCCCAAGAATATGCCAACGTCCATCGCGGCCTTCATTTCCTGTCGAACGCCGCGACCGACGCCTATGAGAATGCGCGCAAGTCGGTGCAGCGGTTTCTGAATGCGCCGAGCATGGACAACATCGTCTTCACCTCCAACACCACCTCGGCGATCAACACGGTCGCCTATGGCTGGGGCATGCCGCGAATCGGCGAAGGCGACGAGATCGTGCTGTCGATCATGGAGCACCACTCCAACATCGTGCCCTGGCATTTCATCCGCGAGCGGCAGGGCGCCAAGCTCGTCTGGGTGCCGGTCGACGATCTCGGCGCCTTCCATATCGAGGAATTCGAAAAGCGGCTGACCTCGCGCACGAAACTCGTCGCCATCACCCAGATGTCCAATGCGCTCGGCACGGTGACGCCGATCAAGGAGATCGTGCGCATCGCGCATTCGCGTGGAATTCCCGTCCTCGTCGACGGCAGCCAGAGCGCGGTCCACATGCCGATCGACGTGCAGGCCCTCGACTGCGATTTCTTCGTCTTCACCGGACACAAGGTCTACGGCCCGTCGGGAATCGGCGTGCTCTACGGCAAGAAGGACAGGCTAGAAGAGATGCGGCCCTTCATGGGCGGCGGCGAGATGATCGAGGAGGTGACGGAGGACATCGTCACCTATAACGAGCCGCCGCACCGCTTCGAGGCCGGCACGCCGCCGATCGTGCAGGCGATCGGCCTGGGCGCGGCGCTGGACTATATGGAAAAGGTCGGCCGCGAGCGCATTGCGGCACACGAGGCGGATCTCAAGGCCTACGCGCATGAGCGGCTGCGGGCGATCAACTCGCTGCGCATCTTCGGCGACGCACCGGGCAAGGGTGCCATCATCTCGTTCGAACTGCAGGGTATCCATGCCCATGATGTGTCGATGGTGATCGACCGGCAGGGCGTCGCGGTCCGCGCGGGCACCCATTGCGCCCAGCCGCTGTTGAAACGCTTCGGTGTCACCTCCACATGCAGGGCATCGTTCGGCATGTATAATACCAGGGCCGAAGTCGACGCTTTGGCCGAGGCGCTGGAAAAGGCGCGAAAGTTCTTCGGGTGATGATCATGGACGATGTGAGCGCGACCGCAGAGACTGTTCCGGAAACCGCCGGCAACGGCATCGTCTCGGCCTCGGCTATCCC
Source organism: Mesorhizobium sp. WSM4935 (assembly GCF_029625735.1). Classification (NCBI taxonomy): domain Bacteria; kingdom Pseudomonadati; phylum Pseudomonadota; class Alphaproteobacteria; order Hyphomicrobiales; family Phyllobacteriaceae; genus Mesorhizobium; species Mesorhizobium sp. WSM4935. The sequence continues at coordinate 612,405 of NZ_JARTVR010000003.1, read as the reverse complement.
CGCCGACGAGCTGGCGCGGCTGACCGACGACATCGTTTCGGCACTGAAGACGGTCTACGACCCGGAAATCCCGGCCGATATCTATGAGCTCGGCCTGGTCTACAAGATCGACATAGAAGACGACCGTTCGGTCAAGATCGACATGACGCTAACCGCGCCGGGTTGCCCGGTGGCAGGCGAAATGCCCGGATGGGTCGAGAATGCCGTCGGCGCCGTCGAAGGCGTGTCCGGCGTCGAGGTCTCAATGGTGTTCGACCCGCCATGGACGCCGGACCGCATGTCGGAAGAGGCGCAGGTGGCGGTGGGCTGGTATTGAGGCCGGTGCCCTTGCGTCAGTTGTAAAACTTCACCATTTTAGGTGAGAATCATTCGGCAGGCCTTGAACCTGCATGGAATGGAGAAGGAAAAGCATGGGACGCTTCGCCGTCATCACGATGACCGACAAGGCCGCCGACCGCGTGCGCGAGATCGTCGCCACGCGCGAGAACGCGCATGGCATCCGCCTCGGCATCAAGAAGGGCGGCTGCGCCGGCATGGAATACACGATCGATCTGGTGACCGAGCCCAATCCCAAGGATGATCATATCGAGCGTGACGGCGCGCATGTCTATGTTGCGCCGGAAGCCGCGCTCTTCCTGTTCGGCACCGAGATGGATTTCGAGCAGACGACGCTGCGCACCGGCTTCACCTTCAAGAATCCGAACCAGAGCTCGGCCTGCGGTTGCGGCGAATCCGTCGAATTGAAGCCCGCCGACCTCAAGGCGCTTGCCGAGGCGCGCGCCTCGGCCTGACCAGCTCGCGGCGCTTCGGCTCAGTCCGGCAACGCCGCGATGACGACAAGCTCGACAACAAGATCAGGCTGCGCCAGGGCGGCGACCCCGATCACCTCCGATGGCGGCGGATTGTTGTAACTGCAGTGCTTCGGGCAATGTTCGGCGAAGAATTCATCCAACACGTCCAGACGAAAATTGGGTGAGCTGAGAACGCCGCCGGAAGGAAAAGGCCCTTTGACGTAGAACGTCACCTTGACCAGGTGATCGAGCGAGCTGCCAAGTTCCTCCAGGTCCGACTTGATGTTCGCAAGGATTTCGCGCCACTGCGTTGCCGCGTCGCCGACAGCGCCGCCCTGGTGCTTCGACGGATCGTAGTCGTCGACTGTGGCGGTGTTGCCGGACAGAAAAACATATCCCTTCGCGTCCGAGACGACCGTGCCCTTGCCCCAGGGCATCAAACGATCGCCTTTGAATTTCTTGTGCGTCGTGAGGTTCATTTGGGCCTCCTGCCAAGCTTTTGTTTGACGCAATTCCGGACGGAAAACCGCTGCGCACTTTTCCTGGAATTGCTCTAATCCACCCACATCCCCGTCCGCTTGTGCCAGTCGGCGATCGATTCCTCCGGATAGACGTCGAACACCTTGTCTTGTCTGCCGACCACCGGCTCGACCCAGTTCGCCTTGTATTTCAGCATCAGATGCACCTTTTCCGTTGGCGTCGGCAGGTCGGTGTCGATCGCCGAGGCGAAGGGATGCACAAGCTCCGGCCAGGTCGGGTCGTAGAGCCAGAGGGCCGCGCCGCATTTGCGGCAGAAGTTGCGCTCGCCTGTCGAGACCTCGCAATGCGGGTGCTCGTCGTCCTCGATCTCGGCGCGATAGACGCCGAGGCTGCGCTTGCCCCTGATGGTCATCGTCCGGTAATCGGCGCCGAGGTTGATGGCAAAACCGCCGCCGCCCTGCTGCTTGCGGCAGATCGAGCAGTAGCAGAGCATAAACGGCACCGGCGTGTGGCTCTCCACCTCGAAGCGAACGGCGCCGCAGCGGCAGGAGCCTTTGAGCAGGACGGGCATGGCGGGAACTCCGTTTCCAGGTCTCAACCTGTCAGCATGGTTTTGGTTGCGGCGATGACAAGGCCGATCCCGGATGAGATGATCGCGGCATGGACAATGCCCGCCTTGAAGAATTGTTCGAAAGCCTTGGCCCGATCGGCATCCGCAAGCTGTTCGGTGGCAAGGGCATTTATTGCGACGGCGTCATCGTCGCGGTCATCGTGCGCGACGAACTGATGGTGAAGGCGGATGAGGAGAGCATTCCCGACTTCGAAGCCGCTGGGTGCAAGCAATGGACTTATACCGGCTCACGCCACGGCAAGGAGGTGGCGATGCCCTATTGGACCGTTCCCGACGAGGCGTTCGACGATCCCGATGAGATGGCCGTCTGGGCGCGGCGGGCCTATGAGGCGGGAAGACGGGCGGGGAAGTGATTGGTCCGCTGTCGAAACACTTGTGAAGGGCACGTCGAGGCCGTCCCCTCATCCGGCCGCTTCGCGGCCACCTTCTCCCCGGTGGGGAGAAGAGGTAGGCGCCGGCGCCGGCAAGCTCCTCTCCCCTTGGGGAGAGGTCGGATTGCCCCGAATTGCCCTTGCAATTCGGTCTTGGCAATCCGGGTGAGGGGCCTTCGCCTCGTGCCCTACAGCGCCTTCGCGATCTCCGCCGCCAGCCTCGCATTGTTCTCGACCAGCGCGATGTTGGTCTTGAGACTCCGGCCGCCGGTCAGTTCGAGGATCTTCGACAACAGGAACGGCGTCACCGCCTTCCCGGTGACATTCTGCGCCTCGGCGGCTTTCTGGGCGGCTTCGATATAGCCGGCCATTTCATCAGCCGGAATTTCGTCGTTCTGCGGCACGGGATTGGCGATGAGGATGCCGCCGCCCAAGCCAAGCGCCTGGCGGGTGCGGTAGAAATGCGCGATGTCCTCAGGCGCCTGCAGCGTCAGCGGCGCGCGGAAGGGCGACTCCCTCGACCAGAAGGCGGGCATGGTCTCGCAGCCATGGCCGATGACCGGCACGCCGCGCGTTTCCAGCACTTCCAGTGTCTTTTCGATATCGAGGATCGCCTTGGCACCGGCCGAGACGACGATGACGGGCGTGCGCGCCAGCTCGTCGAGATCGGCCGAGATATCGAAACTTTTTTCGGCGCCCTTGTGGACGCCGCCGATGCCGCCGGTGGCGAAGACTTTTATGCCGGCCATATGCGCGGCGATCATGGTGGCCGCCACCGTGGTGCCGCCGGTGCGCTTTTGAGCGACCGCAAAGCCGAGATCGGCGCGCGACAGCTTCATGGCGTCACCGATCATCGCGAGCGATTCGCGTTCGCCGTCGGACAGGCCGATCTTGATGCGGCCGTCGACCACGGCGATCGTCGCCGGCACCGCGCCGCCATCGATGATGATCTGCTCGACCCTGGCCGCCATCGCGCCATTGTCGGGGTAGGGCATGCCATGGGTGATGATGGTCGATTCCAGCGCCACCACGGGCCGGCCGGTGGCAAGCGCCTCCGCCACGGGCGGATGGATGTCAATAAAGGGGCGAGCGGTTTCCGGCGTCATATCTGTCTCCGACAAGGAGGAAGTGGATGGTGGGTGGCCCTATGCCACCTCCCGCGCCTCCGGCACAAGGGCAAGCGCCTGCGTGAAGTTGGCGATCGTGAAGGATGGCACGGCCTCCGGACTCTCTATGGCGAGCATTGCCGCCGCCACGCCCTCCCGCAGCGCTGCGCGCAAAGGAAGGCCGCGCAGCAGGGCGGCGACCGTCGCGCCGGTCAAGGCGTCGCCGGCGCCGGTCACGTCGGCGACCCGGCGCGGCGCAGGCGGGTCGATTTCGAAGATGCCGGCGTCGTCGAAGCCCAGCACCGGGGCACTGCCGGCGGTGACAACGCCGGCGTTCAGGCCAACCTGTCTGAGCGCGTCGACAAGGGTTTTGCCCGACATTTCGGCGCCGACCAGGGCGGCGGCTTCGCGGCGGTTCATGAAAAGCAGCGACAGTTCATCGAGCAGCGGCGTCAGCCGGACGACCTTGGCCGGCGAGACGGCAATGGCGAAGACCGGACGGCCGCCGGCCAGCGCCACCAGGCGCTCCAGCGCAGCCGTCGGCAGGTTGGCGTCGCACAGGATCGCGTCGGCCGCGGCGATCGCCTCGCGCACCTTGGCGCGGCGGATCTGTTTCGGGAAGGCGAGGTCATAGAGCGCCATATCGGCCAGCCCGACGATCAATTCGCCGTCGGCGTCGATCAGCGCCGTGTAGCTCGGCGTCGTGCGGTCGAGGAACACGACCGAGAGGTCCGTTATTCCGGCGCTGTCGATCGCCGAGGCGACCGTTTCGGCCGCCGCGTCGCCGCCGCGCACCGAGATCAGCGAGGCCGAGACGCCACGCTTCACCACGCTGCGCAACGCGTTGAAAACGACGCCGCCGACATCCTCGCGCATCATGCCGGGGTTGGAAGCGGCGGGCACATAAGTGCCAGAGACCTGGCCGCGCCGGTCGATATGGGCGCCGCCCAGGGCCAGGATAGTTGGGGATGTCGGCATTTCGGGTCGGTGACTTTCGTTGATCGTGCGGCTGCGCACACTAGGTTTCCCCGGGTCACCCTGCAATCGGGGGCGCGATTCGGGATGGCCGGATATCGAAATCTCTTCTGGACCAGCGGTTGTGCTCCGCACCAGCCCTGGTGAGACAAAAATAGAACAAATCGAGATATTGATTATTTTTCAGATGTTTGTTGCCTCTTGCCAGACGAGAACAAAAAAGGTACAAACCGGCAAGGATCACGGATTGTCCGGCCTTCATTGACGACCACGGGGTGATGTATCATGGCTCAGAATACTTTGCGGCTTGTAGAGGATAAGGCAGTGGACAAATCAAAGGCTCTGGATGCGGCGCTGTCGCAAATCGAGCGCGCGTTCGGCAAGGGCTCGATCATGCGGCTCGGCGCCAATGAGCAGGCGGTCGAGATCGAAACCGTGCCGACCGGCTCGCTCGGCCTCGATATCGCGCTCGGCGTCGGCGGCCTGCCGCGCGGCCGTATCGTCGAGATCTACGGGCCGGAAAGCTCGGGCAAGACGACGCTGGCGCTGCACACGGTGGCGGAAGCGCAGAAGAAGGGCGGCATCTGCGCCTTCGTCGATGCCGAGCACGCGCTCGATCCGGTCTATGCCCGCAAGCTCGGCGTCGACCTGGAAAACCTCCTGATCTCGCAGCCCGACACCGGCGAGCAGGCGCTGGAAATCTGCGACACGCTGGTGCGTTCGGGCGCCATCGACGTGCTGGTCGTCGATTCGGTCGCGGCGCTGACCCCGCGCGCTGAAATCGAAGGCGAGATGGGCGATGCGCTGCCCGGTCTCCAGGCTCGTCTGATGAGCCAGGCGCTGCGCAAGCTGACCGCCTCGATCTCGCGCTCCAACACCATGGTCATCTTCATCAACCAGATCCGCATGAAGATCGGCGTCATGTTCGGTTCGCCCGAGACGACCACGGGCGGCAACGCGCTGAAATTCTACGCCTCGGTGCGCCTCGACATCCGCCGCATCGGCTCGGTCAAGGACCGCGACGAGGTCGTCGGCAACCAGACCCGCGTCAAAGTGGTCAAGAACAAGCTGGCCCCACCCTTCAAGGTGGTCGAGTTCGACATCATGTATGGCGAGGGCGTGTCCAAGACCGGCGAGCTCGTCGATCTCGGGGTCAAGGCGGGCGTGGTCGAGAAGTCGGGCGCCTGGTTCTCCTATAATTCGCAGCGTCTCGGCCAGGGTCGCGAGAATGCAAAGCTGTTCCTGCGCGACAACCCCGACACGGCGCGCGAGATCGAGATGGCGCTTCGGCAGAATGCCGGGCTGATCGCCGAGAAATTCCTCGAGAATGGCGGCTCCGAAGGTGGGGACGACGGTTTCGAGGACGAAGCCGGCGCCATGTAGGGCCGGTTCCAGGCGCAGCGGTTTCCTGTCGCGGACTGAGCGGAAGCAATTCGTCGGCTTAGCCGGAGTTCGGCCACAATCCTGGTTTATTGGGTTGTGCTTATGTAATCGAGTTCTTGAGTACTGCGTACCCGAACCGCCGGCCTTCGCGCCGGCGGTTTGCTTTTTGGGACGATGCTGAGCCCGCCACTCGCTTGCCGATTGGCCCAAGGCGCATCGCGCTGCGTAAATTCAGGCGATGCGGCTTTGGTCTTTGTTTATGCATGTCGTTTTGCCAAAACCGCTCGCGCACTTTTGGGCGACATGGCTGTTTCCGTGTTTCTGGACAGGCTCAAGAGCTATCGCTAAAAGGCCCATCTATCTTCTGAAATACCAAAGCCCATTTGCCGCCGGCCGGGCCGGCGGTTCTTGCGAAAAGGCAGTATGCAATGAGTGGCGTGAACGACATCCGGTCGACATTCCTCGACTACTTCCGCAAGGAGGGCCACGAGATCGTCGCCTCGAGCCCGCTGGTGCCGCGCAACGATCCGACGCTGATGTTCACCAACGCCGGCATGGTGCAGTTCAAGAACGTCTTCACCGGCCTGGAGAAGCGCCCCTATTCGCGCGCCGCGACGGCGCAGAAGAGCGTGCGCGCCGGCGGCAAGCACAACGACCTCGACAATGTCGGCTACACCGCGCGCCATCTCACCTTCTTCGAGATGCTCGGCAATTTCTCGTTCGGCGACTATTTCAAGGAGCGCGCGATCGAGCTTGCCTGGAACCTGATCACCAAGGAATTCGGCCTGCCGAAGGACAAGCTTCTGGTCACCGTCTATCACACCGACGACGAGGCGGCCGGCTACTGGAAGAAGATCGCCGGCTTCTCGGACGATCGTATCATCCGCATTGCCACCTCCGACAATTTCTGGGCGATGGGCGACACCGGGCCCTGTGGCCCGTGTTCGGAGATATTCATCGACCGCGGCGAGCATATCTGGGGCGGCCCGCCCGGCAGCCCGGAAGAGGATGGCGACCGGTTCCTGGAATTCTGGAATCTGGTGTTCATGCAATATGAGCAGGTGACGAAGGAAGAGCGCATCGACTTGCCGCGTCCCTCGATCGACACGGGCATGGGCCTGGAACGCATGGCCTCGATCTTGCAGGGCGTCGAAAGCGTTTTCGAGACCGACCTTTTCAAGCATCTGATCGATGCGACGTGCTCGGCGCTCGGGCACGGTCACAACCAGGAGAATGCAGCATCCTTCCGCGTCATCGCCGATCACCTGCGCTCATCCTCTTTCCTCGTGGCCGACGGCGTGCTGCCCTCCAATGAGGGGCGCGGCTATGTGCTGCGCCGCATCATGCGCCGCGCCATGCGCCACGCGCAGCTGCTCGGCGCCAAGGAGCCTTTGATGTGGCAGCTGGTGCCGGCGCTGGTGCGCGAGATGGGCCAGGCCTATCCCGAGCTGGTGCGCGGCGAGGCGCTGATCACAGAGACGCTGAAGCTCGAGGAGACACGTTTCCGCAAGACGCTGGTGCGCGGCCTCGGCCTGCTTTCGGATGCGACCGAGACGCTCAAGGCCGGCGACATGCTGGATGGCGAGACGGCCTTCAAGCTCTACGACACCTATGGCTTTCCGCTCGATCTGACGCAGGACGCGCTGCGCCAGCGCAGCATATCGGTCGATATCGCCGGCTTTACCGACGCGATGGAGCGGCAGAAGGCGGAGGCGCGCGCGCATTGGGCGGGCTCGGGCGAAGCCGCGACCGAAACCGTCTGGTTCTCCGTGCGCGAAAAGACGGGCGCGACCGAGTTCCTCGGCTACGAGACTGAAGCTGCGGAAGGCATCGTCCAGGCGCTGGTCAAGGACGGCAAGACGATCGACAGCGCCGGCCAGGGCGACGCGGTCGCCGTGGTCGTCAACCAGACGCCCTTCTATGGCGAATCCGGCGGCCAGATGGGCGACACCGGCGTGATCTCCGGCGAGGGCTTCTCGATCGAGATTTCCGACACGCAGAAGAAGGCCGACGGTCTGTTCGTGCATCTCGGCAAGGTGGCCAAAGGCACGGTCAAGACGGGTGCGGCGGTCGAGCTCAAGGTCGATCATGCCCGCCGCTCGAAGCTGCGCGCCAACCATTCCGCGACGCATCTCATCCACGAGGCGCTGCGCGAGGTGCTGGGCACCCACGTGGCGCAGAAGGGCTCGCTGGTCGCACCTGACCGGCTGCGTTTCGACATTTCGCACAATAAGCCGATCTCAGCGGACGAGCTCGAAGAGGTCGAGCGCATGGCGAACGAGATCGTCGTGCAGAACAGCCCGGTGACGACGCGCCTGATGTCGGTCGACGATGCCATCGCCGAAGGCGCCATGGCGCTGTTCGGCGAGAAATACGGCGACGAGGTCCGCGTGGTGTCGATGGGTACGGGCTTGCATGGCGCCAAGGCCAATCGGCCCTATTCGGTCGAGCTCTGCGGCGGCACGCATGTGAAGTCGACCGGCGATATCGGCTTGGTGCGCATCCTGTCGGACAGCGCGGTGGCGGCCGGCGTGCGCCGCATCGAGGCGCTGACCGGCGAGGCGGCGCGCAAGCATCTGGACGAGCAGGACAGGCGGCTGAAGGCCGCGGCGGCGACCTTGAAGATATCGCCGGCAGACGTGCCGGCACGCGTCGAGGCGCTGCTCGATGAGCGCAAGAAGCTCGAAAAGGAGCTTACGGAAGCGCGCAAGAAGCTGGCGCTTGGCGCCGGCCCGGCCGTATCCGACGCTCCGCCCACCAGCGAGACCGTCGCGGGCGTCGGTTTCCTTGGCAAGGCGGTTAGCGGCGTGGCGCCGAAGGACCTGAAGCCCCTGGCCGATGCCGGCAAGAAAACGCTCGGCTCCGGCGTGGTGGTCTTTGTCGGCGCCGGCGAGGACAACAAGGCAAGCGTGGTCGTCGCCGTCACCGACGACCTGACCGGCCGCTTCAGCGCCATCGATCTGGTGCGCGTCGCGTCCGCTGCGCTTGGCGGGCAGGGCGGCGGCGGCCGGCCCGACATGGCGCAGGCCGGCGGCCCCGACGCCTCCAAGGCCGATGATGCCATCGCGGCGGTGAGGGCGGCTCTGGAGGCGGCGTAGGTCGCGGGCTAATTTATCGAAACGTCGGCGGGACAGAGAGGGCGCTGTCCCGCGGTCTTTTCAATACTGTCAGCTCACCTTCTCGGTAAGCGCAAAGCTCGGGCGAGCGGCGATGCGCGCATACCAATCTTTGATCTCCACGAACCGCGCCAGCAGATCGCGTCCTTCCGCGACCTTGAGGAAATAGGCGATGATCGGCGCCGCGTGCAGGTCGGCCAGCGTCAGTTGCTCGCCAAGCAGCCACGGGCCTTGTGCTTTCAGCGATCTCAGCACCTTGAGCACCGTTTCCGCTTGACCGAGCCCGCGGCGATCAGCGCCTCATCGGGCGGCGCCCCCTCCAACCGCTCCACGGCCACGTCCCAGACCATGGCGCGATAACCATAGGCGTCGAGCATGCCGATGATCTGGCCCATCCTGGCGCGGCCGCGGGCGTCGGCCGGCTGCAGCGCCGGACCCTCGAAAGCCTCGTCGACATAGCGCGCAATGGCACCGGTCTCGAACAGACGAAAACCGTCATGCTCGAAGGCCGGGATGCGGCCGAACGGATGATGTTCGAGATACCAGGCCGGAATGCCTTCGGCGGCAAAGATGTCGAGAGGGACGAGGTCGTAGCCGACGCTCTTTTCCTCCAGCACCATCCGCGCGATGCGGACATAGACGCTGTAGTCGGCGCCGTAGAGGGTTGGCTTGGCCATCGCTTCGCTCTTTCGGTTACCCTAGAAAAAACGAAGGCTCCGTACGGAGCCTTCGTTATTACCGGGATTTCGTTTTACCCCATGGCCTTCTGTAGGTTCTCGTCAATCTTGTCGAGGAAGCCGGTGGTCGAGAGCCATGGCTGGTCGGGACCGATCAGCAGCGACAGGTCCTTGGTCATGAAGCCGGCCTCGACCGTCTGGATGCAGACCTTCTCCAGCGTCTCGGCGAAGCGCTTCAGTTCGGCATTATCGTCGAGCTTGGCGCGGTGGGCGAGGCCGCGCGTCCAGGCGAAGATCGAGGCGATCGAATTGGTCGAGGTTTCCTCGCCCTTCTGGTGCTGGCGGTAGTGGCGGGTGACGGTGCCGTGCGCGGCTTCGGCCTCCACCGTCTTGCCATCCGGCGTCATCAGCACCGAGGTCATCAGGCCGAGCGAACCAAAACCTTGCGCCACGGTATCGGACTGCACGTCGCCGTCATAATTCTTGCAGGCCCAGACATAGCCGCCTGACCATTTCAGGCTGGAAGCAACCATGTCGTCGATCAGGCGGTGCTCGTACCAGAGTTTCCGTGCCTTGAATTCGGCCTCGAATTCCTTCTCGTAGACTTCCTGGAAGATGTCCTTGAAGCGGCCGTCATAGGCCTTGAGGATGGTGTTCTTGGTCGACAGATAGACCGGGAAGTTGCGCAGCAGGCCGTAGTTCAGCGAGGCGCGGGCGAACTCGCGGATCGACTCGTCGAGATTGTACATGGCCATGGCCACGCCTGCGCCCGGAGCGTCATAGACGTCGTGCTCGATCACCTGGCCGTCCTCGCCGACGAACTTGATCGTCAGCTTGCCCTTGCCGGGGAAGCGGAAGTCGGTGGCGCGGTACTGGTCGCCGAAGGCATGACGGCCGACGACGATCGGCTTGGTCCAGCCCGGCACCAGGCGCGGCACGTTTTTCATGATGATCGGCTCGCGGAAGATGGTGCCGCCGAGGATGTTGCGGATGGTGCCGTTGGGCGACTTCCACATCTTCTTCAGCTTGAATTCCTCGACGCGCGCCTCGTCGGGGGTGATCGTCGCGCATTTCACGCCGACGCCGTGTTTCTTGATCGCGTTGGCCGAGTCGATCGTCACCTGGTCGTTGGTGTCGTCGCGGTTCTCGATGCCGAGATCGTAATATTCAAGCTTCAGGTCGAGATAAGGATGGATCAGCTTGTCCTTGATGAACTGCCAGATGATGCGGGTCATCTCGTCGCCGTCGAGCTCGACGACCGGGTTCGCCACCTTGATCTTCGCCATGGAAAGAATGCCTCGTTGCTGGGGATCTGAACGGCCTTGCCCGCATGGTTTCGGCCGGGGATGCGGGAGCGTATATCAAAGGCTTTTTCAGCGCGCAAACCGCGATCCTCGCCGGGCCGAACAGGTGCCGCTGTCGTGAATGCTTCATTTTCCGGCCCGGATGTGGCAGGGGACGCCGAAACGCCGCAAACCCCGGTTAGTCATAGCCATGCCAGCCATCGAAGACACAACCAAAACCGCTTCCGCCGGACCGGCGATCATCCTGGTCGAGCCGCAACTCGGCGAGAATATCGGCATGGTCGCGCGGGCCATGGCGAATTTCGGCTTGTCCGAGCTCAGGCTGGTCAACCCGCGCGACGGTTGGCCGAGCGAGAAGGCACGCGCGGCCGCCAGCCGCGCCGACCACGTCATCGACGCCACCAGGGTCTTCGACAATCTGACCTCGGCGGTTGCCGACCTGAACTTCGTCTTCGCCACGACGGCGCGCGAGCGCGACGGCTTCAAGCCGGTGCGCGGGCCGGTGGAGGCGGGCAGGGCGCTGAGAGCGCGCAACGAGGCGGGCCAGCGCACCGGCATCCTGTTCGGGCGCGAGCGCTTCGGTCTCTATAATGACGAGGTCGGGCTCGCCGACGAGATCGTCACCTTCCCGGTCGATCCCGGCTTCTCCTCGCTCAACATCGCGCAAGCGGTGCTGTTGATGTCCTATGAATGGATGAAGTCCGGCCTCGCCGACGAGACGCAGACCAATTTCTCCGGGCCGGAGCTGGTGCCGGCGACCAAGGAGCAACTGCACAGCCTGTTCGCCTATCTGGAAAACGCGCTTGAAGCGCGCGGCTATTTCCGCCCTGAGGAAAAGAAGCCGAAGATGGTCGACAATCTGCGCGCCGTGCTGACGCGCGCGGGCTTCGCCGAACCCGAGCTCAAAGTCCTGCGCGGCATCATCTCCTCGCTCGACCGGTTCTCGCCGGCCATGCCGCGCGGCGACGGCTCGCCCGGAGACGATCCGAGACGATTGCCGGCCGGCGCGCGCGGTCGCGCCAAAGACGAAGAAAGTTAAAATCGATAAGCTATGAGCATTTGAAGTAACTGAATTTTATTCGGTGGTGCGTCATCCTTGCTGTAATAGTGGGGTGGCACATGTTCACGTCCAATATTGGTCGGCTGCGCTTTTTCCTTTACTCTCTCGGTCTTGCCGTCGCCGAAACCGTGGTGATCGTCATCTGCATTGTCAGCACGATCGGCTTCGAAGGGCTGATCAATTCGGGGCCTGGTCCGGCGCGGCAAGGCATGGCGGGCGCCGTCCTCGTCGCCTCGCTCATCTTTGTCGCGCTGCGCGGCAACATCGCCTCGCGCCGCACCCGCGACGCCAACGGGCGTCGCTGGATCCTGTGGGCCTACATCGCCCTCTCGGCGGTGTACGCTCTTTTGCAGGCAGGCGTGCTTCTGGTCGTCAAATTCGACGATCCCGAGAGCATTCCGGGTGGACTGAACCTGCTCGCGCTTTCGATATTCGGCCTCTGGTGCACGATCCTCTGGGCGAAACCCATCGCCGGCAGCAATATCGACGAATTGACGGATGTTTTCGACTTTGACGGCCCCCTGCCGGCACCGGCGCGCGCCGGACGCACCGCTGCGCCGGCCGCTCCACGCGCCGCGGTCTCATCCGCACGCATTCCGCCCGCGCCGCAGCCTTTCGGCAGGCCGCGCCCCGCCGGCTTCGGCAAGCGCGGGATATGAGCGAGCCTCAGAGCCCGATGATTTCAGTCGAATCGACCTGAACTCTGGGTCCGGGTCCAATCCAAGAGATGGAGCATGGTGTCGTCCGAGAACCGCTCCACACCTTTCGCGATATTGCTCTGGCGACTGCGCAAAAGCTGCTCGCATTCGCCTCTTCAAGACCACGATCATTCGCGATAGAAGCGCGGTCGATCCAATTCTGGATCGGATGCTTCTCTTTGTTTTGACGCAGTTCCGGACGGAAAACCGTTTCACACTTTTCCTGGAATTGCTCTGTGGCCGGATGACGATGAGCGATCGATCAAGCCAACGCCCGATCCTGATGTTCGATTCCGGCGTCGGCGGGCTGACCGTGCTGCGCGAGGCGCGCGTGCTGATGCCCGACCGCCGCTTCGTCTATGTTGCCGACGACGCGGCTTTTCCTTACGGCGCCTGGGAAGAGCCGGCGCTCAAGGATCACATCCTCGCGCTGTTCGGCAAATTGCTCGACCGCCTGCAGCCGGCGATCTCGGTCATCGCCTGCAACACAGCCTCGACGCTGGTGATCGACGCGTTGCGCGAGACATTTCCCGGCCACCTTTTTGTCGGTACCGTGCCAGCGATCAAGCCCGCCGCCGAACGCACCCGGTCAGGCCTGGTATCGGTGTTGGCGACGCCCGGCACCGTGAAGCGCCAGTACACGCGTGACCTGATCAGCAAATGGGCGCAGAAATGCCATGTGCGCCTGGTCGGCAGCGATAGGCTGGCCGGGCTGGCCGAGATCTATATGCGCCAGGGTTTCGTCGACGAGGAAGCGGTGCGCGCCGAAATCGCGCCCTGCTTCATCGAGCGCGACGGCAACCGCACCGATATCGTCGTGCTCGCCTGCACGCATTACCCGTTTCTGGTCAACCGCATGCGCAAGACCGCGCCCTGGCCGGTCGACTGGATCGATCCCGCCGAGGCGATCGCGCGGCGCGCCATGTCGCTCATCGATCCTGTCGGCGAAACCTTGGGCGAGAGCGAGCCCGATCTGGCCGTCTTCACTTCGGGTAAGGTGGATTTTGCCGTGAGGCGGCTGATCCAAGGCTTTGGCCTTACCGCGCGCTAGCGCTCAAACCGGCGGAGCGGGCTCGAAGACGATGCTGCGCTGATCCGGATCGGCGGAGACCAGCTTTAGTGGGAGACTATCGCCCTGCCTGAGCCCGGCGGCCTTCACATTGGCGACGACAGGCATGTCGGCAAGCTGCACCCGCACGCCATGATCGACGATATCGGTGACGACGGCCTTGAACGTTTCCCCCTCATGTCCCTTGAGCATGACCGCCTCGGCCAGATCGATGGCCGCGTGGCTGATCTGCGACGCACGGGCATCGGCACGCCCCATCACCTTCGGCAATCTGGCGAAGGCGTCGGTGACCGCCTGCGGCACAGGCTGGCCGTTGGCGATTGCCAGCGCGCAGCGAACGACGTAGCGGTCGGCCAGCCGCCGGAGCGGCGCGGTGGCATGCGCATAGGTCGCGGCCATCGCCTCATGCCAAGGAATGATGCCTTCCCGATAGGGCTGGTAGGACGCGCCATTGCCCGCGCGGCGGATTTCCAGCATCAGCGCCGCCTGTCGCGGATCGGCCGGATCGAGCGTGCGCTGGTAGTCGCGCAGGCTGGTGGATGCCGGCCAGGACAGGCCGAGCGCCTGTGCCGCGTTGCGCAGCCTCTGCACCTTGGAGACATCCGGCCCCGACATCACCCGGAACAGCCCGGTCTTGTGCACCAGCATGGCATCGGCGATCGCCATATTGGCGGCCAGCGAAAGCGCGGCGTTGTCCTGCTCGGATTGCAACAACGGTCTGAACGAAAGCCGGAACGTGCCGTCGGCGAGCCTTTCCACCTCCTGCTCGGGCGGGTCGACGCGCGAAGCGCCGCGCCGCTCTTCGTTCATCGCCATGCGCCGCGCCAGTTCCGCGAAACCGGCGGGAACATCCGAAGCCTTGACGCTGTCATAGGCGAGCTTGGCGCGGCTTTGAATGATGGCGCGCTCCGCGCTATCCAATTTCACCGCGCCGTCTCCGGCAATCCGGATCGTGAAGATGACCGCAGGACGCGGCCCATCGGGCAACAGGCTCGCCGCAGCCTCGGCAAGCAGGGGTGGGTAGAGACCGGCCTTGCCGTCGGGCAAGTAAAACGTCTCGCCCCGGTTCCAGGCTTCGAGGTCAATCGCGTCGCCGTCCTCGACGAACCAGGCCACGTCGGCAATGGCGTAATGCAAGAGAAGATCGCCGCCGCTGGCGTCGATCGAGAAGGCCTGGTCGAGATCCGTGGAACTCGCCGGATCGAGCGTGACGAAAGGCATCGCCGTGCGATCGACATGCTGGCCGGGCATACGCCTGGCAGCCGCCTGCGCCGCGGCCGCCACCTCCGGCGGAAATCCATCCGGCACGTGGAATTCGGTTCGGATTTTCGCGAGGCCGGTGGAGAGTGCCTGTGCGGGATCGGTCAGCGATTTCATGCTGCCGTCCTACACTGGCGCTCCGGACGCGGGAAGGCTGCCAAGGAAAATCGCCCGGGTCGGCGACTTACCGATGCCGAGGGGCCGAGTCGCTGACGTTGGAACCGCCGCAGAGGCCCCGCGTTTTTCCCGCAGCAAAGGAGACGGCCATGCCCGCTACATCGCAAGCCCAGCAAAAGGCCGCCGGCGCGGCACTTTCCGCCAAGCGTGGCGAGATCAAGAAAAGCGAGCTCAAGGGGGCGTCGCGCGAGATGTACGATTCCATGAGCGAGAAGCAGCTCGAGGAATTCGCCGAGACCAAACGCAAGGGCCTGCCCAGCAAGAAGTCATAAATCGCGAGATCGGATGAAAAAAGCCCGCGATGCCGTCCGCGGGCTTCGTCTGGATAAGGCCAGGCAGTCAGCTAGCGGCGCCATCAGCAGTGCCGCGTCTTGTAGCGGACGACATGGCGGTGCCCGTGGCGCCACACGACTCTTTTCTTCACCACGACGCGGCACACCTGCTTGTGGCCATGCCAATGCCTGGCCATGGCCGGCTCAGGCGTCATGACCGCCATCGACCCGGCCAATACGGCGGCTCCGGTCAGGGTAAGGAAGAATTTCTTCATGGGAATTCGGACTCCTCTGCTCCAGTCCCTTCGTCAATGCAGGGCGTTGTGTCCTAAGACGCCGCATCCGCCCCGATGCCGGTGTGCAACTTTGCGCCACACCCAGCGCCGCATGCAACGCAGGGATGATATCGGGTTGGCGTCGGCGCCGCCAGCCACAAGCTTGACAGCGGTTAAATCTGTGTTTAACAGGCCCACCAACACCGGGTGGCGACGCCCGGTGGTTTCTTTTGACGTGTCCCGTGGGTTTTCCGTCGCTTTGCGTGGGAAACCCTGTCAGGTCTCGAAAACGGAGGCCAGAGGAGGGCGCGTTTCCTTCGCCCGGAGCCATGGGGTTCCGGGTATATTGTTTTGAAAGGGAATGCGATGAGCAAGCGCGAATCCGCGAAATACAAGATCGACCGCCGTCTTGGCGAAAACATCTGGGGTCGCCCGAAGTCCCCGGTCAACAAGCGTGAATATGGCCCCGGCCAGCACGGCCAGCGCCGCAAGGGCAAGCTTTCCGACTTCGGCCTGCAGCTGCGCGCCAAGCAGAAGCTGAAGGGTCACTATGGCGATGTTTCGGAAAAGCAGTTCCGCAAGGTCTATGAAGAGGCCAACCGCCGCAAGGGCGACACCTCCGAGAACCTGATCGGCCTGCTGGAGTCGCGCCTCGACGCGATCGTCTATCGCGCCAAGTTCGTGCCGACCATCTTCGCCGCCCGTCAGTTCGTCAACCACGGCCATGTCAACGTAAACGGCAAGCGCACCAACATCGGTTCGTATCGCTGCAAGCCGGGCGACGTCATCGAGGTGCGCGAGAAGTCGAAGCAGCTCGTCATGGTGCTGGAATCGGTCGCTCTCGCCGAGCGCGACGTGCCGGACTATATCGAAGCCGACCACAACAAGATGACCGCGACCTTCGCTCGCGTTCCAGGCCTGTCGGACGTTCCGTTCGCCGTGCAGATGGAACCGAACCTGGTCGTCGAATTCTACTCGCGCTGATCGGCAGCAACCAGCCGCAGCATCCAAGGCCGCCTCTCGGGGCGGCCTTTTCTTTGGCGGTCAGGTCCGCTAATCCGAGCGCCAATAGAACCATGAGGCCGGCGCAATGAACATGCTGCCAGACGTGAAATCCCTCGAGCCGATCGGCGACGAGATTGACGGCGGTTTCCACCCGCTGTTCCGCGACGTGCCGTCCTCGGTCGAATTCAACAAGCTGCGCAAGCGGCTCTTAAGGCTCACCCGCCAGGCGATCGAGGATTTCGCCATGGTGAAGCCGGGCGAACGCTGGCTGATGGCGCTCTCCGGCGGCAAGGATTCCTACGGCCTGCTCGCCATCCTGCTCGACCTCAAATGGCGCGGGCTGCTCCCCGTGGAACTGCTCGCCTGCAATCTCGACCAGGGCCAGCCGAATTTTCCAAAGCACATCCTGCCCGATTATCTCAACGCCAACGGGATCGCGCACCGCATCGAATACCAGGACACCTACTCGGTGGTGACCGACAAGCTTCCGGAGGGCAGCACCTATTGCTCGCTCTGCTCGCGGCTGCGGCGCGGCCATCTCTACCGGATCGCGCGCGAGGAGGGGTGTTCGGCGCTGGTGCTTGGCCATCACCGCGAGGACATCCTCGAAACCTTCTTCATGAACCTGTTCCATGGCGGACGTCTCGCCGCCATGCCGCCCAAGCTCCTCAATGACGAAGGCGACGTCATGGTGCTGCGGCCACTTGCCTATAGTGCCGAGGCCGACCTCGAGAAGTTCGCCAATGCGATGAAATTCCCGATCATCCCATGCGACCTCTGCGGCAGCCAGGAAGGGCTGCAGCGCAATGCCATGAAGGCGATGCTCGACGACATCGAGAAGCGCATGCCGGGCCGCAAGGACACGATGATCCGCGCCATGACCAATGTAAGGCCTTCGCACCTGTTGGACAGGAAGCTGTTCGACTTCGCGGGGCTCGCCACGAACACGGGGCAAGACATTTCCGATGACATTTGACGACCGCGCGATCGACTGGCTGGCCGACCTTCTTGCCGATGCAGCCAGGGTTGAAATCATGCCGCGCTTCCGCCGGCTGGGCGAGGGCGACGTCCGCCAGAAGACGTCCGCCGCCGACCTCGTCACCGAGGCGGATGTCAATGCCGAACGGCTGATCACTGCCCGGCTGCTCGAGCGCTATCCCGACGCCATGGTGGTCGGCGAGGAAGCCTGTTCCGACAATCCGGCGCTGCTGTCGGGCCTTGGTGATGCCGCGCTTGCCTTCGTCATCGATCCGGTCGACGGCACTTTCAACTTCGCGTCCGGCGTGCCGCTGTTCGGCGTCATGGCGGGCGTCGTCGTCAACGGCGAGACCATCGCCGGTATCATTTATGACCCGATCGGCAAGGACTGGCTGATCGGCGCCAAGGGCGCCGGCAGCCATATCCGCCATGCACATGGCGCGCTGGAGAAGGTACAAGTCGCGGCGCCGGTGCCGATGTCGCAGATGACCGGCGCCGTTTCCTGGCAGTTTCTCCAGGAGCCTGAACGCTCGCGGCTTGCCCGCAACCAGACCAAGACGCTGTCGCAATTCGCCTATCGCTGCGCGGCCCATGAATACCGGCTTCTAGCCAGCGGCCACGCCCATTTCGTGCTCTACAACAAGCTGATGCCCTGGGATCATCTGGCGGGCGCGCTGATCCATCAGGAAGCCGGCGGCTATGTCGCGCGCGTCGACGGCAGCGCCTACCTGCCCTCGCATGTCGACGGCGGCCTTCTGGTCGCGCCCGACAAGCAGAGCTGGGACGAGTTGCGCCGCGAGCTCTGGGCCGAGTAGAATCTGCGCCCGGCCGGCGATCTGCCGGCCAGAGAGCAATTAGAGCAATTCCAGGAAAAGTGTGAGCGGTTTTCCGTCCGGAATTGCGTAAAAAACGAGGAGATAGGAGCATTTCACCGTTTCCGTGAAACGGTGAAATGGTCTAATGCAGATCGGTGACGTGCCCCGAAACGGGGGGATTGTGGGGCTGGAACATCCTGCCCCGCTCGGCGATCAGGATCATCAGCAAAGCCGCGACCGAAACGCTGCAGAAGCCCGCGGCCAGAGGCGTCACCGTACCGTTATAGGCCTGGCCGATCGCCGCGCCGATGAGGGCGCCGAGAAAAGTCTGCATGAAACCAAGAATGGATGCCGCCGTGCCGGCGAGTTCGCCGAGCGGCTCCATGGCCAAGGCGTTGAAATTTGCGCCCAGTCCGCCGAATGGCAGCATCGCGCCGGCGAAGAAGGTGATGAAGAGCCAGAGCGGCATCTGCATCTCCAGCGAGACCACCAGCCAGGCAAGGCTGATGCACAGGAAGATAAGCAGCGCGCCTTGCGACAGGCGGCGCATGCCGATCTGTCCGACCAACCGCGAGTTGAGATAGTTGGAGAAGGCAAGCACGCCGGCGACGCCGGCAAAGATCAGCGGGAACAATTCACCGACGTGAAAGATGTCGATGTAGATCTGCTGCGCCGAACTGATGAAGCCGAACATGGCGGCGAAGATGAAGGTGCTGGCAAAGGCGTAGCAAAGCGTGAGCCGATTGGTGAGCACGATGCGGAAGCCGCCGAGCACGGATCCTGCCGTGAGCTGGCGGCGATATTCGGGATGCAGCGTCTCAGGCAGGCGCAGCAAAGCCCAGGTCGAAACGATCAGCGCGCCGATAGCCATGGTCACGAAAATCCAGTGCCAGCTGGCGAACAGCATGACGAACTGGCCGATGCCGGGCGCGATGACCGGGATGGCCATGAACACCATGAAGATCAGCGACATCACCTCGGCCATACGCCGGCCTTCGAACGTGTCGCGCACGATCGAGACCGCGATGACGCGGGTTGCGGCCGCGCCGATGCCCTGGACGAGGCGCCAGGTCAGTAACAGGGCGAAACTGGGCGCTATGGCGGCGGCGGCCGCGGCTACGACATAGACGACCAGGCCAAAGACCAGGGGCGCGCGGCGCCCGAAGCGATCCGAAATAGGCCCGAACAAAAGCTGTCCGCCGCCGAAGCCGAGCATATAGGCGGTGATGACATATTGGCGGTGGTTCTCGCTCTCGACTCCGAGCGAGGCGCCGATCTGCTGCAGTGCCGGCAGCATGATGTCGATGGCCAAGGAGTTGAGCGCCATGAGCGCCGCGCAGAGCGCGATGAATTCCCAGCGCGGAATGGGCAAGCTGCTTGCCCGTTGCGACGCTTCTACCTGCTTGTCCACGGCAAAGTCCGATCTTTCAAACGAACAAGCGCCGGCTGGCCGGCGCACTGGTTCGTCTCATCCCCGATGTTCGGGGTTCATGAATTGCCGAGGTGGGGGCAGCCCCGGGCGATGCTTGCCGGCCGGAAGGGTCAGCCTCCGCGCCGGCGAGCAAGAATTGGATCAGGCGGCGCCTTTGACGCTGACGCCCTTTTCGATCAGGAAATCCTGCAACTCGCCGGCCTGGAACATCTCGCGCACGATGTCGCAACCGCCGACGAATTCGCCCTTCACATAGAGCTGCGGGATGGTCGGCCAGTTCGAATAGTCCTTGATGCCCTGCCGCAGTTCGGCCGAGTCGAGCACGTTGACGCCTTTGTAGTCGGCCCCGATGTAGTCGAGGATCTGCACCACCTGGCCGGAGAACCCGCATTGCGGGAAGCCGGGCGTGCCCTTCATGAAGAGCACGACGTCGTTGCTCTTCACTTCATTGTCGATGTAGTCGCTGATGCCGGTCATGGACAATCCTTTCACGCCTGTGGGAGTCAGGCTCGAAGCATGTCCTTCAAATAAACCCACAGGGTGGCTGAAACAAGACGTTAGCCGCGACGCTACTTGAATGGCGCAAAGCTTTGGTCCGCCATTGGGCCAATTCGGGCCGGTAGGCCGGACAAATCCCTCCCAGTGACCCCCCCGGTTTCCGGATGCGCATTCGCCAAAATATAGCTATAGCTAAATCTTGAAGCATGCGCTATTCTTCCTGGCGCGTGGAGGAAGCGGACATGCGCGAAGCGAAATCCTTGCTGGAACACAAGCTCGATCGAAGGCTGCTTCTGGCCGGCGGCTTGGCGGCAGGCGGCACTGCGGTGGTGGCGAGCGCGGCGCGCGGGCAGGGTGGCCACGAGGGTCACGGAACATCGGCGGCGGCCGAACCGCAGCCGGCGCACCTGTCCGCGCATGGGGCGATGATCACGGTCGGCGAGGTCGACGACAGCCGCAACGGTTTCGATCCCGCGAAGCTGC
This sequence comes from Mesorhizobium sp. WSM4935, assembly GCF_029625735.1. NCBI lineage: Bacteria > Pseudomonadati > Pseudomonadota > Alphaproteobacteria > Hyphomicrobiales > Phyllobacteriaceae > Mesorhizobium > Mesorhizobium sp. WSM4935. The sequence continues at coordinate 591,549 of NZ_JARTVR010000003.1, read as the reverse complement.
TCGGCGATTGGGAGACCGGAACGGTGTCGATGCTGCCGGATGGGCGAACGCTCCGCACCTTCGAGGTCACGGCCGAGGACAAGGAGATCGAGATCGCGCCCGGCATCCTGTTCCCGGCGTGGACCTATAATGGCCGCGTGCCGGGGCCGTCGCTGCGGGCGACCGAAGACGATCGCTTGAAAATCGTCTTCCGCAACAACGGCTCGCATCCGCATTCCATGCATTTCCACGGCATTCATGCAGCACGGATGGACGGCGTTCCCGGCGCCGGCCTGATCGGGCCAGGCGAGGAGTTCGTCTACGAGTTCGACGCCAGGCCGTTCGGCTGCCATCTCTATCATTGCCACGCACTGCCGCTGAAGCGGCACATCCAGAAGGGTATGTACGGCGCCTTCGTGGTCGATCCCGACCCCGCCCGGCATCCGGAGCACGAGGCGGTCGCCCGCTCGCGCCTGCTCGGCACGCCCGAGAATGCCGGCTGGCAGGAATTCGTGATGGTGATGAACGCCTTCGACACCAATTTCGACAACGAGAACGAAGTCTATGCCGTCAACACCGTCGCCCATGCCTACGCGAAGAAGCCGATACGGGTGCTGAGGCACAAGCCTGTCCGGATCTATCTCGTCAACCTGGTCGAGTTCGACCCAATCAACTCCTTCCATCTGCATGCCAATTTCTTCGACTACTACAATCAGGGCACTACCCTTACCCCGACACTGAAGACCGTCGACCTGATCACGCAATGCCAGGCCGAGCGCGGTATCCTGGAATTCCATTTCAAGGAGCACGAACCCGGGCTCTACATGTTCCATCCGCACCAGTCCGAATTCACCGAACTCGGGTGGTCGGGCATGTTCGACGTCGTGGAGACCGTGTCTTGACCGATGTCGGCCAGACCTCGCGGGATACACAGGCCGGCCGGCCGCGCTGGGCCTCTCTGCTCTGGATCGGACTGCCGCTCGCCGTGCTGGGGCTCGCGGTCGCATGGATGGTTTCTTCCGACCCGCTGTCGGGCTTTCGCAACGGCGCGCCGCCGGTCGAGAACCTCACCTTCGAGCGGACGATACTTGGCAATGACGGCATTCGAATCCTCGTGCGGGCCGGCGGGTCGGAACCGATGACGATCGCGCAGGTCCAGGTCGACGACGCCTACTGGCAATTCACGCAAGATCCGCCGGGGCCGATCGCGCGCGGCGCTACGGCGTGGATCGCGCTGCCATACCCTTGGGTGCTGGGGGAGGCGCATGCGGTCAACGTCGTGACCAGCACCGGGACGACGTTCGGCCATGAGATCGCCGTCGCAGTGCCGACGCCGACGCGCGATTCGCCGAGCTTCGCCGGGCAGGCGGTGCTCGGCGCCTTCGTCGGCATCCTGCCCGTGGCGATCGGCCTGATGTTCTATCCGGCGCTTCGCGGAATCGGGCGCGGCGGCATGGATTTCCTCCTGTCGATGACCGTCGGTCTCCTCGCCTTCCTTTTCGTCGACACGCTCGAGGACGCGTTCGAACTGGCCGGCAAAGCAGCCGCCCTGTTCCAGGGGCCGACCCTGATCATGCTCGCAGCAACCGCCAGCTTCCTCCTGCTCCTGGCGGCGGGCCGGCGCGGCGGAACCCCGACCGGTCTGGCGCTCTCCACCTTTATTGCACTCGGCATCGGCCTGCACAATCTCGGGGAGGGGCTCGCGATCGGCGCAGCCTTCGCCTCGGGTGCGGCCGGCCTCGGCACTTTCCTGGTTCTCGGCTTTACCTTGCACAACATCACCGAAGGCATCGGCATCGCCGCCCCGATCCTGAAGCAGCGACCGCCGCTCAGCGCTTTCGTCGCACTGACGCTGCTTGCGGGCGGGCCCGCCGTCGTCGGTCTATGGATCGGCAGCCTCGCCTATGCGCCGCAATGGTCGGCGCTGGCGCTGGCGGTAGGCGCCGGGGCGATCCTGCAAGTGATCGTCGAAATGGTTTCGCTGCAGCTTCGCCAGCGCACCGATGGCTCGCGCGCCTTGCTTGCACCGCCCGCAATGGCCGGGCTGGCAGCCGGCGTCGGCTTCATGTACCTGACGGCGATGCTGGTCAAGATTTGACCGCGGCCGCGTCAAGGCTCAGTCCGGGACGCTGGTCTGCAGTGCCAGCGCGTGCAGAACGCCGCCCATCTTGCCCTTCAGCGCGTCATAGACCATCTGGTGCTGCTGGACACGGCTTTTGCCGCGAAAACTCTCGGCCACCACTTCCGCCGCATAATGGTCGCCATCGCCCGCCAGGTCGCGGATCGTCACCTTGGCGTCCGGAATGCCTTCCTTGATCAGTTTTTCAATGTCGTGAGCATCCATTGCCATGGCAAAATCCTGTTCCAAGCGCGCAGGCTGTGTATGTGACTCGGCGTGAGCCTAAAGCCTTTCCGGCCCGGATTGAAGCCGTTCCGTCGGGTGATGAAGCCTAGGGGTTCTCCTGGCTGGGATGAACCACGCCGTCTTCGGTGATGTCATCGCGCGTCGAATAGGCGCGGCCGAGGCTGAAAACCAGCACGTAAAGAGGGATGTTGATCACCAGGCTGACGACGGGAAGATAGCTCGTCATCCGCCATGCGTTTGAGAAAAAGGCCTGACCGTAGCCGTCGCAGATCAAGGACGAGCCATAATCCGAAACCGCCCCGGCCACCCACCGCGGCGGCGAAGAGCTTGATGCAGGTCGCAATGAGTGGTGCCCGCGCCGGCTCCGGAGAAAGCCTGTTCCAGAGCACCAGGCAAACGATCGGAACCGCGTAGATCAATGTCTGCACGACGAGCATCGGCAGCGTGCCGTTGGCCGCCGCAAGGAACTCGGCGCGGGTTTCCAGACGCGGACAGACCTCGCTCGAGGTCGTCGACAGCAGCAGAAAGACGAACGGGCCGAGGAACCAGAAAAAGAACAGCGATGGCCAGAAGACGGCTGCAAGCAGCGCCCTGGCGGTTAAATCATGTCGCATAAGAAAGGATTTAGCGACATGATTTAAGTCTTTTGTCGTAAGCATATCTTTTTCCCGAAACCGCTGCACACTTTCGGGAGACATGCTTCTGGTCAACTGGCCTGGTCCATGAAGCGCGGGAACCAGCCCTCATGGGCGGCGGTCAATTCGCTGACCGGGATCGGCCGTGCGTCACCCAGCTTCAATTCATGCCCGCCGGTGGTGCCGATCCAGGGTGCGAAGATGCCGAGCTTGCCCTGTTCCTCGCGGATCCTGTCCCATTCGCCGCTCTGCGGGTCGATCGACAGCGTGAGCAGATAGCGGCCCTGGTCCTCGCCGAACCAGACCGGGATCGGGTCGGTGCCGGTGAGCCCTGGAATGGTGGCGCCGATGCCGGAGGCCATCGCCATTTCAGCCAGCGCCACGGCAAGGCCGCCGTCGGAAACGTCATGAGCGGCGGTCACGATGCCGGAAGCAATCAGCGCGCGCACATGGTCGCCGACGCGCTTCTCATGCGCGAGATCGACCGGCGGCGGCGGACCGTCGGTGCGGCCGTGGATGTCGCGCATGTAGATCGACTGGCCGAGATGGCTGCCCCAGCTCGGCGGCGCGCCGACCAGCACGATCATCTGGCCCTCGGCGGCAAAGCCGACGCGCGCCATTTTCGACCAGTCGGCGATCAGCCCGACGCCGCCGATGGTCGGCGTCGGCAGGATGCCGCGGCCGTTGGTCTCGTTGTAGAGCGAGACATTGCCGGAAACGATCGGGAAGCCGAGCGCGCGGCAGGCATCGCCGATGCCTTTGATGGCGCCGACGAACTGGCCCATGATCTCGGGCCGCTCCGGATTGCCGAAATTGAGGTTGTCGGTGGCGGCGAGCGGCAAGGCGCCGGTGGCGGTGAGATTGCGCCAGCATTCGGCCACGGCCTGCTTGCCGCCTTCGTAAGGATCGGCCTCGCAATAGCGCGGCGTGACGTCGGAGGAGAAGGCGAGCGCCTTGGTCGGGTGGCCTTCGACGCGCACGACGCCGGCATCGCCGCCCGGAATCTGCAGCGAATTGCCCTGGATCAGCGTGTCATACTGCTCCCACACCCAGCGGCGCGAGGAGAGGTCCGGCCCGCCGAGCATTTTCAGCAGCGCGTCGGCGACATCGGCCTTTGGCGCATTATTTGCCGCCAGCGGCGCCGGCTTTTTCGCTTCGACCCAGGGGCGGTCATATTCCGGCGCCTGGTCCCCAAGTTCCTTGATCGGCAAATTGGCGACCTCGTCGCCCTGGTGGATGACGCGGAAGCGCAGATCGTCGGTGGTCTTGCCGACGATGGCGAAGTCGAGGCCCCATTTGCGGAAGATCGCCTCGGCTTCCTGTTCCTTCTCGGGGCGCAGCACCATCAGCATGCGCTCCTGGCTTTCCGACAGCATCATCTCATAGGCGCTCATGCGCTCCTCGCGCACCGGCACCTTGTCAAGGTCAAGCTCGATGCCGAGGTCGCCCTTGGCGCCCATCTCGACGGCCGAGCAGGTGAGGCCGGCCGCACCCATGTCCTGGATGGCGATGACGGCGCCCGACGCCATCAGCTCGAGGCAGGCTTCCAGCAGGCATTTTTCGGTGAAGGGATCGCCGACCTGCACCGTCGGGCGCTTCTCTTCGATCTTGTCGTCGAATTCGGCCGAAGCCATGGTGGCGCCGCCGACGCCGTCGCGTCCGGTCTTGGCGCCGAGATAGACGACCGGCAGGCCGACGCCCTTGGCCTGCGACAGGAAGATGGCGTCGGTCTTGGCAAGGCCCGCCGCGAAGGCGTTGACCAGGATGTTGCCGTTGTAGCGGGCATCGAAATTGACCTCGCCGCCGACGGTCGGCACGCCGAAGGAATTGCCGTAGCCGCCGACGCCGGAAACCACGCCCGCGACCAAATGCCGGGTCTTGGGATGATCCGGCGCGCCGAAGCGCAACGCGTTCATGGCCGCCACCGGCCGCGCGCCCATGGTGAAGACGTCGCGCAGGATGCCGCCGACGCCGGTCGCGGCACCCTGATAAGGTTCGATGTAGGAGGGGTGGTTGTGGCTCTCCATCTTGAAGACGACGCAGTCGCCGTCGCCGATGTCGACCACGCCGGCATTCTCGCCCGGACCCTGGATGACCTGCGGGCCGCTGGTCGGCAGCGTGCGCAGCCATTTCTTGGAGGATTTGTAGGAGCAGTGCTCGTTCCACATCGCCGAGAAGATGCCGAGCTCGGTGAAGCTTGGCTCGCGGCCGACCAGATCGAGGATGCGCTGGTATTCGTCGGGCTTGAGCCCATGCGCGGCGACGAGCTCGGGGGTGATCGGCACGGAATTGGAAATGGTCATGAGCGGCGATTTTTGTCCGTGGGAGAGGGGCGTTTCTTTGAGTCTCCTCTTATCGCAAGCTTTCGCGCGATACACCCCCACCAGATAGGGAAAATGCCGGAAAACCGCCACTGCCGGCGATGCTCCGAGGCTTGCCGGCTTGATCAGGAAAAACTGTCGTAGCCGGCGCGGCCTTCGTCGAGCAGACGACGGATGACCGCCACGCCGCCGGCGACATCCTTGCTTTGCCGCGGTTGCGACACGCCAAAGCGCACGCCGTGAAAGACCTGCTCGGAGCGGCCGGCCTTGAACTCGTCCTCGTCGTCGATGAGCACGCCTTGCGCGAGGCAGGCGTTCTTGAAGGTGCCGGACAGCCATGGGTCCGGCAAGGTAAGCCAAACGAAGGGCACGTTGTCCCGCGCCTTGAAGTCGAACCCCGCCAGCATGTCACGCACGATGGCAAGGCGCGCCTGGATTTCGGCAATGCAGCGCTTGCGGATTTCGTCCGCCTGGCCCGATATCACCAGCCGCGTGCCGACCTCGGCCAGAAGGAAGGGCAGGCCGCCGGTCATCATCTTGTGGGCGACACGGATGCGGTGGCGATAGGCCGGCGGGCAGGAAAGCCAGCCGCCGCGCACGCCGGCCGCGACCGACTTCGACAGACCGCCGGCGACGATCGTGCGCTCGGGCGCATATTCGGCCAGCAGCGGTGTCGGGTCGTCGGTGAGCTCGCCGTAAAGGTCATCTTCGATGAGGGCGACATTGTACTCGCGCGCAATCTTTGCGATCGCCTGCCGCCGCTCCGCCGACAACGTCACCAAGGTCGGGTTCTTCGCGGTCGGCATCAGGAACATCACCTTTGGATGTTTCTGCGCGCAGACGCGCTCGAAATCGTCCGGATCGATGCCACCCTCGTCAGCCGAAACCAGCGCCGTGCGGCGCCCGATCAGCCCGGCGCTGCGCGCGATCTGCGAATAGGTGAGATGCTCGAAGACCACGTAGTCGCCGGGCATGGTCAGTGCCGCGATCGCCGCCATGACCGCGGCATGGGTGCCAAGCGTCGGCACGATCGAATCGGGCGAGGGGCGGAAGGCATTGCGCGCCAGCCAGCGGCTCCCCGCCTCGTACCAGCGCTCGGGAAAATCCCGCGTATAGCTCGAAATGTCGTGCGGATGCTCCTGCGCCGTGCGCGCCAGCATGTCGGCAATCACCGCGCCCTGGCCGACATCGGGCGCTGCGGTGCTGTCGAAGCGCAGCTTGCCGCTCGGCGCGTCGATGGGGCGCGTGCCTTGCAAGGCTGGCTCGACATCCGATTTCGGGACCTCCGTGCGCTGTCCAAGCACGTAGGTGCCGCGACCGACCTCGCCGCTCACCAGGCCGCGCTCGCGCAGCAACTGATAGGCCCGGCCGATCGTGCCGACGGTCGTGCCGATGTCATAGGCGAGGTCGCGCTGCGGCGGCAGTTTTGCACCGGCGTCGATAACGCCCTTGTCGATATCTGACTCAATGCTGTCAGCAAGACGCTGATAGAGCGGGCCGGAGCCGGAGGAAAGATCGGGGAGCCAATTTGTCATGGTGACAATTTTCTATATTGCACCGCGCGATGAGTCAATTCATATCGATCTCGCGATGGCGAGGTACAATCGGGACAAGGCAGGACAACAATGGATACAATCGAGACAATTCGCTATGCTCGCCCGGCTTTTGGCGCGCAGGCCGAGCCCTTGGCCCATCGCGGCTTCGCCGGCCGCCTGGTGGTTGTGCTCCGTTCCATCGCCAGGCAGATCGACCGCATGCTCGAGCGCCGGCGCGGCCGCCTGGCACTCATGGAGATGACGGACGATCAGTTGAAGGACATCGGCATCTCGCGCTGCGACGCCCATCGCGAAGGCATCAAGGCGTTTTGGGAGTGAGGCTTATCCCATCCGGGTTGCGGGCTTGCCCCGCAACCCGCCTGCGCCGTGATCGATCAGTACGGCAAGCACGCTCAATCCGATGAACAATGCCGTGACGCCCAGGGCCGAAACGGCGACGCTGGCCATGCCGTTCCTGGCGACGTCGAGGAACGGGTAGGGCACTTCGCCGGCGAAGGGCGCGCGTATCAGCGCGTAAGCGAGATAGGCGAGCGGATAGATCATCCACCAGGAGATATCGCGCCAGCGCGTCTTGCCATCGGCACCGGCAATGAGCCACCACAGTACGAAGATCAACGGCGTGATGTAGTGGAGCAGGATGTCGCAAAGCAGGAACAGGCCTTGCGGTTGCCAAAGGCCCGCAAGCACCGTCCTGTAGACGATGAAGACCAGCGTGATGGCCACCGCCACGCCGGACCGCAGGCGTTGCCCGGCGAAGGCCGGGAACCAGGCATAGCCGGCTGGCGAGACCAGTGCCGCATGAACCATCACCGCCGCGATGTTGGTGAGGACGGTGAAGAAGCTGAAATAGAAGACGATCGAGCCGAACAGGCTGCGTCCCGCCGCCATCGATGCCGGTATGGTGATGGCGAATTGCAGGACAAGCGCAATCAGCCCGATAACCAGTCCCGCGATCTGCAGGAACCGGCCCATCGCAGGGTCACGCGGCAGCCGCGCAGGACGGATTGCCGGCCTGCCAGCGGGCGATGTCGGCACCGATGCGCGCGCCGAGAGGCTCATTCATCAGCGGCCCGAACACGTCGACGCGGCTGGAATTGCCTTGCGCCTGCACGACCAGCAGCGGCTTGCCGCCATAGTGCTTGGCGGGCACGAGCAGGAAGCGCGGCGTGCCGCTGTAGGAATTGAGTTCGTTGGCCATCTGATAGGCCTTGAAAGCCGGATCCTTGCTGGCGATCCAGCATTTATGGGCCGCGATGGCGACCTGTTCCATGGCAAGCAGCGAGGCGCTTTTGCCTGAGTGAACGGGCGAGGTTTTGGGGCCGGACTGGCAGGAAGCCAAGGCGAGCCCGGTGGCGGCCAGGAGAGCAAGGCGAGCAATCGTCAGTCTCATGGTCAGTCCGCCCCCGCGTTCCGATAGGATATTAAAGAATCAAGCCGCGATGCCGAGGGCGCTTTCGAACAGCGCCCGTCCGTCATTGCCGCCATGCGCGGCTTCGATAAGGTTCTCGGGATGCGGCATCAGGCCGAGCACGTTGCCCTTGTCGTTGACGATGCCGGCAATGTCGTTGATCGAGCCGTTGGGATTGGTGCCCTCGGCGTAGCGGAACACCACCTGGCCTTCGCCTTCGAGCCGCGCCAGCGTCTCGGCATCGGCGAAATAATTGCCGTCGTGATGCGCCACGGGCGAGCGGATGACCTGTCCGGGCTGGTAGCGGCGGGTGAACATGGTGTTGGCGTTGGCGATCTCAAGCTTCACCTGCCGGCAGACGAATTTCAGCGAGGCGTTGCGCATCAAGGCGCCGGGCAGCAGTCCCGCCTCGACCAGGATCTGAAAACCGTTGCAGACGCCGATGACGGTCACGCCCTTGGCGGCCTTTTCGGCGACCGCCCGCATCACCGGCATGCGCGCCGCAATCGCACCGCAGCGCAGATAATCGCCGAAGGAGAAGCCGCCGGGGATGGCGATCAGGTCGACATCGGGAATTTCGGTATCGGTCTGCCAGACGGTCGCCGGCGCCTGACCGGAAATCTTGGTCAGCGCCGCGATCATGTCGCGGTCGCGGTTGAGGCCAGGCAGGAGGACGACGGCTGATTTCATTGTCAGGCGATCTCCACCGCGTAGTTCTCAATCACCGTGTTCGCCAGAAGCTTGTCGCACATGGCCTTCAGGTCGGCTTCGGCCTTGGCCTTGTCGGTTCCGGTGAGCTCGATGTCGAACACCTTGCCCTGGCGCACCTGGCCGACGCCGTCGAAACCCAGCCCGGAGAGCGCGTGCTCGATCGCCTTGCCCTGCGGGTCAAGAACGCCGTTCTTGAGGGTGACGGTGATACGGGCTTTCATCGATACTCCTGGGCAAACGGTCATTTAGGAAAAGGCCTGCCGTTATCCGGCGGCCTGGTAGTCAGTGCTTCAGGCCCTTGGGCGCCTCGGAGGAGGCCACGAGTACGGGACCCGTCGGGCGCGGCGGCTCGTTCTCGTTGATGATGCCGAGGCGGCGGGCGACTTCCTGATAGGCTTCGACCAAGCCGCCCATATCGCGGCGGAAACGGTCCTTGTCGAGCTTGTCCTGGGTCGCGACATCCCACAGCCGGCAGGAATCCGGCGAGATCTCGTCGGCGACGACGATGCGCATCATGTCGCCCTCGAACAGGCGGCCGCATTCGATCTTGAAGTCGACAAGCTGGATGCCGACGCCGAGGAACAGGCCGGAGAGGAAATCGTTGACGCGGATGGCGAGCGCCATGATGTCGTCGATTTCCTGCGGGCTGGCCCAGCCGAAGGCGGTGATGTGCTCTTCGGACACCATCGGGTCGTCGAGCGCGTCGGCCTTGTAATAGAATTCGATGATCGAGCGCGGCAGCACCGTGCCTTCCTCGATGCCGAGGCGCTTGGACAGCGAGCCGGCGGCGACGTTGCGTACGACGACCTCGAGCGGAATGATCTCGACTTCCTTGATCAATTGCTCGCGCATGTTCAGCCGGCGGATGAAGTGGGTCGGGATGCCCATGCGGTTCAAGTGGTTGAAGATGTGCTCGGAAATGCGGTTGTTGAGCACGCCCTTGCCGTCGACCACTTCATGCTTCTTCTTGTTGAATGCGGTGGCATCGTCCTTGAAAAACTGGATCAGCGTCCCCGGCTCAGGTCCCTCATAGAGGATCTTGGCCTTGCCTTCGTAAATGCGGCGGCGATTTTTCATCTGATTTTTTCTCTGGATCTGCGGGCAGGGGGCAAGCGACCGGTTCCTGTCCGTCTGCCTAAATTAGTATGGCGAAGGCGGCGTTCAATGCCGGTGTTATCGCAATCGTCTTGTTTGCTCAATCGGCAAATCCCGCGAATCAACCGCTTTCGGAACCGAAATGCCGCAGCGCAGCATGCGAGGAAGCATATTGACCGACCCGCGGCCTTTTGGTTTGTGCTTGCCCATCACACATATTCATCGCCAAGCGAATCGGATTGATCGGAGAGACGTCATGAGCAGCATGAAAGACCGCGAAGAGGGTTTTGAGCGCAAGTTCGTCTTCGACGAGGAACTTCGCTTTAAGGCCTCGGCGCGCCGCAACAAGGCGCTTGGCCTCTGGGCCGCCGAGAAGCTCGGCAAATCCGGCGCCGATGCCGAAGCCTATGCCAAGGAAGTGGTCGTCTCCGATATCGAGGAAGCGGGCGACCACGATGTCTTCCGCAAGATCCGCAAGGATTTCGATGCCGCCGGCGTCAACCAGTCCGACCACCAGATCCGCCGCACCATGGACGAATTGATGGCGCAGGCGATCGAGCACATCAAGAACAGCTGAGGCTGTGCGGGCATGGTGTCGCCGGAAAACCGCTCCACGCTTTTCGGCATCGTGCTCTATCCCTTTGTTTTTACGCAATTCCAGACGGAAGGTTACGGCGAAGTCGCCGAACCTAAACGTCACACGCTTTTCCTGGAATTGCCCTGACTGGACCAATGGACCGCCCAGCAAAACCGGGCGGTTTTTCTTTGCCTTCACACTGTTTCCGGCCGAAACTGCGGATTATTAACAAGGAAATTCCGATGTCGCTCAAATCCCGCCTGGCCGCCGACGAAACGCTTTTCACCGCGTGGTCGGGCGTGCCGGACGCGCTGACGGTCGAGATCATCGCCAAGCAGGGTTTCGATGCTGTCACCCTGGACATGCAGCATGGCGGCCATCACGAGGACAGCGTGCTGCGCGGACTGGTGCCGGTGCTGGCCGCCAACAAGCCGGCGCTGGTGCGTATTCCGGTCGGGCGCTTCGACATGGCGAGCCGCGCGCTCGATTTCGGCGCCGAGGCGGTGATCGCGCCGATGGTGAATTCCGTAGCCGATGCAAGGCAGTTCGCCGCCGCGATGAAATATCCGCCGCTGGGCGAGCGCTCCTGGGGCCCGACCTACGCTTTTCCGCGTCACGGCAAGGGCGATCATGCCGAATGGCTGCGCGATACGAACCAGCGCACCATGGCTTTCGCGATGGTCGAAACGCGGGCGGCCCTCGAGGCGCTGGACGGTATTCTGGATACGCCCGGCATCGACGGCATCTTTGTCGGCCCGTCCGATTTCTCGATCGCCTGGTCGAACGGCGCCACCGTCAGTTCGACGCTGGAAAGCATGATGGACACGGTCGCGTCGATCGCCGAGCGGACGCGCAAGGCAGGCAAACATGCCGCGATCTATGTCATCGAACCGGCGATTGCCGGGCGCGTCGTGTCGATGGGCTTCCGGCTGCTCGCCATGGGCTCGGACCACACGCTGATTTCGCTCGGCGCAAAGACGCTGCTGAAGAGCATGCGGGATTCGATCGGTTCCTGAGGCGTATTGATATTCAGGTGAGACCGGCCTGCAAATGCCGGCTTCCTGCGCTTCCGGTGCTCACGTACTGAAGTACGCTCCGCTGCGGTTCTCAGAAGCCACCATTTTGGTCGCTTCGCGCCCGTCCTCGACTCCGGCTCGGCCTGACCTGAATCTCAACACACCTTAGGTCGTCTCAGGGTTCTTTCAACTCCGTCAGGAATTTGGCGAAAGTCATCGAACCCTCGGGCCAGGGACCGAAGCCGGCGTCGTGGTTGAGGTGACCGGCCTCGCCGGCATCGATGAACAGCGATCCCCAGGCGGCGGCGATATCCTCGGCGACCTCGAAGGCGCAGAACGGATCGTTGCGGCTGGCGATCACGATTGACGGAAAGGGCAGAGGATCGCGCGAATAAGGGCCGAAAGTCATCAGATGCCTCGGCCTGATTTCCGGATTGGAGACGTCCGGCGGCGCGACGAAGAAGGCGCCCGCGACCGGCTTTCTGAATTGCGGGATGGCCTGCACCGCCGCCGCGACGCCAAGCGAATGCGCAACGAGAACCACCGGCCGCTCGGCCTCGTTGACGGCGTTCGCCACACTCGCCGTCCAGTCCTCGCGCACGGGCTTCGTCCACTCCGCCTGCTCGACCCGGCGCGCCGTCGACAGTTTCGACTGCCAGCGGGTCTGCCAGTGCTCGGGGCCGGAATTGGTGTAGCCCGGCACGATCAGGATATCTGCGTCTTTGACTTTCATGGCGCCGATGTAGCGAGCGGCCTTCTCGCCTGCAACCCTGTCGCCAATATCGGTGTGATCACAATTGTGAACAACCTGTTCGATTCTTGCTGCCTTGTGTGAACGATCGCAATCGACGATTTGAAGAGGGAACAAGGAACAAGAGCTGGCGGCCCTGGAATCCCATTTCGGGAATGGATGCCGCCGGAACGGAGAGTTTGATGAGCGAACTGCCTTTTGCCGCGACCACCCCGGTCAGCGTGTCGCGCGTCGGGTTGAAGGCGCGCGACGCCGAGAGCCTGGCCTCTTATTACCGCGCCGTCGTCGGCCTGCAGGAGTTGAGCCGCGCCGACGGCGCGATCACGCTTGGTGCTGCCAATCGCCCGCTGCTGGTGCTTGAGCAGGATGCTTCGGCCAAGCCGGACGATCCGCGTAGCGCCGGACTTTTCCACACCGCTTTCCTCCTGCCGTCGCGCGCCGATCTTGGCCGCTGGATCAGCCACGCCGCCGCCAACCGCATCGGCATCGAGGGCGCGTCCGACCATCTGGTCAGCGAGGCGCTCTATCTGACCGACCCGGAGGGCAACGGCATCGAGATCTATGCCGACCGTCGTCCGCAGGACTGGAAATGGAATGGTGACAAGATCGCCATGGCGACCGAGAGGCTGAACCTGCCGGCGGTGGTGGGCAGCGTGCCGGCGGGCGATGCCGGCTGGCAGGGCGCGCCGGAAAACACCATTATCGGCCATGTGCATCTGCGCGTCGGCCGGCCGGAAGATGCCGAAGCGTGGTGGCATGAGGCGTTCGGCTTCGACACCGTCGCCAAATATGGCAGCCAGGCGGTGTTCCTGTCGTCCGGCCATTACCACCATCATATAGGGGCCAATGCCTGGCAGAGCGCTGGCGCCGGCCGCCGCGATTCGTCCCGCTCCGGCCTTGCCTGGGTCGAGATGCGCTCGGACAATGCGAAGGCCGAGACAAACCGCGAGGATCCCTGGGGCACGGTGATCAGGACTGTGCCTGGGAAGGCTTGAGCAGTCGCGCCAAGCGATCAGCGCCGAAGTCGGCGCTGCCGCTCATCCGCCCTTCGGGCAACTTCTCCCCGTAAACGGGCGTGAACGGGGAGAAAGACTGATCAAGCTTCCCCAAACACCCGCTTGAAGATCGTGTCGACATGCTTGGTGTGGTAGCCGAGGTCGAATTTCTCGCGGATATCGGCTTCGGAAAGGGCTGCGGTGACGTCCTTGTCGGCCAGCAGTTCCTCGAGGAAATCGGCGCCGTGCTCCCAGACTTTCATGGCGTCGCGCTGCACCAGCCGATAGGCATCCTCGCGTGACAGGCCGGCCTGCGTCAGCGCCAGGAGCACACGTTGCGAATGCACCAGCCCGCGGAACTTGTTGAGGTTCTTCTCCATGTTCTCGGGATAGACGAGCAGCTTGTCGACGACGCCGGTCAGGCGCGCCAGCGCGAAATCCAGCGTCACCGTCGCGTCCGGCCCGATCATACGCTCGACCGAGGAATGCGAAATGTCGCGTTCATGCCAGAGCGCCACGTCTTCCATGGCCGGCAGCGCCATCGATCGCACCAGCCGGGCAAGGCCGGTGAGGTTTTCGGTCAGCACCGGGTTGCGCTTGTGCGGCATCGCCGACGAGCCTTTCTGGCCCGGCGAGAAATATTCTTCCGCTTCCAGCACTTCGGTGCGCTGCAGATGGCGGATCTCGACGGCGAGGCGTTCGACAGACGAGGCGATGACACCAAGCGTGGCGAAGAACATGGCATGCCGGTCGCGCGGAATCACCTGGGTCGACACCGGCTCCGGCTTCAACCCGAGCTTTGCCGCAACATGCTCTTCGACGTAAGGCTCGATGTTGGCGAAGGTGCCGACCGCGCCGGAGATGGCGCAGGTCGCTACATCCTCCCGCGCGTGCACCAGACGCTCGCGACAGCGCGAGAACTCGGCATAAGCCTGCGCCAGCTTGACGCCGAAGGTGGTCGGCTCGGCATGGATGCCGTGGCTGCGGCCGATGGTGACGGTGTCCTTGTGCTCGAAGGCGCGGCGCTTTAGCGCGGCAAGCAGGGCGTCGATGTCGGCAAGCAGGATGTCACTGGCGCGCGTCAGCTGCACAGCAAGACAGGTGTCGAGCACGTCCGACGAGGTCATGCCTTGGTGGATGAAGCGGGCATCCGGTCCGACGAACTCCGCGAGATGGGTGAGGAAAGCGATGACGTCATGCTTGGTGACGCGTTCGATCTCGTCGATCTTGGCGACATCGAATTTGGCGGCGCCGCCTTTTTCCCAGATGGTCCTTGCCGCTTCCTTCGGGATGACTCCCAACTCCGCCAGCGCATCGCAGGCATGCGCCTCGATCTCGAACCAGATGCGGAAGCGGGTTTCGGGCGACCAGATGGCGACCATTTCCGGCCGGGAATAGCGAGGGATCATCCGTTTTCTAAGTCCTGCCTGGGAGAAGCGTCGGGCGCGTCCTAACAGAGGCTGGCCCGATGCTCAACGCCGCTGCCGCGCAAACCAGATGCTGACCGCGACAAGTGCCGCAAAACCCGCCGGAAAATAGAGCCGCACGCCAAGCGCGAGAAACTGGTAGACCGCGGTCAGCAGCGTGAAGGCGAACTCGAACGCCCAGGTCAGCGTCAATGCAGGCGCATGCCACTCGGCGTAATAGGAGCGGTATTGCAGCGCGAAGAGGCCGCCGGTGAAGGCGAGTGTCGTCGCCAGGAGGGACACGAATGCCGCGGCCAACGCTGTTTCCCAATCCCGGCCGCGAGAAACAAGCCTGGCCAGCGTCAGCCCGACCGGGAAGGCGAGCATGCCGCCAAGGCCATATAGCAGCGCGACAAAGCGGATCCTGTCGGGCGTCTCCCAGGCTGCCAGCAGAAGATTTGCCAGCGCGCTGCCACCCATGGCCATGCCCCAGAGCAAGGTTCCGACAGCGGTCTCGCTTGCCGAAGGATTGCGGCACGCAGCCGGTCCGTGAGACCGTGGCGCAACGGAACTTGCTGCAACGGCGTCATAGGCGGCAAGTCCCGTCGCGCGTCGCATGGCCGGACAGGCTGGGCGTCATCAGTTTCATCGGCGTCATATCTATCACGCCATGGTGAACGAGACGTGCCGAGCGATGCATCCAATCCGGCGTTCATTTGTTATTGTCGGCCGTCTCGCATCCGAAAGGGCAGATCGCCATCCAGCGGAGGACCAGCATGAGCACCGACATCAGCAAGGTACGCGGCCATATGGAAGTGATCGGCGCCGATGGCGTTCATATCGGCACCGTCGACAAGGTCGAAGGCGACCGGATCAAGCTGACCAAGGCCGACAGCGGCATGGGCTCGCATAAAGGCCATCACCACTACATTTCGCTCGCCCTGGTCGCGGAAATCGACGGGCAAAAGGTATGGCTCTCCGCGAATTCCGATGTCGCCGTCACCTTCGAGGAAGAAAAATCCGATCCGACCTGATCGGCGCCGAGCCAATCAGCGCGACGACCAGACCGGGAACAGATCGCTGTCGGCGGGCGTCGCGGCATGGACCCCGCGGCTGATGGCGCGCGCCATGGTTGCACCGGCCGCCGCGAACAGGTCGATCGCGGCATCGGCGCCGAGCTCGATGCCGCTTCTGCCGGTCGCCAAGGCAAACACCAGGTCGCCGTCGGCCGGCGTGTGCGTCGGCCAGATGGCGCGGGCGAAGCCATCATGCGCCGAAATCGCCAGCCGTTTGGCAGCGGCTTTGGTCAGGACGGCATCCGTGGCGATGACGGCGATGGTGGTGCTGCCGGCTTCCCCATGTCCGCCGACGCGCCTGTCGCGGTATTTCAGCAGGATGTTCCTTGCGTCTTCCGGCATGGGCTCGGGATAGCCCAGGCCGCCGAACTCGTCGCCGATCTCGAAGGGGGCCGCCCAGAAGTGGCGCCCGCGGCCGACCGTCACCGAGCCGGTCGGATTGACGGCGGCGAGCGCGCCGATGGTGACGCCGCTGTCGAGCACGGTCGAGGCGGAGCCAAGGCCACCCTTCAGCCCGGAGGTCAGGGCACCGGTGCCGGCACCCGCCGTGCCGATGGCGAAATCCACCGCTGCCGCCTGTACCGCCTCATAGCCGAGCTCGCGATAGGGCGGATAGCGGCCCCAATCCTTGTCCCCGCCATTGCGCAGGTCGAACAGGATCGCGGCCGGCACGATCGGCACGCGGAAGCCGCCGACTTCGACACCGATGTCTTTCTCGCGCAGCGCCGCCTGCACGCCGGAGGCGGCGTCGAGGCCGAAGGCGGAGCCGCCGGACAGAACGACGGCATGGATCGTCGCGATCGAGTTCTGCGGCTCGAGCAGATCGGTCTCGCGCGTACCCGGCGCGCCGCCCAGCACCTGAATGCCGGCAACCGCAGGCTCGTCGCACAGCACCACCGTGACGCCGGATTTCAGCCGGGCGTCGGCGGCATTGCCGACGCGAAGGCCGTCAACGTCGGTGATGAGATTGCGCGGACCGGTGCGGAACATCAGTTGTCCTCCAGCAGCACGAAATGCGCGCCGTCGAAGCGGAAGAGGCGGAACGGGTTCTGGCTGAGATCGCCCTTGCCGTCGAAGCGGATGGTGCCGATCGCGGTCGCGAAATCGTGGCCGGTGAGCGCTTCGCCGAGCGGCTGGCCGGAGCTTTCCGCGCCGGCCAGCGCGGCGTTAGCGACCTCGACCGCGGCATAGGCCGGCAGCGTGTAGCCATCCGGCACGATCTTCTTCGCCCCGAAAGCCTGCACCACCTTGGGATCGGCGACCTCCGCCCATTCGGGCATGGCGATCATCAGAGTGCCGACGGCGTAAGGCACATCGCCCGGCGGCGTGCGCAGGTTCTCGCCGCCGGCGAAGGTTATGCCGGCATTGAGCTGGGCGGCGTCGCGACTCATGATGGCGATATCGTCGCCGTCTCCGCCGGCGAACACCTTGGTGGCGCCGGCCTTCTTCAACCGGCCGACCAGTCCGATCTGGTTGTCGAGCTGCGGCCGGAACGTGTCGACGAAGACCGGCTTCAAGGCAGCCTGCTCGGCCGCGGCGCGGAAGGTCTCGGCCATCTCGCGGCCATAGATGGTGCCGTCATCGACGATGGCGAACAGGTCGTCGCGCCAGAGCTGGGTAAGCTTGACGGCAACCGCGTTGCGCTCATCGTCGCCACGCGGGCCGAGCCGGTAGACCGGCCAGCCGGTCTTGGCGCGCCGGTCCGTCAGGCTTTCGGTGCGCACGCCAACCGTGATGACCGGGATGTTGGCATCCTTCAGGATCGGCAGCGCGGCCTCGATCGCTTCCGTGCAGAGAAAGCCCACCACGACATTGACCTTGGCGTCGACGAAGGCCTTTGCCGCCGCGGCGCCGCCATCGGCGGTGCAGGCGTCGTCCACGACCTTCATGGCGATGCCGTTTGCCTCCGCCGCCATGCCGGCGCCGGCCTCGACCTGCTTGCCGAGGATCGCCGACGGACCGGAAAGCGGCGCGGCAACGCCGACCAGCGTCTCGGCGTCGGCGCTCGCGGCCAGCGACAGCCAGAGCAGCACGGCTGATGTCGTCGTAAGAAGACGCATTCGGGCTAAGAGATCCTCCATGCCGGGAATAAAGTCCCGACACTATTCCAGGAAATGCCTAAAGGCTGGCTAAGCGCCGCGCAACACGCGAATTTGCGGATTGCAGTCAAGCACTTCGCCCCCACAGGGCAACTTGTGGTGTGCAATATGCCGCCATATATAACGAACTGGTTTCGACAGGTGGATTATCGAGTGCTCAAGATCAATGACATCGGGCCGCAGCACTATCGCGACGCGATGGCGCATTTCGCCGGCCATGTGCATGTGGTGACGACGGACGGGCCTGGCGGCAAAAGGGGCGCGACGGTGATCGCCGCCTGTTCGGTCTCGGACACGCCGCCGACGGTGCTGGTCTGCCTCAACCGCGAGAACGCCAAGAACGAAGCCTTCGTCAAGAACGGTAGGTTCGCGTTGAACACGCTCGCCTCGGACCAGGAAGCCGTCTCGGTCGGCTTTTCCGGCATCACCGGTCTGCCGGTGCAGGAGCGCTTTGCGCTGGCCGAGTGGGATGTGATCTCGACCGGCGCGCCGACGCTGAAAGGCGCGCTTGCCGTGTTCGACTGCGAGATCATCGATGCCAAGGATTTGGCCACCCACCGTGTGCTTTTTGGCAAGGTGACAGGCCTGCGCATCGGCGATAATTTGCGGCCGCTGATCTACCATAACCGCGGCTATCACGTTCTTTGAAACGGGCGGGCGGGATCCACGGAGACAAGATGACCGCGCCGCGCCCCGCGCCGAAGTCGATCGACGAAACGCTCGACCTTTTGACCGGCGCGGACTACGTCGCGGACCGTTCGCTGGCGACCGTGCTGTTTTTATCGCTGCGCATGAAGCGGCCCTTGTTCCTCGAAGGCGAGGCGGGCGTCGGCAAGACCGAGATCGCCAAGGTGCTGGCCGACGCGCTCGGCCGCCGGCTGATCCGGCTGCAATGCTATGAGGGCCTCGACGTTTCCTCGGCCGTCTATGAGTGGAATTACGCTGCCCAGATGATCGAAATCCGCATGGAGGAGGCGGCGGGCAAGGTCGTGCGCTCCGACATGGAACGCAACGTCTTTTCAGAAAAATACCTGATCCGCCGCCCGGTGCTCGACGCGCTGACCGGCAAGAAAGGCGCGGCACCGGTGTTCCTGATCGACGAGCTCGATCGTACCGACGAGGCGTTCGAAGCATTCCTGCTCGAAATCCTGTCCGACTTTCAGGTGACTGTCCCCGAGCTTGGCACGATCAAGGCCGAAGAGCCGCCGATCGTCATCATCACCACCAACCGCACGCGCGAAGTCCACGACGCGCTGAAGCGGCGCTGCCTGTATCATTGGGTCGATTATCCGAATGCCGAGCGCGAACTGGAGATCGTGCGGCGCAAGGTGCCGCAGGCGAACCGCCGGCTGTCGGCGGAGGTCGTGTCCTTCATCCAGAAGCTGCGCCAGGTTGAGTTGTTCAAGGCTCCCGGCGTCGCCGAAACCATCGATTGGGCCGGCGCGTTGACCGAGCTCGACAAGGTGGCGCTCGATCCGGAGACCGTATCGGACACGATCGGCGTGCTTTTGAAATACCAGGACGACATCGCCCGTATCGGTGAAGGCGAGGGCCGGCGCATCCTCAATGAGGTGAAGGCCGAGCTGTCGGCGGCGGAGTAGGCGCGATGCCGTCGCCGCGTCCGGAACCCAAGGAGGCGCTGGCCGATGGGCGTATCGCGGACAACATCGTCTATTTCGCGCGCGCCTTGCGCAAGGCTGGCATGCGCGTCGGTCCGGCCTCTGTGAAAGACGCCATCGAGGCGGTGCTTGCCGCCGGCATCGGCTCGCGCGACGACTTTTACTGGACGCTGCATGCGGTGCTGGTCTCGCGGCGCGAGGATCATCCGGTCTTCGACGAGGCGTTCCGCCTGTTCTGGAAATCGCGCGAGCTGATCGAGAAGCTGCTGGCGATGTTCTCGCCGGTCGCGCCGGACAACGCTGAAAAGCAGAAGCCGCGGGCGGCGGAGAACCGCGTCAGCCAGGCGATGTTCGAGGGTCATCGGAAGCACCAGCCGGTGCGGGAAGTGCCGGAGATCGAAGTCGATGCGCGCCTCACCTTTTCCGGCAACGAGGTACTGCGCGGCAAGGACTTCGCCCAGATGGACGCCGGCGAAATGGCCGAGGCCAAAAGGGCGATCATGGCCCTGCGTCTTCCCTTCGATCTAGTCCGCACACGGCGCTTCAAGGCCGACGCGCAGGGGCGCCGCATCGATCCGCGCGCCATGATGCGCTCGGCCGCGCGGACCGGCGGCGCGCTTATCCTGCCGAAGTTCCGGTCGCAGCGCGAAGTGCATCCGCCGCTGGTGGTGCTGACCGACATCTCTGGCTCGATGAGCCAGTACACGCGCATCTTCCTGCATTTCCTGCACGCGTTGACGGAAAAGCGCCGGCGCGTGCATGTCTTCGTCTTCGGCACAAGGCTGACCAACCTGACCCGCCAGATGCGCCACCGCGATCCGGACGAGGCGCTTGCCGAATGCTCGGCGGCGGTGAAGGACTGGTCGGGCGGCACCCGCATCGGCGATACGCTGGCCGAGTTCAACCGGCTGTGGTCACGCCGCGTGCTCGGGCAGGGCGCCGTGGTGCTTCTCATCACCGATGGGCTGGAGCGGGACGACGTCATCGGCCTTTCGCAGGAGATGGAGCGGCTGCATAAATCCTGCCGGCGCCTGATCTGGCTCAACCCGCTGTTGCGCTTCGACGGTTTCGAAGCGCGCGCCCGCGGCGTGAAAGCGATGCTGCCCTATGTCGACGAGTTCCGGGCGGTGCACAATCTCCACGCGCTGGCCGATCTTTGCGCCTCGCTCGACCAGCGGCCGGCGGCTGCGGTCGATCCGCGCCGCTGGCTGCAAACTGGCGGGAGGCGTGCCGCATAGCCATCTGTTTTGGAAGCCTTATATTCTGGGGGATGTTCGCCCAACCAAGTTTCCGTTGGGAAGACTAAAGTTACCCTTGAAAAGCAGACTTTGCGAGAAGCGACGATGGATGAGAGCATTTATCTCGATGAAGCCCGCGATCCCCTGATCATCGCGGAAAGCTGGATGAAGGATGGCAAGGATGTCGCCATCGCGACCGTGGTCGAGACCTGGGGTTCCGCACCGCGTCCGGTCGGCAGCCATCTTGTCATCGACGCCGAAGGGAATTTCCATGGTTCGGTTTCCGGCGGCTGCGTGGAGGGCGCGGTGGTGACGGAAGCGATGGACGTCATCGGCTCGGGCAAGGCCAGGATGCTGGAGTTCGGTGTTGCCGACGAAACCGCCTGGCAGGTGGGCCTTTCCTGCGGCGGCCGCATCAAGGTCTATGTCGAAAGGCTGGGCTGACCGCTGTGGATCCGTATGTCCTGAAGACGCTCAACGAAGAACGCCGCGCCCGCCGCGCCGCGGTGCTTGTCACCGACCTTGGCGACGGCCGCGACCGCATCGTGCGCGAGGGTGATCATGTTGCCGGCGATCTCGGAGCGGCAATCGCCAATGCGTTCCGCACCGGCCATTCGCGGTCGGTGGAAGCGGAAGGGCGGACCTTCTTTCTCAACGCGCATCTGCCGCGCCCGCGCCTCGTCGTGATCGGCGCCGTGCATATCAGCCAGGCATTGGCGCCGATGGCCAGGATCGCCGGCTATCCGGTCGAGATCATCGATCCGCGCACCGCCTTTGCCACACCGGAGCGCTTTCCCGACGTCGCGCTGCATGCCGAATGGCCGGAGGATGTGCTGAAGCGCCAGCCGCTCGACAGCTATACCGCGCTTGCCGCCGTCACCCATGATCCGAAGATCGATGATTTTGCGCTGAAGGCGGCGCTCGACGCGCGGTGCTTCTATATCGGGGCGCTCGGCAGCCGCAAGACTCACGCCAAGCGTGTCGAACGCCTGCTGGCGCTCGGCGCCGGCGCCGACCAGATCGCCCGCATCCATGCGCCGATCGGCCTCGACATCGGCGCGGCAAGTCCGGCCGAGATCGCCGTCGCCGTCCTGGCCCAGACCATCCACGCCTTCCGCTCACGCGGTCTGGAAGCAAAAGGCGCCGTGGCGTGAAATTCGGGCCGGTTCCGATCGATGAGGCGGAAGGGGCGGTGCTGGCGCATGCGACCACCGCCGGTGAAAAACGGTTCCGCAAGGCGCAACGGCTGAGCCGCGAGGACATCGCGGCGCTCAAGGCGGCGGGCGTCGGTGAAGTCGTCGCCGCGGTGCTCGCCGAGGACGATCTCGGCGAAGATGCCGCCGCCGCGAAGATCGCCGCCGCCATGAGCCACCGCAACATCGAGGTCAAGCCGGCCGCGACCGGGCGGGTGAATTTGCATGCGGAAGCCTCGGGCGTCTTTACCGTCGATGCCGGGATGATCGACGCCATCAATGCCGTCGATCCGGCCATCACCATCGCGACGCTGGCGCAGCACGCATCGGTCGAGAAGGGCCAGATGGTGGCGACGGTGAAGATCATCCCATTTGCCGTCGCGGCAAGCCTTGTGGACACCGTGGTGAGAATTTGCGCCGGCCGCGAGATCTTTGCCGTCAACGCCTATCGCCCCATCACTGTCGGCGTCATCCAGACGGTGCTTCCGGGCGTCAAGCCGAGCGTGCTCGACAAGACGCTGCGCGTCACCGAGGCGCGGCTGGCGCGTTCCGGCGGCCGGCTGACGGCCGAACGGCGCACGCCGCACGAGATTGCGCCGGTCGCCGCAGCCGCGACCCAGCTTGCGCGCGACAACGACATGGTGGTGATCTTCGGTGCCTCGGCCATGAGCGACTTCGCCGATGTCGTGCCTGCGGCGATCGAACGTGCCGGTGGTACCGTGGTCCGCGCCGGCATGCCGGTCGATCCCGGCAATCTGCTGGTACTCGGGACGCTCGACGGCAAGCGTGTCGTCGGCGCCCCGGGATGCGCGCGCAGCCCGAAAGAGAATGGCTTCGACTGGGTGCTCGATCGCCTGATTGCCGGGCTCGAGGTGTCGGCCCGCGATATTGCCGGCATGGGCGTCGGCGGGCTTCTGATGGAAATCCCGACAAGGCCGCAGCCGCGCGAGCCGGCGCCGCAGCCGGCACGGTCGGCGTTGAAGGTCGATATCGTGCTGCTGGCCGCAGGCCGTTCGAGCCGCATGGGCGGGCCGAACAAGCTTCTGGCGCTGTTCGACGGCGAGCCGCTGGTGCGCCGTACCGCCTCGCGCGCGCTGGGCTCGAAGGCCGCCAGCACTATCGTCGTCACCGGCCATCAGCGCGAGCGTGTGCGTTCCGCGCTTTCCGGTCTCGCTGTGAGGCTCGCCGACAATCCGGACTTCGCCGATGGCCTCGCTTCGTCATTGAAGGCGGGCATCGCAAGGGTGGCGCCCGACGCGGCAGGCGCCATGATCGTGCTTGGCGACATGCCCGGCGTTTCGTCCAAGGACCTCGACAGCCTGATCGACGCGTTCCGCCGCTCCGGCGGCCGCGCCGTAGTGCGCGCCTCGCATCAGGGCAAGCGCGGCAATCCGGTGCTTTTGCCGCGATCGCTTTTCGCGGCCATCGCGCAGCTCGAAGGTGACACCGGCGCGCGCCATCTGGTCGAGGCCGAGGGGCTCGACGTCATCGACGTCGAGATCGGGCAGGGCGCCTCGATCGATGTCG
The DNA here is from genome assembly GCF_029625735.1 of Mesorhizobium sp. WSM4935. Taxonomy (NCBI): domain Bacteria; kingdom Pseudomonadati; phylum Pseudomonadota; class Alphaproteobacteria; order Hyphomicrobiales; family Phyllobacteriaceae; genus Mesorhizobium; species Mesorhizobium sp. WSM4935. The sequence goes on along the minus strand of NZ_JARTVR010000003.1, from coordinate 567,982 downwards.
ACACGCGCGAGGCGCTGGAGGAGGCGGGCGGCGTTCTGCAGGATTGACAAGGCAGAGCCGAATTTCGCATGCCTCTCGGCATGGCTTTGCGTTATCGACTTTTCTTCGCCCTGATCACCGCGACCGCACTTTCCCTCTCGGCCGCCGAGGGGCAGACGCTTTCGCTGAAATCGTTCAAGGACGATCTCTTCGCCTATCCTGCGACACTGTCGACGAGCGATAACGGCGCCTACACCGTCCTCGACTATCGCGAGATGCGCGACATCAACCAGCGCGACGAGGTGCCGGAAAAGCGCGTGCACGCGCAATATACCGATCCCGGCGTGCGCAAGGTGCAGCAGGATTTGATGCTGAAAACCGATGCCGGCGATATCAGGCATGTCGCGGTCGGCAGGACACAAGGCGCTTCGATTATTGTGCTCTACCTGCACGGGCAGGGCGGCAGCCGCAAGCAAGGCGTCGACGACTTCACCTTCGGCGGCAATTTCAACCGCATCAAAAACCTTATGGCCGCCAACAATGGCCTCTATCTTTCGCCGGACTTCCCCGATTTCGGCGACAAGGGCGCCGCGCAGGTCGCGGCGCTCATCGGTCACTATGCTGAGGCATCGCCGGGCGCGAAAATCTTCGTCGCCTGCGGTTCGATGGGCGGGATGATCTGCTGGAAGCTCGCCGCGCGCAGGGATACGGGCGGCCGCATCAACGGGCTGCTGCTGCTCGGATCGCTGTGGGACGACAGCTTTTTGACCAGCCCTGCCTTCAAGCGCCGCGTGCCGGTGTTCTTCGGCCAGGGCAGCCATGACGTGGTCTTCCCGGTGGAGAAGCAGGAAGCCTTCTTCCGCTCGATCCTCGCCAAAAAATCCTATCCGACCCGCTTCGTGCGTTTCGAGACCGGCACGCATGGCACGCCGATCCGCATGGTCGACTGGCGCGGCACGCTGAACTGGATGCTGACGAAGGCGCCGTGACTGCGCTGCAGCTGCTCAAGGCGCTGTGTTGTAGTCAATGACGGTCTGCGGGTTTTGCTCGCCGTCATAGGATGCATCGACGTCATACTGGACGAGCGAGAAATCTCCGTTGCGGAAGAGATAGGTTCCTGAGGACGAGGCATCTCCCGCACCGCGCCATTTGTTGGACGTGGTGATGGTCTTGGTGTTGTCGTCATAGTCCGAGTTGGTTGCCCTGCCGCTGGTCTTGAAGCCGATGATGTGGATCGACTCGACCCTGCCTTCGCTGTTGTTGTTCTCGTAGCGGATGTCGAGATCCGGCTCGGTGAACTGCAACTGGGTGACGCCGTTGACATCGTCGGCGATGTAGTAGACCGCCGTCTCGTTGTAGGCGGCCATCGAACAAAAGAATCGGAACAGCCGCGTCTCGCGTTCCGGGTCGTTGGGCTGGGCATCCTTGTCCTTGTAACGGATGGAATGAGCCTCGGGCTCGCCGATCGGCTTGCCTTCCGGATCCTCCTTGTCGCACTGGTCGCCATAGCTGGCGAGGAAAGCTTTCTTGGCTTGTTCCAGCGCCTCGTCCTTCTTCGGCGGTGGCGGACCGTCGCCGCAGCTTGCCGGCACGGCGCTGTCGAAATCCTCGGTCGACGGCTTCAATGCGCCCTTGTCGATGAAGATCGGCTGGAAGGGCGGCTCCTGGATCTGCGCGTTGACCTGGCGGACCGTGTAGCAGCCGGCGAAAACCTTGGCCTCGCCCTTCTTGTCGGTCGCCTGGATGGCGACCGGGACGCTGTAATAGATGCTGCCGGCCGCCCCTTCCTCCGACACGGCGCCAGTCTTGACTTCAACGCTATCGGTGCCGTCGTAACCCTTGACGAAGGCGTTGAAGTCCTTTGCCGGCTTCGTATCGCCGAAATAGCCCCAGGCGCGGGCGAATTCGTGGCGGTTGATGGCGCTGTAGAGCGAGCGAACGACCGCATCGGCGCTGGACCTATCATCGATATAGGGCGCGTCCGCCGCAGGCGCGGGCTGCGTGAGGCCGGCCAGTGAGAGAAAGACGGTCGCTGCGAAAGTGGCTCTTTTCATCGAATCCTCCGCTCGGTAACGAAAATACTACCACGGCGATTGCGGCGGCGTGGTGACGCCGCGGGCCGGGCCGCTTGAAGAATCGTGTTGGGAGGCGCTAGTTCAGGCGCCGCGGCGCTGGGGCCGCATGGGAGATTACCCGTGACCATTTCCATGTACGACATATCGGTCGGCGTGTTTTCCGCCAGGCTGAAGGCGCTGGCCAGCGTCCTGACCGCGGCGGAGCAGAATGCCGGCGAACGCAAGATCGATCCGCAGGTGTTCCTCACCGCGCGGCTGGCACCGGACATGTTCGCGCTGACCAGGCAAGTCCAGATCGCCACCGACCACGCCAAGGGCGCGCCGTCGCGGCTGGCCGGCCGCGAGGTGCCGAAATACGAGGACAATGAGGCCAGCTTTGCCGAGCTGCAGGCCCGCATCGCCAAGACGCTCGATCATCTGGCGACATTCACGGCGGCCGATCTGGAAGGATCGCAGGACAGGACGGTCGAAGTGCGGCTCGGAGGCCGCGAAACCACGTTGCCCGGGCTGCAATATCTTCTGCATCTGGCGATGCCGAATTTCTATTTCCACGTCACAACGGCCTACGACATCCTGCGCCACAATGGCGTGCCGCTCGGCAAGCAGACGTTTCTGGGAAATCGTTGACTTTTGAAGAGGTTGGAGGTTTCCCGGCATCCCGGGAAACCTCTTTGGTTCAGCGCAGCCTCAGCGGATAGACATTTCGCGCGCGATGCGCGGAAAATCCGCCGGCTTGATGCCGATATCGGCGCGGTCGGCATTGCTCATCGCATTCAGAAGCGCGAGCGCCGCGCGGTAACGCTGCTGTTCCTGCGGCCTCGGCCGAGCGAACATTTCAGTGAAGAACCCCATGACTCAGTTGCCCCTGTTGGTCCTCCCGACACCACGATATAGGTGATTTGTTAAAATTGTGCAGTGCAGCAATTGCATGGCTGCCATGCCGGATGAAATTTTTTCCGCCCCAATCGATTTTCCGTGAAACTTTCCGGTGGGCTCGACCGTAGGGACCGGTGCCGGCTCATGGCTGGCTTTTCCTCGCCGTTCCTGGCGACCCTGCCGGGCTGCACGAAAATGCAGCCCGGCCTTTTCCCGTGATCGTTTTCCCGGGCACAAAAGCCGCCAATTGTTAATGTCGCCAGCATTCATTTTTAACGAGCGCGCCCTATGGTCGGCGGCATCAATACATGCCGTCACCACAGGGGAGGCTGAGATCGGCACCGGGAACAAGCTCGATTTCGCTTCGTTGCTCGACGACCTGATCGTCGCCTCGGAGAAAGGCGAGGAAGAGGGCGCCCGGCCGTCTATCCCGTTCGACTATCTGTCCGTGGCCGATGAGCTGCATTCCGGCCGCATCAAGGTCGCCGGCGAGAGCGTCGCTGCCGAATATCGCGAGTCAGGCGCCGACCTCGCGGCCGAGTTCGCGGCACTTCTCGACCAGGCGAAACTGGCGCTTGTCGGCGAAGATCCCCGGCCCGAGGAGAAGCTGCCGCCGATCGATCCCGAGGCGATCGCCGGCGAGCTCGGTCTCGACCGCCCGGCAAAGAATACCGATTTCGGCCGCATTCGCCGCAATTTCGCTTTCGCAAACCACCCGGACCGGGTGGCGCCGCATCTGCGCCAGCGCGCCATGATCCGCATGCAGGTGGCCAACATGCTCATCGACGAGGCCAAGCGGCGGGCTTTGGCGGCCACACGCCGGTAGCCGGAATTCCCTTAAAGGTCTGAGGCTACAGGGCTTGGAGAAACTCCAGCCTGTGCTTTATGCTTGAATTTCCTCCCCGCGCTGTCCGCGCAACCTCCCGCCGGAGAAAATCCATGCATAAACGCCGCCTCGGTCGGACCGATCTCCTTGTTTCGCAAATCTGCCTCGGTTCGATGACCTGGGGTCAGCAGAACACCGAAGCCGAAGGCCACGCGCAGATGGATCTGGCGTTCTCCCGCGGCGTGAATTTCATCGACACAGCCGAGCTTTACCCGATTCCGCCCAAGGCGGAGACGCAAGGGCGAACCGAGAAGACCATCGGCAGCTGGATGAAGGCCAATCGCAACCGCGACAAGGTCATCCTCGCCTCGAAGGTCGTCGGCCGCACGGCCAATACATGGTTCCGCGGCGATCGTCCGTCGAAGCTGGTGCGTGCCGACATTTTCGATGCGGTCGAGAAGTCGCTGGCCAAGCTCGGCACCGATTACATAGACCTCTACCAGATCCACTGGCCGGACCGGGACATTCCGTGGGGCTCGAATCCGACGCGTGTCGGAGCGGTGGCGCGGCGTGCGGATGCGGCAGGCGCTCCGGGAGACGAGACGCCGATTGCCGAAACGCTCGCCGTCTTCGATGAGCTCGTAAAGGCCGGAAAGATCCGCCATCTCGGGCTTTCGAACGAAAGCTCCTGGGGTGTCATGCGCTTCGTCTTCGAATCCGAGAAGGGCACGGGTCCGCGCGTCGCCTCGCTGCAGAACGCCTACAATCTCGTCAACCGCACTTTCGAGGTGAACCTTGCCGAGGTCTGCGAGCGCGAGGAGATCGCGTTCCTTCCTTACTCGCCGCTTGCGCAGGGCTATCTCACCGGCAAATACGATCATGGCGCGCGGCCGCAAGGTTCGCGCTCGCAGCTCTTCAACCGCGGCCAGCGCTACGAGACGCCGAATGCGGCGGAGGTGCTGCTCGAATACAATGAACTGGCACGCTCCTTCGGCATGGAGCCGGCGCTTTTCGCGAACGCGTATGTATCGAGCCGGCCTTTTGTAACTGCCAACATCATCGGCGCAACCAGCGTCGCGCAGCTCGACACGGCGCTGTCCTCGGTCGAGGTCAGGTGGACGGAAGAAATGCAGAAGGCAGTCGACGCCATCCATCAGCGCGTCGGCAATCCGTGTCCGTGATCAGGAATCGTTGAGAAAGAACAAGGGGATGGAGGATGGCGGTAAATTTTCCGATCGAGGCCGTGCGCGGCAAGTTTCCGGCGCTTTCGCTGGCCGATGACGGGCGCCGGCGCATCTATCTCGACAATCCCGCCGGCACGCAGGTGCCGCTGACGGTGGCGGACGCGGTGTCCCGCTGCCTGCTCTCGACCAACGCCAATCTGGGCGGGTTCTTTGAGACCACGGTCGCGGCGCAGAAGGTTGTCGACGACGCGCATGCGGCGATGGCCGATTTTCTGAACGCATCGAGCGTCGAGGAGATCGTCGGCGGCGCCAACATGACGACGCTGACCTATCACATGTCGCGCACGCTCGGCCGCACGATGAAGCCTGGCGACGAAATCATCGTCACGCGCATGGACCATGAGGGCAATGTCTCGCCCTGGCTGCAGCTTGCCGAGGATCTCGGCCTCGTCGTGCGCTTCCTGCCGTTCGATCAGCGGAGCTGGCAGGTCGAGGAATCGGCGCTTAAATCACTGCTTTCGCAAAAGACGCGGCTTGTCGCGCTGAACTATGCCTCGAACCTCACCGGCTCGATCAACCGGGTGAAGGCGCTGACGGCGATCGCCAAGCAGGCCGGCGCGCTTGTCTATGTCGATGCCGTACAGTTCGCGCCGCACGGGCTGATCGACGTGCAGGAACTTGGCTGTGATTTCCTGATCTGCTCGGCCTATAAATTCTTTGGGCCGCATATGGGCATATTGTGGGGCCGCCGCGACGTCATCGACGCGCTCCAGCCTTACAAATGCCGCTGCTCTTCGAACGCCCTGCCAGAGCGGTTCGAGCTTGGCACGCCGCAGATCGAGCTGATGGCCGGGCTGACGGCAGCCATCGACTATTTCGCCGATTTCGGCGCCGGAGCCGGCGAGGGCGGATCGCGGCGGCAGCGGATCGCCAAGGCGTTCGAGGTCTCGATCGCTTACGAGAACGCGCTTGCCCGGCAACTGATCGAAGGCCTGTCCGACATCGAAGGCCTGGTCATCCACGGCATCACCGATCCGGAACGCCTCGCCGAGCGGGTGCCGACCATTTCCTTCACCGTCGAAGGCATCGCGCCGGAAACGATCGTGCGGCAGATGAACGCTGAGAATATCTTCGTCTGGTCCGGCCACAATTATGCGTGGGAGGTCGTCCACCAACTCGGCATACCCGCCGAGCAAGGTGTCGTGCGCATCGGCATCGCGCATTACAACACGGCGAAAGAGATCGAGGAGACGCTGGAAAGCGTGCATCGCGTGATCGCGATGCTGCGGCAGCAGCGTTAATCTTTCTTGCCGCCGAAGCCGGTCAGGAAGGCTGTGAGGTTGTCGCCGAGCGCATCGCAGAGATAGCCGCCTTCCTGGACGATGACCGTCGGCAGGCCGAGTCCGGCGATCGCCTCGCCGATGCGCGAGAAGCCGGGCGTCGTCACCGACAGGCCGCCGAACGGATCGCCCTCGAATGCGTCGAGGCCGAGCGCCACAACCAGCGCCTCCGGCGCGAAGGCGCGGATGCGCTGGAATGCTGCCGACAGCGCTTCGAGAAAGGCCGCGTCGCCTGATTTGCGCGGCAGCGGCAGGTTGAGATTGTAGCCGAGGCCGGGGCCTTCGCCGCGCTCGTCGGCATGCCCCCAGAAGAACGGATAGAAGCGCACCGGATCGGCGTGCAGCGAGACGGTGAGCACGTCGGGACGAGCGTAGAAGATGCCTTGCGTGCCGTTGCCGTGGTGCAGGTCGACATCGAGAACGGCGACGCGGGCGCAATTCCTCCGCAGAACCTGCGCCGCGACGGCCGAGTTGTTGATGAAGCAGAAGCCGCCGGCGACATCGGCGAAAGCGTGATGGCCGGGCGGGCGGCAGAGCGCATAGGCCGACGGCGCCCCGGCCATCACCGCTTCAGCGGCCTCGACCGAACTCCAGGCGCTCCATAGCGCGCTGTTCCAGGTCTCGGCCGAGATCGGACAGGCGGTGTCGGCCATGTGGTAGCCGGCCTGGCCGACAGCAGAGGCCGGATAGGAGCCGTTGCGGGCGATCGGGTGGATGTTCGGGATGACTTCCGCCGAAGCGCCGTCGATGCGCTGCCAGCGCGCGAAAATGTGCTCGAGGAAATCGAGATATTCAGGCGTATGGACCGCCGCGATCGGGCCAAGCCCATGATTTCCTGGACGTTCGACCGTCAAACCGGCAGATACTGCGCCGGCTAACAATCTTTCGATCCGCTCCGGCTTTTCAGGGTTCGGCTGCGGTGCGCCGCTGGAGAGGAAAGCCTTCGGGTCATGGCGCTTCTGTTCCTCGGCGTAGAAGGCTTTCATCGTCATTCCTCCGGCGTGTCGGCAAAGGCGAAAAAGGCATCGCCGACGATCTTCTGCACCTGCTCGTAACTCGACCAGCCGATGCCCAGTCTCTCATAGAAGGCCTTGGCGGTCTCGTTGTCGGTATCGACGGAGAGCCTCAGATAGGCGCCGCCCGCCGCGCGGCATTCTTTCGCGACGCGCCGCAGCAGCCTTTCGCCGACGCGGCGGCCGCGAAAACGATCCTCAACATAAAGGTCCTGCACATAGACGCCTGGACGGCCCATCCAGCTCGAGAAGATCGGGAAATGCAGGCAAAGTCCGGCGAATTCGCCGCCGATTTCGGCGATCAAGGTGGAGAAGGCGGGCTTTTCGCCGAAGCCGTAGCGGCGAAGGTCTTCGGGTGTCGAGGTGATTTCCTGATGCGCGCCTATATGGGCGCCGAGCCGCAGCAGCGCGGCATGAATCGTTTCGACGTCCTCGATGGTGCCGGGACGGAGGGTGACCGGTGCCGGCATCAAAACACCTTCCTCATCCCTCCACCGGTAGGTCAAGTTCCCGCGCCAGCGCCTCCAGCGAGTCGCCGATGATGGAGATCATCTCGCCGATCTGTTCTCGGGTGATGATCATCGGCGGCGCCACCATGAAATTGTCGCCGTCGACGCCGCCCTTGACCTTGCGGCCATAGATGATCAGGCCGCGCGCATAGGCGTGGTCGAGCAGGCGCTGCGTCGCCTTGCTGGCCGGGTCGATGGGCTTCAGCGTTTCCGGATCGGCGACCATCTCGGCGCCGGTGAGCAGGCCCTTGCCGCGTACGTCGGCGATGAAGGGGAAGCGCTTTTGCAGGCCCTTCAATTCTGCCACCAGCACGTCGCCCATGGCGGCGGCATTGGCGATCAGATCGAGCCGGTCCATCTCACCGAGCACGGCAAGGCCGGCGGCGCAGGCAAGCGGATTGCCGGCATAGGTATGGCCGTGCTGGAAGCCGCCGGAGGCCAGCAGCGGCTCGACCAGGCGCATCGGCGCGGCGAGGGCGCCGAGCGGCGCATAGCCCGAGCCCAGTCCCTTCGAGAGGGCCACGATGTCCGGCCTGCAGTTCCAGTGGTCGCCGCCGAGGAATTTGCCGGTCCTGCCGGCGCCGCTCATCACCTCGTCATGAATGAGCAGGATGCCGTAGCGGTCGCAGATCTCGCGGATGCGCGGGTAGTAGCTGTCGGGCGCAACCAGGGCTGCGGTCGCGGCACCGCCGACCGGCTCCATGATGAAGGCCAAAACGCTTTCCGGCCCTTCGGCTTGAATCTTCTCCTCCAGCATGTCGGCGTAGCGGAGGCCGCGCTGTTCCATCGAAAGGTTGTCGCGGTCGCGCCAGGCGGTCGGGGCCGGCACGGTCGGCATCACGCGCATCATCGGCGTGAAGGTTTCGGCGAGCGCATCGTCGCCGGTGACGGAAAGCGAGCCCAGCGTGCCGCCATGATAGGAGGGGAAGCGGGTGATCACCTTCCACCGCTTCGGTTGGCCGGTGGCGACCGCCCATTGGCGGGCGAGCTTGATGCAGGATTCGGTCGCTTCCGAGCCGCCTGAGACGAAGAAGATGCGGTCCATGCCCTCGGGAAGTTTCCGCGCCAATTCCCGCGCCAGCTCTTCGGCCGGCTCGTTCTCGAAATGCAGCCGGTAGGCGAAAGTGGTCTTGTCCATCTGCCGCTTCATGGCATCGAGCACGTTGCGATTGGAATGGCCGATATTGGCGACCATCGGCCCGCTCGAGCCGTCGATGAAGCGGCGGCCGTCCTTCGTCCAGAAATAGATGCCCTCGGCGCGGTCGACGAGCGGCCGGCGCAGGCTGGAGAGATAGAACAGATGCGACGGCGGCCGCGCTTCGGCTTCGGGAACGGGCTGGACTTCCAGTTTCGACATGTCAGGACTTTCCAAGATAGCGGTCGAGAACATTCCTGGTCACGCGTTCGACCATCGCATCCTGCCTTAGCAGGCCGGCGACCCATTCGCAGCTTCCGGCATGGAAGACCTCGCCTTTGCCGCGCGGGAAATTGGCGATCATGCCGTTGCCGCGCTTGACCTTGTCGAGATTGGCGTCGCTCGCCTCGCCGAATAAGGTCTCGGCGGTGAAGCGCCCGTCCTCATCGGTGAGGAACTGGTCCTCGATCGGAATGTCGGCGCTTTCCTCGACCTGGCTCGCCATGCCGACGGCCAGCACTTGCAAGCCGTCCGGCGCGCCGCTCTCTGCAGTCGGATAGGGCAGACCGCCGCGGATCTCGAAATCGAGCCCGTCGACCTCATAGCCGTAGATATGGCTGTCGGCGCCGAGCAGGTCGCCATAATAGATGCCGGTGCCGGCGAAAGCCCAGTGCTCGGGTCGATAGACCGGAAAGCCGCGCACGCCGCGCGGCGCGCAGCCGCCCCAGCCGGCATAGACGCCTCTTGTCGCGTTGAGCCCGAAAGTGGCGCTGCCCGGACGGCGGATCTCGGGCGCCTCCCAGGAATTGGTAGCGCGGGAGACATCGCTGCCGCGATAGGCTGGGTCTTCGGCGCGCGCCCGGTATTTGTAGCAGACCTGGCGGCGGCCTTCGTCCTCCAATCTCGTCTGCCACATGAAATTGCCGGCGAAGCGCGCCGCATGTCCGCCGCGCTCGACATAATTGTCGACGGCGTCACGCATCTCCCAGGTCCAGTACTCGTCGTGGCCGACGAAGACGACGCAGTCATAGCCGTCAAGGATCTCGGGTGAGAAATGGAGCTCGTGCTGGCTGGCGAGATCGACCTGATAGCCGGCGCGCTCGGCGAAATGGAAGAAATGGCTGTCATAGCTCGCCCAGCCAGACGAGGCGTATTTCTTCGAATGACCGGTGGCGAAGGCCCATTCCATATGCGGGTAGCGCGGCACGGTCTTCGGCGGCACTGCGACTTCGAGCGGAACGCGTGGCGCATCCTTGGGCAGCACGACGAAGCCGCGGCACCAGGGGCGCTGGGTCGACACCATCGTTGCATACTGATCGCGGTTCGGGCCGGTGATGCCCTGATAGTGGTTCGAGCCGCCCCACGTGTTGTAGGCAAGCCATGTGCCGGTCGCGGCGACCTGCAGCAGACGACCCGGCTTGCGGCTGGGCAGGGGGGCGACAATAAAGAGATGATGAGTGCGGATCGGGTTACCGTCGCGGCTTTCGGCTGAGAGCGTCACGCGATAGGCGCCTGACGGCCAGTCGTCGCCAACACGGAATTCGAAGGAAGCCTCCCAGCCGCAGCCTTCGACAGAGCATTGGTCGGGCGTATCCTGCCAGCGCGCCGACAGGCCCGCTCCCTCGAACACCTTTGTTTCGCTCCCGCCGCCGTCGCGGACGACAGCAAGGCTGAATTGCGGCGCCGTCGAGCTGACGAAAAGCGTCACCGTCTCGCCCGGACGATAGGAAAACCGGTCGCTGTAGGCCCAAATTTCACCGCGTTCACCATCCATTCCCGGCCATTCGTAATAATGGCCGCGCACCGCTTCGCGGCGCTGATCGGGCGTCAGCCCGAAATCGGGGAATTCGGTGGGCAGTTGCGTCAAGGAACACCTGAGATCACGAGGCCGCCATTGAGACCATTGGCCGGCTGAGCGTCAAATGGAAAGCATCGGGCCAGCGCGCGCTTGGCCATATCCGGCAAACAGACTATTTCATACGCGATGTTCAGTGGCAGGGAACCGACATGCTGCGGGTACAAAAGGTCAAGGTCGACGACATCTACGTGCCGACGGCGCGACGCAAGACGCTGCATCCCGAGACCGTGCGCCACCTTGCCGAGGACATCCTCGAGAATGGCATGAAGACGCCGATCCAGGTGCGGCACGACGGCAAGCGCCACATACTGGTCGAGGGGCTGCACCGGCTCGAAGCCGCCAAGTGGCTCGGCGAGACCACGATCGACGCCTATCTCGTACAGGCCAAGCGCCACTGATCCTGAGCGCCCGGCCGCATCACCATTACCGATCGCATCCCATCAATGCTTTTTGATTGACGCTGCCATGGCGGCCACTACCGTGCCGCTCCTCCAGGAACAGGAAGCTTACCATGGCAAAATATGACGGCGGATGTCTGTGCGGCGCGGTGCGCTACAAGGCCGAAGTCGAACCGGTCAACGAACGGGTCTGCCATTGCCGGATCTGCCAGAGGGCGATCGGCGCCGCTTTCAATGCCCGCCTGTTGTTCCGCATCGACGACGTGACCATCGAAGGGCCGGTGGCGACGATCAATTCCACGCCGGATCTGAAGCGCGGCTTCTGCCCGGCCTGCGGCACGACGCTGTTCTCACGGCGCGACTCCAGGGGCATCCTCGGCGTCACCTCCGGCTCCCTCGACGACCCGTCCCTCTTCAAGCCCGACATGCATTTCTGGACCGCTTCGAAGCAGCCCTGGGTGATGCTCGACGATGGCCTTCCGCAATATGAAGGCGCGCCGCCGGCCTGAGTCATTGCGACGCAGGCCTGCACAAAAATTTCATCTTCGATTCACGACATAGCCGGCAAAGCGTCATTGGCGGGCCATCATTGGCTGCCTATCTAAGCGCCATGCGGGCAGGCATCGAGGAGGCGACGGATGAGCGAGAGCATCAACACCCTGGACGAGCTTTTGAACGACCCGATGATCCAGCTCGTGATGGAACGCGACCGGGTGCGCCCGGCCGAGCTTCGCCTGCTTTTGGAAAAAGCTCGCGACAGGGCTGGCGATGATTCCCGCATCGATCAGGCTTCAGTGCCGCCGGCGCATGTGGTGGCAAGAAGCTGCCTGAAGCAGTGGCTCTACCGCTGAGGCGATCAGCTCGAATGCGCGGGCAGGTAGCTGTAGTGATTGCGCAAATAGGCGAGCTTGAAGCCGAGCCGGTCGTAATTGCGATAGGCCGGCCCGTCGCGGTCGGGGCGCGGCGCCTCGATATCGGCGACGAACAGCTTCGCGCCGGCGGCGATGCCGTCGCGAACCAGCCTTTCGCCGAGCATGGCGTCAAGATCGAAGCTCGGCGCCATGATGCCCGGCACCGGGGCCTCGATGCCGCTCCAAGCGGCGCCGTCTGAGATGAAGAGCGAGCGCACGGCGACGACCGCGCCCCTGCGTTTCAGCATGTAGTGACGCCAGCCTTTGCGGCCGACAAGCGCCATGAGCCATTGCGAGGTGCGGAGCTTGTATTTGGCATCGATGAAGGAAGCCCATTCCGAAGCCGTCCTGCGCGTGACCTCCTCGACTACCAGATCGTCGACCGGAATCAGGGGGTCGCCCGGGAAAAGCGGTTCGTCCGGCAGCGGCGTCGCGTCGCGATGGATGCGCTCCCAGCCGCCCTGGTGCTGCAGGCCGCGCGCTTCCAGCCAGCAGCGCAGCCGCGTCGGCTCGGCATGTGGATTGGTATAGAACCACGGCCGCATGATGCCGGCCGCGCGGTAATGCGCGAGCAGCGCATCGACCTGGTCTTCCGTTGCCGGAGTGTCGACGCCGATATTCTTCACGCAGTTGAAATGGATGAACGGGATCGTCGTGCAGGTGGTCCAGACCAGATCGCCGTCGCTCGCAATCGACAGCCCTTGCCGTGCCGCGAAATCGGCGGGCGCCGCTTCGTAGAGGTCGAGCCAGGCAGCGACTTCGGCGCGCTCGATGGCTCGGCTGAAATCGCGCGACACCTCCTCGATCGCGATTTCAGGGACATGCGTTTCCGGCGGCGTGAGCGGCTGCAATTCCGCGAGGGCGGCGGTCGACATAAATATCCTCCTCCGATGTACCTTACAGTGTAAGATTAGTGGATGATAATATGGCGCCGAAGGTTGTCAAGCAGGATTAGCGGCACCTTACAAATCCGTGAGTTGGAATCACGCTATCGTGAGGCTAAGCCTGTCCTCCAGGGCTTTCGAATGACGATTCACTTTTGCCTTGGGCCGGGGCGCTGGGAAAAGGATTGAGATGACCGACGTCTGCACTCAAGGGTTGGATACCGGCTTTGTCGGCCTGGGTTATGCCAAGGTGGCGTTTCTCGGCATCGTGCAAGGCATCACCGAACTGCTGCCGATCTCGTCGACCGCGCATATGCGCATCGTGCCGGCCGTGCTTGGCTGGCAGGACCCCGGCTCGGCCTTCTCCGCTGCCATGCAGCTCGCGGCGCTGGCGGCCGTGGTCAGCTATTTCTGGAGCGATGTCAGGGACGTGCTGTTCGGATCGCTGTTCGCGATCTTGCGCCGCGATTTCGGCGACCGCTATTTCCGCCTCGCGATCAGCATCGTGCTTGCCACCGTCCCGATCGTGATTGCCGGCCTTGCGCTTTCCGGCGTGCTCAACGCCTGCAACTCGCCGCTGCGCGGGCTGGCCGTCATCGGCTGGGCCTGCATTGTCATGGCGATCCTCCTGGCGCTCGCCGAGATCTTCGCCAGGCACAAGCTCGTGCTGCGCCAGGCATCGATCCTCGACGCGCTCTTGGTGGGCGTCGCCCAGGTCGGCGCGCTTATTCCGGGCGTCTCCCGTTCTGGCTCGACGCTGACGGCGGCGATGGGGCTGGGCTTCGCCCGGCCCGAAGCGGCGCGTCTGTCCTTCCTGCTCGGCTTGCCGGCCATTGCGCTCGCGGGCCTCAAGGAGCTTTGGGAACTGCACAAAGTGCATCTCGACGCGCATGGCTGGTCGATCCTGGCCGTCGGCCTCATCGTTGCCTCGATCTCGGCCTTCTTCGCCATTTGGGGGCTGATGCGGGTGCTCGAACGCTTCTCCGCATGGCCGTTCGTCATCTATCGCGGTGTGCTCGGCGTGGTGCTGCTGATCGGCGTCGCGACCGGCTGGCTGACCTGAATCTCGGCCCTATCCGCTCTGTCGACAGCTGACCGCCGGGTGCGCCGATGGACATTGGGACGCTGCTGCAATCGCTATCTTTGCTGGCCGCGCTGGTGAAATCGGCGGTGCCCGCCGCCGTCGGTGCCGGCATGGGCCTCGGCCAATGGCTGGCCGCGCTGCCGCCCTGCCGCAACCAGACTTTCGAGAGCGCGACCTATCTCGTCTGCGAGGCCGACCCGAAGCATTTTTCCATCGAGCTGTTCTGGAAGAACAAAGACGGCGAGCTCTACCGGTCGCTGCACAATCTGCGCAGCGCGCAGCAGGCGGCGGGGCGCACCATGCTCTTCGGCATCAATGCCGGCATGTATCATCCGGACCTCGCGCCTGTCGGGCTCTATGTCGAACGCGGCGAGCAGGTCACGCCGGCGAAGACGGGAGCGGGAACCGGCAATTTCTCCATGCAGCCCAACGGCATCTTCTATCTCGCCGCCGGCAAGGCCGGCGTTCGCGCAACCAGGGATTACCTGAAGCGCCCGCCGCGCGTCGATTACGCCACGCAGTCCGGACCGATGCTGGTCATCGACGGCAAGCTGCATCCGAAATTCCAGGCCGACAGCACCTCGCGCAAGATCCGTGATGGCGTGGGCGTGCGCGCCGACGGCGTCGCGGTTTTCGCGATCTCGGACGACGTCGTGACCTTCCACGAATTCGCACGGCTGTTCCGCGACCAGCTCGGCTGCCCGAACGCGCTCTTCCTCGACGGCTCGATCTCGAGCCTCTACGCGCCCGGCATCGGCCGCAACGACGATTTCTGGAATCTCGGGCCGATGATCGGCGTGTTCCGGCGCTAGCGGGGAAGCGCCTTTCGGCGCTGCCCCGAATCATGCGGCCGCGCCAAAGGTAAATTTTGATTCAAACTTTGTTGGTAATTTCTCATTAGGAATGGGGTTTCCGGCGGCGCTGTTCCAGCCTTCGGTCTGTTTTGTTTTGCGTACAGGTCAAGATGCGGATTTTTGGCGTCGTCAGTTTCGTGCTCGCTTCGCTTTGCCTTGCCGGCTGCTCGTCCACGTCGGGCGTCGATGCCTTGCAGATGCCGTCCAACGAGACGACGAGTTCGGTCGTGCGGCCGAGCGCGCCCGTGTCGAAGGGAGTGAGGACCGCCGTAAGGGAAAAAACCGTCGAGACCGCGTCGATGTCGGGCATGGCACGCATCAAGCCGCCGGCGCCTTTGCTTGACGAGAGTAACGCAAGCCCTGACGTCGCAAATTCGCGCCTTGGCGACGAAAATTCGCGCCTTGGCGACGAAAATTCGCGCCCGTTTGGGCTCGCCGAAGAGGAGACCGTGAACTTCCCGGCGACTGATCTGCCGGACAGCGTCGAGCCGCCGGTGCAGGAGGCTGCGCTCGTCTCGCCGCCGAAGCGGCTGTCGCGCGCCGCGCCCGCCATGCTCGCCAGCCCGGTCACGCGCTATGCGTTCCGCGACGCCAAGCCGATCAATTTCGGCCGCTCTTCGCCGCGCCATCTGGCTGTCCACGGCGTAGACGTCTCGCGTTGGCAGGGCAACATCAACTGGCAGAAGCTGCGCGCCCAGGGTGCCAATTTCGCCTATATCAAGGCGACTGACGGCGGCGATCATCTCGACCCGATGTTCATGAAGAACTGGCGCAATGCCGATGCCGCCGGGCTCAAGCGCGGCGCCTATCATTTCTTCTACTGGTGCCGCACCGCCGGCGAGCAGGCCGACTGGTTCATCCGCAACGTGCCCAAGGTCGACGGCGCGCTGCCGCCGGTGATCGACGTCGAGTGGAACGGCGAGTCCTCCTGCAAGCGCAGGCCTTCGCGCGAAAAGGTGCTGGAGAAGATGCAGGTCTTCATGGACAAGCTGGAGCGCCATTACGGTCAGCGGCCCATCATCTACACCAGCCCCGATTTCTACCGCGACAATCTACGCGGCGCCTTCCAGGATTACCCGTTCTGGCTGCGCGCGGTGGCCGCGCATCCCTCAAAGGTCTATCCGGGCCGCAAATGGCTGTTCTGGCAGTATTCGGGCTCCGGCCTGTCGCATGGCGTGAGCGGCCGCATCGACCTCAACGTCTTCCATGGCGACGAACGGCAATGGCGCGCCTGGCTGGGCGGCGGCGGGCAGATGATAGCCGACGCGGATTAGTCGCTTCCGGATTGCCTCGACTATTTCGGTGGCAGAGGCCGTGATGTCCGACCACAAACACACCTGCATGCGCGCCGCAATTCGCTGGCACCGGGGAACGATCCGTCTGGGCATTCGTTGGAAGCGACCAAGGATGTCGTGCGGCTAAGGCACCTTGCGGCATCAGAAGCGGAAGGGACCAACATGCCACTCACACTGATCAGTCCGGCGTTCGCCGACGGCGATCCCATCCCCGAGCGTTTCACCCGCGATGGTGAAAACGTTTCTCCGCCTCTGAAATGGTCGGGGGTTCCTGACGGGACCAGGAGCCTGGTTCTCATCGTGGACGACCCCGATGCGCCGCGCGGGACGTTCGGCCACTGGGCGGTGTTCAACATTTCGCCCGACGTCGAGCAACTTGCCGAGGGCGAGGACGGGAAGCCGGGAACCGAAGCGCTCCAGCAGGGGAAGAACGACTTCGGCAATGCCTCCTACGACGGCCCGGACCCGCCGGTCGGGCACGGAGTTCATCACTACCATTTCCGGCTGGCGGCTCTCGATGTGCCGAGCCTCGGCGTTCCCGGCCAGGCCGGCGTCAAGGAAATCTGGAAGGAGGCCCGGCGCCACGCGATCGAGGCGGCGGAGCTCGTGGGCACATACGAACATGCCGCCTGAGTGGCGAAGGCTTTTCCCGTCAGCCAGCGCCGGCCGTATCACTCGGGAGCCTGCAATGAACAATCCAGACCCGAACAACCCCGAACCGACGCCGGGCGATCCCAGTCCCGAGCCGGCCCGGCCTCCAGCTCCGCCGGAAAACCCGCCTGGAGAACCACCTGGCGTTCCTCCGCCTTCGCCCGATCCCATCCCGGGACCGGGGAGGGGACCTCCGGATATTCCGCCGAACACTCCACCCGAGATCCCTCCGGAGGAGCCGACATTTCCCGGGCCGACCGCAGAAGGCTCCGCCGATGTGGCGGTGGCGTTGAAGCACGTCGCGACCAAGCGGATTCGAGGCGACGCGCCTTAAGTCGTTGTTTTGATGCCGCTTCCTTCGATCATGCCGATGACTTGCTCGATGTCCAGTGGCTCGACGCCGAGTTCCTGCAGCCCCGGCATGCCGCCTGTCGTCACGTTGTCCTGACGCATGATATCAATCTGGTTGCGTGTGAAAGGCGGCGTCGGGAGGAATTCAGCCACTCCCGCCAGGGCGCTCCAGGCAGCGAACGGCATGGGTACCAGGATCGGATGAGCGCCGAACCTTCGGGCGATTTCGCGAACCAGCTCCCTGTAACGCAAAATGCGGGGACCGCCGACTTCGAACGTAGACACGTCCTGGATAGGATCGGCGAGCAGCCGACTCACCGCTTCAGCGACGTCGCCGACATAGACGGGCTGAAGCCGCGTAGCTCCCTGGCCGAATAGCGGATAGACGGGCAGCAGCCGGATCAGTCGAACAAGAGTTGTGAGAAAAGCGTCGTCCGGCCCGACCATGACGGCCGAGCGCAGGATAATTGAGTCTGGAAACGAGTTCCTGACCGCGTCTTCTCCGCGCCCGCGTGCCTTGATATACCTCGATGCGGATCGCGGATCCGCGCCTATCCCCGAGATATGGACAAGCCGTGCGACCCGGGCTTGCCGAGCGGCGCTCGCCAAATCGGCCGCGGCCGTCACGTGCATCCTTTCGAACGTCAAGCCGCCATGCTCGACATAAAGTCTGACCGCGTTCACCACCGCATCTGATCCGGCAATTGCCGGGCCGATCGCGGATCTGTCCAGAATATCCGCATTGACCTGATCGGGCGCCTTCGCTCCCGAGCCGACCGCTGCCCGCCGTGCTCGGCGGGACACCGCCCGCACTTCAAAGCCCTTGTCCAGCAGCCGCTCGACGATCCTGCGGCCGAGAAACCCGGTCCCGCCGAACACAGCAACTTTCATCGGTGCTCCTCGCGCGTTACCTCTAAAGCGCGTCGCGACCTTTCAGACTCCATGCGCTTTGGGTTTCTGGTTTGACGCATGTCTTTGTCCCGAAACCGGTTCGCGGGCTCTAAGGCGCGCCCGCCACGGCGCCGACGATCGCCGTGGCAAGCGCCAAGAGGTCGATATCGCCATTTGCAATCAGGCGATCTTCGTCCAATTCGATGCGCAGTCTCGAAGGATCGGATTCCGATTGACGCTCAAGCTCCGAGACGATTGCCTCGCGAACCTTCTCTTCCATCATTGTTTTTGCTCCGCCGGCGTGTCCGAAATCAGAGCGCTGGAACCCATTTCCAGAACACGCCTTCCATCCTCTCGGGGTAGTACTTGAATTCACATTCGAACTGTCGTCCGTAGCGGGCGGCGGCAGCAAGCGCTTCATCGCTGACAGGGCGCATGCCCGTTCCCGGCGCGAACCAATCCTCCAGCAGATCGTCGGGCACATAGGCGCCGATCCTCAGCGGCAGTTGCTGCAGGACGACGTCCATTTCCTTCGGCGGCACCGCGTTCATTTGCTTCCGGCTCCTCGCGGGTGCGGTGAAGTTCCTGCGATTCCACGCACTAGTGAACTGCGTTTTCGGTTTGGAGTTCCCATGAGAACCGGCAGGATCGCTTCTTCCCTTCTCCGCTTGTGGGAGAAGGCGGCCGCGAAGCGGCCGGATGAGGCATGCTGGACGGAAGCGCCGCCCCTGGGCTTGGCGCCCCGCAGCGCGCGCCATCTTCATCCTCGGGCTTGACCCGAGGATCCATGCCGTGACCATTGTCGTAGCATGAACGGTGCAGAATTCTGAAACGCTGCAACGCCTTGAAGTAACGGCATGGATCCTAGGGTCTACGCGCGTCGCTTCGCTCCTTGCTTCGCCCTAGGATGACGAAGCGGAGGGCTCGTTGATCATCGCCTCGATGTTATATCCATCGGGATCGAGCACGAAGCAGGCGTAGTAGTTCTCGGCATAATCCGGGCGCGGCCCAGGCGCGCCGTGGTCCGCAGCACCCGCCTCAAGTGCCGCCCGATAGAATGCATCGACCTGTGCCTTGCTCTTCACCCTGAAGGCGACGTGCAGATGGGTGAGCGGCGGCGTCTCGCCGGTGCTCTGGATCTCGAACAGGCAGCCATTGCCGACATCGAAGGCCCAGAACACGCCTTCCTTGCCGAAGGAGAGGCGATGGCCCAAAGGCGCAAAGGCCTTTTCGTAGAAGAGCTTGCTCTTCGCGAGGTCGCTGACCTCGATGGTGATGTGGTCGATCATGACGATTTTGACTGCCTGACCTTTCAAGCTGCGAAACGGTGGCCGACTTTGTTATCTTCGCGCTTCAGTGTGTGGTGGCGATACGCTGGATTGCTTCAGGCAAATCTCGCAGGCTGCCGACGATCTTAGTGGAATCAATTGTTTGGCAACCTCTCATCAGGTTGGCCATTCTACGATCACATCGTATCAAGTCGACGTCCTTCAGATAAACGAGGTGAATTAAATCTATGAAATCGGACGGCAACGGTTTGATTCTGTCATCTCGTAAGGCATTGAAATAATGATTGAAATGTCCACTTCTTCCAGGCCCGATCTTATCGTCTAGCGTCAAATTCGCATCGGGCAGCTTTGGTCTGCTGGGGCGCTCAGGTAATGTAATTGACGATAAAACATCCTTTGGTAAATCTGCGCTGTGTAAGCGCTTATGCAAGTCAGAGTGAGCTTTTTTTGCCGTCCTGTACATCTCATCGACGCTCTTCATCTGCGTTTTGAGAGTTTCAAACGCAGTCGAAAGTTTCTGGAATGAATCCATAACCACCTTTTCAAGGGGGTTATCCCTCCCGGAATACTCATACCAAAGCTGAATAAACGCCTCTGGATCGCCTAACCATCGGGTGAGTTCCTTCGATAAACTGACCGCATGGACAGACCCACGAATAAAACCCTGTAAGGAGCCGCTAGCCAGAATCTCATCCGAGATCGGCATATCGGGAAAATCTGACTTATTGAATTCCCGATAGGGAAGATTGCGAACCAAATCCAGGTATCCGGATTTGGATTTGATCTGCCGCCTTATTTTCCTTGGGATGCGTTCGTCTTTTGCAATGCGGTTTCGAATATTATCCCACAAATAGTCATTTAACGCTTTCGGAGAAAAGGATTCAAGCGCCTCCAAAGGCATCCAAATTCCGTTGTTTGGAAATTGGGCTCCTGCGCGTAAATCTGAAATATATGGAAACGCGTTAGATCGGCAAACTGTCTTGAGAAACCGAGCGATACGCAGCCTCTCCGGTTTGTGTTTCGTGTCGTATTTGCGAAAAAGCTCGAATATTATTGGGTATGAATATCCTGTAGATATTTTGCCGGTTTCGACTCCGTTCAAAATAAATTCTTTTACATCCGAATAGTCGGTGTTCTCCTTTGCTAGCTCGTTATAGTCAGATGTATCAAGGTATATTCTTATAGGCTTTGTGATAATGCTCATTCATTTTGTTCTTATTTTGTTCCAGGCGAAATATGTACAAGTTGCCTTGCACATATTTCTGTTGAAAGGGAGGGGCGCTTTATTTTTTGCTCTCCTCAACTGCACCCGCTCGTGCTGCCGCACGTGTCGCACTTCTCGCAGGTGCCGTTCCGCACCATGGTGAAGTTGTGGCACTCGGAGCATTCGTTGCCGGTGTAGCCCTGGAGCAGCGATTGCTGGCGCCTGGTCGCTGCGAGCTTCTTCGCCTCGGCGGCCTCGTTGGCGGCGGCGTCGGTGAACAAAGCATCCGTGCCGCCGGCGGCTTCGGCTTCTTCTTCCACCATATCCTCGGCCAGTTCCCGGGCGCGCTCCTCATAGTCGCGCTTGTAGGCGATTGCCTCGTCGCTTGCCGGCTTCAGCGTCAAGACGTTTGAGCCTGAGAAGGCGGTGGGCGCGGCGCGGGCAGGAGTGGTGGTCCCGGAGGAACCCGAACCTCCGCCGAAGCCCTTGGGCTCGCTGCCGATGCCCGACACCAGCTTCACCGGCGAGGCGCCGCGATAGAGGCCCTTGGAGAAGGGCGTCGCCTTGCCTTCGGTGATGCCGCGGCCGAGCGCGGTCTTGTCGAAGTCCGACTGGTCGACATGGGCGAGGTCGTGGCGGCCGAGATAGGAGACGGCTAGCTCGCGGAACACGTAGTCGAGGATCGACGTGGCGTTCTTGATCGCGTCGTTGCCCTGCACCATGCCGGCCGGCTCGAACTTGGTGAAGGTGAAGGCCTCGACATATTCGTCGAGCGGCACGCCATATTGCAGGCCGAGCGAGATGGCGATGGCGAAGTTGTTCATCATCGCGCGGAAGGCGGCGCCCTCCTTGTGCATGTCGATGAAGATCTCGCCGAGGCGGCCATCGTCGAACTCACCGGTGCGCAGATACACCTTGTGGCCGCCGACGACGGCCTTCTGCGTGTAACCCTTGCGGCGGTTCGGCAGCTTCTCGCGGTCGCGGTAGAGACGTTCGACCACGCGCTCGACGATCTTTTCCGTCACCTGCACCGCGCGCTGGGCGGCGGGGGCCGCGATCAGCTGCTCGACCGCCTCGTCCTCATCCTCGTCGTCATCGGCGAGCAGCGAGGCGTTGAGCGGCTGTGACAGCTTCGAGCCATCGCGGTAGAGGGCATTAGCCTTGAGCGCCAGCTTCCAGGACAGCATATAGGCGTTCTTGGCGTCCTCGACCGTCGCCTCGTTCGGCATGTTGATGGTCTTGGAGATGGCGCCCGAGATGAAGGGCTGGGCCGCCGCCATCATCAGGATATGGCTCTGGATCGACAGCGAGCGCTTGCCGATCTTGCCGCAGGGGCTGGCGCAGTCGAACACCGGCAGGTGCTCGGCTTTCAGGAACGGCGCGCCTTCGAGCGTCATGGCACCGCAGACATGGATGTTGGCGGCGTCGATGTCCTTCCTGGAGAAGCCAAGCGCCGGCAGCATCTCGAAGGAGAAGTCGCCGAGCTGCTCGTCGGTGAAGCCGAGCGTCTCCTTCACCCAGTCGGCGCCAAGCGTCCACTGGTTGAACACGAACTTGATGTCGAAGGCCGACTTCAGCGCCGCATTGAGCGCGGCGATCTTCTCGTCCGTGAAGCCCTTGGCCTTCAGCGTCGAGGGGTTGATGCCGGGCGCCTGGTTGAGGTTGCCATGGCCGACGGCATAGGCCTCGATCTCGGCGATCTGGCTCTCGGAATAGCCGAGCGTCCTAAGCGCTTCCGGCACGGCGCGGTTGATGATTTTGAAATAGCCGCCGCCGGCGAGCTTCTTGAACTTCACCAGCGCGAAGTCGGGCTCGATGCCGGTGGTGTCGCAGTCCATGACGAGGCCGATCGTGCCAGTCGGCGCGATCACGGTCGCCTGCGCGTTGCGGTAGCCGTGCTCCTCGCCGAGCTCGATGGCTCGGTCCCAGGCGGCGCGGGCGTGCTCAGCCAGTTCCTGCTGCTTCAGGTCGGACGCGACCAGCGGCACCGGATTGACGGAGAGCTTCTCGTAGCCGTCCTTATCTCCGTAAGCGGCGCGGCGGTGATTGCGCATGACGCGCAGCATGTTCTGGGCATTGCGGTCATAGTCCGGGAAGGCGCCGAGCTCGGCAGCCATCTCGGCCGAGGTCGAATAGGCGACGCCGGTCATGATCGCGGTGAGCGCGGCGCAGATGGCGCGGCCCTCGTCGGAGTCGTAAGGAATGCCCGAAGTCATCAGCAGGCCGCCGATATTGGCGTAACCGAGGCCGAGCGTGCGATAGTCGTAGGAGAGCTTGGCGATCTCCTTGGACGGGAACTGCGCCATCATCACCGAGATTTCGAGCACGATGGTCCACAGCCGAACGGTGTGCTCGTAAGCGGCGATGTCGATCGTGCCGTCTTCCTTGCGGTAGGGCAGGAGGTTGATCGAGGCCAGGTTGCAGGCCGTGTCGTCGAGGAACATGTATTCCGAGCACGGGTTGGAGGCCCGGATCGCACCGGCCGAAGCGCAGGTGTGCCAGTCGTTCATCGTCGTGTTGAAGTGCAGGCCCGGATCGGCCGACGCCCAGGCGGCGTAGCCGATCTTTTCCCACAGGTCGCGCGCCTTCAGCGTCTTCAGCACCTTGCCGTCCTTGCGGGCGGTGAGTTGCCAGTCGCCATCGGCCTCCACGGCGCGCAGGAAATTGTCCTTCAGCGACACCGAGTTGTTGGAGTTCTGGCCGGAGACGGTGAGATAGGCATCCGAATCCCAGTCGGTGTCGTAGGTCTTGAACGACATCGAGGTGTAGCCCTGGCGGGCGAACTGGATGACGCGGTAGATGTAGTTCTCCGGCACGGCGTCCTTCTTGGCCGCCTTGATCTCGCGCTTCAGCGCGGTGTTCAGCGCCGGGTCGAAGCAGTCGTCGCCATCGCCTTCGCAATTGACGCAGGCCTTCATGATGGCTTCGAGATGCTTCTTGACGATCTTGGAGCCGGTCACCAGCGAGGCGACCTTCTGCTCCTCATTGACCTTCCAGTCGATGAAGTCCTCGATGTCGGGATGATCGGCGTCGACGATGACCATCTTGGCCGCGCGGCGCGTCGTGCCGCCCGATTTGATGGCGCCCGCCGCGCGGTCGCCGATCTTGAGGAAGCTCATCAGGCCGGAAGAGCGGCCGCCGCCGGAAAGCTTCTCGCCTTCGCCGCGCAGCATGGAGAAGTTCGAGCCGGTGCCCGAGCCGTATTTGAACAGGCGCGCCTCACGCACCCACAAATCCATGATGCCGCCCTCGTTGACGAGGTCGTCCTGTACGCTCTGGATGAAGCAGGCATGTGGCTGCGGGTGCTCGTAAGCCGACTTCGACTTGGTCAGCTTGCCGGTAAAGGGGTCGACATAGAAGTGGCCTTGGCTCGGGCCGTCGATGCCGTAGGCCCAGTGAAGGCCGGTGTTGAACCATTGCGGCGAGTTCGGCGCGACGCGCTGGGTGGCCAGCATATAGGCAAGCTCGTCGCGGAAGGCGCGCGCGTCTTCCTCGGATTTGAAATAGCCGCCCTTCCAGCCCCAATAGGTCCAGGTGCCGGACAGCCGGTCGAAGACCTGGCGGGCATCGGTCTCCGAACCATAGCGCTCAGCCTCGGGCAGCTTGGCGAGCTCGGCCTCGTCGGCAACCGAGCGCCACAGGAAGGAGGGGACGTCGTTCTCCTCCACTTTCTTCAGGCGGGCCGGCACGCCGGCCTTGCGGAAATATTTCTGCGCCAGGATATCGGCCGCGACCTGGCTGAACTGCGCCGGCACATCGATGTTGTCGAGGCGGAACACCACCGAGCCGTCGGGATTCTTGATCTCCGACAAAGCCTTGCGGAATTCGATCTCCGCGTAGGCCGACTGCTCTGGCTTGGTGAAGCGACGCTCGATGCGCATTGGTCCGGTCCCTTTGTGTCTACATATAGCGCCTTTCCCCGGGGATTTCTGCCCCGCATGGCGAAAAGCGCAGTCCGCCGTTTGCCGGCACCGCAGGCGACGCCGGCACTCTCCTCGTCGCGGGCGCCGCCATGCGGACAGCAAAACACCTTGCCGGGCATTTGCCCGAGCTGCAGGCCGACCCCCGCGGGTCCTTCAAATGAAACTTTGGTCGATTCCCTCGTAAGAGGGAGGTTCACACTATCTAGGGTCCAGCCTGCCTGCAAACACTAAATATAGTGTTAACAGATCATTTTTTCCAGGCCGACAATTCTCCCTTTCGCCCACCCAAGCCCTAACGATCCCAACGCTTCCGCCGGCCTCGTGAACGGGCGGAAATGTGGGCAAAACGCACAAAATCCGGGAAAAAAGACCGGTCTCTAAACTCTCCGGCCGCGCCCGCAACAGGAGCGCATGGCCCATAAAAAGCGACTCGTTCCGACCCGTCAAGGATTCGTTTTTGTAGCTTTTGTGACCCCAACATCTTGTGTGTCACACATGTGGATAACGGGGACATGAGAAGCCCGGGTTTGCAAGCGCTTGACGCCGTTCGTCAGGCCGCCGCGACGCGTGTCGGACGGCGGCTTTTCATTTTAGCTGGCTTGCACTATCTGTTGCGTTCGCGCGGGGGCGCGCCTTGTCAACACCAAAAGCATCCGCTACGCCCCGCTCATGACAGTTACCGTACGTTTTGCCCCATCGCCGACAGGCCGCATACATATCGGCAATGCGCGCACCGCGCTGTTCAACTGGCTTTTCGCCATGAACAACAAGGGCCGCTTCATCCAGCGTTTCGACGACACCGATATTGGCCGCTCGAAGCAGGAATATGCCGATTCCATTCTTTACGACCTGCATTGGCTGGGCATCTTCCCGGACGTCACCGAGTATCAGTCGCGCCGCTTCGAGATCTATGACGCCGCGGTCGAGCGGCTGAAGGCGGCGCGCGTGCTCTATGCCTGCTACGAGACGCCGGAGGAGCTCGATCTGCGCCGCAAGGTGCGCCGCACGCGCGGCCTGCCGCCGGTCTATGGCCGCGAGGCGCTGACGCTGACGCCGGAGCAGGTGGCCGAATACCAGTCGGACGGACGCAAGCCGCACTGGCGCTTCCTGCTGCCCAATTTCACCAGCGACCCGCTGCAGCCGGAGCGCACCGAAGTGCATTGGAACGATCTGGTGCGCGGCGAGGAGACGGTCGATCTCGCCTCGCTGTCGGACCCCGTTCTGGTGCGCGAGGACGGCACCTATCTGTATACGCTGCCGTCCGTGGTGGACGACATCGAGATGGGCGTCAGCCACGTCATTCGCGGCGACGACCATGTCACCAACACCGGCGTGCAGATCGCCATCTTCAAGGCGCTCGGCGCCGAGCCGCCGGTTTTCGGCCACCACAATCTGCTCACCACCGTGTCGGGCGAGGGGCTGTCGAAGCGCAGCGGCGCGCTGTCGATCGAAAGCCTGCGCGAGGACGGCATCGAGCCGATGGCGGTCGCGTCCTTGGCCGTGCTCGTCGGCACGTCGGAGAATGTCACCGCCGCGCATGACCTCAATGAGCTTGCCGGCCATTTCGATCCGGCCGCGACGTCCAAGTCCGCCTCCAAATTCGACCCGGACGAGCTCTTCGTGCTCAACCGCACGCTGATGCATCATATGCCGTTCGAGGAAGCGCGCGACCGGCTGATGGTGCTTGGCATTTCCGGCGACAAGGCCGAGCCGTTCTGGATGGCGGTGCGCGGCAATCTCGACCGCTTGTCGGACGCCGTCATCTGGTGGCGCATCCTGAACGAGGGTCCGCAGGAGCCGGCCGACTTCTCCGGCGAGGACCGCGACTTTCTCGGTCAGGCGTTCGAACTGCTGCCGGAGGAGCCGTGGAACGGCACGGTCTGGAAGGACTGGACCGGCAAGATCAGGGAAGCGACCGGGCGCAAGGGCAAGTCGCTGTTCATGCCGCTGCGGTTGGCGCTTACGGGGCGGACTTGGGGGCCGGAGCTTTCAGATCTATTGCCGCTGATGGGTCGGGAAGGAACGCTGGCCCGACGACCCTGACCTTGCGCTGATCCGGCGGGAGCATCGAGACCGGCGACACCGGCGCCTTGGTGGTTAGCCGCCTGATCACTTCCTGGTCGAGTCCACCTTGGGCATTGGCGAGCGTTTCAGGATCGGCGCCGGGATCGGGCTTGGCCGCCGGCACGGGAATGAAGGGCGCCGTCCCATTCTGCGGCTGGGACTGTTCGGGATTGGGCGGGTTGCCGCCGATGATCGTGAAATTGCCGGCCTGCGCGTTGCAGCCGCAACTCGGCGGGCGCGAGTAATTGGCCTGCTTGTAGAGATAGGCGGTCGGCAGTTCGCTATAGGGTTGCCCGGTGACCGAGGAGGTCATCGATCCCGAATCGTCGTCCATGCCGCGCGAATAGAAGACCTGCATCTCGGTGCCGGGGCAGCTCGATTCACAGTTCTTCTGGTCGCGCTCGAAATCGCCGACGGATGCGGCGTTGGACATCGGGAAGAAATAGCCGTCGCAGGTGCGCACGCACATTGTGTGGAACTCGCCGCCAAGGCGCGGCAGGTCCATGCCGTCCGGCTGGTTGATGACGCGGCGGATGTTGCGCACGCTGGGGTCATCGAACGGAACGCCCGCCGCGTTCGGCATGTCAGGCGCCTCCGGCGTTTCGAGTTGCTGATCCTGGCGGCCGAAAAGCTGCTCGAACAGATTGCCGCCGCCATTGTCGCGGGAAGCCTCCTCAAGCGGAGCGCGGCGGGGCGGGGTCTCGCCGCCGCGGCAGCCATTGGCGTCGAGCGCCGCGAGGATGCGGCTGCGGTCGCGCCGCGTGCCACCGCCGGCCAGCCGCTCGCGCTTGGCTTGCAACGTGTCGAGATTGGCGTTCATGCGCTCTATCGAGGCGTTGATCGCGGCGCATTGGCTGACATTGCGCGAAAACAGCGTGAAGCCGCAATTGGCGTCGCTTGCCCGGCCGCGGGCCTTGGCAAGCTGCTCGCGCTGCCTGGCGATCGCGTCGTCATATTTGCGGACGAGGCCCGGCCCTCCGCCGCCACCGCGCACCGCGGCGAGTTCGGCTTCGAGTTGCCTGCATATGCGAGAAGCCGCCTGGGACTGCGTGACGGCGACAGCTGAACCTGCAAGCGCTGCAAGCAGCGCCGCAAGATGCAACAGCCTCAACCCCTTCATCCGCCTGGATCCCGATTGCCCGTGGCCGGAAACTAACGCGTTCGTGGTTAAACCTTCGCTAGTCTGCAACTGCGCTTTGGCGCCGCTTCAATTCAGGTCGACAAGCGCTTGCGCCTTATGCGCGGCCTCGACAACGGCAAGCGCGGTCATGTTGACGACGCCGCGCGAGGTCACCGACGGCGTCAATATGTGCGCGGGCTTGTCGGTGCCGAGCAGGATCGGTCCGACATGCAGCGCGTCCATCATGGCGCGCAGCGCCGTCAACGTGATGTTGGCCGAGTCGAGGTTCGGGAAAACCAGCAGATTGGCTTCGCCTTTCAGCCGCGAATGCGGGTAGACGCGTTGGCGCAGATGCTCCGACAGAGCGGTATCGGCATGCATCTCGCCATCGCACTGCAGGTCCGGGGCGATCCGAGCCAGGATCGCCGCGGCCTGGCGCATCTTCAGCGCGCCGGGTGAATCGCGTGAGCCGAAATCCGAATGCGACAGAAGCGCTGCCTTCGGCTCGATGCCGAAACGCTGGATTTCCTCGGCCGCGAGCACCGTCATCTCGGCGATTTCTTCCGCGGTGGGATCGACCGAGACATGCGTGTCGGTGAGGAAGATGATGCCGCGCTGCGAGATCAGCATCGACAATGTCGACAGGTCCCGGTCGTTGATGCCGGCGCGAGGCCCGATGATCAGGTTGACATTGCGCAGATGCCGCTCGAAGCGGCCTTCGAGGCCGCAAATCATCGCATCCGCGTCGCCCCGCTTCAGCGCAAGGGCGGCGATAACCGTATTGTTGGTGCGCACCATGGTGCGGGCGGCTTCCGTCGTGATGCCGCGGCGGCCGGCAAGCTCGATCAGGAGGTCGACATAATGGCGGTAACGCGGATCGTCTTCCGGATTGATCAAAGCGAAATCGACGCCCGGCCGGATGCGCAGGCCGTAACGCTTCAGACGGACCTCCACCACATGCGGACGGCCGATCAGGGTCGGTTCGGCGATGCCTTCCTCCAGCACAACCTGCGCGGCGCGCAGCACGCGCTCGTCCTCGCCATCGGCATAGATGACGCGCTTGGCGCTTGATGTCTTGGCCGAGGAGAACACCGGCTTCATCACCAGGCCGGAGCGGAAGACGAAGCGGTTGAGCTTGTCGATATAGGCGGCGAAGTCGGCGATCGGCCGCGTCGCGACGCCGGTGTCGCAGGCTGCCTTCGCCACTGCCGGCGCGATGCGCAGGATCAGGCGCGGATCGAAGGGCGAGGGGATCAGGAAATCGGGACCGAATATCGGCGTCTCGCCGGAATAGGCGCGCGCCGCGACATCGGAAGGCTCTTCGCGGGCAAGGGCGGCGATCGCCCGCACGGCCGCCATCTTCATCTCCTCGTTGATGGCGCTGGCACCGCAATCGAGCGCACCGCGGAAGATGTAAGGAAAGCAGAGCACGTTGTTGACCTGGTTGGGAAAATCCGAGCGGCCGGTGCAGATCATGGCGTCCGCCCGGGCGGCGCGCGCGACTTCCGGCATGATCTCGGGATTGGGGTTGGCCAAAGCCAGGATCAGCGGTTTCGGCGCCATATGCTGCAGGAGCTCCGGCTTCAGCACGCCGGCGGCGGAGAGGCCGAGAAACACGTCTGCTCCGGGAATGACATCGGCCAGCGTGCGTGCCTCGGTGTCCTTCACATAAGGGTCTTTCCAGCGATCCATCTCCTCGACGCGGCCCTTGTACGCAACGCCGAAACGGTCGGTGACCCAGATGTTTTCGACTTTGGCGCCGAGGGAGACCAAAAGGTTGAGACAGGCAAGTGCGGCCGCACCCGCGCCGGATGTGACGATCTTGATGTCGGAAATCGCCTTGCCGGCCAGTTCCAGCCCGTTGAGCACCGCGGCGGCGACGATGATCGCGGTACCATGCTGGTCGTCGTGGAAGACCGGAATGCCCATGCGGGCCTTCAGCCGCTCCTCGACCTCGAAACATTCCGGCGCTTTGATGTCCTCGAGATTGATGCCGCCGAAGGTCGGCTCGAGCGCGGCGACGGTTTCCACCATGCGGTCGATCTCGGGCGCGTCGATCTCGATGTCGAAGACGTCGATGCCGGCGAATTTCTTGAACAGCACCGCCTTGCCTTCCATCACCGGCTTGGAGGCGAGCGGGCCGATATTGCCCAATCCAAGCACGGCGGAGCCGTTGGAGACGACGCCGACGAGATTGGCACGCGCAGTGTAGTCGGCGGCGGTCGCCGGATCATCGCGGATCTCGAGGCAGGGCGCGGCCACGCCCGGCGAATAGGCCAGCGCCAGGTCGCGCTGGTTGCCGAGCGGCTTCGTCGCCTGGATCTCGAGCTTTCCCGGGGTCGGGTGCTTGTGGAAGAAGAGAGCGGCCTCGTCGAGGTCCGACCGGGCCGTTTTCTTGTTCTCGCCGTTCATCCCGGCCCTCCCTCTGTTCCTGATTTGGAGCCTTTTAGCATGCGGCGAAGAGTTTTCGCGACGGCAAATAGCGGGCTCCGGCCTTCACAATGCCCGAGCGAGAATAATCAATCGATTCCAGAGGTTTGGGCTGTGAGCCTCAAGCCTTTTGGGTTTGGCGGCGGTCAGAAGGCGCTGACGTAGAGGCCGCCGTCGACCGGGATGTTCTGGCCCGTGAGGTAGCCGGCATGGACCGAACAGAGGAAGGCGCATATCTGGCCGAATTCCTCCGGTGTGCCGAGACGTTTTGCCGGCACGTCGGCGCTGATGCGGGCCTTGCGCGCGGCGGCCGCGGCCGGGTCTTCCGGAGTGCCGGCCTCATGCGGGCCGCGCAGACGGTCTGTATCGAGCTTGCCGGGCAAAAGGCTGTTGATTGTGACGTTGCGGTCGATCACCGTGCGCGCCACCCCGGCGAGGAAAGAGGTCAGGCCGGCGCGGGCGCCCGACGACAGGTCGAGGCCGGGGATCGGCACGTAAACCGACAGCGAAGTGATGTTGACGATGCGGCCGAAGCCGCGCTTGGCCATGCCGTCGATCACCGCCTGGATCAGTTCGATCGGCGTCACCATGTTCTGGGTCACACCCTCGAGGATCTTGGCGCGGTCGAGCTCACGGAAGTCGCGCAGCGGCGGGCCGCCATTGTTGTTGACCAGGATGTCCGGGTCCGGGCAGGCGGCGAGCAGCGCCTTCTGCACCTCGGGCTTCGACACGTCGCCGGCGACCTCAATCACCTCGACGCCGAACTTTTCGCGAATTTCAGCGGCGGTCTTGGCCAGAAGCTCAGCGTTGCGGCCGTTGACGACGAGGTCGACACCGGCCTCGGCCAGCGCCATGGCGCAGCCCTTTCCGAGTCCCTTGCTCGAAGCGCAGACGATGGCCTTCTTGCCGCGAATGCCGAGATCCATGGTGATTTTCTCCTGATGCGTTGGCCGCGCAGGCTAGCGCCTGGGCTGGACCAACCGCAACCGTCATACGGTTGTTGCATGAATCGGGGCATAGGCACGCGAAAGCAAAGGGTAAATCGTGATGTCAAACCCAGAGCCCCGCACTTTCCGCGCCCTGTTTATTTCCGACGTGCATCTCGGCTCGAAAGCGGCCAAGGCCGATTTCCTGATCGATTTCCTGCGGCATCACGATGCCGAGATCATCTATCTGGTCGGCGATATCGTCGACGGCTGGCGGCTGCGGCGCAGCTGGCATTGGCCGCAGAGCCACAACGACGTGGTGCAGAAGCTGCTGCGCAAGGCGCGCAAGGGCGCTTCGATCACCTATATCGCCGGCAATCACGACGAATTCGCCCGCCAGTTCCAGGGCGTGCATTTCGGCGGCATCGTCGTCGCCGACCGCGCCATCCACGAGACCGCGGACGGCCGGCGCCTGCTGGTCATCCATGGCGATCAGTTCGACACGGTGGTGCACAACCAGCGCTGGCTCGCCTATCTCGGCGACTATGCCTATGACACGGCGATGCTAATCAACCGCGTCGTGACCAAGCTGCGCCACCTCCTCGGCCTGCCTTACTGGTCGTTCTCGTCCTGGGCCAAGGTCAAGGTGAAGAAGGCGGTGAACTTCATCGGTTCGTTCCAGACGGTGCTTTCGGAGGAAGCGCGGCGCTCGCATGTCGATGGCGTGATCTGCGGCCACATCCATCATGCCGCCATAGAAAGCTATGGCGACGTGCAGTACATCAACACCGGGGACTGGGTGGAAAGCTGCACGGCGGTTGTAGAGCACTTCGACGGCCGCATGGAGATCCTGACCTGGGCGCATGTGCTGCCCGAAGCTTCGGCCGGCAAGGATGTGCTGGTGCCGGTCGACATCATCGACCTTAAGGGCAGGGCGGCTCAGGCGGCCTGAACGCAGCCGTCCGTCCCCGGTTCAGCCTGCCGCCTTCGTCGTGCCGACGTGCGCCGCGCTCCCGGCCCGGTCCGTCAACAGCTTTGCCGCCGATCGATTGATCCAGCCAGTTCCGCCGCGTCTTGCTGCATGTTAGGGATCGAGACGCGTTGCAGGCCGTCGACTGCAGCGTAATTGGATCGATTCATGTCGCTGCCGCCCCTGTCGCCCGAGCAACTCGTCAAGCCCAGCCATTTCGAACTGCGCATGAGCCTGATCTTTGCGACCTTGTTCGTGTCGCAGGGCACGCATCTGCCTTATTTTCCGCTCTGGCTGCAGGCAAAAGGGTTTCATGCCGAGCAGATCGCCGTCATCCTGGCGGCGCCGATGTTCCTGCGCGTGGTGACGACGCCGATGCTGACGGCGCTTGCCGACCGGGCGAAGGACCGCGCCAATGTCTACATCGCGCTGGTCGCGGCCTCGATGGTCGTCTCGGCCGGCTATTTCCTGCCGGCCACCTATGCGATCGTGCTTGCCGTGTCACTTTTGCTGACGGTCGTCTGGACGCCGCATTCGCCGATGGCCGATTCGTTGGCGCTGTCGGGCGTGCGCCGCTTCGGCTCGAACTACACGGCGATGCGCAAATGGGGTTCGATCTCCTATCTCGGCGCCAATGTCGTGGGCGGCTTCATCCTGACGGCCACGGGTCCGCAGGCGGTTCCGGTCATCATCTTCATCGCGCTCGGCGCGGCACTCGCCGCGGCAATGGCAGCGCCGCGCATGGGGCGGCCTCGCAAGGCCTCGCCGCTGTCCGCCACCGAGATCCAGCATAAGGCGCCGAGCCTGTTCAACGGCTATTTCCTCTATTTCACGCTCGGCGTCGGCATCATCACCGCCAGCCACGCATTTCTCTACGGCTTTGTCTCGATCTATTGGAAGTCGATCGGCATCGGCGATTCCGTCGTCGGCCTGCTCTGGGCCTGGGGCGTGGTCTGCGAAGTCTGCATGTTCCTGTTCTTCAACCGTATTTTTGCTTCGGTCTCGGTGGTCAGAGTGATGGTAATCGCCGGCATCGGCTCGATTGTGCGCTGGGTCGCCTTTCCGCTGGTCTGGCCGCTTGGGCTTGGCGTCACCGGCTTCTTCCTTGTCCAGTCGCTGCATTCGGTGTCGGTGGCGATGGTGCTGATCTGCCTGCAGAAGATGATCGGCGAGACGGTTTCGGAGGAGCGCACCGGTGCGGCGCAAGGCATCGCCTACTTCTTCAACGGCTTCTTCATGGCGGCGGTGACACTCGCGTCCGGCCCGCTCTATGACCGTCTGGGCGTCGACGGTTTCTGGGCGATGATCCCGATCGCGATCATCGGCGTGGCGCTGATCGGGCTGGCCGCGCGTTCAGCCCCAGAGCGCCCGCTCAGGCGGTGAGACGAGCGACCCCTGGTAGACGAGGCCGGG
This sequence comes from Mesorhizobium sp. WSM4935, assembly GCF_029625735.1. Taxonomy (NCBI): domain Bacteria; kingdom Pseudomonadati; phylum Pseudomonadota; class Alphaproteobacteria; order Hyphomicrobiales; family Phyllobacteriaceae; genus Mesorhizobium; species Mesorhizobium sp. WSM4935. The sequence continues at coordinate 534,529 of NZ_JARTVR010000003.1, read as the reverse complement.
CTCGCGATCACGCGCAAGCAGCAGCGGACCGTCGAGATCGACGAAGTCCGCGTCCTGCGCCAGGAGCACCGCCGGCGCCATGGCGAGCGAGGTCCCGACCATGCAGCCCACCATGATGCCGAAGCCCAGGTCGCGCGCACGGTCGCGCAATGTCAACGCCTCGGTCAGGCCGCCGGACTTGTCGAGCTTGATGTTGACGGCGTCGTAGAGGCCGACCAGCGCATCGAGATCCTTCGCCGCATGCACGCTTTCGTCGGCGCAGACCGGCACCGGATGCGCGATCCGGCGCAGGATGTCGTCCTTGCCCGCCGGCAGCGGCTGCTCGACAAGCGCGATGCCGTGCTGCGCGGCAAAGGCCAGGTTCGCCTCGACATTTTCATGCGTCCAGCCCTCATTGGCATCGAGGATGATGCGGCTTTGAGGGGCGGCTGCGGTGACCGCGCGGATTCTCGCCATGTCATTGTCGCCGCCGATCTTCACCTTGAGCAAAGGCCGCATGGCGTTGGCGCGTGCCTGCGCCGCCATGGCCTCCGGCTCGGCGAGCGACAGTGTATAGGCGGTTTCCAGCGGCCTCGCCGGAAGAACGCCGATCGCCGCCGCCACCGGCGTGCCGGTCAGCTTGGCTTCCAGGTCCCAAAGCGCGCAATCGATGGCGTTTCGCGCGGCGCCCGCGGGCATGACCGCCAGCAAAGCGGTCCGGTCGATGCCGGCAACGATCGGATCGCGCATGGCCTCGATGGCCGCGCGCACACCCTCTACTGTCTCGCCGTAGCGCTTGTAAGGCACGCACTCGCCGCGCCCGGAACGTCCCTCTTCAGAGATCGTTACGGTGATGACTTCGGCCTCGGTTTTGGATCCGCGGGAGATGGTGAAGGTGCCGGCGATCGGGAATCGCTCCATTTCGACCGAAATGACACGCGTCATAATTTTCTTCTCCGGCTGCGCGACACCGGCCTGCCGGCAAATCGACACGCCAGTCCCGTCACGCTAAACAGGACGCCATGTTGACTATCCGCAGACGCGACGCAAGCGGCGAGGCCGCCAGGGAGGCCGAGCACCGGCCGCGCGTTGCCGTGGGCGAGGAAGGCGGCGTGCTGGGCTGCGCCTTTTCAGGCGTGTGGACGACGCGCACCGTCGCGGCGGTCGATGCCGACATGCGCAAGATCGAGCAGAGAAGCGGCGCGAAACAGCTGGTGCTCGACCTTTCCCACATCGAAAAGATGGACACGGCCGGCGCCTGGCTGATCGATCGGCTGGCCAGCGCCTTCGAGAAGAAGGGCGTCGAGGTCCATGTGCAGGGTCAGAGCGAGATCGCCTCTATCCTGCTCGGCGCGGTCGGCGACGCGGTTCGCCGCGAGCGCGAATCGGGACCGGCCGGCCCGCCCAACATCATCCTGCGCGCGCTGGAATTGGTCGGCCGCCGCGTTTACGAGATGCGCGACGACTTCCTGGCCTCGATGAACATTCTCGGCGCCACCATCCGCGGCGCGCAGATGAAGCTCGGGCGCGGTCACGCGGTCAATCCCGCCGCGATCTTCAACCAGATTGATCGCATGGGCGTCGGCGCGATACCGGTGGTGGTGCTGATGTCGGCCATCGTCGGCGCCATCGTCGCCCAGCAGGGCGCCTATCAGCTCAGCTATTTCGGCGCCAACATCTTCGTCGTCGACCTCGTCGGCGTGCTGATCCTGCGCGAGCTCGGCGTGCTTATGACGGCGATCATGCTCGCAGGCCGTTCGGGCAGCGCCATCACCGCCGAGATCGGCTCCATGAAGATGCGCGAGGAGGTCGACGCGCTGAAGGTGATCGGCCTCAATCCGATCGGCGTGCTGGTCTTTCCGCGGCTCGTCGCGCTGGTGATCGGGCTGCCATGCCTCACCATCATCGCCAATTTTGCAGCCCTTGCGGGCGGCATCGTCGCCGCCTGGCTCTATTCCGACATTGCGCCGGCAGCGTTCATCGACAGGCTGCGCGTCGCCATCGATCTCAGCACCATCTTCGCCGGCCTGATCAAAGCGCCGTTCATGGCCCTGATCATCGGCATCATCGCATCGGTCGAAGGCATGAAGGTCGGCGGCAGCGCCGAATCGCTCGGCCTGCACGTGACCGCGTCGGTGGTGAAGTCGATCTTCGTCGTCATCATCCTCGACGGGCTTTTCGCCATGTTCTACGCAGCGATCGGGTTTTGAGATGGCGGACGGCAACGGCGCCACGGCAGCGCAGGACGCGAACGACGGCGAGATCGTGCTTTCGGTGCGCGACGTCACCGTCGCCATCGACGACAAGCTCATCCTCGACAAGCTTTCGCTCGACATCAAACGCGGGGAAATCCTTGGCTTCGTCGGCGCCTCGGGCGCCGGCAAATCGGTGCTGCTGCGCACGATATTGGGACTGATGCCGAAGCAATCGGGGACGATCAGCCTGTTCGGCGTCGACGTCGACAAGGCAAGTGACGCCGACCGCCTGCGCATCGACATGCGGCTCGGCGTTCTTTTCCAGCACGGCGCGCTGTTTTCGGCGCTGACGGTGCTGGAAAACGTGCAGGTGCCGATGCGTGAATATCTCGATCTGCCGAAGGCGCTGATGGACGAACTCGCCATGCTCAAGATCGAGCTGGTCGGATTGCCGGCCGACGCCGCACAGAAATTTCCCTCCGAGCTGTCCGGCGGCATGATCAAGCGCGCGGCGCTCGCTCGCGCGCTTGCGCTCGATCCCGACATCGTCTTTCTCGATGAGCCGACCTCCGGCCTCGATCCGATCAGCGCGGCCGAGTTCGACGAGCTTGTCGTCAAGCTGCGCGACACGATGGATCTGACGGTCTACATGGTCACGCACGATCTCGACACGCTGTTCACTGCTTGCGACCACGTCGCCGTGCTCGGCAAGAAGCGGGTGCTGGTCGAAGGCACGATCGACGACATGCTGAAGAGCGAGGAGCCGTGGGTGAAATCCTATTTCCGCGGAAAACGCGCCCGGCAACTTGATCTTGCAGCGCGCGCATAGCCATAAGTGGGGCAATGGAAACAAGAGCCAACTACGTTATTGTCGGCATCTTCACGCTGGGTGCGATCCTGGCGGCCTTCGCCTTCGTCTATTGGACCGCGGCGATCGGCGACAGAGGCGAGACGGCAATGCTGCGCGTGCGCATTCCAGGCTCGGCCTCAGGCCTCGGCCGTGGCAGCTTCGTGCTGTTCAACGGCGTCAAGGTCGGTGACGTCAAACGGGTTTACATCGACGTCGACAATCCGACGGTGGCCATCGCCGATACCGAGATCGACCGCATGACGCCGATCACCAAGTCGACACAGGCCGATATCGGCCTGGCCGGCTTGACCGGCCAAGCCAATATCGAACTCCGCGGCGCCGACCCCAAGGAAGTGAAGCTGCTCGACGAGGCGGAGAAGGAGGGCAGGATCCCCGAGATAACCGCCAATCCGTCGGCGGTCACCAACCTTCTGCAGACGGCGCAGAACATCTTCACCCGCGCCGACAAGGTGCTGAGCGAGCTCGAAGGCTTCACCAAGGACGTTCGCGGCCCGCTGACGCAGACGGTCAAGAATGTCGAGACCTTCTCGGACGCGCTGGCCAAGAATTCCGACGGCATCGACAAGTTCTTGTCGGCGGTGAGCTCGCTTTCCGATCAGCTCAAGAACGTTTCGGGCCGGCTCGACAGCACGCTGAAGGCCGCCGAAGGCCTGCTCAATTCCGTCGATAAGGATCAGATCAAGAGCATTGTGGCCAATGTCGACACGGTGACGGCGAACCTGAAGGAAACCTCGAAGCAGTTCGATACCGTCATCGGTAACGTCAACACGGCGGTCGGCTCGATCAACGATTTCGCCAAGCAGACGCAAGGGACGTTGGCCAAGGTCAACGGCGTGCTGGACGGCATCGACCCGAATGACGTCCGCGCCGCGCTCGCCAATATCCAGAAGGCGAGCGACAGCGCCAACAAGGCGGCCGCCGACATAGCCAAGGTCACCGACAAGATCGCCAGCCGCTCCGACGACATCAACGATACGATCAGGAATGCCCGCCAGCTTGCGCAGCGTCTCAACGACGCTTCGGTGCGCGTCGACGGCATCCTCGAAAAGGTCGACAATCTCCTCGGCTCCGGTGAGGCCAACGGTGTGATGGCCGACGCCAGGGCGACATTGAAATCCTTCAAGCAGGTGGCCGACACGCTGAATTCCCGCCTCGGCACCATCGTCGACAACCTGTCGCGCTTCTCCGGCCAGGGCCTGCAGAACGTCGAGGCGCTGGTGCAGGACAGCCGCCGCTCGATCAACCGCATCGAGGAAGCGGTGACCGACCTCAGCCGAAATCCGCAACGGATACTGACGGGCGGCGAGGGAGAGGTTCGTCAATTTGACGGCAGGGCGCGGCGTTGACTTCGTCCGCCGCGACCGCCAAGAACATAGATTGCAGCCATAAGTTGATCGTCAGATCCGGGGACAACGGGGATCGCGCGTGAAATCAGTGAGAGGGTTGAAGTCGGTTGCCGCCGCGGCGCTCGTGTTGACGCTCACCGGCTGCGCGGTACTGGGCGGCAGGCCGACGCCGCTCGACACATTTGAGCTATCCGCGCCGTCGGTCGACGTGCGTGCCCACAGCCGCCGCCAGATCCTGATCGCCCAGCCCTCGGCGCTCAAGGCGCTGGATAGCCAGAACATCGTCATCAGGCCTTCCGACCGATCGATCCAGTTCCTGAAAGGCGCGCAATGGGCGGACCGGCTGCCGCTTATCGTCCAGGCAAGGCTGGCCGAGACCTTTCAGCGCTCCGGCAGCTTTGCCGGCGTCGGTAAGCCGGGCGAGGGGCTGGCGATCGACTACCAGATCATCGTCGAGCTGCGCTCCTTCGACGTGCGCGTCGATGGCGGCGAGCATGCCGATGTCGACCTGTTCGTGCGCATCCTGAACGACCGCAACGGCGAGGTGCGCGCCTCGAAGAACTTCACCGCGAGCGCGCCGGTCTCCGGCAGTGGCAATGCGGCTTACGTCGGCGCGCTGGACAACGCCTTCGGCCAGGCGGCGAAGGATATCGTGCGCTGGACGGATTCGACGATCTGAGCGCCAGCCAAGCCGGCAATCGACATCATGGACATGAAAAAGGCGGGTCGAGACCCGCCTTTCTAGCTCCGATTCTGCTTGGCGGCGTCAGTGCAACCGGCCGCTGGCGTGGGCCAGCATGGTGTAGACCTTGCCCGTGTCGGACGTGAGGTAGGTCTGCGCCATGATGTTGTCGCGGTCGTTGCGCGACACATCCTTGAGCAGCTTCTCGAAATCCTCGCAGTAGCGGTCGACCGCGGCGCGGAATTCCGCCTCGGCCTGATACTTGCGGCGGATCTCGTCGAAAGTCTGCTGACCCTTGAGCGTGTAGAGGCGGCGCGTGAACACGTCGCGCTCGCCGCGCCGGTAGCGGTTCCAGAGCTCGATCGAGGCGTCATGGTCGATGGCCCGCGCAATGTCGACGGAGAGCGAGTTGAGCGACTCCATGACATGCAGCGGCGAGCGCTGGGCGGGCGTCGCGCGCGGCGCTTCCGCCGGCGCTGCCGGCCTCAGTTCTTCCTCGCGCGAGGCATTGGTCAAGAGATCGCGCACCCAGCCGCCCTGCGCAGGCTTGCCGTTCTCGCGGCGCGGGGCGTCGGCGGGACGTTCGAGGTCGAGCGTGCCGCGCAGCGTGGTCTCGGCAAGCGGCGCCTGCGGAGCGCGAGCCGTGGGTTGCGGCTGCGGGGGCGGACGGCGCAGCGGCGGCTCGGCGGCGCGGGCTGGTGCCTGCGGTGCAGGGCGCAGACCGCGCGGCTCGCCCTGTTCGCTGCTGCCGCTGCGGCCGGATTTCGCAACGATATCCGACAGTTCCTTGAGCGCGTTGATCTGCTCGGCGACGGCGCGGCGAATGGCCGAGGTCGATTCCTTGGCCTCTTCCGGCATCTCGATGACGCCCTTCTTCAGTTCGGCGCGGGTCAGGTCGAGCTCGCTCTTGATGGAGCCTGCGGTGCGGCGCATCTCCTCGGTCGCGTCGGCAAAGCGGCGCGTCGCCGAATCGATGACCTCGGCGATGGTCGTGCGGATCTTCTCCGCCGATTCCATCGTGCGGCCCTCCGCGGTCTGCATCGTCTGGCCGACAAGGCTCTCGAAGGAACGCATCACCTTCTCGAGGTCTTCCGACTTCTTGACCAGACCGACGGCGAGGTCTTCCAGCGAGGACTGACGCTCCAGCGTGTGCTCGAGATTGCTCTGCGCGGAGCTGAGCAGGTTGGAGGCGCTGGAGAGCAGCCGGCTGTGCTCGTCGAACTTGGTCGCGATCGAGGCCACCTCGCGCAGCGTCGCCGAGGACAGGTCGGTGAGCCGCGTCGTGTTGGAATCGACGAGGCGTGCCGAGCTGGCGAAGGTCTGGGCGGCCTTCTCCGTCGTCGCGGCGAAGCTCTGCGTGCTGCCCGAGAGCCGCTCCTCGACCTGGCCGAGGTTGACGGCAGCCTGCTCGATGAGCTGGCCGAGCTGCGCGCTGGAGGTCGTCATGCGGCCGATGAGATCGGCCACGCTGTCGGCAAGCGACGAGCGCGCGCCTTCGACGGCCGACAGGGTTTCGGCCGTGCGGCTGGCGAGCGCATTGACGAGGTTCGTGTTCTCGCTGCGCAGCTTCTCGGCCGCCCGTTCGGCGACCTCTTCCATGCTGCGCTGCAGTTCGGAGCCGCCCTGGGCGAAGCGCTCGACCAGCGGCTTGGCCGTCTCGTCGAGGATTTTCGCCATCTCGGCCGAACGCGCCGCGAGCATCGTGTTGAGCTCGCGGGTGTTGGCGCCGATCGTGCGCGCGGCCTCATTGGTGCTCTGGCCGATGTGCTGGCCGACCGCCGTGAAGGTCTCGGCGATCACATTGGCGCGCGAGATGAGCTGGGCCTCGGCAGCGGAAACCTGCTCGTCGAGCTTCTGGCCCATCGTCTCGGCCGTATAGGCGAGGCGGTTTTCCACGCTCGCGACCTGGTCTTCGACGCGGGAAGCGGCGGCCGCGGCGCTTGCGGCAAGCCGCTCGTCGGCGCCGGCCAGCGCCTGCTCGATCTCGCGGGCATGCACGGCGAGCTCCTGGCCGGTCTGGCGGGCGCGGTCGGCGACACGCTGCTCAGTGGCGGCGAAGGCGCCGACGATCGTGTCGGCATGCTCGCCGATGGTCGAGCTGGTCGAGGCAATGCGCGAGACCAAGCGGTTGTCGGCGTCGTCGAAGATGCGGCCGATTTCGCTGGCGCGGGCGGAAAGCGCTTCCGAACCCTCGGCAATGCGCGCCATCAGCTGCTGGTCGGCGCTGTCGAAGATACGGCCGAGATCGGTGGCGCGGGCGGCCAGCGCTTCGGCCGATTCGGTGATGCGCATCGAGAGCCGCTCGTCGGCGCCCTCGAAGTTGCGCAGGATGTCGCCGGCGCGGGCGGCCAGCGACTGCGCCGTCTCGACGGCGCGGGCAACCAGCTTCTGGTCGGCCGCGTCGAAGGTGTTGGCGATCTCGCCGGCGCGCGTCGCCAGTCTGTCGGCGGTTTCCTCTGCGCGGGCCATGAGCGCGTTGGACGCATCGTCCGCGCGCGCCATAAGCATGTTGGACGTGTCCTGGGCCCGTTCCTGCAGGCGGCGGTCGGCTGCCTCGAAGGCCTGGGCGATGTCCTCGGCCCTGGCAAGCAGCGCGGCGGAGGTCTGCTCGGCGCGCTCGGCGATCTTGCGATCGGCGTCGCTGAAAGCGGCGCCGGCCTGCTCATGCAGGGTGCTGGTGACTTCCATAACCTTGTCGCGCAGCGCACCCGCCACGAAGACCGCGGTCTTTTCCAGCACGCCACGGACATTGTCGACGCCGGTCGACAGCGCACGCTCCATGGTGCCGGCGCGCTCCTCGATGATACCGGTCTGCCGGCTGAAGGCCTGCTCGATCTTCTCGACGTCGGCGGCAATCGCCGCCGAGATGTCGCTGCTCCTGGCGGCGATCTGGTCGATATGCCCGGATACCGAACGGTCGACGTCCTTGCGCGCATCGGAGAGCTTGGCGAGATCGTCCTCCAGGGCGCGGGCCAGCATGTCGCGGCCTTCGGACAGCTTGCCGACATGACCGGCGATGACGTCGTCGATCTCTGACCGGCTTTCGGTCAGCTTCAGAAGATCGGCTTCAAGGGCGCGCTTGAGGATATCACGGCCTTCGGCGAGCTTTTCGACTTGGCCGGCGACCAGCCCGTCGATGCCGGCGCGGCTTTCGGCGAGCTTGGCGAGATCGGCCTCAAGGGCGCGCGTGAGAATGTCGCGGCCCTCGGCGAGCTTTTCCACCTGGCCGGCGACGAGGCCATCGATCGAGGCGCGGCTCTCCGCCAGCTTGGCAAGATCGGCTTCCAGCGCACGCTTGAGGATGTCGCGGCCTTCGGCGAGCTTCTCGACCTGGCCGGCGACCAGTCCGTCGATGCTGGCGCGGCTCTCGGCAAGCTTGGCGAGATCGTCCTCGAGCGCCTTGGACAGCGTCGCACGGTTCTGCGACAGCTGGTCGGCATGGGTCTGCATGAGGCCGCTGGCACTGGCCATGTCGGCCTCCAGCGCACGCGAAAGCTCAGCGCGGTGGTCGGTGATCTTCTGCGAATGATCGACGATCGCGCCCTGGATCGTGTTGAGGTCGGCTTCCAGCGCGCGCTTGAGGATGTCGCGGCCCTCGGCGAGCTTCTCGACCTGGCCGGCGACCAGCCCGTCGATGCTGGAGCGGCTCTCCGCCAGCTTGGCGAGATCGTCCTCCAGCGACCTCGACAGCACGGAACGGTCCTGAACGAGGCGGTTCTGATGGTCGGCGATGGCGCCCCTTACAGTCTGGAGGTCATCCTGCAAGGCCTTCGACAAGGTCGAGCGATCCTGCTCGAGCCTGTTCTGGTGATCGGCGATGGCGCCGCTGACGGCCTGCAGGTCGGCTTCGAGCGCTTTCGACAGCCGGGCGCGATCCTCCAGCACCTTGTCGGAGTGTCCCGCAATGGCACCCTTGATGGTGTTGAGGTCGGCTTCCAGCGCGCGCTTGAGGATGTCGCGGCCTTCGGCAAGCTTCTCGACCTGGCCGGCCACCAGGCCGTCGATCGAGGCACGGCTTTCGGCGAGCTTGGCGAGGTCGGCTTCCAGCGTCTGCGACAGCAGGCTGCGGTCCTCGGCGAGCTTGCCGGCATGGCTGTCGATCAGGCCGCGGATGCCGCCCAGATCGCTTTCGAGCGCGCGGCTGAGTTCGCCGCGGTCCTCGGCGAGCTTGGTCGAGTGGGTCTCGATCAACTGCCTGATGCCGATGATGTCGGTCTCGAGCGCCTTGGCGAGCGCGGCGCGGCCCTCGGCGATCTTCTCGACCTGCCCGACTACGAGGCCGTCGATCGAGGCGCGGCTGTCCTGCAACTTGCCGAGATCGGCTTCCAGGGCGCGCGCCAGGATGTTGCGGCCCTCGGCCAGCTTCCCGACATGGCCGGCGACCATTTCGTCAATCATCGCACGGGCTTGGACAAGTCTGCCGGAGTCTTCGTTCAACGCCTGGGTGAGCCGGTTGCGGCCTTCCTCGAGCTGCTCTAGATGGCTGCCCAGCGAGGCGTCGATGGCGGCGCGCGATTCATTGACTTTGCGCAAGTCTTCTTCCAGCGCGCGCGAGATCAGGCCGCGGCCTTCGGCCAGCTTCTGCACCTGGTCGGTCACGGCCGCATCGATCGCGGCGCGGCCCTCGGCGAATTTCGCCAGGTCCTCCTGCATGGCGGCGGCCATGCGTTCGCGGCTCTCGGAAAGGGCGCGGCTGTGGTTCTCGACGGCTTCCTCGATGCCGACACGGGCATCGGCCAGCCGCTGGATGTCGGCGTCGAAGGAGCGCGACACCACATGCCGGGCCGCTTCCATGCGGCCGGCGAAGTCGGTGGCGCGGGCTTCGAGCATCGAGGACGTCGATGAGATGATGTCGGCCATATCGGCGCCGATCTGGGTCTTGCCCTGATCGATCATCGCCGACAGCGTGTCCTTGCTCTCGGCGAAAGCGTGGGCGATTTCCTTCGCGCGCTCCACCATCGTCTCGTTGATCTGGCGGGCGCGCGCCTCGAGGGCGGCGTTGAGTTTCTGCGTGCCCGTGTCGAGCGCCTCGGCGCGGGTCTGGAACTCGCTGATCAGCGCCTGGCCGCGTTCGGCCAGCGTGCGTTCGATGCCGCTGAGGCTCGCTTCGAATTCCGAACTCAGCGTGCGCGCCGCGCCGCCGAGCAGCGAGACCATGCCATGGGTGCGGTCGTCGAGCAGGTCGGCCAGCGAGCGGGTCAGGCCGTCCGTGGTGTCGGTCAGCTTTGCGATACGGGTGTCGAGCAGGCTGGCGAAAGCCTCGCCGGAGGTCGAAAGACGGTCGGTGATGCTGTCCAGGCGCGATTCGACCGAATCGAAAATCGACGTCGAGCTTTCATTGATGCGATCGATCAGCGTGTCGCCGGAATTGTTGATCGTCATCGACAGCTTGGTCGAGGCGTTGAGGATCGAGTCGCGGATGATGTCGCTGGCCGCGCCGATCTCGTCGCGCAGCGTCTCGTGCGCGCTGGCAATGGAGGCACGCACGCGCTCGGCGTGGGTGACCACCGCCTCGCGCTCGCTGCCGAGACCATCGACCAGCGAACGGATGCGGGCTTCGTTCTCGGAATAGGAGCGTTCGAGCTGGCTGACTTCGCCGTGGACAAGCGTTTCGAGCTCGACGGCGCGGGCCAGGGTGCGCTCGATGCCTTCGCCCATGGCCGCCACCTCGCGGCGAACGGCCTGGCCGATCATCATGACGCGGTCCTGGGCGAGGTTTTCCGGCTCCGCCAGGCGGAAGGCGACTTCGGTCATGGATTGCGCGGCGATGCGCATTTCCTGCGCGCGCCGAATCATGGCCGCGAACGCCCAGAACAGGATGACCGGAACGATCGCGGCGACCGCCAGGCCGATCAGTTCGGGGCGGGCGAAGAACTGGTCGAAGGTGCGGATATTCCAGATGCCGGGGCCGAACAAGAGATTGGCCAGGCCGCCGGCGCCGGCGATCCAGGCCAGTGAGATGAAGGCGATCACCCAGTAGACGGTGCTCGAGGCACGCCGGTTGAGACTGTGCAGAAGCGTCTTGTAGTCCTTCTGGCGGTCGTCATTGGCGGGCGTGAAGCCCGCGGGAGGCGTAAAGCCGGACGACTGTCCGTTGCGCGGCTCGACGGGGCGCAATTCAGCCGGCTTCGCCGCGGGTGCCCTAGGAGGCTGGGGGGCGGGCTGAGGGTTGTTTGCCGGCTCGGCTCTCTGGCTGCGGCCCTCGCGCGCCAGCTCGTCGGCTGCCGCCGAGATCTGCGCCTCGAGGTCCTCCATCGACGCCGCCATATCGAGGCCGCCTTCGTCGCCGGCAAGGTCAAGGTCAAGCGCCTTTTCCAATTCCGCGGCTACGTCATTCTCGAGAGACTTGGTCGTGGTTGGTTTCTTAGCCATGCCTTCGCTACCCTGTACTAGCTGCCGCGGGACTTATGATTGTGGCCTGATTCTGGCCCGATTCTGGCTTGTCTATCCCGAGCAGGAGGCTGAAAAATGGACCTTCGTATCGTAATGACACACGGGGGTAAAGAAAACATGCATTCCGGGCGATACGTAAAACTTTAAATATAAGGTTAACGGAAGCGTGATCCGGTACGCCTCCGTGACAACATGTTTCCCCTGCAGTCGTTAACCCGTTGGCGACCGGAGTCGCCTATTTTCGTGGGCCCGTCTGCCCGCTTGATGGAGTTGTAGTGCGTATGCGTGGCGAAACTGGTATCGCGTTTTCCATGCCGGGGGGAGATGCCTCCGGAACGGTCGGAGCCCGACCTGTGGATCTCGGTCATCTGGCACGTCAGACAATGGGCGACCGCGACCTCGAACGGGAGGTGCTGGCGCTGTTCGTACATCAGTCGCTTACCGTCCGCGACCAGATCGCCGACGCCGACGCCCGGCAGCGGGTGCTTCTGGCGCATGGCTTGAAGGGCTCGGCGCGCGGCATCGGCGCCTTTGCGGTCGCCGAATGCGCGGCGATCATCGAAAAGCAGCCTGAAGACCTGCGGGCGCTCAAGAGGCTCGGCACGCTGATCGAGGAAGTGCGCGATTTCATCGCCGGCATCAGCCGCTAGCATTATCTTTTTGAAAAACGTCATTTCGTGGCGCTTTCGCGCCGCAGTTGACTTGTCCGGCGGAGTGATTATCTCGGCTGCGACTCCTCAGGTGACTTAATGACCAAGCTGACGTACATCGCCCATGACGGGACCCAATTTGACGTGGACGCCGAAAACGGCTCGACCGTGATGGAAAACGCGATCCGCAACGCCGTGCCCGGCATCGAAGCCGAATGCGGCGGCGCCTGCGCCTGCGCGACCTGCCATGTCTATGTCGACGAGGCCTGGACGGCCGAGGTCGGCGAGCCGGAGGCGATGGAAGAGGATATGCTGGACTTCGCCTATGACGTCCGGCCGAATTCGCGCCTCTCCTGCCAGATCAAGGTGCGCGACGCGCTCGACGGGTTGGTCGTGCGCGTGCCCGAGCGCCAAGGCTGAGGTGCGCCGATATTCAGGTGATGCCGGCCTGCAAATGGCGGTTTCCTGCGCTTCCGGTGCTCACGTACTTTAAGTACGCTCCGCTCCGGTTCTCGGAACCCGCATTTTCGACTCGGCCTGACCTGAATCTCGACACACCTTAGGTCGCTTCTCAACATTCTTTCATGCTGGCTGCTTGGCAGCAGGCGATAGCTCATGCAGTCTCGCTCATTCCCAAAAGAGGGCGCAGCGCATGACCGAGACCTTTAAGACGGACGTTCTCATTGTCGGGGCAGGGCCGGTCGGGCTGTTCGCCGTGTTCGAGCTCGGCCTGCTCGACATGAAATGCCACCTCATTGACATTCTCGACCGTCCCGGCGGGCAATGCGCCGAACTCTATCCGGAAAAGCCGATCTACGACATTCCGGGCTGGCCCACGATCTCGGCCCAGGGTCTCGTCGACAAGTTGATGGAGCAGATCCACCCGTTCAAGCCTGAGTTCACCTTCAACCGCATGGTCTCGAGCCTTGAAAAGCTGGAGGACGGCAGTTTCCGCGTCGCCACCGACGAAGGCGAGCTGTTCGAAGCCAAGGTGGTGGTGATCGCCGCCGGCGGCGGCTCGTTCCAGCCCAAGCGCCCGCCCATCCCGGGCATCGAGGAGTACGAAGGCAGGAGCGTCTTCTATTCCGTCCGGCGCATGGAGGATTTTCGCGGGCACGACCTCGTCATCGTCGGCGGCGGCGATTCGGCGCTCGACTGGACGCTCAACCTGCAGCCGATCGCCAAAAGCGTGACGCTGGTCCATCGCCGCCCGGAATTCCGGGCCGCGCCCGACAGCGTCAACAAGATGTATGCCATGCAGGAGATGAAGCAGCTCGAATTCCTGGTCGGCCAGGTCAGCGCCCTTGCCGGCGCCGACGGCAAGCTTGCGTCGGCGACCATCAAGGGCGGCCCGGATGGCGACGTCGAGGTGCCGTGCACCCGTATGCTGCCATTCTTCGGCCTCACCATGAAACTCGGGCCGATCGCCGAATGGGGCCTCAACCTTCACGAGAACCTGATCCCGGTGGATACGGAGAAGTTCCAGACGTCGATCCCTGGCATCTTTGCCGTCGGCGACATCAACTGGTATCCGGGCAAGCTGAAGCTGATCCTGTCAGGCTTCCATGAGGTGGCGCTGATGGCGCAGGCCGCCAAGCGCATCGTCAGCCCGGGCGAGCGGATCGTCTTCCAGTACACGACCTCGTCGACCAGCCTGCAGAAGAAGCTCGGCGTCCACGACTGAAAAAGTCATTCCGCGAGCACGGGCGCCGCGTTCTCGTCGTGGCCGCGCAGTTCCTTTTCGGGCATCAGGGCCAGCGTGATCAGGGCCAGCACAAGCATGATGCCGGCGGTGAGGAAGATCATCACGAACGGCATTGCCGATGTCAGCTGGATATGCGTCTGAGAGCCTTCGGCGGCCAGGGGCAGGCCGAAGCCGAGCGCAACGGCGCCGAGCATGGCGACGCCCAGCGCCCCGCCCAGCGTGCGCAGGAAGGTCAGCACGCCCGTCGCGACGCCGAGATGCGCGCGGTCGACCGCGTTCTGGACGGAGACGGTGCTGACCGGAAAGGTCGTGCCGCTGCCCAGGCCGATCAACGTGGTCAGGATTTCGACTTCGAGCAGCGAGGCGTGTCCCGCAATGGCACTGAGCAGGCCTATGCACAGGATTGCCAGGCTGATGCCGATCAGGGCGATGCGCTTGTAGTGGACGAAGCGTGGGATCATGCGGCCGCTGAAGGCCGCGCCGGCAACCGTGCCGAGCAGGAGGCCGAGCATCGCCGTGCCGGATTCGCTCACCGAAAGCCCGACGACCGACTGCAGGTAGACCGGCAGGTAGACTGAAGCACCGATATTCGCGGCCTGCAGCAGGAACATCGACAATGTGCCGGCGAGCACGATCGGGTTGCCCAACACTTCGAGTGAGACCAACGGCTCCGCCGCTCTCAGCAGCCTCAGCGCGAAGAAGAACCAGAACACGGCAGAGCAAGCCACCAGTCCGAGGATCTCCGACGAGAACCAGGGATAGGTGCTGCCGCCCCAACTGAGCGCCAGAAGCAGCAGCGCGGTGGCGATGACCAGGAGCACCGCCCCCAACCCGTCGATGCGGTGATGCTTGGCCGCGATCGGCAGCTTCTTCAGCGGGTTGTTGACGATAGCCATGGCCAGGAAGCCGATCGGTAGGTTGATCCAGAAGATCAATGACCAGTGCAGGTGTTCGGCAAAGACGCCGCCGAGCAGCGGACCGGCGACGCTGGCCACCGCCCAGGTGCCGGAGATCCAGGCCGCGTAGCGGGCGCGCTCGCGCGGCGGCACGAGATCGCCGATGACCGTCTGGGCCAGCGCGAAGAGACCGCCGCCGCCGGCGCCCTGGATGGCGCGGCCGATGACCAGCACCAGCATGTTGGGAGCGAGCGCGCTGACCAGCGAGCCGAGCAGAAAAATAAGGATGCCCGCATGGATGACCGGCCTGCGTCCATAGACATCGGAAACCTTCCCGTAGAGCGGCGCCACCGCCGTCGCCGTCAAAAGATAGCCGGTGACGATCCATGGCAGATATTCGGCATGGCCGAGCGCGCGCGCGATCGTCGGCAGGGCGGGAGCAACGATGGTCTGGTCAAGCGCCGCCAGAAGCATCGACAACAGTACGCCGCCGATGATGGTATTCTTCTCGCTCTCGCTCATCAGCGGCGAGGCTTTCGGCGCCATCGCCTGGTTTTCGACGGTCTGATCCATGCGTCATTCTTTCAAAGGCTGATGCTTGGCGCGCCAAGACGGCTCTGGCCGGTCGCGCCTGTCATTTCTCATCGTGGATGGCGGCTCAAGTGTTTCGAGCCCGCTATATGTCGTTCGATATAGGCCGATTTCGACCGCCCTTCGAAAGTTTTTCCCGGTCTGGCACCATGCTTGGGCGAAATTGGCCCCGGATCCGGCTTGCCTCAGGTCAAGGCGGCGGCAGTTGTCCGGCTTCGACGCGCTCCATCCGGTAGCGCATCAGTCGGAGGATGCGGCTTTCGAAATTGGCGCCCTCGACGCGGTCGAAGCGCACCTGGTCCTGATCGTGCCTGGCGAGCTCGGCTGCCTGAACAGCGGCGGCCCTGACCTTTGCCGCCTCGCAGGTCTTCTGCGGGGGAACGGCTTTCAGCGCATCCTCGAGCAGGCGCGCATGGTTCTTGGCGATCTCGACATGGCGCTCCTCGTGCCGCTTGATGTCGGCCGAGAGCGCGTCCCAGAACAGCCTGACGGTGGGATCGGATTTGCGCGGGCGCCGCCATTCGGGGAGGATCACCTTGACCTTCACGGTGACGGCCGCGTCGGCGATGCGGCAGGATCCTGCGCTCTGCGCGTAGCTGATGCGGGTGGTGAAGGCCATCTGCGTGGCACCCGGGTGCCGCGAGCCGGTGCTCTTCACCTCGGGGCCGTTTTTCGAGAGCTGGTTCTGGATATCGTCGAGCGTGCGGCCGCCGATGCTGAAATAGCTATAGGTCTTCACCAGATTGGCCGCGCCCGCCGGCAGGGCGGTGAGCGAGAGCATCAGGGCGCAGAGCAGGGAACGGTTCATCATATTGCCTCTTCACGCACCTTGCTTTAGGGCCGTCGCCAGCGCAACGAAATTGATTTCGCGCGGATCACGCATGGTTGATGGACAATGACGACAAGGCGATGGCAGCTGGCGCATGGGCGCTATCTCGACCTCGGCCCGAAGGCGGTCGTCGTCGGCATCCTGAACGTGACGCCCGACAGTTTCTCGGATGGCGGCCTGTTCATCGCGCCCGAGAAGGCGCTGGAGCAGGCGCGCCGCATGGTGAAAGAGGGCGCCGCCGTCATCGATGTCGGCGGGGAATCGACCCGGCCGGGTTTTGCCCCAATCACCGTCGAAGAGGAGCAGGGCCGCGTGCTGCCGGTCATCGCGGCGCTCGCCGCTTCCGGCGAGGCGCTGATCTCGGTCGACACCTATCGCGAGGACACGGCGCGGCGGGCTGTCGCCGCCGGCGCGCATATCGTCAATGACGTCTGGGGGCTGCAGCGCGAGCCCGGCATCGCGCGCGTCGCCGCCGAGACCGGCGCAGGGCTTGTCGTCATGCATACCGGGCGCGAACGGCAGAAGCTGCCCGACGTGATCGAGGACCAGTTCCTGTTCCTGCGCAAATCGCTGGAGATCGCGCGCGCCGGCAATGTCGCCGACAGCCAGATCGTGCTCGATGCCGGTTTCGGCTTCGCCAAGGAGACGGCGGAGGAAAACCTCGACCTGATGGCCCGGTTTTCCGAGCTTCAGGCACTCGGCTATCCGCTGATGGCGGGGACCTCGCGCAAGCGCTTCATCGGCAATGCCACCGGGCGGGAACCTGGCGACCGGGCGGCCGGCACGGCGGCCACCAGCGTCATCCTGCGCTTGAAAGGAGCCGACCTGTTTCGCGTCCACGATGTCGCAATCAACGTGGATGCGCTGGCGCTGACCGATGCTATGCTTCGACGCGAAACCGAGCTTCCTCCCGGACACTGATCATGTACGTCATCCGCATGAAGAACTGCGCCTTCTTCGCCCGCCACGGCGTGCTGGATGAGGAGGAGACGCTCGGGCAGCGTTTCTATGTCGATGCCGAGCTGACGGTCGAGCCCAGCCGGCCGCTGACGGAGGATTCCATCGAGGACACCGTCAATTACGGCGTCGCCTTCTCGGTCATCGAGAAGATCGTGACCGGGCATCGCCGCTTCCTGATCGAGGCGCTGGCGCTGGAGGTTGCGAAAGCGCTGACGGCGCGGTTCTCACAGATCAGGAAAGCCGCGATCACCGTGCGCAAACCGAACGCCCCGGTGCCGGGCGTACTCGATCATGTCGAGGTGACCGTTGTCTGGCCAGAATAGCGCCGTCTATCTCAGCCTCGGCGGCAATCTCGGCGACCCGGCGAAGTCCATGGGCGCGGCGCTGCGCATGCTGGACAGCGACGATGCGACGCGGGTGACCGCCGTCTCCTCGCTCTACCGCACGCCGCCTTGGGGCAAGCTTGACCAGCCCGATTTTCTCAATGCCGCCGCCGCGATCGAAACGGCGCTTTCGCCACGCGCGCTGCTCGACCTTTGCCTCGATGTCGAAAGGCGGTTGAAACGCGTACGCGAAGAGCGCTGGGGACCGCGCCTGATCGATATAGACATCCTGATCTTCGGCGATCGGGTGATCCACGAGACCGGGCTCGAAGTGCCGCATCCGCGCATGCTGGAGCGCGCCTTCGTGCTGGCGCCCCTGGCCGAGATCGCGCCAGGGCTTTCGGTCGGCGGCAGGAGCGTGTCGGAACGGCTCGGCGCCGTCGATGCGTCCGGCATCGAGCGGCTGCCGTCCGGCCGGGAATGGTGGCTGACCTAGATCAACCGGCGGCTGGATCGGCTGGTGGAAGACGGACCCGGGCCGTGGCAATCATCCATTCAACCAACTCCACGGGCACTTCAGGCTGAGATAGCGTAACTGTGATCTTGCCATCGATATCCGAGAAGAATATCTCGCCCACTATCTGCTTACGGTCGTCGACAAGCTCCAGATACATGCCATCACGTTGGACATCGCTGCCGATCGTGGCCCTGTAGTTGCGTCCGGCTAACTCGATCATGTCGCGAATGTCCGCGGTAGCTACCAATCAACCGGAGAAGCCACCGCCGTCGAGAAATGTCTTTTCCTCGGGCGTCGTCTCGCGGCCGAGCATCTTGTTTCGATGCGGAAAGCGGCCGAAGCGTCGGATGATCTCCAGATGCTCCTCGGCGTATTTCAGATAGTCGGGCGCTCTGGCGGCCGTAAGCTCTACCGACCGTTCCTGGTCCGCCAGCAATTCGGAATGCTCGAAGGGCAGGTAGAGGAAGACGCGAACCGGCTCATCCAACTGCAGATCCTGACCGGCGGCGATCGCCCTGTCGGCGAAATACCGGGCGAGCGGATCGGTCGCGTACATGTGGCCGGTGCCGCGGAAGCAGTTGCGCGGGAACTGGTCGAGCAGGATCATCAGCGCCAGCGATCCCTCGGCATGCTTGCTCCAATCGTCGCATTCGCGCCGCGCGGCGGCGTAATGCAGCTCCAGAAAACAATTGCGGAAATCCGTGTCGAAGGCGTCGCTCTTCTCGAACCAGGCGTCTTCGCCGGCATCGCGCCAAAATTTGGTGACCGAAAGCGCTTGCGGATCGAACTCTGCCATGATTGCCCCTCAGTTTTTCGTCTCTGCCTGGTTCAGCACGACCGCGGTCTCCTGGTTCAGCGCCCTGCCGGCGCGGCGCGGTTGCGTCAGCGGCGTCGGAATCGGCGTGCCGATATTGCCCTTCAGGAAACGCTGGCCGGCGCGCACGCCTTCGGCCAGCTGCGTTTCAAAGCGCGCTTCGTCGCGGCGGCGCACATCCTCGATGACCTCGGCGACCTCCTCCGGATCGACGCCCAGCGCCTCCAGCGCCGAGCCGCCGAAGACCAGCGCCGATTCGAAGGTCTCACGCAGCTGATAGTCGACGCCGGCGCGCACGAGCTGCAGCGCGGTGCCGCGGTCGAAGGCGCGCGCCAGGATGGTGACCAAAGGGAACTCGGCCTTGATCAGTTGCGCGATGCGCACGGCGGCATCCGGCTTGTCGACGCAGATCAGCACCGCGCGCGCCCGCCCGGCGCCGGCCGCATGCAGGATGTCGAGCCTCGTGCCGTCGCCGTAATAGACTTTGAAGCCGAAATCGGCCGCCGCCTGGATCATCTCCACCTCGTTGTCGATGATCGAGACATCCAGCCCGCGCAGCAGAAGCGGCTGGCTGGCGATTTGGCCGAAGCGGCCGAAGCCGATGATCAGCACGCTGCCCGTGAGGCCGTCGGCGATGTCGACGCCGTCGAGCGACTGCTCGTCGCGCGGGGTGAGGTAACGCAGCGCCACGATGGCCAAGGGCGTCAGCACCATGGAGATGATGACGATGGCGGTCAGCGTGGCATTGGCCTGGCCGTTGATGATGCCGACCGCGGCGGCGGAGGAATAGAGCACGAAGGCGAACTCGCCGCCCTGCGCCATGAAGACAGCGCGTTCGAGCGCCTCTCGGTGGCCGCTCTTCAGGATGCGTGCGACGGCGTAGATACCGACCGCTTTCATGACCATGTAGGCGACGACATAGATGGCGACGAGCCGCCAGTTCTGGGCGACGACACCAAGGTCGAGCGACATGCCGACGGCGAGGAAGAACAGGCCGAGCAGGATGCCGCGGAACGGCTCGATATCGGCCTCGAGCTGGTGGCGGAAGGTCGATTCCGACAGGAGCACACCGGCCAGGAAGGCGCCCATCGCCATCGACAGGCCGGAGAGCTGCATGGCCAAGGCCGATCCTAGCACCACCAGCAGCGCCGCTGCGGTCATGACTTCGCGAGCGCGGGCGTCGGCCAGGATGCGGAAGAGCGGATTGAGCAGGTAACGGCCGGCCAGGACCAGACCGACGATGGCGGCGATGCCGATGCCGATTTCGGTCAGCCGCTCCGAAAAACTGGTCTCGGCGCCGCCGGGCGCGAGGAAGGCCACCAGCGCGAGCAGCGGCACGATCATCAGATCTTCGAGCAGCAGGATGGAGACGATGCGCTGGCCTTTCGGCGTGGCGATCTCGCCGCGCTCCTCCAGCAACTGCATGACGATCGCCGTCGAGGTCAGCACGAAGCCGGCGCCGGCGACGAAGGACTGCGCGATCGGAAAGCCTCCCGCCAATCCGACGAGGGTCAGCAGGACCGCGCAGACGCCGACCTGCAAGGCGCCCAGCCCAAAGATCTCGCGGCGCAGTCCCCAGAGCCGCGACGGCTGCATCTCCAGGCCGATGATGAACAGGAACATGACGACGCCGAGCTCGGCGACGTGGAGGATCGCTTCCGATTCGGAAAAGATGCGCAGGCCGAACGGGCCGATGACGACGCCAGCGGCGAGGTAGCCGAGGATCGAGCCAAGCCCCATGCGCTTGAAGATCGGCACGGCGACGACGCCCGCGGCGAGCAGCGCCACCACCTGCACCAGATCGCTGCTCGACGCTTCAGCTGCCATGCCTGTCATCCTGTTGCTCAAAGCACTCCTTGCATGCACCGGGACTGAGAGGCAAGGGCGGGAAAAGACTGGAAGGGGAGGGTCCGGTTGAGGCGGCCTTCGCTTGCGTGACGGACGTTCGGCATCTATATTGGCCAAATGACTGACAATTCGTCCGGCTCGCCTTCACCTATACCCATGGATGCGCTCAGCGAAGTCCTACAGGATTTTCGCTTGAGCGGGGTCAACTATGGCCGCTGCGAGTTGCGACATCCATGGAGTATCGCCTTTCCGCAACAAAAGCTGCTTCGCTTTCACTTTGTCGGCCAGGGTCCGTGCTGGATTTATACCGAAGCGGAAGGCTGGCAGGAACTGCGCGATGGCGATCTGGCGCTGCTGCCGCAAGGCATAGCCCATCGGCTGGCCAGTGCGCCGGACGTTGTCGGCGACTCGCTGGAGGGTTGCCAGGTGACGAAGGTGGGAAGCAATGTCTGCGAGGTGGTGCGGGAAGGGACGGGCGCGACAAGCACCCTTTTCTGCGGCTCAATGGCCTTGGGCGTCTGTGCGCTCAATCCACTGATCACGTTGATGCCGCCGATTATCAAAGGGTGCGACGTGGCCGGCAACGATCCGGTCGTCGGTCCTTTGCTGGCGGCCATGACGGCTGAGGCCGCGCAACCGCAGATGGGCAGCGCCACGATTCTGTCGCGCATGGCGGATTTGCTGACAGCCCGGCTCATCCGCTGCTGGGTAAATTGCGCGGGAGCCTCGACCACCGGTTGGCTCGCCGCCATCCGCGATCCCCATATCGGCCGCGCGCTGGCAGCCATGCACCGAGATCCTGGCCATAATTGGACCTTGGAAAGCCTTGCCCGCCTGGCAGGCCAATCGCGCTCGATTTTCGCCGAGCGCTTCAGCGCCGTGTTAGGGGAGGGCGCCGCCCACTATCTCGCCCGTCTGCGTATGCAGCTTGCCCGCGAGTTGCTGGGGCAAAACGGATTGTCGGTTGCCGAGGTGGCGACCCGTTTGGGCTATGATAGCGAAGCATCCTTCGCCCGCGCTTTCAAACGCATCACCAATGTCTCGCCAGGCGTTGTGCGTCGCACAATTCCCGGACGAACGGACATGAATTTCGGATTTTAAGATACATATCATCCGAAAAGACTCGCCTATTTAAGACCTCCAGACCTTGGAGATCTTTCAGTGACAGACACAACATTACAGCTTGCAGACGAAGACGCGGCGTTAGAGCTCGATGCCGCCGCGCCAACTAGGTGGAACGCAGCCACCTGGTTCTCGGTCATTTCATTAGCAGCCACCAGCTTTGCCCTGGTGTCAGCCGAATTCCTGCCAGCAGGTCTGCTGACGCCAATGGCGCGTGATCTTGGCATCAGCGAAGGAACGGCCGGGCAGGTCGTCACCGCCACCGCCTCGATCGGTGCCGTGACGGCCATGTTGAGCAATGTTCTGATCGGCCGATTGAATCGCAAGACGGTGCTGGTTGGCCTCAGCGCCTTGGCCGTTGGTTCCAACCTTCTCGCAGCGCTGGCGCCCAATTTCTGGCTGTTGCTGTTGGGCCGCGCCGGGCTCGGAATCGCTCTCAGCGCCTTCTGGGCACTCTCGGTTGCCGTCGTGGCCAGACTGGTTGGCGCCAATGCGACAGGTCGGGGCATGGGTATCGTCACCCTCGGCGTCTCGCTTGCTACCATTGCCGCACCATCGGCGGGTGCCTTGATCAGCGATTGGCTGGGATGGCGCACCGCTATGGCCTTGACGGCGGGGCTGGCCGTGATTGCGCTGCTACTACAGCTGCTTAGCCTGCCGACCCTGCCCGCCACAGCCAGCAATAGCCTTGGGGATGTATTTCGGCTGACTCGGCGGCGTGGCATTCAGCTCGGCATGCTGGCTATCCTTTTGCTGATGACAGGGCATTTTGCCGGCTCCGTCTATGTACGCCCTTTCCTCGAACATGTGACGCTCCTGGCAACCGGGCCAATTGCCATGGCCCTGCTTGGATTTGGCATCGCCGCTGTGATCGGCAATGTCGTCGGCGGCCGCATGGCCGACGCCGATATCCACTTGGCTCTCGTGGGCACCGCGGCGTTGATGGCATTTGCGGCTTTGGCATTGGTGCTTTGGGGCGTGCACATCGCCGTTGCCTTCGGATTCGTCACGCTGTGGGGCTTGGCATTCGGCATGGCGCCGGTGGTGCTGCCGACCAATCTGTCTCGCGCGGCGCCTGATGCGTTGGAAGCAGCGGGTAGCCTGATGGTCGTCTCATTCCAGGTTGCCATCACCATCGGCGCCGTTGTCGGCGGATATGTCGTGGACACCTATGGCGCCTCGGGACCTTTGACCCTTACCGTCCTCCTTGCCGCATCGACGGTGATGCTGGCGCTGCTGCAGCCTCGCAGGTGAACTTGTTCCAGTTGACCTAGAGCGTCTCACCGTTCACGAAAACGGCGAGACGCTCTATCTCTTTGTTTTTAGAAATTCCGGCCGGAAAACCGGTTCACATTTTCCAGGAATTGCTGGGAAGCGCGTCAAGCTTAAATGGCCTCATGCGACCCGCGTCTGATTGATGTTTTACATGTATTGGGCGGCTTGAATTCGGATCGCCGCGATATTGCAACCTCGTTCACAAGTTTATGCAGCCCAATCGTTGCGCGCCGCCACAATCAGAGGTTATGGCACGCTCGGCTTCGGCCAGTGGAGGCAGCGGAGATGGGCGGCTGCCTTTTTTTTGAGGAGATGATTGACATGAAGAAGTTTTTGCTCGTTGCCGTGGGCGTTGCGGCGTTGGCCGGTTCGGCTTGCTCCAAGGGGCCGGAATGCACGCAGGAAATCGCTGCCAAGAAGGCGCAGGACATGGCTGCCGCCCTCCAGGAAGCGATCACCAAGGATCCGAGCAAGGCGGCCGATCTGACCGCCAAGGTGCAGGCCGTGACGACCAAATATCAGGGCGCGACGACGCTCGATGAAGCCTGCAAGGCCTATGACGAGCTGACCGCCACTATCAAGGGTTGAGCGCAGCCGTCGACAACGCGAAGGCGGTGGCCGGTCGGCCGCCGCCTTTTGTTTGCGCAGCCTTCGGTCGGCACATCTTTCCGGAATGCGCTACGGGATACCCATGGTGCGTTTATGGTCGGCGATCTCGGCGAGCAGCCAATCCTGGAACAGACCGGTGCCCGGCTTGTTCCCGATGCTGCGGCGCTGATGCAGGTAGATGCCGGCAGGATAGGTGTGGCGGGCGCTGAAGGGGGCGACAAGCTTGCCTTGCTGCAGAAGGTCCTGCGCCATTATGGTGTCGGCCAGAGCGATCCCCGCGCCGTTTATCACCTCGCGCATGATCAAGGTGCAGTCATCGAGCGTCGTGCTGGATTTGGGCGTCGTGTCCAGGACGCCCTCCTGCTCCAGCCAGCGCCGCCAGCGCATGGTCTCGCATTCGTGGATCAGGTGATGGTTGACCAGATCGGCGGGCGTTCTGAGCGGCACCGGCCCTTCGAGCAAAGAGGGCGCGCATACCGGCGTCAGCAGGAGCGGGATCAGCAGCGTCAAGGCAGGACCGGCCTTGTAGACGAACTCGTCGACAATGGCCAAATCGAAGTTGGCGCGCTTGCCCGACGTCGAGATCTCCAGATCCACGGACGGATGCAGCCGCCGGAAATTCGGCAGCCGGTCCGCCAGCCAAAGATTCAGGACGGTCGGCACGCACAAGACCCTGACACGCTGGGTCCTGCCGTGCCCCGGCGCATCGGCGAAGCTGACGTCGTCGGTGGCGCGCCAGATGGCCTCGAATGCCTCCGAGAGAGAGCGCGCGTAATATGAGCCCCTGATGGTCGGGGTGATCTGGCGAAAGCCGCGCTCGAACAGGTCCTGGCCGAGGTTTCTTTCAAGCGCGCGGATGTGGCGGCTGACGGCCGAGGGCGTCAAATGCAGCTCTTCCGCTGCATCCTTGATGCTGCCGAGGCGCGCGGCGGCCTCGAAAGCGCGCATGCCATTGAGTGAGGGCAGGGCCATTCGCGGATCATGAAATGTCAGTTGAGTTTTTGTCAATCGACTTGGGCAAAATTGGCGTTTGATCGCCCGGCCGGTTCGGCGATACCCAAAAGGCAAGAGCGACTAAGTCGCCATCCAAAAACGATTGTTTGGGCACTCCGATGCCGTTCCACCAGCGGCGGAGACCGGGATCACCGGTTCCACCGGTGGCCGGCGAAGCTTGCGTATGGCGCAGGCCAGCCAGCCTCGGCAGGCGCCCTAGAATGGGAGACGAGCTTTTATGCCTCAGTCGCCGGCGCCGGTCTTCGAAGCGGCGGACGAGATTTCCGCGGAAGCCTCGGTCATCGTGATCCTGCAAGCCGCTCAAGCAGGTTTTGGCTCAAGGGCAGCGGCGCTCGATGCCGAGATGAACGGGATCTTGTCCCGCGCTTGCGCCGAGCCGGCCGCCCTTGAGGAATCCGGCGCCTGCGTCGACGTCATCGCTCCCAAGGCGGTATCGGCCCGGCGCGTGGTGGTGCTGGCCTTGGGCAGGGCCGAGGCCGTAACCACGCTTTCCCTGGCGCGAGCCGGCGGTTTGCTTGCGGCGCATCTGGAAGGCAAGGGCGAATGCGCCGCTACCCTGGTGCTGGACTCGCTCTCGGGTGTCGAGCTTCCGGCAGCGGAAGTCCTGGCGCGGGTTGCGCTCGGCATGCGGCTGCGGCGCTATCGTTTCGACATGCGCAACCGGCGGCAAGGTGCCGGGGCTGACCGGACCTTGCGGGTGCAATTGATCGGCGCGGCCGGTCCGGAGCTGAAGGCGGCGCTGGCACGGGTCAATGCCATCGCCGACGGCGTCGAATATGCGCGCACGCTGGTCAACCTGCCGCCGAACCATCTTCACCCGGACAATTTCCATGATCACCTGGAGCCGCTGCGCGAGGCCGGCATCGATGTCGAGATACTCGACGCGGCGCGGCTGAAGGAGCTCGGCATGAATGCGATCCTGGCGGTCGGCTCCGGCTCGACGCGACCGCCGCGCGTCGCCGTCCTGCGCTATCGCGGCAAGGGCGCTCCCGCACAGCCGCTGGCCTTTGTCGGCAAGGGCGTCTGTTTCGATTCCGGCGGCTTGTGCATCAAGCGCGGCGAGCAGATGTTCGACATGAAGGCCGACATGGGCGGCGCGGCCGCCGTGGTCGGCCTGTTGATCGCGCTCGCGCGGCAAGGCAGCCCCGTGCACGCCGTCGGCGTGCTCGGCATCGCCGAGAACATGCCATCCGGCACGGCGCTCAAGCCGCGCGACATCATCACGACAGCATCGGGACAAACGGTCGAGGTCTTCGATACGGATGCGGAAGGCAGGCTGATCCTGGCCGACTGCCTCTACTATGCCGCTTCGCGCTTCAATCCGTCGGTGATCGTCGATCTGGCCACGCTGACCTATTCGGTGATGCGCGGCCTCGGCTCGGTCTTCGCCGGTCTGTTCAGCACCGACGACACGATTGCCTCCCGCATGATCGCGGCCGGGGAAAAGGTCGGCGAGCGGTTCTGGCAGCTGCCGCTCGACCGGGCCTATGACGAGGGGCTGCAATCGCCCTTTGCCGACATCCGCCATCACGCCAAGGACATGGAGGACGGCGACGCGCCCTATGCCGCGGCCTTCCTGCGCAATTTCACTGAGGACCGTCCCTGGGTGCATCTCGACATTGCCGGCAAGGAACTGGCCGACAAGGACCGGCCGCTGGGCCGCGAAGGCGCCACGGCATTCGGCGTGCAGATGCTGGAAGAGTGGGTGCAGTCCGGCCAGGCGGCGAACTAGGCGGCAATGACAATGTCTTCAATCAAGCAGGGAGCCGCAATGTCGTCCGAGATCGTCAGCAAGGAAGGGCGCGCCGGCTTCGGCGCCTACGAAACCTGGTACCGGATCAGCGGCAATCTTGATGCCGGCAAGGCTCCGGTGGTGATCCTGCATGGCGGGCCGGGTGCTGCCCATAATTACGTCGATGCCTACAAGCTTCTTGCCCGAGGCGGCCGCGCCGTCATCCATTACGACCAGTTGGGCTGCGGCAATTCCACCTTGCTGCCTGAGAAGGGCGCCGATTTCTGGACGCCCCAGCTCTTCATCGATGAGCTGGAAAACCTCGTCGACCATCTCGGCATTCGCGGCGGCTTCCATGTGCTGGGTCAAAGCTGGGGCGGCATGCTGGGCGCCGAATATGGCGTGACCCGGCCGAAAGGCCTGAAGTCGCTGACCATCGCCAACTCGCCGGCTTCGATGAAGCTTTGGGTCGAGGAGGCCAACCGGCTGCGTGCCGATTTGCCCAGGGACGTGCAGGAGACGCTGACGAAGCACGAACAGGCCGGGACGACGGACGACCCAGCGTATCAGGAAGCGACGATGCGGTTCTACGAACGGCATGTCTGCCGGGTCGTGCCGTTCCCGCCCGAGGTGACGGAGACTTTCGCCCAGATCGTGCGCAATCCGACCGTCTACAATGTGATGAACGGCCCCAACGAATTCCACGTCATCGGCACGCTGAAGAGCTGGAGCGTCATTGACCGCCTGCCGGCCATCGATGTTCCGACACTGCTCATCTCCGGCCGTTACGACGAAGCCACGCCCGCGACCGTCCAGCCCTTCAAGGACGGCATCAAGGGATCGCGCTGGCAGGTGTTCGAGCATTCCAGCCACATGCCGCATGTCGAGGAGCAGGACCTCTGCATGCGGGTGGTGGGAGACTTCCTGGACGACAACGACAATTGAAAGGGGAATGACGACATGAAAAAACTGTTTTTGGCCGCGTCAGCCGCGGCATTGCTGGCCGGCTCGTGGCTCACTCCGGCGCAGGCCGAATATCTCAAGGAGCACCGCGGCGGCACCATTCGCCTTCTCGCCCGGTCAGCGGCCGGAACGCTCGATCCGCACATCAACTACACCGATCAGGGCTGGCAGATGTACCAGCCGATCTATGACGGCCTGGTCGCCTTCCGCAAAGCCGAGGGCGTCGATGGCTTCAGCATCGTTCCCGATCTGGCCGAGGCGATGCCGCAGGTGAGCAATGACGGCAAGACCTTCACCTTCAAGCTGCGCAAGGGCATCAAGTTCTCGAACGGACGGGATCTCGGCGTGAAGGACGTCGTCGCCTCGTTCCAGCGCATCTTCAAGGTCTCCGGGCCAACCTCGGGCACGTTCTATGCAGGCATTGTCGGCGCCGACAAATGCCTGGCCGACGCCAAGAGCTGCACGCTGGAAGGCGGTGTCGTCGCCGACGAGGCGGCCGGCACGATCACCCTCAATCTCACCAAGCCGGACGCCGAGATCCTCTACAAGCTCGCCTTGCCGCATGCCGTGATCCTGCCGGCGGACACGCCGACGGAGGATATGGGCTCCAAGCCGATCCCCAGCACCGGCCCCTACATGATCTCGGCCTTCGATCCCAACAAGGGCATGACGGTTTCCCGCAACCCCAATTTCAAGCAATGGAGCGAGGAAGCCCAGCCCGACGGCTATCCGGATGTCGTGCAGTATGATTTCGGCCTGTCGGAAGAGGCGGCCGTGACGGCCATCCAGAACGGCGAAGCGGACTGGATGTTCGACGCGCTGCCCAGCGACCGCCTCGGCGAGCTCGGCAGCAAGTCGATGGACCAACTGCACATCTCGCCGCTTTCGGCCTGGTGGTACGCGCCGCTGAACACCCGCATGGCTCCATTCGACAATGAAAAAGCCCGCCAGGCCGTGGCTTACGCCGTCGACCGCAACACACTGGTCAAGCTGTTCGGCGGCAAGGTGTTGGCCTCGCCGGTCTGCCAGGTTCTGCCGCCGGACTTCCCCGGCCATGAGGACTATTGCCCCTTCACCAAGAACCCTGGCGCCAAATGGTCGGCTCCGGATGTCGACAAGGCAAAGCAGCTCGTCGAGGAATCGGGCACCAAGGGCCAGAAGGTGACCATCATCGTCGAGGATACCGCGATTTCGCGGTCGATCGGCGTGTATCTGCAGAGCGTGCTGACCAGCATCGGCTACGTCGCCGACGTCAAGCCGATCTCGTCCAACCTGCAGTTCACCTATATCCAGAACACCAACAACAAAGTGCAGATGTCCGTCACCCAGTGGTACAAGGACTATCCCGCAGCTTCGGACTTCCTGAACATCCTGTTCAGCTGCGCCTCTTTCCGCGAGGGCTCGGACGCTTCGATCAACATTTCCGGCTTCTGCGACAAGGATATCGACGCCCAGATGCAGAAGGCGCTGGACCTTGGCGTGACCGATCAGAAGGCGGCCGATAAGCTTTGGGCGGCGATCGACAAGCAGGTCACCGACAAGGCGCCGGCGGTCGGCCTCTTCACACCGAAGCGGCTTGATTTTGTCAGCAAGCGCGTCGGCAATTTCAAGTTCAACCCGCAGTTCAACTGGATTATCACCCAATCCTGGGTGCAATAAGGGGCCTGGGTGCAGTAAGGGGCCCGGGTGCAGTAACGAAACGCGGAAGGCACATCGTGTCCAGCCAAGTCGCCGCCATGCCGCGCAGGACGCGAGGGCCCTGGGCCGTCGCGTTTGCGAAGCTGGCAACGGACAGGGCCGCCATGGCGTCCCTGGCCGTGTTCCTCATCATCGTTCTCGCCTGTTTCAGCGCGCCGCTCTACGCGAAATGGGCGGGCACGGATCCGTTCGCCTCGACGCTCGACGCCGTCATCCAGATCGACGGCGCGGACGTTCCGGTGATGGAACAGTCGACCGAGGGGCTGGGCCTTGGCTATACGCCGATCGGCCCGACCTGGCGGCTCGGCAATTATTTCCTCGGCGCCGACAGCCAGGGGCGGGACGTGATGGCGAGGTTGCTCTATGGCGGGCTCAACTCGCTGCTCATCTCCGGCGCCGCCACCATCTTCACGCTGATCTTCGGCACGCTGGCAGGATTGATCGCGGGCTATTTCGGCGGCATCACCGACACGGTGCTGTCGCGCTTGCTCGATGTGCTCTGGGCATTCCCGATCTATCTGCTGGCGATCTCGCTTTCCATTGTCACCATCGCGCAAGGCATCGCGATCGGGCCGATCGAGATCCAATCGGGAAGCCTATGGCTACCGATCATCATCATAGGCATCGTCTACATACCCTATGTCGCGCGGCCGATTCGCGGACAGGTCCTGGCGCTGCGGCACAGCGAGTTCGTGCTCGCCGCGATCAATCTCGGCGTGCCGGGCCGGCGCATCCTGTGGCGAGACATCCTGCCGAACATCACCACCACGCTTATCGTTTTCGTGCCGCTGATGATGGCGCTGAACATGCTGACGGAATCGGCGCTTTCCTTCCTGTCGATCGGCGTGCAGCCTCCCGCCGCAAGCTGGGGCACCATCATCCAGGATGGGCAGGCGCTGCTCTACACGCGGCCGCTGGTGGCGCTGGTGCCCGGCCTGGCGATCGCCGTTTCGGTCATGGCTCTCAACGTCTTCGGTGACGGCCTGCGCGATGCGCTCGACCCGCGCTCCAAGGTGCGGCTGGGGCGCGACTGATGCTTTACGCCATCCTGCGCCGTTTCGGTCAGATGCTGTTCGTGATGTTCGGCATCTCGGTCATCGTCTTCCTGATCTTCTTCGCCACGCCCGGCGCCGACCCCGCTGCGCGCATCGCCGGCCGCAACGCTTCTCCGGAAGTGCTGGCGGCGGTTCGCCACAGCTTCGGCTTCGACCAGCCGCTCTATGTGCAATACACGCGCATGATGGAGAAGATCTTCGTCACCGGCGACCTGACCTCCTTCGTCAATCGCGGCTGGAAGGTGGTGCCGGCCGTCATGGATTCGATTCCCGTCACGCTTTCGCTGGTGTTCGGGGCCGCGGTCCTGTGGGTGGTCGTCTCCATCGTCATCGGCATCGTCGCCGCGGCCACCCGCGACAGCTGGCTGGACAAGCTCCTGATGGCGCTTGGCCTGCTCGGCATTTCCATGCCGGTCTACTGGCTGGGCGAGGTGATGAACCTGATCACCCAGAGCCGCTATCACGACAGCTGGGCCTTCTCCTGGGTGCCGCCGCTCGGCTACAAGAACTTTTCCGACGATCCGAAAGGCTGGTTCCTGACGCTGGTCATCCCGTGGATCACGCTGGCCGTCCTCTATATCGGCATCTACGGGCGCGTGCTGCGCGCGGCCATCATCGAATCCATGCAGGAAGATTATATCCGCACCGCCCGCGCCAAGGGCCTGTCGGAGACCCGCATCCTGTTTCGCCATGCGCTGCGCACCTCGCTGATCGCCTTCGTCACGCTGTTCGGCCTCGACTTCGGTGCGCTGGTGGGCGGCTCCGCTCTGCTCACCGAGGTCGTCTTCGGCCTGCACGGCATCGGCAAGCTCACTTATGATGCGCTGCAAAATCTCGATTTGCCGATGATCATGGCGACGGTCATGTACGCTTCCATGTTCGTGGTCATCGCCAATGCGGTCGTCGATTTCGTCTACATCCTTCTCGATCCGCGCCTGAGGGCATCATGATATTGTCGGTGCGCGATCTCAGAGTGTCCTTCCGCACGCATGACGGACCGGTGCGCGCCATCGACGGCGTTTCCTTCGATCTCGAGGAAAGCGAGATTCTTGGCGTCGTCGGCGAATCCGGTTCTGGCAAGACGGTGTCGCTGCTGGCCGTCATGGGGCTCATCACCGATCCGAACGCCACCATCGAAGGCTCGATCCGCTACAAGGGCCGCGAGCTGGTGGGGCTGCCACCGCGCGAGCTTCGGCGCCTGCGCGGCAACGAGATCGCGATGGTCTTCCAGGACCCGATGACGGCGCTGACGCCGGTCTACACGATCGGCTGGCAGATCGCCGAGCAGATCCGAGCGCATCGCGGCGTCAGCAAGGCGAAGGCGATGGAGCGCGTCGAGCAACTGCTGGCGGAGGTGAATTTCCCCAATCCGCACGAAGCGATGTCGCGCTATCCGCACCAGCTTTCCGGCGGCATGCGACAGCGGGCGGTGATCGCGATGGCCTTGTCCTGCGATCCGGCGCTGCTGGTGGCCGACGAGCCGACCACCGCGCTCGACGTCACGGTGCAGGCCGGCATTCTAGACCTCGTGCGCAAATTGCGAGCGAAGCATAAGTCGGCAGTGGTCTTCATCACGCATGACATGGGCGTCGTCTCCGAGCTCGCCGACCGCGTCATGGTCATGTATGCCGGCCGTGTGGTGGAACGCGGCACCCGCACGGAGCTGTTTTCCGATCCGCGACACCCGTACACGCGGGCGCTGCTTGGCTCGATCCCGCCGCTGACCGGCCAGAAACCGCGCCGCCTGCCGGCCATTCCAGGCTCCCCGCCATCCTTGTTGCGGCTGCCGCAAGGCTGCGCCTTCGGCCCGCGCTGTCCGGTTCGCTATGAGCCTTGCGAGGCCGGCAAGCCGGGTCTCGGCAGCGACGCGCATGCCGCCGCGTGTTTTCGGGTGGCACAGGCATGAGCGAAGCAATGATTGACGCAGACCGACCGATCCTCGAGACGCGCTCGCTGGGCAAGCGCTTTTCCATCGGCACCCGCTTTTCCGCCGAGGGCAGGCGGACGGTCCATGCGGTCGACAATGTTTCGCTGGCCGTGCGGCGCGGCGAGACGGTCGGCCTTGTCGGCGAATCCGGATGCGGCAAGTCCACGCTGGCGCGCTGCCTGGTTCGGCTCTACGACATCACAGACGGCAAGCTTCTGTTCGAGGGCGACGACATCACCTCGAAGTCGCTGTCCGAGCTCCGGCCGCTGCGGCGGCGCCTGCAAATGGTCTTCCAGGACCCCTCGGCCTCGCTCAATCCGCGCCGGCGCGTCGGCGATCTCGTCGCCGAGCCGCTGCGCATCCACGGCAAGCTTTCGTCCAAGGAGATCACCGCGCGGGTGGCGGAGCTTTTCGAACTGGTCGGACTGTTGCCGGACCATGTGATGCGCTATCCGCACGAATTCTCGGGCGGCCAGCGCCAGCGCGTCGGGATCGCGCGGGCGATCGCGTTGAACCCCGACCTTGTCGTGCTGGACGAACCCGTCTCCGCACTCGACGTGTCCGTGCAGGCTCAGATCGTCAACCTGCTCGCCGACCTGCAGGAGAAGCTGAAGCTCACCTATATCTTCATCGCCCACGACCTTTCCGTGGTGCGGCAAGTCTCGACCCGCATCGCGGTCATGTATCTCGGCTCGATCGTCGAGGAGGGGCCGGCGGAAGAGGTCTTTGCGACGCCGGCCCATCCCTACAGCCAGGCGCTGATCTCGGCGGTTCCCGTCGTCGAGACGACGCCCACGGGCGCGCGCAAGCGCATCATCCTCACCGGCGACGTGCCGAGCCCGCTGAAGCCGCCGTCCGGATGCCGCTTCCATCCGCGATGCCCGATCGCAGCGGATCGCTGCCGGTCCGAGCGGCCGGAACTGAGGGAATATCGCCCCGGCCGCAAGGTGGCCTGCCACTTCCCGACTTTGACTTGAGCTCTGAATTTCGCGAGCGCGGGCGCGGTTGCCGAAACCGCGCCGGTCAGTTCTTGGCGATGGCGCCGACTTCGACCGAGTCGACCCGCTTCAGGCTCATGCCGATCACCGGCACCAGCTGATCGTTGACGCGCACGGCCACCGTCACGGTCATCGAATTGCCGTCGGGCACACGCGCCTGCATGACGCCATTCAACTGCTTGCGGTTGATGGTGAAGACCACCTTCTGGGCATCGACGACATTGCCGCCGATGATGTCCATTCCGCTTTCGGTCGAGCCGCCCATGAAGGTGCCCCTGTAACCGTTGCGGCCCTTGCGCTCCACGCTGGCCGACATCTTTTGCGTGAACACGCCGACCCTGCAGCCGCCGTCAAGCGTCATGCCGAGCTTGCTGGCAGGCGTCGAGCCGTTGAAATCGCAGGTGAATTTCGTGCCCTTGTACTTGCCCGCGATGATCTCGCCGGGGCCGACCCATCTGCCTTCGATGGAATGGAAAAACTGCTTGTCCGGCTCTGCGCCAAAAGCCTTTTCGACCAATCCGAGCGGCGCGGCAATCGCAACCGTCGCAGGCAGCACGCAGGACAGGATTACGCTTCTCATGGACGACACCCGGCACGACAGAGTCTGTTCTTGGAACCTGATCGACCATGGCGAAGATTGGTTAATGCTTCGT
Organism: Mesorhizobium sp. WSM4935; assembly: GCF_029625735.1. NCBI lineage: Bacteria > Pseudomonadati > Pseudomonadota > Alphaproteobacteria > Hyphomicrobiales > Phyllobacteriaceae > Mesorhizobium > Mesorhizobium sp. WSM4935. The sequence continues at coordinate 500,884 of NZ_JARTVR010000003.1, read as the reverse complement.
CACTGGCGGCGGTTTTCGCGTTTACCCTATTCTTGCGCCGGCCCGTCCTTTCGCGCCGCGAAGGACGTCAGCGCCGAGAGGAAATCGCCGAGGCCCGGGCGCTTTACGGCAATGAACGGCAATGGTCGGGCGGTTTCCATCGCCGCGATGCCGATGCGCGCCGTCATCATGCCGTTGACGACGCCTTCGCCGAGTTTTGCCGAGAGTTTCGCGGCAAGGCCGTGGCCGACGATCTGCTGCACGAAACTGTCGCCGACCGCGATCGAGCCTGTCACCGCCAGATGCGCAAGCACGCCGCGCGCCAGCCGAAAGAAGCCGAGCGTGCCCGGGCGGCCGCCGTAGAGTTCGGAGAGCCGGCGGATCAGGCGCCCAGCCTCGAACACGACATAGGCGATGTCGACCAGCGCGCGGGGGCTGACCGCCGTTATCAGGGCGACGCGCTTCGCCGCTTCCAGGATCATGACCTTGGCGCGGGCATCGAGAGGCGACAGGATCTCTGTTTCGGCAAGCCGCACCAGATTGGCGCCGTCGATGATCTCGCCGCGCAGTTCGGTGAGCGAGCGGCGCCCTGCGGCGGTCTCGGGTTTTGCCGCGACGAAGGCCGAAAGCTCGTCGACCAAGGCGCGCGCTGCCTTGGGATCGTCGCCCGCCACGGCGTCGAGGGCCTGCTTCTGCATCTTTTCGACTTCGGCAAGACGGGCGATGGCGAGGAATTCGCGGATGAGGATGACGAGCAGCGAGAGCAGCGCGATCGCCGCCATGCCCGCCGCCAGCCAGCCGAGCCACTCGGCACGCGCGAACAGGTCGCGGATCAGCTGGTCGGCCCACAGGCCGACCGCCAGCGAGATGAGGGCGCCGACCGCGCCGAAGAACAGCCGGGCGAGCAGCGAGCGCTTTCCTGGCGCCGTCGCCGGCGGCGGGACCGCGGCCTCGATGTCTGGCTCGTCGAAGACGTCGACCTCCGAGGGGATCACGACCGCCACATCCGCCCTTGCGGCACGGGGCCTGCGCGCCGGCTGCTCCTCGGCGACGCGCTTTCGCGGTGGTTGCGGCGGCGCTTCTGTCTCAGGCTCGATGCGGAAGGCCGCCGGTTTGCGGGGCGCGGTCATGCCAGATGATCTCCGATCAGGAACTGCAGCGCGCGGTCGAGCCGGATATGCGGCAGGGACAGCGTGACGCCTTCGGCTGTGCGTTCGAGCTTAGGCGGGCGGAAACGCACGAAGCGGATCGCCGGTTCGGTGCTGTCAGGCGGCGATCCGGAAGTGTCGAACACCGCATCCACCTTTTCTGGCAAATCGCCCGGGAATATGGCGGTTTCGGTCTTTCCGTCGAATGTCTCGCCGTTGATCTTCTCGCCCTTGAGCGGGGTGCCGATGATCACCGGCAGCGTCTCGCGGCCTTGCTTCACCGTGCCCTCGCGGGTCGAGCGGATCGCGGCCATGGCAACGACATCGACGGCGGCGCCGCTGAAATTCGCCCGCGCCACGGCCCGGTCGGTCAGCCGGCGCACGATCGCCTGCAGCCGGTCATGGCTTTCGTGATGCAGATGGTCCGCCTTGGTCGCGGCGACCAGGATGCGGTCGATGCGCCGCGAGAAGAAGTCGGTCAGGAAATTACCGCGTCCGGGCCGGAAGCAGGACAGGATCTCGGTGACGGCGCGCTCCAGATCGGCCATGGCGGCCGGGCCGGCATTGAGCGCCTGCATGGCGTCGATCAGCACGATCTGCCGGTCGAGACGGGTGATGTGTTCGCGAAAGAACGGTTTGACGACATGCGTCTTATAGGCCTCGTAGCGGCGTTCCATCATCGCCTGCAGCGATCCGGAGCGCGGCCGGCCCTTCGACAGCGTCATCAGCGGCGCGAAGGTAAGCGCCGGAGAACCTTCGAGGTCGCCCGGCATCAGGAAACGGCCGGGCGGCAGCGTCGACAGCGCGCGGTCGTCGAGCTTGCAAGCCTTGAGAAAGGCGGCGAAGCTCTCGGCCAATCGTCGCGCCGTCATCTCGTCTGCGTCGGCATCGGGATCGATGGCGGAGGCCGTCTCGCGCCAAGCCTGCGACAGGTCGGAACGGACGGGCAGGGCGGCCAGCTCGACCGCCTCGCGTGAAAAATCGGCGAAGGATTTGCCGAGCAGCGGCAGGTCGAGCAGCCATTCGCCGGGATAATCGACGATGTCGATGGACAGTTTTCCGGCTGAAAACAAGCGGTTCCAGCCGGAAGCCGATTCATATTCGATGGTGAGCCGGAGCTCGGAGATGGCGCGGGTCGAGTCCGGCCAGACGCGGTCGTTCACCAAGGCCGCGACATGGTCTTCATACTGGAAACGCGGAACGGCGTCGTCCGGCTGCTCCTCCAGGAAGGCGCGAGCGATGCGGCCGGATTTCTGCGCCTGGAAGAGCGGCAGGCGTCCGCCATGGATGAGGTTGTGGACGAGGGCGGAGATGAACACCGTCTTGCCGGCGCGGGAGAGGCCGGTGACGCCAAGACGCAATGACGGAGAGAAGAGCCCGGCGGCGCGGCCCGACAGCGTGTCGAGCGCAATCCTTGCCTCGTCGGTGAAATTGGTGATCGATGATGCCAAATCGGGCCTCAGGTTGCGCGTCCGCGCCCGATATAGGCCCTGGACTGTGGGTTTGAAATGACCTCAAAGGTCGGCGGGCGTGAGAAAGGCCTCGAGATAGCCGCTGCCCTGAGCCGCTTCCGCGAGATTGCCGGGAAAGCGCACCACCGCGAGGCCGGAGGTCGGAAAACCATGGTTCATCATGCCGCGCGCCGCCTCGTCGCCGTCGCCCGACACCGCTATGGCCAGATCCTCGGTCATGGGATTGTGGCCGATCACCAGAAGCTGATCGGCGCCGCCATTTTTGCGGATGATGTCGAGATAGCCGGCCGCATCCTCGCTGTAGAGCGTATCGAAAAACAGGACCCGGCCGGTGTCGGTGCGCCCCGCCAGGCCTTCCAGCGTCTGCCTTGCCCGCTTGGCGTTGGAGCAAAGCGTGACGTCCGGCACATAGTTGCGGACCCGCATGGCCTCTCCGATTGCTTCGGCATCGGCCATGCCCGATTCGTCGAGCGGACGGTCGAAATCGCGCACCCCGGGCAGTGCCCAGCCGGCTTTGGCATGTCGCAACAGAAAAAGCCTGCTCAAACCGACCCCCATGGCGCTTCCTTCGAAACAAAGCGCGATTAGTCACCAGAACGATGTCCTGCACAATGGCCGACACCGGCGACTGCAACGAATCATGCGCGAATTCGTTTTCTGCCGTTGAAACAACGTCGTCGCCGGAGCTGCCGATGTGAGACTAACAATTGCGTGAAACTGTCGCCGATAGCGCTTGTGCAGGCTCTTGTCCCCGAATATATAGGCGCCAAATTTGGGGTTGTTGGGTGAGTCGAATGAACGACATCGTTACCGCCGATTACGTACCCTCCGAAGACGAGCCGTTCATGAACGAACGGCAAAAATCGTACTTCCGCCAAAAGCTTATCACTTGGAAGAACGACATTCTGCGCGAAGCGCGCGAAACCCTCGAAATCCTGCAGCAGGAAAACGCCAACCATCCCGACTTAGCCGATCGCGCCTCCTCCGAAACCGACCGCGCCATCGAATTGCGCGCCCGCGATCGTCAACGCAAGCTCATCTCGAAAATCGACTCCGCGCTCCAGCGCATCGACGAAGGCACCTACGGCTATTGCGAGGAGACCGGGGAGCCGATCGCGCTGAAGCGGCTCGACGCGCGTCCGATCGCGACACTGTCGATCGAGGCGCAGGAGCGCCACGAGCGCCGCGAGAAGGTCTATCGCGACGACTGACGCGAAGCGAACAGGCAAGAAGACGTAGAAAATGGCCGGATTTCCGGCCATTTTTGTTCCCAGCACCAGAGTGTTTCACGGAAACCGTGAAACACTCTATCTCTTTGCTTTGACGAATCCGGATGGAAGGCTACGGCGAAGTAGCCAAGCTTGGCCGCTGCGCACTTTTCCAGGAATTGCATCAAGGGCACGGAGAGGTTCGCCAGGACCGGCAACCTGCCGCAAGATCAGCGCTTGTGGCTGCCCAGCTCGCCAAGCAGCTTGGTCATCTCGTCGTCGAGGGAAGGCTTGGGCGCGGGTTTGCTTGCGGCCGGCTGGGCGTGCGTCTCGTCGAGAGAGGTCTCGAGCTCCTGCATCAACGTGTCGTCGATGGACTCATTTGAGGGCGGCGGCGTGTATCTGGCGCTGCCGTTGGTCGTCCCGTAGCCCGGCAGCGGCATGACTCTTGCCGTCGGCTGGCTGGGCGCCGCCGGCGCGGGAGCGGGCGCCGGCGCGCGCGGGCGTGCGGCAGCAGCTGGCTGGGAGGCAGGCGGCGGCGGTTGTCTGGCGGGGGCGGGTGCGGGCGGAGGTGCCGGCTGCGGCGTGCGCGGGCGCGCGGCGGCGGTCGGCTGCTGCTGGCCGCTGTCGCCGGTCAGCGCCGGCCGGCGAGGTGCCGCGAGCCGGATATCGCGCTCGACCACGACATCGGTCGGCCCGCCGATCAGGATCAGGTGCTCGATGTCGTCGCGGCGTACCAGCACCAGGCGGCGATGGCTGTCGACGGCGGTGGCGTCCATGACCGCAAGGCGCGTCTTGCGGTTCCTGCCGCCGGCCACGAACGTGCCGAAGGTCAGGTTCCGCACGACCTTGATGACGAGCAGGACGACGACAAGCAGAATGAGCGCTGCGAACGTCCACAGGATTGCAGCGACATAACCCGGACCCGCCACGTTATCCAGCCACTGCAGCATCGGTGCACCCAATCGCCTTTTCGAGTGAGGCGACACTAGACCGCCGCGGCGGCTTGCCGCAAGTTCACTTCACTGATCGTGAACAGTTTGAAGCATGAATCATTGATTTTATCGGACATTTGCCGCCGGGGCCTTTTCCGTTACAGGAGAATGTGATTCAACCGACCGTCCGCGCCCATCGGACACCGGAATCACGAGCAGGGGGAACATGGCCAAGGAAGCGCGCGGCGATTTCTATCCGGTACCGATCGTCGACCAGAACACGCGTCCGGGCGCCGTCACCAGGCTCATCGTCTTCATCGTCGTCTTGACGGGCGCCGCGATCGTCTTCGGGCTTTTCCGCGAGCGGCTCGGCGATCCTTTCCTGCTCGGCATGCTCGGCGTGCTCGCCATGATCGGCGTCGGGTTCCTGTTCGCGACCGCGATCGGCTTCGTGCAGATCGCGCCGCGGTCGACGGGCGACGAATTGTCGAAAGCCTTCGTCGACTCGATGTCGCAGGGCCTGCTGGTCACCGACACCAAGGGCCGCGTCGTCTATGCCAACCGCGCCTATGCCGACATGACGGGTGCCGCCTCGGCCGCCGATCTCAAGACCGTCGAAGGACTGTTGTCGGATGTTCCCGAGGCCTCGATGACGATCTACCGGCTGGCGTCCGGCCTGCGTGACGGCCAGGCGGGCGACGGCGAGTTCCGGCTGGCGCAGTCGATCAAGCCGGGCGCCGAGCCCGGCGCGCGCTGGTATCGTACCCGCGCCCGCGCCTTCAGCATGCCCGGACAAAGGCTGCCGATGCTGGCCTGGCAGCTCGCCGACATCTCGCAGGAACGGGCGGAGCAGGAGCGTTTCTTCCTCGACCTGCAGAAAGCCATCGACCATCTCGACCATGCACCCGCCGGATTCTTCTCGGCCGATCAGGAGGGCCGCGTCACCTATATCAACGCCACGCTCGCCGAGTGGCTTGGCATCGACCTCGCCTCCTTCACGCCGGGCGCCATCACACTGCCGGAGATCATCGCCGGCGACGGCATGGCGCTGGTGCGTTCCGTCAAGGCCGATCCCGGCACCACGCGCAACGCCGTCATCGACCTCGATCTCACCACCATGAGCGGCCAAGCGCTGCCGGTGCGCTTCATGCATCGAGTTTCGGCAAGTCGCGAAGGCGTGAACGGCCCGACCCGCACGATCGTGCTCAATCGCACACAGGGCGAGGACGCTTCGGCCGAACTCAGAGCGTCGGAGGTTCGCTTCACGCGCTTCTTCAACTCGACGCCGATGGCGATTGCCGGCGTCGATGCGAACGGACGCATCCTGCGCACCAACGCGCCGTTCCTGCAGCTGTTTTCGTCCGTGGTCGACCGCGATGCCGTCGACCGGCGGGTGCGCTTCGAGACCATCGTTCACGAGCGCGATCGGCCGGCCTTCGCGGCCGCCTTCGAGAAGGCCAGGCAGCGGCAGGCCAATATCGAGCCGATCGACTCCGTGCTGCCCGGCAATGAGGAGCGCCACATCCGCTTCTACGTCAATGCCGTCGCCGACAGCGCGGGCGGCGAGGGCGCCGAGGAATCCGCGATCGTCTATGCGGTCGAGACCACGGAGCAGAAGGCCCTCGAGGGCCAGATGGCGCAGAGCCAGAAGATGCAGGCGGTCGGCCAGCTCGCCGGGGGCATCGCGCATGACTTCAACAACGTGCTGACCGCCATCATCATGGCGTCCGACCTTCTGTTGACCAACCACCGGCCGTCGGACCCGTCCTTCCCCGACATCATGAACATCAAGCAGAACGCCAACCGGGCGGCCTCGCTCGTGCGGCAATTGCTCGCCTTCTCGCGCAAGCAGACGCTGCGGCCGGAAGTGCTCAACCTGACCGATGTTCTCGCCGATCTCAGGATGCTGCTCGCCCGGCTGGTCGGCAACGACATCAAGCTCAAGATCGACCACGGCCGCGACCTTTGGCCGGTCAAGGTCGATATCGGCCAGTTCGAGCAGGTGGTGGTCAATCTCGCCGTCAATGCGCGCGACGCCATGCCGGGCGGGGGCGACCTCACCGTGCGCACCCGCAACGTGACGGCGGAAGAGTCCAAATCCTTTGCCTATCGCGAGCTGACGCCGGCCGACTATGTGCTCGTCGATGTCGAGGACACCGGCAGCGGCATCGCGCCCGATGTGCTGAAGAAGATCTTCGAGCCGTTCTTCACGACCAAGGAAGTGGGCAAGGGCACCGGCCTCGGCCTGTCGATGGTCTACGGCATCATCAAGCAGACAGGCGGTTTCATCTTCTGCGATTCCGAAGTCGGCAAGGGCACGGTGTTCCGTATCTTCCTGCCGCGCCACATCGCTGAGGTGAAAAAGCAGGCCGAGCCCGGTGAGGTGCCGGCGGCCGCGGCGACGGTCCCGGCCAAGCCGGCCGACACCGCAAAAGACCTTTCCGGCTCGGCCACCGTGCTTCTGGTCGAGGACGAGGACGCGGTGCGCATGGGTGGCGTCAGGGCGCTGACCTCGCGCGGCTATACCGTGCATGAGGCGTCGTCCGGCGTCGAGGCGCTGGAAGTGTTCGAGGCGCTCGGCGGCAAGGTCGATATCGTGGTATCCGACGTGGTGATGCCTGAGATGGACGGGCCGACATTGCTCGGCGAACTGCGCAAGCGCCAGCCGGATATCAAGTTCGTGTTCGTTTCGGGCTATGCCGAAGACGCCTTTGCGAAGAACCTGCCGGCCGACGCGCATTTCGGCTTCCTGCCGAAACCGTTCTCGCTCAAGCAACTGGCGACGATCGTCAAGGACGTTCTGGGATCCTAAATAAGCCAGCGCTTGCAGATTGCGGCCACCCTGTCATGATGACGACCGGATGGGTCTATCATGGGGTGGTAGCGCGTGACGCCGCATATCGAGGCGGGCCGGGGGGAGTATGCCGAAACCGTGCTGTTGCCGGGCGATCCCGAGCGCGCGCAATGGATGGCGGAAACTTTCCTGGACAAACCGCGCTCAGTGAACCGCCGAAGGGGCGCGCTGGGCTTCACCGGTTTGTTCCGCGGCAAGCCGATCAGCATCCAGGCGACCGGGATCGGCGTGTCGTCTTTCCTGATTTATGCCTTTGAGCTTCTGGACTATTACGGCGTCAAAACGTTGATACGCACCGGCACATGCGGCGGCCTGTCGGAAGAGGTGCCCTTGCGTGGTGTCGTCATCTCCAGTCATGTGCGGGCCGAGGGCGCAAACAGCGGGCAGGTTTTCGGGCTGTACCAGCCGGCGGGACCGGACCCGGCGCTGCATGCGCTGGCGCTGCGACGCGCAACCGACCTCGGCGTCGCCTGCAGCGCCGGACTGACGATTTGCAGCGACGTATTCCACCACCCCGAGGGCCGAGCCCGGTTCGACGAGCCGATGGCGCTGGGGGCGCTGGCGGTCGATATGGAGACCAGCGCGCTCTATCGGATTGCGGCGCAGTTCGGCGCGCGGGCGCTGTCGCTGCTCACCGTGGTCGATCATATCGCCACCGGCGAGCTGACCGATTATTCGGAGCGCCAGGCCCTCTTTACCGACATGACCCGGCTGGCGCTCGAAGTCGCGGCTGAAGGCTAGGGCGTTTCACCGTTTAACGGAAAACGGCTTAGGCGGCCTCCCGCTTCAATGCGGCCTGGTCCTCGGCGCTGGGCCGGTGGCCGCGCAGATAAAGCGCGCAGGTCGTGCGCAGCATGGAAGCGAAGTTCGGGATCTGGCCGTTGATCTCGATCGCCTCGTCATAGAGCTTCGAGATGAATTTTGGGGTCGTCAGTCCCTGGCTGTCGGCGATCTCGTCAAGCAGACCCCAGAACGTCGCCTCGAGCTGGATGCTGGTCGAGTGACCGTCGATGCGGATCGATCTGTTGATCTGCCGGTAGCCTTCCGGGTCCTGCCCGGCGAAGACTCTGCACATCGGTACCTCCCGTTGTTGTTTGTCTTGGGCGCCGATTGGTTGGCTGGCGCCTTTTTGAACACTGCCTGCGTCGGTCATTTTCGATCCGATAGCCGTCGACGGCAATCAGACTTTCGTCCTTACGCGCGGCGAGACTACCCATTTTCAAGCCGTATGCGTGGTAATCGGCTGCCACCACCATTTTTCGCCGGCGCGCATAATCGGCTTCGAAAGCATGAAGCTCACGGAGTCCGATTTGGCGAAGACGATCCATTCCATGATCAGGGTTCTCGACGAGGCGCGGTCCGTCGATTTCTACAACAAGGCCTTCGGGCTCGAGGTCGCGCAGCGGCTCGATTTCGAGACCTTCACGCTGATCTATCTCAGCAATGAGAGTTCGCCTTTCGAGGTGGAACTGACCGTGAACAAGGGGCGCGCCGAGCCCTATGCGCTTGGTGATGGATACGGCCATCTCGCCGTCTCGGTCGCCGATCTCGACAGCGAGCACGACCGGATCGGCGCGCTCGGTCTCAATCCTAAGAAGATCGTCGAGTTCAACCACGACGGGGCGCTGATCGCCCGCTTCTTCTTCATCGAGGATCCCGACGGTTACAAGATCGAGGTCCTGCAGCGGGGAGGACGCTTCCAATAGGGGATATTCGCCGCGGAGAGGCGCGGCGCCAGCAACGGCACTCTCTCAGGGGTGCGAACAGCAAGCAGGGAGGAAATCATGGTTACAGTCTACGAGAAGAAACCGGGCCACGAGACGAAAGCCGGGCTTTCGCGGCGCGAGCTTCTGAAGCGCGGCGGCGCGGGCGCGCTGCTCATCATCTCCGGCAGCGCCGTCATCAGCCCCGAGCACGCCTGGGGTCTCGAGACCTCGGCGCTGAAGCCCGAGACAATGGCAACGCTGATCCAGGTGGCGCGCGACATCTACCCGCACGACCAGGTGCCGGACAAATATTACGCCATTGCCGTCAAGGGTCATGACGAGACCGCGGCCAAGGACCCAGCGCATAAGGAGCTGATCGAGAAGGGCACCTCCGAGCTCGACAAGAAGGCCGGCAAGGGCGGCTATCGCGGGCTCGGCTGGGAAGAAGAGCGCGTCGCGCTGCTCACCGGCATCGAGAAGACGCCCTTCTTCCAGGCGGTGCGCGGCGGGCTTGTCGTCAGTCTCTACAACCAGAAGGAGGTGTGGCCGATCTTCGGTTACGAGGGCGAGTCCTACTCCAAGGGCGGCTACATCGCGCGCGGCTTCAACGACATCGAGTGGCTCTGAGCGGCTCTGTCACGAACCGCCTTTCGATAGATTTCATGGGAGGAAACCATGGCAGCACAATTTGATCTCAACAACGACGGCGTGGTCGTCATCATCGGCTCCGGCGCGGGCGGTGGCACGCTCGGCAACGAGCTCGCGCAGAAAGGCATCGACGTCGTCATCCTCGAGGCGGGCGCCCGCCATGAATATGAGGACTTTATAAACGACGAGTGGGAGTCCTTCGCCCAACTCGCCTGGAAGGACAAGCGCACCACTTCCGGCGACTGGCGCGTCGCCAGGGATTTTCCGAACCTTCCGGCCTGGATCGTCAAATCGGTCGGCGGCTCGACCACACACTGGGCGGGCGCTTCGCTCCGTTTCCAGGAGCACGAGTTCAAGGCGGCCACGACCTACGGCAAGGTCAAGGGCGCGAACCTTCTGGATTGGCCGGTGACGCTGGCCGAGATGGAGCCCTATTACGCCAAGGCCGAAGCCAAGATGGGTGTCACCGGCACCAACAACTGGCCGCGGCTGCCCGGCAACAACAATTTCAAAGTGCTCAAGGCCGGCGCCGACAAACTCGGCTACAAGGAATGCCACACCGGCAACATGGCCATCAATTCGGTGGAGCGCGACGACCGCAATTCCTGCCAGCAGACCGGCTTCTGCTTCCAGGGCTGCAAATGGGGCGCCAAGTGGTCGACGCTCTACACCGAGATCCCGAAGGGCGAGGCGACCGGCCATCTGGAGGTCCGCCCGAACTCGATGGCGATCAAGATCAACCATGACGCTTCCGGCAAGGTGACCGGCGTCATCTATGCCGACAAGGACGGCAAGCTGCAGGAGCAGAAGGCCCGTGTCGTCGCCGTCGCCGGCAATTCGATCGAGAGCCCGCGCCTGTTGCTCAACTCGGAATCGTCCAAATTCCCGCACGGGCTTGCCAACTCGTCCGGCCAGGTGGGCAAGAACTACATGCGCCACACCACCGGCTCGGTCTACGCCATCTTTGACAAGCCGGTGCATATGTATCGCGGCACCACAATGGCGGGCATCATCCGCGACGAGGCGCGTCATGATCCCTCGCGCGGCTTCGTCGGCGGCTATGAGATGGAGACGCTGTCGCTCGGCCTGCCGTTCATGGCGGCTTTCCTCAATCCCGGCGGCTGGGGCCGCTCCTTCACCACCGCGCTTGACCATTACGACCATATGGCGGGCCTGTGGATCGTCGGCGAGGACATGCCGCGCGAGGAAAACCGCATCACTCTGCACAAGGACGAGAAGGACGAGCACGGCATGCCGACCGCCGATGTCCATTTCGACGACCATCCCAACGACGAGGCGATGCGTAACCATGCCTACAAGCAGGGTCAGGCGCTCTATGCCGCTGTCGGCGCGACCAGGACCTTCCCGACGCCGCCTTATCCGTCCACCCATAATCTCGGCACCAACCGGATGAGCGAGAAGCCGGAGGACGGCGTCGTCAACAAGCATGGCCAGTCGCACGACATCAAGAACCTGTTCGTTTCCGACGGCAGCCAGTTCACCACCGGCGCGGCGGAGAACCCGACGCTGACCATCGTGACGCTGGCGATCCGCCAGGCCGACTACATCGCCGCCCAGATGTCGGCGAAAACGATCTGAAGCGGTTCGGCGTAACCGCCGACCCGCTCCAGCTATTTTTGTTTGACGCAAGTCCGGACGGAAAACCGCTAAGCAGTTTTCCTGGAATTGCGTTGGTCCTCCCGACTGCCTGCTGGCGCGGGACCCGCGAGGGTTCCGCGCCTTTTTTATATGAACCCGCGACTATCTTCTGGTGCAGGTCGAGGCCGTGAAGGCGCCGTCCTGCTGCTTCATGATGATGTCGAAGGAGGGACCGCTCGGGTCGTCCAGCGTCGCCTGGGTCATCGAGATCGAATTGCCGCCGCTGGTGTAGCCGCCGAGCGGACCGAGCCAGGTGATCTCGCCATTGGGGTTCATCTGGTAATTGTAAGGCGGCGGCGGGGCACCGAAGGTCACCGGGCCGCTGTAGAGGCTGCCCTTAATGGTAATCTCGCCGAGATTGAGGAACAGGCCGAGCAGGTAGACCTCGCAGTGATAGACGCCATCGGGGAGCTTGCCGTCGGCAAAATCGGCCCGGGCGCCGCCGGAAGCGGATACAAGAAGCAGGAAAGTCAGGATAGTTCGCAGGGCCATGACGTCGCTCGTTTGCACGGCGACCTTGCCCCATTTCGCCATGAGCCTGCAACAGGGCCAGTTGGATTGGTTTTGGCTTTATGATGAAAGTTTGAGCATTCTTAAAATTTGGACAAAATCTAGGCAGCATTGCGTAAACTTTTCTCAGTCCGCCGCGCTGCTGCGGATGCAAAAAGTTTTTCGGCTACCTGATAACTGACTGTAATTTCATTGTTATCCGGAAATCCCGGTGGGCGCATTCTCGTCTGGCACATCGCTTGCACAGTCCATGTTGCAAACAACTATGCTTGGGAGTGTGTCTATGAGGGGTAATTTCACGAAAATAACAAAGATGCTGTCGGCGGGCGTCGTCGCGGCCGGTCTGCTGGCGTCGGCTTCCGCCAGGGCGGCTGAAGACACGATCAAGGTCGGCATCCTCCATTCGCTGTCGGGGACCATGGCGATCTCGGAGACGACGCTGAAAGACGTCATGCTGATGCTGATCGATGAGCAGAACGCCAAGGGCGGCCTGCTCGGCAAGAAACTGGAAGCCGTGGTCGTCGATCCGGCGTCCAACTGGCCGCTCTTCGCCGAGAAGGCGCGCGAGCTGATCTCCAAGGACAAGGTCGCGGCCGTGTTCGGCTGCTGGACCTCGGTGTCGCGCAAGTCGGTGCTGCCGGTGTTCTCGGAGCTCGACAACATCCTCTTCTACCCCGTCCAGTATGAGGGCGAGGAGAGCGAGCGCAACGTCTTCTACACCGGTGCCGCCCCGAACCAGCAGGCTATTCCGGCGGTCGATTACCTGATGAGCGCCGATGGCGGCTCGGTGAAGCGCTGGGTGCTGGAAGGCACCGACTATGTCTATCCGCGCACCACCAACAAGATCCTCGAAGCCTATCTCAAGTCGAAGGGCGTGCCGGCGGAGGACATCATGGTCAACTACACGCCGTTCGGATTCTCCGACTGGCAGACCGAGGTTTCGGCGATCAAGAAATTCGGCTCGGCCGGCAAGAAGACGGCCGTCGTCTCGACCGTCAACGGCGACGCCAACGTGCCGTTCTACAAAGAGCTCGGCAATCAGGGCATCAAGGCCGAGGACATCCCGGTGATGGCCTTCTCGGTCGGCGAGGAGGAACTCGCCGGTCTCGACACCGGACCGCTGGTCGGCCATCTCGCCGCCTGGAACTACTTTGAAAGCGTCGACACGCCGGAGAACAAGAAGTTCATCAACGACTGGCACAAGTTCATCAAGAACGACAAGCGCACCACCAACGACCCGATGGAGGCCCATTACATTGGCTTCAACATGTGGGTGAAGGCGGTCGAGAAAGCCGGCACCACCGATCCGGACAAGGTCATCGACGCAATGGTCGGCGTTTCGGTGCCGAACCTGACCGGCGGCTATTCAACGATGATGCCCAACCACCACATCACCAAGCCGGTGCTGATCGGCGAGATCCAGGCCGACGGCCAGTTCGAGACCGTCTCGCAAACGCCCGGCCTCGTCATGGGCGACGAGTGGTCGGACTACCTGCCGGACTCCAAGGATCTGATCTCCGATTGGCGCGCGCCGCTGAGCTGCGGCAATTTCAACGTCAAGACCGGCAAATGCGGCGGCAAGGGCACCAACTGATGCCGCTCCGGACCTAGGTCCGTGACCCCGGTCCGGACCTTTGGTCCGTGACCCAGGTCTGGCGGATCGTGGAGTGGCCCCGCGATCGAGACCGCTGTCCGGGCGGGTTCTTCAACCCGCCCGGACAAGATCACCGAAACCCAGTTTGCAATTCCGGACGGAAAACCGCTTCACACTTTTCCTGGAATTGCTTGAGAAAGCCGCTTGAAGACGACAATGCTTTTGCTGCGCGCAATTGGTCTGATGTTGCTGCTGACGATAGGAGGACTGACGCCGTCGAAGGCGGCCGAGGCCGATCTCCGTGCGACGATCGCCAAATTCGCCGCCGCAACCGGTTTCTCGGCCACCGAGGCCATTGTGCGCGAGCTGGCCGCCAGCGGCGATCCGGCCGTCGAGCGCCCGCTTTCGGCGCTGGCCGACGGCAGTCTCTATATTCGCAAGAGCGACTCCCAGGTCTTTGTCGGCAGGGAGGCGGGAGACGGCATCGAATTGCTCGATCCGCTAAGCGGGGAAAAGGCGGCCGACGCCACCAAGACCGACCTCTCCAAGGTCAAAGTGAACAACGGGCTCCGCCGCACGATCCGAGACGCTCTGGGCACGCTGACGCTGCGCGCCAAGGACGCAAGCGTGCGTCTTGCCGCCGCCGCGACAATGTTCAAAACGCCGGACGCGGCGAATATCGAGTCGCTCGACGCCGCTATAGCGGCCGAAACCGACCCGGCAGTCAAAGCCCTTTTCGAACAGGCGCGCGCGGCGTCGGTTTCGGTTTCCGACAAGCCCGAAGCCGACAAGCTCGCCGCCATCTCGGTCATCGCCGCGCGCGGCGATCGCGATGCGCTTTCATTGCTGACTTCGGTCGATGCCAATGCCCAGGGCGCGGTCAAGGACGCGGCGAGCGCCGCGATCAGACATATCAACTCCAAGCTGGCCCTGTGGGATGCCGGCCAGAATATCTGGTACGGCATTTCGCTGGGATCAGTGCTGCTGCTCGCGGCTATCGGGCTCGCCATCACCTTCGGCGTGATGGGCGTCATCAACATGGCGCATGGCGAGATGGTGATGCTCGGCGCCTACACCACTTTCGTCGTCCAGCAGGCGATCCGCACCTCGTTCCCAGGCCTGTTCGACTGGTCGCTGGTCATCGCGCTGCCGCTCGCCTTTCTGGTCGCAGCACTCGTCGGGCTCGCCATCGAACGCGGCATCATCCGCTTCCTCTACGGCCGCCCACTGGAGACGCTTTTGGCCACCTGGGGCGTCTCGCTGATCCTGCAGCAGGCGGTGCGCACGATCTTCGGGCCGACCAACCAGGAGGTCGGCAATCCATCCTGGATGTCGGGCTCCTTCGATATCGGTCAGTTGGCGATCACCTGGAACCGGCTGTGGATCCTGGTCTTTGCGCTCGCCGTGTTCGCGGTGCTGCTCTACGTCATGAAGCGCACGCCCTGGGGACTGCAGATGCGCGCCGTCACCGCCAACCGCCGCATGGCTGCTTCGATGGGCATCAGGACGCCTTGGGTCGACGCGCTGACCTTCGCGCTCGGCTCCGGCATCGCCGGCATTGCCGGCCTCGCGCTCAGCCAGATCGACAATGTCTCGCCCAATCTCGGCCGGGGCTACATCATCGACAGCTTCATGGTCGTGGTCTTCGGCGGCGTCGGCAATCTGTGGGGTACGCTGGTCGGCGCCTTCTCGCTCGGCATCGTCAACAAGTTCCTCGAGCCCTATGCCGGCGCCGTGCTCGGCAAGATCGTCGTCCTCGTGCTGATCATCCTGTTCATCCAGAAACGCCCGCGCGGCTTGTTCGCGCTGAAGGGCAGGGCGGTGGAAGCATGATCGCGAAACGCTTCTTCGGCGCCGACCGCCGCATCGCCGTCACGATCTTCGCGCTGCTCGCAGCCGCCATCGTCGTGCCGCTGCTCAACCTTGCGGTCCCGCCACAGAGCGCCTTCTATATCCCGACCTATATCGTGGCGTTGGTCGGCAAATATCTCTGCTACGCGCTGCTCGCGCTCGCGCTTGATCTTGTGTGGGGCTATTGCGGCATCCTCTCGCTCGGCCACGGCGCCTTCTTCGCGCTCGGCGGCTATGCGATGGGCATGCATCTGATGCGCCAGATCGGCTCGCGCGGCGTCTACGGCAATCCGACCCTGCCGGACTTCATGGTGTTCCTGAATTACAAGGAACTGCCCTGGTTCTGGTACGGCTTCGACCATTTCTGGTTCGCGGCGCTTATGGTGCTGGCCGTGCCCGGCCTGCTCGCCTTCGTCTTCGGCTGGTTCGCCTTCCGCAGCCGTGTCACCGGCGTCTATCTGTCGATCATCACCCAGGCGATGACCTATGCGCTGCTGCTCGCCTTCTTCCGCAACGACATGGGATTTGGCGGCAACAACGGCCTGACCGACTTCAAGGACATTCTCGGCTTCAGCGTGCAGGCGGACGCAACGCGCTCGGCGCTGTTTGCGGCGAGCGCGGTCACGTTGGCGCTCGCCGTCCTCGTGACCGCTGCGATCGTCCGCTCCAAATACGGCAAGCTGCTGATCGCGGTGCGCGACGCCGAGAGCCGCACCCGCTTCCTCGGTTGGCGGGCCGAGAACGTCAAGCTGTTCGCCTTCACCGTTTCCGCCATCATGGCCGGCATCGCCGGTGCGCTCTACGTGCCGCAGGTCGGCATCATCAATCCCGGCGAATTCGATCCGGCGAATTCGATCGAGGTGGTGATCTGGACCGCCGTCGGCGGGCGCGGCACCATCGTCGGTCCGATCATCGGCGCGCTGCTCGTCAATGCCGGCAAATCCTGGTTCACCGGCGTGCTGCCGGAATTCTGGCTCTTCGCGCTGGGCGGGCTGTTTGTCGCAGTCACGCTGCTTTTGCCCAAGGGCATCGTCGGCATGTGGGATGCCTGGCGGGGCAAGGCCAAGGCGCTGCGCGCGGCCTCGCTTGCCGCGGAAGCCGGCGCCGATCGCGAGGCACCAGAGCCGAAGATCGTGCGCTCGGCGGCAAGGACGCCGGGGGCATGGTCCGCCTCCGGCGTTGAGCCGCAGCCGGCGGAGTGAGCGATCATGAGCAAGTCGAACACCATCCTGTATCTCGACGGCGTCTCGGTCTCCTTCGACGGCTTTCGCGCCATCAACAATCTGTCGCTGGTGCTCGACAAGGGCGAGATGCGGGCGATCATCGGACCCAACGGCGCCGGCAAGACGACGATGATGGACATCGTCACCGGCAAGACGCGGCCGGACGAGGGCGAGGTCTTCTTCGATGGCCAGGTGGACCTCACGCGCCATGACGAGGCTGAGATCGCCATGATGGGCATCGGCCGCAAATTCCAGAAACCGACCGTTTTCGAGAGCCACAGCGTCGAGGACAATCTGATGCTGGCGCTGAAGGGGCCGCGTTCGATCTTGCCGGCGCTGTTCCATCGCCGCTCGGCGACCGAGACGCGGCGCATCGACGATATCCTCGGCATCATCCGTCTCGGCGACAAGCGGGGCGAGCTCGCCGCCAATCTCAGCCACGGCCAGAAGCAATGGCTGGAGATCGGCATGCTGCTCGCGCAGGACCCGAAGCTCTTGCTGGTCGACGAGCCGGTCGCCGGCATGACCGACGCCGAGACCGAGGAGACCGCGCGGCTGCTCAAGGACATCGCCCGCGACCATTCGGTCGTCGTCGTCGAACACGACATGCATTTTGTGCGCGAGCTCGGCGTCAAGGTCACCTGCCTGCACGAGGGCTCGGTGCTGTCGGAAGGCACGCTCGATTTCGTCTCGGCCGACGAGCGCGTCGTTGAAGTCTATCTGGGGCGCTAAGCATGGTCTGGCGGGTTCCGTTCCACCGTTTCGATTTCGCTTTCCTGCGGCGCTGGAGAAAGGGCTGACCCATGCTCGAAGTTTCCAACGCCACGCTGCATTACGGCGCCGCCCAGGCCTTGCGCGGCGTTTCGCTGAAGGCCGGCGCCGGCAAGATCACCTGCGTGCTCGGCCGCAACGGCGTCGGCAAGACCAGTTTGATGAGATCGATCGTCGGCCATCACCGGCTGACGAGCGGAAGCGTTGCCTTCGAGGGGAAGGCGCTCGACCGGAGCGCGGCGTATGATCGCGCCCGGTCGGGCATCGCATTCGTGCCGCAGGGCAGGGAAGTCTTTCCCCTGCTCACGGTGCGCGAGAACCTGGAAGCCGGCTTTGCGCCGCTCAGGCGAGCCGACCGCAATATTCCGGGCCATGTCTTCGAGCTGTTCCCGGTGCTGAAGCAGATGCTCGGCCGCCGCGGCGGAGACCTTTCCGGCGGCCAGCAGCAGCAGCTTGCCATCGGGCGCGCGCTGGTGATGCGGCCCAAGCTTCTGGTGCTCGACGAGCCCACCGAAGGCATCCAGCCCTCGATCATCAAGGATATCGGACGCGCCATCCGGTATCTCCGCGATCAGGCGGGCATCGCCGTGCTGTTGGTCGAGCAGTATCTCGATTTCTGCCGCGAACTTGCCGACGAGGTCAATATCATGGATCGCGGCCAGATCGTGCATACCGGCCCCGCCGAAGACCTCGACCGGGCGGATGTGCGCAAGTTCCTGACGGTGTGATCGAGGTGAGGCCTGGCGGCCCCCTGGTTGGCAATGGCAAAATTTCGGAGCTTAGCCGAAGCGTCGCTCGCGTCGTTTGGGTCTGCGCGCGTCACTACGCCCAAGGATGATGGAGTTGTTGAGCGCTCTGGTGCGTCGAATACCGCATGCTAGTCTTTCCTTGGCCTTGGTGAGTCGGCCCGCTTTCCGTATCAGTCGCGAAATTTAGGGGAAGGCGTGCGCACACCGCCCGCAAGTTCCACGCAAGCAAGCCTGCCTAGCTTTCCCTGGAGTGATTGTCGGTCAACGCGTCCAAAAAGATTCGTGCCAGGGGACGGCGATGGAACGTTTTGTCGAGGACTATCAGAAGCGGCGGCTCACCGATCGCGCCGATATCATGACGGCGATCAACATCCTGATGTCGCAAGGTTTCGAAGAGGATGATCTGCTGGGCGAAATGACCAAGGTCTTCTACGTCGATCTCGACGCATTCAACGAGGTGATCGCCCACCACTGAGGGCGATGCCCTGGGCTTCAACCGGCTCGGCGGAAGTCGAGCACGCGGTTGCGGCCGCCGCGCTTGGCGGCATAGAGCGCCTTGTCGGCGGCGCTGAGCACTTTGTCGAAGCTCATGCCATCGCTGCTGCCGAAGGCGAAACCGGCGCTCACCGTGCAGCGCAATGGCCCGGTCTCCGTCTCCACCGTGCGCGCGGCGAACGCGGCCCTGACACGTTCGGCCGTCGCCTCGGCCGTCTCGGGCAAGGTGCGCCTCAGCACCATGGCGAATTCCTCGCCGCCCATGCGGGCGACGGAGTCGTTCGGACGCAGTTCGGCGGAGAGCACCTGGGCAAAAACCTTCAGCACCTCGTCGCCGGCCGCGTGGCCGTACTGGTCGTTGATGGCCTTGAAGCCGTCGAGGTCGAACACCACCACCGCCGTGAAAGCGCTGACCGGTGTCTTGCCGTGCAGGTCGAACAAAGCGCGGCGGTTGAGTAGGCCGGTCAGCGGGTCGGTCTCAGCCTCACGCTTGTGGTGGCGCGCGAGCCGCCCCTGGTTGAGCGCCAGCGACAGCGCGCCGATTCCGGTCATCGAGGCGATGACGATGACCAGGCTCAGATCCTCCGCCCAGTTGCTCGGCGCGTGGCCGAGGACGAGCTTCCCGTCCCAAGCCAGCACGGCCGCGCACAGCACGAAGGAAACAGCGGTCAACGAATAGAGCAGCGCCACGCCCACCAGTTGCGCCGGTGCCTCCTCGCGACCCTTCCAATATTCATACGCGGTGCCGAATAGGAGCAGCGCGGCGAGGAAATTCTCAAGCATGAAGCCCAGGCCGTCATAGCCAAGCGCCATCGGCGGCAACGCCAGCGCAAAGGAGATGGCAGTGCCAAGCGCGATATGGGACAGCGGCGAGCGGCCGGTCCGGAACTGGTGCGCTGCGCCCAGCATCACCGAGAAGCCGAACAGCAGCAGCGCCAGCGTCAGAATGCCGAGGGCTGTTCCGGGCGCATCAATATAGGCGTTATAAACAAAGACCTCCGCGACCACCACCAGCACGCTGGTCGCCCATGTCAGCAGGAATCTGTCGGAACGGGCGGTCAGCCAGGTTCCGAACAGCGTGAGGCTGAGGCAAGCAGCGGAGAAGCCGACGGCCAGAAGCAATGAGTTGTAATCGAGCAGCATGCACCGTCCTCGCCGGCGCCGGGCTCCTGAACCGGGCGTGGGCTATTAGTGCAGCAAGGAAGTATCGATTACGTTACGATAGCCGTGAAGATGCCGGAATTCCGCAGCGTCAGAGGACCGCCACCGACAGCAGCAGTATGATGCCGATCCCCATCATCACCAGACCCGGCCAATTCTGCGACAGGCCGAGGAAACCGAGTCCGCGCCGCCGCGGCTCCAGTGTCGGGCCTGGTGTTGCCAGGTTCGCCGGACGATCCGGCACCGTGGATGCTGGATCGCTCAGGCGTCCACGCCTCAGCGTGGCGACTGCCATGTACACGACGCCTGCGATGGTAAGCAACGCACCGAGGATAACGGTCACTTTCCTCGCTCCTTTCCGACGCTGCGGGATTTGGCAGCGTTTCGCGAGGTGGCTGCCGCGACTTTGCGTCCCTGCAGTTGACGGCTGAGGCAGAACGGTCAAGATGCCGGCAGGTTCCGACAATCCAACCGCCGATTTGCGTCGCGTGGCGCGCCGGGCAGAGCTCTGGCGTTTGAACGAAAGGCTGCGGAAACATGCGCAGCTTTAGGATGTCACCCTCTTCATCAGCGCCATGGCGCCGAACGGCGCGCGCACCTTGCCTTCGGTGATGAAGTAGACGAACACGTCGCGCGGCTTGACCGGCGCATCGGTCCTGGGATCGGCGCGCGGCAGGTCGGCCGGTTGCTTGCCCTCGGCCCAGGTCTTCACCCGCCCTGCCCATTCGTCGAGGCCTTTCGGCGTGTAGCAGTCGGGATTGTCGTCGCTGCCGGTCTGCAGCCGCGCATAGACGAAGTCGCCGGTGACGTCGGCGATCGCCGGATATTTGGCATGGTCGGCATAGACGATCGCAGCGTTGTATTTGCGCGCAAGAGCCGGAAACTCCGGCACGATGAAGCTGTCGTGGCGCACCTCCAGCGCGTGGCGCAGGGGCACGCCGTCCTGCTTCTCGGGCAGAAGTTTGAGAAAAGCTTCGAAATCGTCGGCGTCGAATTTCTTGGCCGGCGCGAATTGCCACAGGATCGGGCCGAGCTTCTCGCCGAGCGCGGCCACGCCGGAGCCGAGAAAGCGCATCATCGATTCACCTGCTTCGCCGAGCACGCGGCGGTTGGTCACGAAGCGGTTGCCCTTGAGCGAGAAGACGAAGCCCTCCGGCGCGTCATTGGCCCACTTGGCGAAAGTCGGTTCCTTGAAGCTGGAATAATATGTGCCGTTGACCTCGATCGTCGGCACCTGGCGGCTGGCATAGTGGAGCTGCTTGGCCTTGGCGAGCTTCTCCGGATAGAAGGAGGTGTCCCAGGGCTCGAAGGTCCAGCCGCCCATGCCGGAGCGGATTTTTCCTTGGGCAGTCATCGTCTTCCTCCTCCGTTCGAACTGCGATCAGGCTGCTCGGTCGACAGGCTTCGCCATGTCGACCAATGTCCATCCTGGCCGGTACGGGTTGGCGCGGCGACCCGTTTCGCGATAGCCGTAAGCGGAATAGAGCGCGATGTTCCGCTCCATGCGCGAATTGGTATAGAGCCGCACCTCCGGCAAGCCCCAGGAGCGCGTCTGCTCGTCGGCGAAGTCGAGCAATCTGATCCCGAGTTTCCTGCCCTGGAAAGCCGGCGCGACGGCGACGCTGAAGATGATGGCGTGATCGGGATGACGCTCTAGTACGATCAATCCGGCGAGCTTTGAGCCTTCTTCCAGCAGCCAGACTTCGCCACGCTCGATGCGCGGCGCATAGTTCTCGGTGACCGGGATCGGTGGGGCGCCGAACAGGGCGGTGTAGGGAGCATAGGCGGCCGTGGTCAGCGCGACAACGGCCGGGAGATCACCGGAAAGCGCTCTTCTAATTGTCATTCAAACACCCCCAGACATCGACGAAATGCGCGCTCACTCGGCCGCTTCGCGTTTGCCTCCGGGGCGCCGCTCCAGGAGCTCCTTCAGGAACTGGCCGGTGTAGCTGCGCTTCTCGCGCACGATGGCTTCCGGCGTGCCGGAAGCGACCAGCTCGCCGCCGCCGTCGCCGCCTTCGGGGCCGAGGTCCAGCACCCAGTCGGCGGTCTTGATGACTTCGAGATTGTGCTCGATCACCACCACCGTGTTGCCCTGGTCGACCAGTTCGTGCAGCACTTCGAGCAGCTTGGCGACGTCGTGGAAATGCAGACCCGTGGTCGGCTCGTCGAGGATGTAGAGCGTCTTGCCGGTCGCCTTGCGCGACAGTTCCTTGGCGAGCTTGATGCGCTGCGCCTCGCCGCCCGACAAAGTCGTCGCCTGCTGGCCGATATGGATATAGCCGAGGCCGACCTGCTTCAGCGTCTCCAGCTTGTCGCGCACGCCCGGCACCGCCGAGAAGAACTCGACGCCTTCCTCAACCGTCATGTCGAGCACGTCGGCGATCGACTTGCCCTTGAACAGCACGTCCAGCGTCTCGCGGTTGTAGCGCTTGCCGTGGCAGACGTCGCAGGTGACGTAGACGTCGGGCAGGAAGTGCATCTCGATCTTGATGACGCCGTCGCCCTGGCAGGCCTCGCAGCGGCCGCCCTTGACGTTGAAGGAGAAGCGACCCGGCTGGTAGCCGCGCGCCTTGGCTTCGGGCAGGCCCGCGAACCAGTCGCGGATCGGCGTGAAGGCGCCGGTATAGGTCGCCGGGTTGGAGCGCGGGGTGCGGCCGATCGGCGACTGGTCGATGTCGATGACCTTGTCCAGGAACTCCAGCCCTTCGATGCGGTCATGCTCGGCCGGATGCTCGCGCGAGCCCATGATGCGGCGCGAGGCCGCCTTGAACAACGTCTCGATCAGGAAGGTCGACTTGCCGCCGCCGGAGACCCCGGTGACGCAGGTGAATGTGCCGAGCGGAATCTCCGCCGTGACGTTCTTCAGATTGTTGCCGCGCGCCCCGACGACCTTTATTCGCCGGTTCTTCTTCGCCTCGCGGCGCACGGCCGGCGTTGCCACTTCGAGTTCGCCCGACAGATATTTGCCGGTGATCGAAGCGGGTGTGGCCATGATCTGCTGCGGCGTGCCTTGCGCGATGATCTGGCCGCCATGGATGCCGGCGGCCGGGCCGATGTCGACGACATAGTCGGCATGCAGGATGGCGTCCTCGTCATGCTCGACGACGATCACCGTGTTGCCGATGTCGCGCAGGTGCTTGAGCGTATCGAGCAGGCGCGCATTGTCGCGCTGGTGCAGGCCGATCGACGGCTCGTCCAGCACATAGAGCACGCCGGTGAGGCCTGAGCCGATCTGCGATGCGAGCCGGATGCGCTGGCTTTCGCCGCCCGACAGAGTGCCGGAGTTGCGCGACAGCGTCAGATAGTCGAGGCCGACATCGTTGAGGAAGCGCAGCCGCTCGCGGATTTCCTTGAGCACGCGCACCGCGATCTCGTTCTGCTTCTCGTTGAGCTGTGAAGGCAGATCGGTGAACCACTGGTCGGCCTTGCGGATCGACAATTCCGTGACCTCGCCGATATGCTTGCCGGCGATCTTCACGGCCAGCGCTTCCGGCTTCAGGCGGTAGCCGTTGCAGGCGGGGCAGGGGGTGGCCGACATGAAGCGCTCGATCTCCTCGCGCATCCAGGCCGATTCCGTTTCCTTCCAGCGCCGGTCGAGATTAGGGATGACGCCCTCGAAGGTCTTGGTCGTCTTGTAGGAACGCAAGCCGTCGTCATATTGGAAGGTGATCTCGCGCTCGCCGGTGCCATGCAGCACGGCTTCTTTCGCCTCCGCGCTCAGATCCTTGAACTTGTCGCCGAGCTTGAAGCCATAGGCCTTGCCGAGCGCCTCGAGCGTCTGCGCGTAATAGGGCGAGGTCGACTTCGCCCATGGGCTGATGGCGCCGTCGCGCAGCGAGACGTTCTCGTCCGGCACCACGAGGTTGGGATCGATGGCGCGCTGGCTGCCGAGGCCGTCGCAGGTCGGGCAGGCGCCGAACGGGTTGTTGAAGGAGAACAGCCGGGGCTCGATCTCGGGAATGGTGAAGCCGGACACCGGGCAGGCGAATTTCTCCGAGAACAGGATGCGCTCATGCGTCTCGTTCTTCGACTTGTTGACCGAGTCTTCGCCGGTCAGGCTGGCGTCGAGCGGCCGGTCGGCGAACTCGGCCACGGCTAGGCCGTCGGCGAGCTTCAGCGCGGTCTCCATCGAGTCCGCGAGCCGGGTCGCCAGATCGCCGCGCACGACGATGCGGTCGACGACGACGTCGATGTCGTGCTTGTACTTCTTGTCCAGCGCCGGGACGTCGGCGATCTCGTAGAAGACGCCGTCGACCTTGACGCGCTGGAACCCCTTCTTCTGCAGCTCCAGGAGTTCCTTGCGGTACTCACCCTTGCGGCCGCGCACGATCGGCGCGAGCAAGTAGAGACGTGTGCCTTCCTCCAGCGCCAGCACGCGGTCGACCATCTGGCTAACGGTCTGGCTCTCGATCGGCAGGCCTGTCGCCGGCGAATAGGGGATGCCGACACGCGCGAAGAGCAGGCGCATATAGTCGTAGATCTCGGTGACGGTTCCGACCGTCGAGCGCGGGTTTCGCGAGGTGGTCTTCTGCTCGATGGAAATGGCGGGCGATAGGCCGTCGATCTGGTCGACGTCGGGCTTCTGCATCATCTCCAGGAACTGCCGGGCATAGGCCGACAGGCTTTCGACATAGCGGCGCTGGCCCTCGGCATAGATGGTGTCGAAGGCAAGCGACGACTTGCCGGAGCCCGACAGCCCGGTCATCACGATCAGGCTGTCGCGCGGCAGGTCGAGATCGACGTTCTTGAGATTGTGCTCGCGCGCCCCGCGAATGGAAAGGTATTTTTGGTCGGCCATCGCCGGTCGCCGCCTCAGATCTGGAATTTGCTGGATTGGGCGGGTTCTTCCCGGCCATCCCATATGTAGGTTGTTTTGCCGCCGCGTCGAGAGACGCCACAATCTCGACGGAAGAAGCCGATCATGGGTTTAACCGTCTTTCGCGCGAGCGGGCAAGCGGAAAGAACAAAGGCCGAACACGCTCCTGACAAAGCGCCTGTGGAAACAATCGCGCTAATGGTTGTGAAACAGTCGCTAAGAGCGTCGTGGAAGTCAGTACCGCCAATGCCCGCCCCGTTGATCCACACCATCCAGCTTACCTTCACGTAACCTCCTGGCGATCACATTTTTCGGTAACCGGCCGTCGACGGTTGACGTCGCGGACCTGGGGGAGCAGTCTCCAAACCGTCAGCGAAGCCGGCCGTCTTTCGATGGCCTCGCCGCCCAACCGGCGGCCTGCGAGACGCCGCAGGTGATAGCGATTAGCGCTTCGAACGACATTGTCGCAACGGACCCAGGAGCGGAGCATGACGCCACCGGACAGTCCCTTGAGGCTCCATACGGAGATGGAGCCGCGGCAGGCATAAGTGCCAGGGCAGACTTGAAACGCCAGCCCGACAAACCGTGACTTGCCGATTCCTACAATCAGAGACGATAGTCGGATCGTCGGCTGAATGCCGCGTTGCATCCGAAACAGAACGCCGGCAGTCTATTCCCGGCTAAAGTTGGATTCTTGGATCCATGAAGCCCCATCCGTCTGCACAGCAGGGGTGGGGCTTACATTTTGTAGGGCGCTCGCCTTTCGAGTAAGTGACGCAAGGGTTTTCAGTGGTTCGGCAGCTTCATGCCGCCCGTCGCCATGTCGATCGTTATGCTGCCACCGATCCGGACATCGGTGTTGCCGATCTTGAACGAACCGTCGCCGCCGGCGGGCTGCGCGTCGTCCGGTTCCGGCTGCGGCGCCGGCTTGGCGATGCGGTAGTCGTCGCTGACGCCTGGCAATTTCCGCGCCGAGCTGTCGTCGGCAAGCGCGGTGCCGGACACCAGCGCGGCGGCAAGCGCGGCGAGAATAGCGCATAATTGTCTGCGTTGGAGCGGATTGGTCATGCGCGGACTATAGGGACGCGGCTGGAGCGATGCCAGACGCGCGGCGATCAAATTGCCGCGCGTCTGCCTCGCGAAGTCAGGCCGCTTTCTTGCGCGTATCGTAGACGTGGTCGACGAGGCCCCAGTTCTTGGCTTCCGCGGCGCTCATGAAGTAATCGCGGTCGAGCGTGCGCTCGACTTCCTCGTAGGTCCGGCCGCAATGCTTGGCGTAAAGCTCGGTCATATGCTGCTTGGTGCGCACAATATCCTCGGCATGGCGCTGGATGTCGGAGGCCTGGCCCTGGAAGCCGCCAAGCGGCTGATGCAGCACGATCCTGGTGTTGGGCAGGGCGATGCGTCGCCCTGGCGTGCCGGCCATCAGCA
The DNA here is from genome assembly GCF_029625735.1 of Mesorhizobium sp. WSM4935. Taxonomy (NCBI): domain Bacteria; kingdom Pseudomonadati; phylum Pseudomonadota; class Alphaproteobacteria; order Hyphomicrobiales; family Phyllobacteriaceae; genus Mesorhizobium; species Mesorhizobium sp. WSM4935. Next base: position 474,671 of record NZ_JARTVR010000003.1, on the reverse strand, counting down.
GGAAGGAGCCCATCGAGGCGGCGAAGCCCATGCAGACCGTCGACACCGGGCAGGAGATGTATTGCATGGTGTCGTAGATGGCGAAGCCGCTGGTCACCATGCCGCCGGGCGAGTTGATGTAGAGCGAGATCTCCTTGTCGGGATTGTCCGATTCCAACGACAGAAGCTGCGCGCAGACCAGCGCCGACACGTTGTCGTTGATCTCGCCGTTGATGAAGACGATGCGCTCGCGCAGCAACCGCGAAAAAATATCGAAGGAGCGCTCGCCGCGGCTCGATTGCTCGATGACCATCGGCACCAGATTGGCAATGCTCATGACGGATTCCTTTCGATCAGGCCGCGCGCAGCATCATGCAAGGCGCATTGGCGGCCGTTGGGGTCTTGCGCGCGTCCAGCGAAAGTCCGCATCCCGCGCCCGAGACGGCGACGAGCGGCTGCGCCACCGGCACGAAGCCGTCATGCACGATGCGAAGATGCGTGCCGCCCGAGGCGGTGCCGGCAAGGGTGAACGTGACGATGCTGTCAAAGGCGGGAAGCCGGTCCGCGTCCTTGGCGCCGGGCCGCTCGCGCCAGGAGTAGCGCAACAGCCTGCCGGGCTCGGCCTCGATCACCTCGCATTCGATCGGCGCATCCGGTCCGGCAAAGGCGAAGCGGCGGCCTGCTTCCGCCTTGATGTCGTTCGGCATCATCCAGGCGGCGAGCAGTTCCGGCTCGGTCAGCGCTCGCCAGACTTTTTCCGGCGGATCGGGAAGGTCGCATTCGAAGCTGAGCGGCGCTTCGTTGACCATCGGGTTTTCGGTTGCCGTCATTGGTCCATTCCCTTCAGAACCGTCTTCAATTTCTCGATGCGTTCCGGCCAGAAGGCGCGGTAGCGTTCGATCCAGCCGAGCAACGGATCGAGCCCTTGCGGATCGGCGCGGTAGTAGGCGTTGCGGCCGGCGCGCCGCTCGACCACCAGGCCGGCGCCGCGCAGAACGGCGAGATGCTGGGAGACCGCCGGCTGCGACACGCTCATGCCGGCACGCAGCTCGCTCACGCTCATTTCGCTGGCGGTCAGCCGCTCGTAGACGGCGCGACGGGTGGGGTCGGCGAGTGCCCGGAAAATCTCTGCTTCGATCACGGATGAAGCATAAGTCGATACTTATCGATTTGGCAAGCTTCTATTTGATCGCCATATCGGGATGCATGTTCAAACCCGCCTTTGCTGACATTCCTTGACAGAAAGGGCTGCGGTGACTAGAACGAAAAGGGAACAAAAACCTTGTGGGAAAAACCAGCCTTTGCGGGCATGCGCGACCCCGAGGCTGTAAGGTGAGCGGCTTAAAAATTGTTTCGGATGAGCGCGGAGAAGTAAGATGGCGGGTAGCGTCAACAAGGTCATTCTGGTCGGCAATCTCGGGGCGGACCCTGAAATCCGCCGCCTGAATTCCGGCGATCCGGTCGTCAACATCCGCATCGCCACGTCGGAAAGCTGGCGCGACAAGAACACCGGCGAGCGCAAGGACAAGACCGAGTGGCACAATGTCGTCATCTTCAACGACCAGCTTGCCAAGGTGGCCGAGCAGTATTTGAAGAAGGGCATGAAGGTCTATGTCGAGGGCCAGTTGCAGACCCGCAAATGGCAGGACCAGACCGGCAATGACCGCTACACGACCGAAATCGTGCTGCAGAAATTCCGTGGCGAATTGCAGATGCTCGACGCGCGCGGCGAGGGTGGCGGCGGCCAGGTCGGCAATTATTCCGGCGGCGGCAGCCGCGGTTCGGATTTCGGCCAGTCCGGCCCGAATGAAGGTTTCAGTCGCGGCGGCGGCGGTGGTTCGAGAGGCGGCGGCGGTGGCGGCCCGTCGCGCGAGCTGGATGACGAGATCCCGTTCTAAGCGCCTCGAAACGGCATTTGAGGGAAGGCGCGATGTCGCTCGGACCGCTTCTGTCGGCGCCGCCTCCCATTCCATGGCATGCCTTCGCGGCCTTTGCCGCTTTAGCCATCGGCGGCGCCCAGCTGGTGCTGCCGAAGGGTACTGCGCGTCACCGCGTGCTGGGCTATGCCTGGGTGGCGCTGATGCTGGTCATCGCCATTTCGAGTTTCTGGATCCAGCAGATACGGCTCGTCGGTCCGTTCAGCCCGATCCATCTGTTGTCGATCCTGGTGCTGGTCACGGTGCCGCTGGCGGCATCGTATGCGCACACCCATAAGGTGGCGGCGCATCGCGGCGCCATGATCAAGCTCTATCTGTTCGCGCTGGTCGGCGCCGGCATCTTCACGCTGCTCCCCGGCCGGGTCATGCATGCCGTCGTGTTCGGCCAGTAGGGCGTGTTGATATTCAGGTGAGGCCGGCCTGCAAATGCCGGTTTCCTGCGCTTCCGGTGCTCACGTACTTCAAGTACGCTCCGCTCCGGTTCTCGGAAGCCACCATTTTCGGCACGGCCTGACCTGAATCTCACCACGCCTTGGCGCGGACGGGAATTTCGCAAGGAAGATCAAACGTGAAAGCACGCGTCAAATGGGTCGAGGAACGCACCTTTGTCGGCGAGTCCGGCACCGGCCATAAGGTCGTGCTGGGCACGGCGCATGGGCCGGACGGCAAGACGCCTGGACCGAGCCCGATGGAACTGGTGCTGATCGGTACCGGCGGCTGCTCTGCCTATGATGTCGTCCACATCCTCGAGAAAGGCCGCGAGGCGGTCGAGGATTGTGTGGTCGAGCTCGACGCCGACCGGGCCGAGACCGACCCGAAAGTGTTCACGCGCATCCACATGCATTTCATCGTCAAGGGCCGCGCGCTCTCGCGCGACAAGGTGAAACGGGCGATCGACCTCTCGATCGAGAAATACTGCTCGGCCAGCGCGATGATGGCGAAGACGGCGACGATCACGCATGATTTCGAGGTGGTCGAAACGGTGGTGAAGTAGGCAGTAGGCAGTAGGTGTGAGCCACTCGCAGCTGCGGATTATGCCCCCATCAGCGCCCTTACGCCGTCGGCCACGAACTGCACGGCGAGCGCGGCCAGGATCACGCCGAGCAGGCGCGTCAGGATCGAGCGGCCGGTCTGGCCGAGGATGCGGTCGATGCGTTCCGACAGCACGAACACCAGATAGGTGATGACGAGGCAGAGGAAAATGATGCCGACCAGCGCTGCCTGTGCGGCAAAGCCCTCAAAATGCCCCGATAAGAGCACCGTCGCCGAAATCGCGCCGGGGCCGGCGATCAGCGGAATCGCCAGCGGGAAGGCGGCGATGTTGTGGATCATGTCCTTGGTTATGGCGACGTCGCCGATCTTCTCCTTGCGGTCCTGACGGCGCTCGAACACCATTTCGAAGGCGATGAAGAACAAGAGGAAGCCGCCGGCAACGCGGAAGGCCGGCAGCGTGATGCCGAACACCGACAGGATCGAGGCGCCGGCAATTGCGAACAGCGCCATCACCAGGAAGCCGATCACCGAAGCACGCACCGAGACCTGCTGACGCTCTTCGCGGTTCATGCCGCGCGTCACCGCAAGGAAGAGCGGCGCCAGCCCCGGCGGATCGATGGTCACCAGGATGGTGACGAAGGCGTTGAACAGGGTATCGAAGCTCGGCATCGCTGGTCCCCCCTCCCGCCGGGGCGACGCCCGAGCTCCGCAATTGGTAGAGCAAAGGCCGGGTGCTGGAAACAGGCGGGAGGGTAAATCAGCCGGCTATTCGGCATTGCTGCAATAGGCTTCCAGCCGGTAACCATCCGGATCGATGACGAAGGCGGCATAATAGTTGTCGCCACAGGCCGCGCGCAGTCCAGGTTGGCCGTTGTCCTTGCCGCCCTCACGCAATGCGGCCGCATGGAAGGCGTCGACGCTGGCGCGTGTCGGCGCCGAGAAGCAGAAGTGCAGGCCGGAGTCCATGTCAGCCGGTACCGGCCGCCCGGCATCGTTTACCCAAAGCTGGACTGTCTCGGCACCGTAACCGAGGGAACCGGGCGACTGGCTGAGACAGGAATAGCCGAGCGGCTTCAGCGCTGCGTCATAGAAGCGTTTCGAAGCGCTGGCGTCACGGACGCCGATCGAGACATGGTCGAGCATTGTTTCCTCCATGATTGCAATTGGTTGGTCGCTTAAGCTGGAGTCGAGCGCCGCGCCAAAAACTCGACCTCCATGCGCCAGGTCGCGCCGCCGTCATGCGAGCGCTCGCCGAGCCAGCGGAACGAGTTTTCGGTTATGCGTGAAAAGCTCCAGCGCACCGACGCGCCGGTGCCGTCGGCGCCGACCTGGATGATCGTGTCGCCCTCGGCGCGGCCGAGCTGCCGGCTGTAATACTGGTTGCGCGGGTCGCTCCAGAAAATGTGCCAGGCGTCGGCGCTGGGATCGTAGACACGCAATGTCGTGCCGTAGAAGGTCCACGGCCCGAGCGAGGGGGAGGGACCTGCGTCGCGGGCGGGCAGGATCCAGACGTCCTGCACGGCCCTGCCTTCCAGAACCCAGCCGAAATGCACCTCGCCGCGCCCTGTAAGCCTGGTGCAGTCCTCGAGGATGCGGGTGGCGTCGAATGCCCAGGCGCCGATGAAGCGGCCGTAGAGCTTCAGCTTTTCGGCGAGGTCTGGTTTGGGCCCGTCACTGTGCAGGGCCTCAGCAAAGGGATCGGTCATTGTTGCTGCCTCGTTTGTCAGGAGAGGGCAAGCAATAGGGGCATGGCAGGTTCGTCGCTTGGGAAAAATTGCTATCTTTCGGGCATGACGACAGCGCAGAAAACCCTGGCTTCAGGACATGGCTGGTCCGTGTCCGACGTGGTGTGCACCGCCGCTGCCGGCGACAAGCCGTTCGAGGAGGAGCATCGCGGCTTCTGCATCGCCGCGGTGACCAGGGGAACGTTCCGCTATCGCACGCGCCAGGGCACGGCAATGTTGGCGCCGGGCGCCATCCTGCTCGGCAATCCCGGCGCCTGCTACGAATGCGGGCATGAGCACGGTGCCGGCGACCGCTGCCTCTCGTTCCATTTCTCGCCGGCCTATATGGAACGCGTCATGGCCGACTTGCCGGGCGTAAAACGGCTCGGCTTTGCCGATCCGCGCCTGCCGCCTTTGCCGGCGCTGGCGCCTTTGCTGGCCGGGGCGGAGGCAGCGCGGGAATCCGGCGACGACGAGGCATTCGAGGAACTCGGCCTGCGCATTGCAGGCGCGGTCATCGCGGCTGCCGCCGGTCTTTCCAGAGCGGCACGGACTCCCAGCCGCCGCGACCAGAAACGGGTTGCCGAGGCCGTGCGCCTGATCGAGCTCAACGCCGAGCGACCGCTCTCGCTGACCGAGCTCGCTGACGGCACTGCGACCAGCCCGTATCATTTCCTGCGCACGTTCCGGCAGGTTGCCGGCATGACGCCCTATCAGTTCCTGCTGCGGACCAGACTGCACCGCGCCGCGGTGCGCCTGCGCAGCTCGGACGCGGCGATCTCGACGATCGCCTTCGACGCAGGCTTCAACGACCTGTCGACCTTCAACCGCCGGTTCCGGCGCGAGATGGGGGAAGCGCCTGGCGCATACCGAGCCAGGCGAGCCCACATGCGATAGCGCCGGACGGGCTTTGATTTGGACCGGCAATTTCGCCAACAACCGGGTGTCTCGAGTGCCCCTTTGTCATTGCTTGAAAACGTAAATCGCGCCTCCGCTGTCGTCGGATATAAGGACGGAGCCATCCGGCGCTTCCTTGACATCTACGGGGCGACCAACGCCTCTGGCGAATGTCGCTACCGAGACCGGCCGTCCGCCTCGGAACCGTACGCGCACGACCTGGCGGCCGACGGGTACCGACCTGTTCCAACTTCCGTGCTCGGCGACCAGAGCGTCGCCGCCGAGGCTGCGGAAGAAATGGATTCCGAGCGTTGCGACATGCGCCTGGAACTCGAAGGCGGGCGAAATCTGCTGCGCGGGCGGTCGCGAGCCCTCGAATCCCTTGAGCCGGATTTGGCCGCCGAAATATGGAAAGCCGTAGAAGCCGCCGGGCCGGAGCTCGTTCAACTCGTCGGGCGGGATGTCGTCGCCCATACGGTCTGCGCCGTTGTCGGTGAAGAACATCGTGCCGCCGTGCCAGTCGAAGCCAACCGAATTACGCACGCCCCAGGCGACGCGCCGAAGATCGGACCCGTCCTGCTTCATGCTGACGATCGTGCCTTGCAGTCCGCGCGGCTGGCAAATGTTGCAAGGCGATCCCAACGAGACATAGAGCCTGGAATCGGGGCCGACGCCGATATAGCGATAACTATGAACCCCTGAATTCGCCAATCCCCGGCGAATGTCGCGCCTGCCGCTGAGGGCGCCTCCTGGTCCGATATCGAAGGCGGTCACGCTGTTCCTCGAGGCTACGAACAGACGACTGCCGGAGCATGCGACACCGCTCGCAGCCGAGAACCCGGAGGCGACCCGTCGGGCGCGTCCCCCGGAGACAGGCAAGGCATAGACCGAGGAGCCTTTGGTGCCGACGAACAGCATGTCGCCGCAGACCGCCATTTCGCGCGCGGCTGGAACGCGGGCAAGAAGCGCAGCCCGCGCCGCGCCGATATCCAAACCGGAGGCGACCGTCGCAACCGAAGCGAAAGCGAGAAATCGAATTCCAGCGGAAAGCAATCCGGTCTTGAGGGAAAGGACGTCCATTGCCGCCTCCACACGCAAGCAGGTCTGCCGGAGGGAATTGGAGCGGCTTATCCCTGTTTCAAGTCGGAGCCACCGATACAGCGGTGACAGGCAGGGCACGGAGCTTGCCAGGCCCGGCTGCCGTCAATCCGACGGCATCGATAAGGATGCAGTTGCGAAGAATTTCAACAAAGCGATGAAGGAAGCGTTGGCGCTCGCCAGGAGCAAGGACGCGGACTATCTGCCTTGCTGGTGCGGGCCGACGCGCCGGCCGCCAGATCGCCGTTGAGGTCCTTGACGCTCCAGCCGCTCAGCGCCCGCAGGGGCAGCCATGAGGCCAGGTTCACAGCACTTGCGGTTTTTGCCCGATCCATCGCCGACCTTGCCGCATGACGGCGAAAACGACGGTGGCCATATCGTCGCAATCAGCGGTATCCATTTGAAATTACCACCGAAATTGTCTCTGGAAAAGTCCGGCCGACATTGGAGTTTCGGCGAGGCTTCCTATATAAGCATGCAGTGATTCCCGACTGGATTGTGACCTGATTTGACCGACCAGAAGACACCGCGCGGGCCGGACGGCGGCCCCACCGGCATCGAGCCGATTTCAATCATCGAGGAGATGCAGCGCTCCTATCTCGATTACGCTATGAGCGTGATCGTCAGCCGCGCGCTGCCAGACGTGCGCGACGGCTTGAAGCCCGTGCACCGGCGCATCCTCTACGCCATGCAGGAAGGCGGTTACCACTGGAACCGCAAGCATGTGAAATCGTCGCGCATCGTCGGCGACGTGATGGGTAAATACCATCCGCACGGTGACGCCTCGATCTATGACGCCTTGGTTCGCATGGCGCAGGACTGGTCGCTGCGCGTGCCGCTGATCGACGGTCAAGGCAATTTCGGCTCGATCGACGCCGACCCGCCTGCGGCCATGCGCTACACCGAGTCGCGGCTCACCAAGGTCGCGCACGAACTCCTGGAGGATATCGACAAGGAAACGGTCGATTTTCAGGACAACTATGACGGCGCTGAACAAGAGCCGAAGGTGCTGCCTGCGCGTTTCCCGAACCTGCTGGTCAACGGTTCAGGTGGCATCGCCGTCGGCATGGCCACCAACATCCCGCCGCACAATCTGGCCGAAGTGTGCAATGGAGCGATGGCGATCATCGACAATCCGGCCATCGACCTGCCGGCGCTGATGGAGATCGTGCCCGGCCCGGATTTCCCGACCGGCGGCATCGTCCTTGGCCGGTCCGGTATATACAGCGCCTATTCCACTGGCCGCGGCTCTATCGTCATGCGCGGTCGCGTCGAGATCGAAAGGCGCGGAAACGATCGTGAATCCATCGTTGTCACCGAAATCCCCTATCAGGTGAACAAGGCGGCGATGATCGAGAAGATGGCCGAACTGGTGCGCGAAAAGCGTATCGACGGCATTTCCGACATCCGCGACGAGAGCGACCGTCAGGGCTATCGCGTCGTCATCGAACTGAAGCGCGAGGCTGTCGCCGACGTCATCCTCAACCAGCTTTACCGCTTCACGCCCCTGCAGACCTCGTTCGGCGCCAACATGGTGGCGCTCAACGGCGGCAAGCCGGAAGTGATGACGCTGATCGACATGCTCAAGGCCTTTGTCGGTTTCCGCGAGGAGGTGATCAGCCGCCGCACGAAATACCTGCTGCGCAAGTCGCGCGAGCGGGCCCATGTCCTTGTCGGCTTGGCGATTGCGGTCGCCAACATCGACGAGGTGATCAAGCTCATCCGCACCGCGCCCGATCCGCAGACGGCGCGCGAGCAGTTGATGGAGCGGCGCTGGCCGGCGCATGACGTCGCGCCGCTGATCAAGCTGATCGACGATCCGCGCCACCGCATCAACGAGGACGGCACCTACAATCTCTCCGAGGAACAGGCGCGCGCCATCCTCGACCTGCGCCTGCAGCGCCTGACCGCGCTCGGCCGCGACGAGATCGGCGACGAGTTGAACAAGATCGGCGCCGAGATCGTTGATTTCCTTGATATTTTGTCGTCGCGCGCGCGCATCCAGCAGATCGTCAAGGACGAGCTGATCGCGGTCCGTGACGAGTTCGGCACGCCGCGCCGCACCGAGCTCTCCGACGGCGGGGCGGATATGGAAGACGAGGACCTGATCCAGCGGGAGGACATGGTCGTCACCGTCAGCCATTCCGGCTACATCAAGCGCGTGCCGCTCTCGCTCTACCGGGCACAGCGCCGCGGCGGCAAGGGCCGCTCCGGCATGTCGACCAAGGACGAGGATTTCGTCACTCGGCTGTTCGTCGCCAACACGCACACGCCCGTGCTGTTCTTCTCCTCGCGCGGCATCGTCTACAAGGAAAAGGTCTGGCGTCTGCCGGTTGGCAACCCGCAATCGCGCGGCAAAGCGCTGATCAACATGCTGCCGCTCGAGCAGGGCGAGCGCATCACGACGATCATGCCGCTGCCGGAGGACGAGACCAGCTGGGGCGAGCTCGACGTGATGTTCGCCACCACGCGCGGCACCGTGCGCCGCAACAAGCTGTCCGACTTCGTCCAGGTCAACCGCAACGGCAAGATCGCCATGAAGCTGGAGGAAGAGGGCGACGAGATTCTCGGCGTCGAGACCTGCACAGACAATGACGACGTGCTTTTGACGGCGAATTCGGGCCAGTGCATCCGTTTCCCGGTCTCGGACGTGCGCGTCTTCCAGAGCCGCAATTCCGTCGGCGTGCGCGGCATAAGCATGGCCGAGACCGACCGCATCATCTCGATGTCGATCATCGAGAATGTCGATGCGTCACCCGCCGAGCGTGCAGCCTATCTGAAGCGCGCGGCGGCCGAGCGCCGGCTTGCCGCCGGCGGAGCCGGCGAGGAAGAGGAGATTGCGCTCACCAACGAGGAGGTCGGCGAGGAAGCCGAGCTCTCCGACGAGCGCTACGAGTTCCTCAAGGCGCATGAAAGGTTTGTGCTGACGGTGACTGAGTATGGTTACGGCAAGCGTTCGTCGTCCTACGACTTCCGCCTGACGGGTCGCGGCGGCAAGGGTATCCGCGCCACCGACGTGTCGAAGACGGCCGAGATCGGCCGCCTGGTCGCTACCTTCCCGGTCGGCAATGACGACCAGATCATGCTGGTTTCGGACGGCGGCACGGTCATCCGGGTGCCGGTCAACGGCATACGCTTCGCCAGCCGGGCCACCAAGGGCGTGACGATCTTCAACACGGCTGAGGGCGAGAAGGTTGTGTCGGTGGAGCGGATTTCGGAGCCGCAGTCGGATGAAGAGGCCGAAGAAGTGGCTTCGAGCGAGACTGGCGCCGACAATGGGGGCGAGAGCGAATAGGTCCGTCAAAGCTTCACCGGCCCTCTGGGCCGGTGCGGTGATAGTGGTGATTAGTGGCGACGGTAGACGTTGCGGTGAGCAAAACCATCGAGCCGCTTTGTGTTGGCCTTGACGCGCACCCGCGCAGCTTCCTGATGCAACCCGAATGCAGTCGCGATCAGCATCACGATGGTCATTGCAGTGGCAAGCATGTAGATCAGCATTTGCGTGTTCTCCTGGGCGTACAACGATGACATGGGAATTTGGTTTCATCGCTTGAAGCGGCAGCCTAGTGAACGCTGCGTGAAACGTTCGTGATTGCCGCATTCATCTGTCGTTCATCGGCGCGAAAAGGTTCACGGCCGGCCAATCGGTGGGATTTGCCATCGTTTGAGAAGCTCGCTAATGCGTTTCGTGGGAAACGGCGGACGGCTCTATCTTTTTGTTTTGCGCAGTTCCGGACGGAAAACCGCTCACACTTTTCCTGGAATTGCTCTAGAAGCCTGCCATGACCGAACGCATCGCTCTTTACGCCGGCTCCTTCGACCCGCTGACCAACGGCCATCTCGACGTGCTGAAAGCCTCGCTCGCGGTAGCCGACACCGTTTATGCGGCGATCGGCATCCATCCGGGTAAGAAGCCTTTGTTTTCCTTCGAGGAACGCGTGGAGCTGATCGAGGCCGCGACCAAAGCCGAGTTCGGCCGAGACGGCGACCGCATCAAGGTCGTTTCCTTCGACGGGCTGGTCATCGACGCGGCCCGCAAACACGGCGCCTCGATCATGATCCGCGGCCTGCGCGACGGCACCGACCTCGACTACGAAATGCAGATGGCCGGCATGAACGAGACGATGGCGCCAGAATTGCAGACGGTTTTTCTCCCCGCCAGCCCCTCGGTGCGCACCATTACCGCCACACTCGTGCGCCAGATTGCCTCGATGGGTGGCGATATCCGCCCATTTGTGCCAGTGGCCGTCGCCGGCGCGCTCAACGCCAAGTTCACCAGATAGGCTTTCCCGGAGATTCCCATGCAGCTGAAGAAGCTCGCTTCGTTCCTTGTCGTGCTTGCCGGCCTTTTCGCGGCATCCCTTTTCTCGGCATCCGGGCCGGCCGTCGCCGCCGACAAGGAAAACACCATGATCATCACGCTCAAGGACGGCGACGTGACCATCGCGTTGCGCCCCGACCTGGCGCCTAAGCATGTCGCGCAGATCAAGAAGCTGGTGCGCGACGGTGCCTATGACAATGTCGCCTTCCACCGCGTCATCGACGGCTTCATGGCGCAGACCGGCGACGTCAAGTTCGGCAACATGAAGAAGGGCTTCAATCCGCAAGCCGTCGGCACCGGCGGTTCCGATCTTCCCGACCTGCCGGCCGAGTTCTCGCAGACCGAGCAGTTCACGCGCGGCGTGGTCGGCATGGCCCGCTCGCAAGACCCGAATTCGGCCAACTCGCAATTCTTCATCATGTTCGCGCCGGCGCCGAACCTCGACGGCCAGTACACCATCGTCGGCAAGGTGGTCGGCGGCATGGACCTCGTCGACAAGATCAAGAAGGGCGACGAAGCCGACAACGGCACGGTCACCGATCCCGACCGCATGATCAAGGTTCGCATCGCCGCCGACGGCAAATAACTCCCTCGATTTTCAAAAAGGATTTCTGACATGGCTGAGATCAAGGACCGCGAGAACGCGCTCATCATGGAAACGACCAAGGGTCCGGTCGTCATCGAGATGTACCCCGAGCTGGCACCCGGGCACGTCGCCCGCATCAAGGAACTGGCGCGTGAGGGTGCCTATGACGGCGTGGTGTTCCACCGCGTCATAGACGGCTTCATGGCGCAGACCGGCGACGTCAAGTTCGGCAATTCCTCCAAGGCTACCTATGCGCCGTCGCGCGCCGGCATGGGCGGCTCCGACAAGCCGGACCTCAAGGCCGAGTTCTCCAACGCCAATCACGGCCGCGGCACCTGCTCGATGGCTCGGGCCCAGAACCCGAACTCGGCCAATTCGCAATTCTTCATCTGCTTCGACGACGCCGCCTTCCTCAACCGCCAGTACACCGTATGGGGCCAGGTCATCGAAGGCATGGAAAATGTCGACAAGATCAAGCGCGGCGAACCGGTGCAGGATCCCGACAAGATCGTGTCGCTGAAGGTCGCGGCCGACGTCAAGTAAGGCGCAAGAACGACGATGGGCGCAGTCTGGTCCCTGCTTGGCATCCTGTCCGGCGCCTTCATCGCCGTCCAGGCGCCGATCAATTCCCAATTGGCGCGCGGCCTCGGTCTTCCGGTGGCCGCCGCCGCGTTCTCCTTCCTGTCCGGCGCCATCGTGCTGGGCATCATCTCGGTCTCGGTGGTGAAGCTGCAGGGCATCTCGCTGGACTGGAAAGCGCCGGCGCCCTGGCTGTTCATCGCCGGCGGCATGCTCGGCGGCTTTTATGTGACGCTGTCGACGATCCTCACGCCGCGCATCGGCGCTGCCGCGCTGATGGCATTCCTGGTCGCCGGCCAACTGATCGCCGGCATGCTGATCGACCGCGCCGGTTTCCTCGGCGTGGCGGTGCGCGAAATCTCGCTTGGCCGCGTCGCCGGCGCCGTGCTCTTGCTTGCCGGGGCGCTGCTCATCCGGCTCTTCTGATGCGCGTCGACCTGTTCGACTTCGACCTGCCGGAGGAGCGCATCGCGCTTCGCCCGGCGGAGCCGCGCGATAGCGCCAGGCTGCTGGTCGTCAAACCGGGAGAAGCATTGCAGGACCGCACCGTCTGCGATCTGCCGTCGCTGCTTCGCGAAGGCGACGTGCTGGTCTTCAACGACACCAAGGTCATTCCGGCGCAGCTCAAAGGCATGCGTAAGCGCGGCGACGCGGTGGCGCAGGTCGAGGCGACGCTGCATATGCGGGTAGCGCCGGACCGCTGGCAGGCCTTCATGCGGCCGGGCAAGCGCATCGCCGCCGGCGATCGCATCCATTTCGGCCATGACCAGAATTCCTGCTTCCTCGGTCAGCTCGACGCGACGGTGCTCGAAAAGGGAGAGGCGGGCGAGGCGCTGCTCGGCTTCGACCTTTCCGGGCCGTTCCTCGACGAGGCGCTGCAGGCCGTCGGCCATATTCCGCTGCCGCCTTACATCGCTTCGAAGCGCGACGACGACGAGCGCGACCGCGCCGATTACCAGACGATCTATGCCAGGGAAGAGGGCGCAGTCGCTGCCCCCACCGCCGGGCTGCATTTCACGCCGGAGCTGTTTGCCGCGCTCGACGCCAGGGGCATCGAGCGCCGCTTCGTCACGCTGCATGTCGGCGCCGGCACCTTCCTGCCGGTCAAGGCCGACGACACGGCCGATCACAAGATGCATGCCGAGACCGGCTCGGTGAGCCCGGAGACGGCGGCGGCGCTCAAGGCGGCCAAGGCGCGGGGAGGGCGGATCATCTGTGTCGGCACGACGTCGCTGCGGCTGCTGGAGAGCGCGGCGCGTGCGGACGGCAGGATCGAGCCCTGGTCCGGACCGACCGACATCTTCATCACGCCCGGCTATCGGTTCCGCACAGCCGATATGCTGATGACCAATTTCCATCTGCCGCGCTCGACGCTGTTCATGCTGGTCTCGGCCTTCAGCGGACTGGAGACGATGCGCTCGGCCTATGCGCATGCCGTCGAGAACCGCTACAGGTTCTATTCCTATGGCGATGCCAGCCTGCTTTACCGGGCGGAGACGAGCGATGGACGATGATCTCGAGAAAATGGACCGCGACATGCTGATGGCGGAGGTGAAAAAGCTGCGCGCCGGCATCCGCGCGCATCGCGACGCGACCGGGCATGATCTGTGCTGGCATCATCCCGACCTCTGGGACCTTTTGCCGGAAAAGACCGAGCCGTCGATCGCCGTGCCACCCTGGCCGAAATTCATGCGGGGCTGCATCCGCTACCGGCAGTCGCTCGACGAGCAGGCGCCGGGCGCTCCGGTGCATGACAAGGAATTCAATGGCTGAGACTTTTTCCTTCAACGTGCTTGCCACTGACGGCAAGGCCAGGCGCGGCGTTGTCTCGATGCCGCGCGGCGAGATCCGCACGCCTGCCTTCATGCCGGTCGGCACCGGCGGCACCGTCAAGGCCATGTATATGGACCAGGTGCGCGGCGTCGGCGCCGACATCATCCTCGGCAACACCTATCATCTGATGCTGCGGCCGGGCGCCGAGCGCGTGGCGAGGCTCGGCGGCCTGCATGAGTTCGCGCGCTGGCCGCATCCGATCCTGACCGACAGCGGCGGCTTCCAGGTCATGTCGCTTTCGAAGCTCAGGAAGCTGACCGAACAGGGCGTCACCTTTCGCTCGCATATCGACGGCGCGCCTTACGAGATGTCGCCGGAGCGGTCGATCGAGATCCAGGGACTGCTCGATTCCGATATCCAGATGCAGCTCGACGAATGCACGGCACTTCCGGCAAAGCCAAAGGAGATCGAGCGCGCCATGGAATTGTCGCTGCGCTGGGCCGAGCGCTGCAAGACGGCATTCGGCGACCAGCCGGGCAAGGCGATGTTCGGGATCGTCCAGGGCGGCGACAGCGCGCCGATGCGCCTGCGTTCGGCGCAGGCGCTCAAGGCGATGGACCTCAAAGGGTACGCCGTCGGCGGGCTTGCGGTCGGCGAGCCCCAGGCGGTGATGCTGGAGATGCTCGACATTACCTGCCCGGAACTGCCGGCCGACAGACCGCGCTATCTGATGGGCGTCGGCACGCCGGACGATATATTGAAATCGGTGGCGCGCGGCATCGACATGTTCGACTGCGTGATGCCGACGCGCGCCGGCCGTCACGGTCTGGCTTACACACGCCGCGGCAAGGTCAATCTCAGGAACGCCCGTCATGCCGACGATCCGCGGCCGCTCGACGAGGAAAGCGACTGCCCGGCGGCGCGCGACTATTCGCGCGCCTATCTGCATCACCTGGTGCGCTCGCAGGAAGCGCTCGGCGCCATGCTGCTGACCTGGAACAACCTGTCCTATTATCAGAGATTGATGCAGGACATCCGGGCAGCCATCGAGGCGCAGGCTTTTGAAACGCGCGCCGCCGAGATCACCGAAGGCTGGGCGAGGGGCGATGTTCCGGCCCTTTGACCAGTGAAGCGGTCGGAGAACTTTTCATAAATCAAATGAAGAGTAAGTATCTCTTGCCGTATCGGGGTAAAGGGCGGCACGACCTTGGCAAAGATAGAGGCGTCGATCGCCGACGTTAATGTAGTAAAAGCTAATATATGCGTCGACCAGTCGGGATCGGTAGCGATCCGGCGATGGAGCTACAGTCTATTATTTGTAATTTCGGCGGTCGTTCTCGTCGGCTTGTCCTTGCGTCTGCTCGGCGCGCGCGGGGATCTCTGGCACGACGAGATCTGGAGCATCACGCTGCTCAGTCCCCTGACGTCGATAGACCAGATATTCTGGCGCATAAACCACGACAACAATCACTTCCTCAACTCGATGTATCAGTATGTCGTCGGCCCCGATGCCGCGCCGCTGGTCCAGCGCGGCCTGTCGATAACGCTCGGTGCCTGTACCATCGTTGCAGCCGCGGTGATATCGCGCGGGCGCTGGGCCCTGATCGCGTCGGCGCTGTTGTTCGCAGTGAGCTATCCAATGGTTCACTACGGCTCGGAGGCGCGTGGCTATGCCGGCCTGGTGCTGTTCACACTCGTTGCCGTGGCCCTTCTGGAGCGCTGGTTCGACAAAAGGGGTGCGTACAGCGTCGCTCTTGCCGTCGCAGTCCTGCTCGGCTTCCTTTCCCACCTGACGATGACCGAAACGGTCGTAGTGCTCACGGTCTGGACGGCGTGGCTGAGCTGGCGACGCAGCCGCAGCCTGATTGTCGTCAACAGGGAGGTCGTCCAGGCCTTCTTGCCTGCTTTCCTTGCCGTCCTTCCGCTTGCTGCGGCAATCGTCGTGGGCGCTCGCCTCTTCAGCTTCCAGATCGGCGGGTTTTCGTCTTTCTCGCTTGAGCAGTTCGCCGTCGGCTATGGCGGACTGATCCGCTATCTTTTCGGTCTGCCGGACTGGATCGGCGGCTGGACCTGCATCGCGGTCGTCTGCGTCCTGGTTTCGGCCTACGCAGGCGTCTCACGCGATCGCCGCGCCAGTCTCTATGCCATCGGCATCGTCGGACTGCCCGCCTTGATGGCGGTGGCGCATGTGCCGAATGTCGAATTCCCGCGCTATTTCCTCGTCAGCGGAACCTTATTGCTGCTCTGGGCCGGAGAGATGATCGGACGCGGCTTCGACACCGGCGGCACGAGGAGGCTTTGCGCCGTCGGGATTCTCATGCTTGTGGTGGGTGGCAACGTAGCGTTGTTGGCCCGTTTCTATGAGCATGGCCGCGGGTCCTATTCCGACATGGTGGACGAGATGACCAACAGCGGCGCCGCCACATACGCCACCAACGCCGATTTCCGCACCGGCATGGTGGTCGATTATTTCGCTGCCCGCAAGGACCGTCAGGCATCGCTTGTCCCCCAGGACAAGATTTGCGCCGGACGCGCGGAGTGGCTCATTCTCGAAGGGGATCCCCAGAAGCAGCCTGAGCACGTGGAATTCGATTGCGCACTTGCCTACCAACGAGCCGGAGCCTCGACCTTCTGGGGCCTCTCCGGTTTGGGCTGGACGCTATACAGCCGCCGCGATTGAGCAGTGACGCCGGCTGGACTCAAGTGCTGACCGAAGTCGCGGCGCGCAGGCTGCAGCCGGTGATCTTGAAACTGCCGTCCGCCTGCTGCTGCAGGGTGTAGACCGCCTCGTAGTCTTTGCCGTCGGGTCCTACGATCAACACCTGCTGGACGATCGAACCGGGCGCGGTCTCCTGGCCCTTGCCGAAGGAATAGGATTGAGGTTTACGCACCGGCGCGTAGCCGTTCGTCACCATGTTCATGAAGGTGTCGACGGTCGGAAAGATCTGCTTCACGTTCGGTGCGGCGAAACTGTAGGCGGTGGCCCCGTCATCGGCGATGAAGGCCTTCAACTGGCTGTCGATTACCGTCTGCGCGGCCTTGGTCTCGGCATCGCCAGCCAAGGCAAGCGAGGTCATCAACATCGGAACGAGAGCTAGTGCGAACAATGCGCGGCGCATGGCCTGCCTCCCCGGAATTCACTTGGCGAACGAATCTAACATACGCGTCGCGGGATGGCGTGGTTTCACCGAGCTACGAAGATTTCGCCGTTTCAGCGTCGGGAGGCGAGATCAGATGCTCTTTGAGGTGCGCGTCGCGTGAAGCTTGAAAGCCGAGCGGCAGTCTGCCACAAGGGCCGCTTATTCGTTGGAACGGATCGGCTCTTGGAATCGCCGACCCGTTCCAACCATTTGTTTTGACGCAATTCCAGACGAAAGCCGCCAGGTACTTTCCTGGAATTGCTCCGAGGCTGGCAGGACCGGGCAATGAAGGCATTTTTCGTGCAGATCAAGTGCGACCTGGGCAAGTCCTATGAGGTCGCCAGCGCGCTCGCCGATGCCGAGATCGCCTCCGAAATCTACTCGACCGCTGGCAATTACGACCTGCTTGCCAAATTCTATATCGACGACGAGGAAGACGTCGGCCACTTCGTCAACGAGCGGGTGCAGATTCTGCCTGGAATCAAGGACACCTTCACTATCGTGACCTTCCGGGCGTTCTGATCGGGTCTCGCTGTGCCCCGCCGGGAAGCAGGAACTGACCCGGCCTTGCCATCCGTGCCTTGATTTTAGGCAATTTGCATGGAGTGACCGTCACGGCTTCCTAAATCACCGATTGCGCTTGATTTTCTCCGGCGGGGCCAGTGAAATGGCCTCAGAGGGGAGTACGCGATTGGCAGCGTTCGACGAAATGCTTCCGGAAGTCTCCGGATTGAGAAGACCTTATGAGGCTTACGATCGCTGGCTGAAGGAGCAGGACCCGGCCAGGCTTACCCAGAAGATGCAGGACGCCGAGCGCGTCTTCCGCAAGACCGGCATTACCTTTGCGGTCTACGGCGAGCAGGAAGCTTCCGAGCGGCTGATCCCTTTCGACATCGTGCCGCGCATCCTCTCCGGCCAGGAATGGCGCCGGCTGACGCAAGGCATCGAACAGCGCGTGCAGGCGCTGAACGCCTTCCTCGACGACATCTACCACCGCCAGGAGATCCTGCGCGCCGGGCGGGTGCCCAAGGATCTGATCGCCAGGAACGAGGCCTTCCTGCCCGAGATGATCGGGGTCAGGCCGCCGGCCGGCGTTTATACCCACATTATCGGCGTCGATATCGTGCGCATCTCGGAGAACGAGTTCTACGTGCTGGAGGACAATGCCCGCACGCCGTCCGGCGTCTCCTACATGCTCGAGAACCGCGAGACGATGATGCAGCTCTTTCCGGAGCTGTTCCAGAAGATCAAGGTGCGGCCTGTCGAGAACTATCCGCAGCTGCTGCGCCAGTCGCTGGCGGCCGTGCGGCCGCAAAGCGCCAAAGGCACGCCGACCATCGCGGTGCTGACGCCGGGTTCCTACAACTCGGCCTATTTCGAACATGCCTTCCTCGCCGACCAGATGGGCGTGCAACTCGTCGAAGGGCAGGATCTGCGCGTCGTCGACGGCCACGTCGCGATGCGCACCACCGAAGGCTACAAGCAGATCGACGTGCTCTACCGGCGCGTCGACGACGCCTTCCTCGATCCGCTGACCTTCCGGCCGGACTCCGCGCTCGGCGTGCCGGGCATCATGGATGTCTATCGCGCCGGCAACATCACCATCGCCAATGCGCCTGGCACGGGCATCGCCGACGACAAGGCGATCTATTCCTATATGCCCGAGATCGTCGAGTTCTACACCGGCCGCAAGGCGATCCTCGGCAACATCCCGACCTGGCGCTGCTCGGAGCCCGACAGCCTCAAATATGTGCTCGAGCACATCGGCGAGTTGGTGATCAAGGAAGTGCATGGCTCCGGCGGCTACGGCATGCTGGTCGGCCCGGCCGCGACCAAGAAGGAATGTGAGGCGTTCGCCAACAAACTCCAGGCGAAGCCTTCCAACTACATCGCCCAGCCGACGCTGGCGCTCTCGACCTGTCCGATCCTGACCGAGAAGGGCCTGTCGCCCCGCCATGTCGATCTTCGGCCTTATGTGCTGGTCTCCGACCGCATCCAGATCGTGCCGGGCGGCCTGACGCGTGTGGCCCTGAAAGAGGGCTCCCTGGTGGTGAATTCCTCACAAGGGGGCGGGACGAAGGATACGTGGGTGTTGGATGATTGATATGAGTGAGTAGGGAATAGGCAGTAGGCAGTTGGCAGTTGAACATAGAGGGACGGGAAATGG
Source organism: Mesorhizobium sp. WSM4935 (assembly GCF_029625735.1). NCBI lineage: Bacteria > Pseudomonadati > Pseudomonadota > Alphaproteobacteria > Hyphomicrobiales > Phyllobacteriaceae > Mesorhizobium > Mesorhizobium sp. WSM4935. The sequence goes on along the minus strand of NZ_JARTVR010000003.1, from coordinate 455,477 downwards.
CACATTCTATTGAGATTCAAATGCTTACTACTGCCTACTGCCTATTCCCTACTCACTAGCCCGAAGGGCGTTCTCATGCTTCTCGGCCGCACCGCCAACGGTCTCTACTGGATGAACCGCTATATCGAGCGGGCCGAAAACATGGCGCGCCTGGTCGACGCCGGCCTGCGCATGGCGCTGACGCGAACCCAGGACGCATCCGAAGAGTGGAACTCGGTGCTGCTCAGCGCCGGCTCGGACTTCGCCTTCAGTCAGAAATACCAGGACTATACGGCCGCAAACGTCTCCGATTTCCTGTTGCGCGATACCTCGAACCCGTCGAGCACGATGTCGTCGATCGAGACGGCGCGCAACAATGCCCGCATGGTGCGCACGGCGCTGACGCGCGAGACCTGGGAAAGCATCAATGAAGCCTGGATGTCGCTCAAGCGCATGCTGGCGAGGCCCGTCGACGAGCGTGACCTGCCGACGGTTCTCGATGCCATCAAGCGCGAGACGGCGCTGATCCGCGGTTCGTTCTACGGTACGATGCTGCGCAACGAGATTTTCGATTTCTCGCAACTCGGCACCTATGTCGAGCGCGCCGACAACACGGCGCGCATCCTCGACGTGAAATATTATGTGCTGTTGCCTTCACTGTCCTGGGTCGGCTCGACGCTGGACAACTACCAGTGGGAGTCGATCCTGCGCTCCGTGTCGGCGCACCGCTCCTACCGCTGGGTTTATGAAGCCGATTACAAGCCGACGAATATCGCCGACTATCTGATCCTCAACGTGCGCATGCCGCGCTCGCTGACCTTCTGCTACCGCTTTCTCGGCGAGCATTTGAAATTCCTCGCCGACGATTATGGTGAGCGCCATGCATGCCACGCCACGGCCGAGAAGATCCAGGCCATGCTGAGGAAGGGTTCGATCAAGGACATATTCGACCACGGCCTGCACGAATTCCTGCACGAGTTCATTCGCGATAACACCAGGCTGGGCGACGAAATCGCCCAGGACTACCGGTTCTATTGAGCACAGCCGAGGGCGAGCGCTATGCGGCTCAAGATCACCCATCGCACCGAGTACCACTATGACCAGCCGGTGCAGTATCTGCTGCAGCGGCTGCGCCTGCTCCCTTCCAGTGGGCGCACGCAGACCATCGGCTCCTGGGCGATCAAGGTGGAAGGCGCGCGCGAGGAGGTGCGCTTCACCGACCATTTCGGCAATGACACGCGGCTGGTGAGCGCCGAGAGCGGCCAGAACTCGATCACCCTGGAGGCCGCAGGCGACGTGACGACGCATGACACGGCAGGCGTGACGGGTCCGCATCAGGGCTTTGCGCCGCTCTGGCTGTTCGCGCAACAGACGCCGCTCACCACCGTCGGCGAAGGGATACGCGAACTGGCTGGCCTGGTCGGGCAGGGCACCGAGATCGAGCGATTACACCGGCTGATGGGCGTGATCCGCGAACGCGTCGCCTACAAACCAGGCACGACCAGCGTCGTGACGCCGGCGGAGGAGGCGCTCGCGCTGAAGTCGGGCGTCTGCCAGGACCACAGCCACATCTTCATCGCCGCGGCCGGCGCGCTTGGTTTTCCCGCCCGCTATGTCAGCGGTTATTTGATGATGGATGCGGCCGTGGAGCAGGCCGCGAGCCATGCCTGGGCGGAGGCCTATGTCGTCGGGCTCGGATGGGTTGCCTTCGACCCGGCGAACGGTATCTCTCCCGACGAACGCTATGTGCGGGTGGCGACGGGGCGCGACTATCGCGATGCGTCGCCGGTGTCGGGGATACTCTTGGGGCAGGCGCAAGAGAAGCTTGCCGTCAGCGTCACGGTGGAGCAGTAATCCGCCTCGAAATCGCCGGAGCGGTTCAGCGTTTGATGGGATCGCCGAACCGCTCTATCTCGTTGTTTTCACGCAATTCCGGGCGGAAAAACCGCTACACGTTTCCTGGAATTGCTTTAGCAGAAGAGCGACCATGACCTATTGCGTCGGCCTCAAGATCGATCGCGGGCTCGTGTTCATGTCGGACACGCGCACCAATGCCGGTATGGATTCGATCTCGACCTTCAAAAAGATGCATGTGTGGGAAGAACCCGGCGAGCGCGTCATCGTGCTGATGTCGGCAGGCAATCTTGCCACGACGCAGGCGGTGGTCAGCCTTCTCGACGAACGCAACAAGGCCGTTGGCGACCGTCATCCGAAGCTGCTCGAAACCCCGTCCATGTACCAGACGGTGCGGCTGGTCGGCGATACGGTCAAGGAAGTCATCGAACATGCCGCGCCGAACGGCGACAAGGCCGATTCCTACTTCAATGCCTCCTTCATCCTTGGAGGCCAGATCAAGGGCAGCCCGCCAACGCTGTTCATGATCTACCCGGAAGGCAATTTCATCGAGTCGACCGATGACACCCCTTTCTTTCAGATCGGCGAGACGAAATACGGCAAGCCGATCATCATCCGTGCCTACGACCGGACAATGAGCCTTGCCGAAACGGTGAAGCTGCTTCTCGTGTCCTTCGATTCTACGCTGAAATCCAACCTTTCGGTCGGGCTGCCGCTCGATCTGCTGTTCCTGGAGCAGGATGCGCTCAGGGTGGGGCTGAACCGACGGATCGACCAGAATGACCCTTACTATCGCACCGTTTCCGACGGCTGGTCCAATGCGCTGAAAATCGCTTTTTCAAATCTGCCGGATTTTCCGGGGTAGGATTTCGGTCGCGCCGTTGCCTGGGAGCGGTTCAGCCGGCCGGTGTCTTCGACGGCTGCTGGGAGGAAAATATGGATAATGAGGAATTCCGCGACTGGTCGAGGCGGGCGGCCGAGTGGGGCGTCGATTACCGTGCCGGCCTGCGTGACCGCCCGGTGCGGCCGGCGATCGCGCCGGGCGAGATCTTCAGGAGCATCGAGGCCTCGCCACCCGAATTGCCGGAGCCGATGGACAAGATTTTCGCCGATTTCGAAGAGAAGATCGTGCCGGGCATGACGCATTGGCAGCATCCGCGCTTCTTCGCCTATTTCCCGGCCAATGCGGCTCCGGTTTCGGTCGTGGCGGAATATCTGGTCTCGGCGATGGCCGCGCAGTGCATGCTGTGGCAGACCTCGCCGGCGGCGACGGAGCTCGAGACGCGCATCGTCGACTGGATGCGCCAGGCGCTTGGCCTGCCCGAAGGCTTTTCCGGCGTCATCCAGGATTCGGCCTCGTCGGCGACGCTTGCCGCGGTGCTCACCATGCGCGAGCGGACGCTCGACTGGCTGGGCAACAAAAAGGGGCTGGCCGGGCAGGGCAAGCTGCGCGTCTATTCCTCTGACCAGGTCCATACCTCGATCGACCGCGCCATCTGGGTCTCGGGCATTGGCGAGGATAACCTTGTCCGCATCCCGGTCTCCGGACATTTTCGCGCAATGGACACCGCGGCGCTTGAGACCGCGATCCTTGCCGATCGTGAAGCCGGTCTGCTGCCGGCGGGCATCATCGCCTGTGTCGGCGGCACCAGCACCGGCGGCACCGATGACATAGCGGCGGTGGCCGCTGTGGCGAAGCGGCACGGACTTTACCTGCATGTCGACGCCGCCTGGGCAGGGTCGGCGATGATCTGCCCGGAATACCGGCATTTCTGGGCCGGCGTCGAAGGCGCCGATTCCATTGTCTTTAATCCGCATAAGTGGCTCGGCGCGCAGTTCGATTGCTCGATCCAGTTCGTCCGCCAGCCGGAAGATCTCGTGCGCACGCTGGCCATCAAGCCGGAGTTTTTGAAGACGCTGGGTCATGACGGCATCATCAACTATTCGGAATGGTCGGTGCCGCTCGGGCGCCGCTTCCGCGCGCTGAAACTTTGGTTCCTGCTGCGCGCCCATGGTCTCGAGGGCCTGCGCGCGATGATCCGCAACCACGTTGCCTGGAGCACAGGGCTTGCCGCGCGCCTCGCCGGGGAAGCGGATTTCGAGCTCGTCAGCGAGCCGATGCTTTCGCTATTCTCGTTCCGGCATCGCACGGCCGCAGGCATCGACCCTGACGAGCACAACCTTCGCCTCGTCGACGCCATCAACACCGACGGCCGCATTTACCTGACGCAAACGCGGGTCGATGGGCGCGTGGCGATCCGCTTTCAGGCGGGGCAGTTCGAGTCGACGGCAGCCGATGTCGACGCCGCCTTCGACGTCATAACCGAGATCGCGCGGCGCTTATCCTGAGGCAGCGGAGGTGTTCCGCTCTGTTTACCTTTTTTGCAGCCAAGTGATTTTCGTTAGCCGGCTCATGCCTTTTCTTCACTTTCGTTTTCCGATATAGACGGAAAAAACGAAAATCGAGGAGGCCGGATGTTTCTTTCGCCACGCCACGCCGAAATCATCCAGATGGCGAAAGATCACGGCCGCGTTCTGGTCGACGATCTGGCGACGCATTTCAATGTGACGCCGCAAACCATCCGCAAGGATCTCAACGATCTTTGCGACCAGCGCTTGCTGACACGCGTCCATGGTGGGGCGTTGTTCCCGTCGGGCATCGAAAACATGGAATATGAGGCTCGCCGTAAAATCGCGGCCGACGAGAAGGAAGCGATCGGCCGCGCCGCGGCCAGACTCATTCCGGACAACGCCTCGCTGTTCATCAATATCGGAACCACCACCGAGGCCGTCAGCAAGGCGCTGCTCGACCGTAACGGGCTTATGGTCATCACCAATAACATCAATGTCGCCAATAGGATGCGCATCTATCCCACGATAGAGGTGGTGATCGCCGGCGGCGTGGTGCGCGGTTCCGACGGCGGCGTTGTCGGCGAAGCGGCCGTGGATTTCATACGCCAGTTCAAGGTCGACTACGCCGTCATCGGCGCCTCGGCGATCGACCATGACGGCGCGCTGCTCGACTTCGATTTCCGCGAAGTGAAGGTGGCGCAGGCCATCATCGCCAATGCGCGCCACGTCATCCTGGTCTCCGACCGGACCAAATTCGAGCGCACGGCGCCAGTTCGAATCGGTCACCTTTCGCAGGTGAACACCTTCATCACCGATCGCTGTGACATCCCATCGATCCGCCGGATCTGCGAGGAGTCCGAGGTCCGGCTGATCGAAACGGCACTCGAATAGGCGCGCATCACGGCCGTTTCACGCAGCGGTGATATTTCGTTTGACATTCGGTTTGAGTTCGAAATAATCCCATTGCGGTTTCGTAAAACACAAAAATGGTGCAATGCGAAATCGTTGGAGGACCCTTTGGACGCATCCCCGATCCATGACATTTTCGTCATCGGCGGCGGCATCAATGGCTGCGGCATCGCCCGCGACGCCGTTGGCCGCGGATTTTCAGTTTACCTCGCCGAGATGAACGATCTGGCGAGCGGGACCTCCTCCGGCTCGACCAAGCTCATCCATGGCGGCCTTCGCTATCTCGAATTTTACGAGTTCCGGCTGGTGCGCGAAGCGCTGATGGAACGCGAGGTCCTGTGGAAGAACGCGCCGCACATCATCTGGCCGATGCGCTTCGTTCTGCCTTACGCCAAGGGCCTGAGGCCCGCCTGGCTGATCCGGCTCGGGCTGTTCCTTTATGATCATATCGGCGGGCGCAAGCTCTTGCCGGCGACGAAGACGCTGGATATGGCGAGCGATCCGGCCGGCAAGCCGCTCAAACCGTTGTTCCGCAAGGCGTTCGAGTATTCGGACGGCTGGGTCAATGACGCGCGCCTGGTGGCGCTGAACGCTCGTGACGCCGCCGACCGAGGCGCCATTATCCGCACCCGCACCAAGGTCGTCAGCGCGCGGCGGGACGGTTCGACCTGGACCATCAAGGTGCAGAACGTGCTTACCGGCGAAACCGAGGAGGTTCGCGCGCGGCTTCTCGTCAACGCCGCCGGCCCCTGGGTCGATCACGTGCTCTCGGCCGCCGTCGGCCAGAACGAGGTCCACAATGTTCGCCTCGTGCAGGGCAGCCACATCGTCGTCGGCAAGAAGTTCAATGATCCGCGCGCCTATTTCTTCCAGAACAAGGATGGCCGCATCATCTTCGCCATTCCTTACGAGGAAGAATTCACGCTGATCGGCACCACCGACCGCGACTATCCGGGCGATCCGCACGACGTGAAGATCTCCGACGCCGAGATCGACTATCTGTGCGCCGCGGCGAGCGAGTATTTCGCGGTAGCGGTGAAGCGCTCCGACATCGTCTGGACCTATTCGGCGGTGCGCCCGCTCTATGACGACGGCGCCTCGAAGGCGCAGGAGGCGACGCGCGACTACGTTTTGAAAGCCGACGGCGGGGAGGGCATGGCCCCCTTGATCAACGCCTTCGGCGGCAAGATCACGACGTTCCGCCGGCTAGCAGAATCGATGCTGGAGAAGATCGAAGGGTTTCTCGGCAAGCGCGGCAAGCCGTGGACGCATGATGCGCCGCTGCCCGGCGGCGATTTCCCTGCGACCGGTTTCGATGCCCAGGTCGCCAGGCTGAAGAGCACCTATCCGTTCCTCGACCAGCGGCTGGCGCGCCGCTTCACCCGGCTTTACGGCACGCGCGCCGAGAAGCTGCTCGGGCTCGCCAAGTCGAATGCCGATCTCGGCCGCAATTTCGGCGCCGACCTTTTCGAGGCGGAAGTCCGCTACCTGGTCGAGAACGAATGGGCGGTCACCGCCGAGGACGTGCTGTGGCGCCGCACCAAGCGCGGCCTGCATTTCAACCGCGAGCAGGCGGCGGCATTGGAGGAATTCATGCGCGGACTGAGCAACCGTCACGTCGCGGCGGCGGAATGAGGATCGGCCGCTGATGCGCAAGGCCCGGGAGGAGGCGTGATGCTGGAACTGAGGAACGTGACGAAGACGGTCGGCGCGCAGGAGCATATCCGCGACGTGTCGCTGACGCTTCAGCACGGCTCGCTGAACGTGCTCCTCGGGCCGACGCTCTCCGGCAAGACCAGCCTGATGCGGCTGATGGCGGGCCTCGACGCGCCGACTTCCGGCTCGGTCTGGTTCGACGGCAAGGACGTCACCGGACAGAAGGTGCAGAAGCGCAACGTCGCCATGGTCTACCAGCAGTTCATCAACTACCCGGCCATGACCGTCTACGAGAACATCGCCTCGCCGCTTAGGGTCGCCGGCGTCGAGCAAGCCAAGATCGACAAGGAAGTGCGCAACGCGGCGGCGCTGTTGAAGCTCACGCCCTATCTCGACCGCACGCCGCTCAACCTGTCCGGTGGGCAGCAGCAGCGCACCGCGCTTGCCCGCGCCATCGTCAAGAATGCCAGCCTGGTGCTGCTCGACGAGCCTTTGGCCAATCTCGACTACAAGCTGCGCGAGGAATTGCGCGCCGAATTGCCGAAGATCTTTGCCGCCGCCGGTACGATCTTCGTCTATGCCACGACCGAACCGCACGAAGCGCTGTTGCTCGGCGGCAATACGGCGACGCTCTCGGAAGGCCGCGTCACGCAATTCGGCCCGACCGTCGAGGTGTTCCGCAAACCGGTCGACCTGGTGACGGCACGGACCTTCGCCGACCCGCCGCTCAACACCATCGTGCTCTCGAAGAAAGGCGCGGACTTCCTGCTCGAAGGCGGCGTCAAGCTGCCCGTGCCGCCGGAGCTCGCCGGCATTGCGGACGCCAGCTACACGATCGGCTTCCAGCCGCATCATTTGTCGCTGGAGCGGCCGAACGCCAGCGCCGTGCCGGTGCGGGCCAAGGTCACCATCACCGAGATCACCGGCTCGGAAAGCTTCGTCCATCTCGACTTCGCCGATGCACGCTGGGTGATGCTTGCGCATGGCATTTTCGATTTCGAGACGGACGACGAGGTCGAGGTGTTCATCGATCCGCGTCACATCATGGTGTTCGACCAGAACGGCCGCGCCGTGACGGCGTCGAAGCTGGCGGCTTGAGGAGCAAGCGATGGCGCGCATAGAGGTCAACCACATCCGCCACTCCTACCTGCCCAATCCGCAGAAGGATTCGGATTTCGCGCTGAAGGAAGTGCATCACACCTTCGAGGATGGCGGCGCCTACGCGCTGCTCGGGCCCTCGGGCTGCGGCAAGACCACCTTGCTCAACATCATTTCGGGCTTGCTGCATCCCTCGCATGGCCGGTTGCTGTTCAACGGCCGGGACGTGACCAACCTGTCGACGCAGGAGCGCAATATCGCGCAGGTGTTCCAGTTCCCGGTCATCTACGACACCATGACCGTCTACGACAATCTGGCCTTCCCGCTGCGCAACCGTCGCGTGCCCGAAGCCGATGTCGACCGCAAAGTGCGCGAGACGCTCGACATGATCGATCTCGCTTCGCTTGCGAAGAAAAAGGCGCGCGGGCTCACCGCCGACCAGAAGCAGAAGATCTCTCTCGGGCGCGGTCTGGTGCGCTCCGACGTCAACGCCATCCTGTTCGACGAGCCGCTGACGGTGATCGACCCGCATATGAAATGGGTTCTGCGCTCGCAGTTGAAGCAACTGCATCGGCGCTTCGGCTACACGATGGTCTATGTCACGCATGACCAGACCGAAGCGCTGACTTTCGCCGATCGCGTGGTGGTCATGTATGATGGCGAGATCGTCCAGATCGGCACGCCGGCCGAGCTCTTCGAGCGCCCCCGCCACACTTTCGTCGGCTATTTCATCGGCTCGCCGGGCATGAACGTGCTGCCGGTGTCGCTCGACGGCAGGACGGCAACGCTCGGTACGCAACGCATCGAACTGCCCGGGGTGCCGAAAGCCGAAGGCCGCACCGTCGAGCTCGGCATCCGTCCCGAATATGTGCGGCTCGGCCGCGAAGGCATGGCGGTGCAGGTCAGCAAGGTCGAGGACGTCGGCCGCCACAAGGTCGTGCGCGCCAATCTGGAAGGCAGGGAAATTGCCGCGGTGATCGGCGAGGACGACGAAGTTCCGGCCGATCCGAAGGTCCGCTTCGATCCGGCCGGCATCAACATCTATGCCGGTTCGTGGCGCGTCGAGATGGGGGCATAGATGGACAAGACCTGGAACAATAAGGCCTGGTTTCTGGTGCTGCCGGTGCTGGTGCTGGTGGCGTTCTCGGCCGTCATACCGCTGATGACCGTCGTCAATTATTCGGTGCAGGACACGTTCGGCAACAACGTCTTCTTCTGGGCCGGCACCGAGTGGTTCGAGGAATTGCTTGCCTCCGATCGCTTCTGGGAAGCGATGGTGCGCAACCTGATCTTCTCCTTCATCATCCTGGCGATCGAGGTGCCGCTCGGCATCTTCATCGCGCTCAACATGCCGAAGAAGGGCTGGGGAGTGCCGGTTTGCCTGGTGCTCATGGCGCTGCCATTGCTCATTCCGTGGAACGTCGTCGGCACGATCTGGCAGGTGTTCGGCCGCAACGACATCGGGCTGCTCGGCTATTACGTCAACGCGCTCGGCATCGACTACAACTATGTTCAGGATCCGTTCGATGCCTGGGTCACCGTCATCGTCATGGATGTCTGGCACTGGACCAGCCTGGTCGTTCTGCTCTGCTATGCCGGCCTGGTCTCCATTCCCGACGCCTTCTATCAGGCGGCCAAGATCGACGGCGCCTCGCGCTGGGCGGTATTCCGCTACATCCAATTGCCGAAGATGCAGCGCGTGCTTCTGATTGCGGTGCTGCTGCGCTTCATGGATAGCTTCATGATCTATACCGAGCCCTTCGTGGTCACCGGCGGCGGCCCAGGCAATTCGACGACCTTCCTGTCGATCGACCTCGTCAAGACGGCGCTCGGCCAGTTCGACCTCGGTCCGGCGGCGGCCATGTCGCTGGTCTACTTCCTGATCATCCTGTTGTTGTCGTGGGTGTTCTACACCGTGATGACCAACTACGACGCGGAGCGCTGACAGATGGCGAGCGCCAACGAGACGACACGCGTGAGCGAAGCGGCGGTCACCGAGGTGGGGAGCACGCTGTCGCAGGATGAAGTGGCCAAGCTGATGCGGCGCCGCGGCGAGGAATCGCGCTGGTGGTGGATCGTGCCGACGATCTACATCATCGTGCTTCTGCTGCCGATCTACTGGCTCATCAATATGAGCTTCAAGACCAACCAGGAGATCATCTCCTCCCTGACGCTCTTTCCGCATGAGCCGACGCTGCGCAATTACAAGATCATCTTCACCGACGCGTCCTGGTATTCGGGCTATATCAATTCGATTACCTATGTGGTGATGAACATGGTGATCTCGGTGGCGGTCGCGCTGCCGGCCGCCTACGCCTTTTCGCGCTACCGCTTCCTCGGCGACAAGCACCTGTTCTTCTGGCTGCTCACCAACCGCATGGCGCCGCCGGCGGTGTTTGCGCTGCCGTTCTTCCAGCTCTATTCGGCTTTCGGCCTCATCGACACGCATATCGCGGTGGCGCTGGCGCACTGCCTGTTCAATGTGCCGCTGGCGGTGTGGATCCTTGAAGGCTTCATGTCCGGCGTGCCTAAGGAGATAGACGAGACCGCCTATATCGACGGCTATTCCTTCCCGCGCTTCTTCGTGAAGATATTCATGCCGCTGATCGCCAGCGGCATCGGGGTCGCTTGCTTCTTCTGCTTCATGTTCTCATGGGTGGAACTCCTGATCGCGCGCACGCTGACCACGACCGATGCCAAGCCGATCGCCGCCACGATGACCCGCACCGTCTCGGCCGCCGGGATGGACTGGGGGCTGCTGGCTGCTGCCGGCGTGCTGACGCTGATCCCGGGCGCGCTCGTGATCTGGTTCGTCCGCAACTATATCGCCAAGGGCTTCGCTCTGGGGAGAGTGTGATCCATGAATTTCGATTTCTCCTGGATGGCCTGGACGTGGCCGACGGCCGCTTTCTTCATCGTGATTGCACTGATGCTCTGCGGCATGGGCGTTTGGGAATATGTCTCGCCCGGCGGCAATCCGCGCATCGGCGTGCTGCGCTTCGAGACGACGCGCGGCGACCGCCTTTTCATTTCGCTGCTCGGCAGCGCCTTCATCCATCTCGCTTGGCTGGGCCTGGTAGGGCCCAACCTGTGGTGGGCTCTCGCTCTCTCGGTGGTCTACGCGATTGGCGTATTCCGATACGTATAGAGGGGGAATAGCCGAAGCGGCCGCGTGCTGGCGGCCCGCTCCGGATCGAAACTGAAACCTAAGACTGGAGGAGACACATGCGACGGCAATTTCTAACATCGACGACCGCCCTTGTCCTATTGCTCGGCGCCGGCCACGCCTATGCCGGAATGGACGAAGCAAAGGCCTTTCTCGACAAGGAGATAGGCGACCTGTCGACGCTTTCGCGCGCCGATCAGGAAAAGGAAATGCAATGGTTCATCGACGCCGCCAAGCCGTTTGCCGGCATGGAAATCAAGGTCGTGTCGGAAACCATCGCCACCCACTCGTATGAATCGCAGGTGCTGGCGCCTGCCTTCTCGGCGATCACCGGCATCAAGGTCACGCACGATACGATCCAGGAAGGCGACGTCGTCGAGAAGATCCAGACCCAGATGCAGACCGGCCAGAACCTCTATGACGGCTGGGTCAACGATTCCGATCTGATCGGCACGCACTGGCGCTACCAGCAGGTGCGCAACCTGACCGACTGGATGGAAGGCGAGGGCAAGGACGTCACCAACCCGAATCTCGACCTGAAGGACTTCATCGGCACCTCGTTCACGACGGCACCGGACAAGAAGCTTTACCAACTGCCCGACCAGCAGTTCGCCAACCTCTACTGGTTCCGCTACGACTGGTTCAACGACGAGAAGAACAAGGCCGATTTCAAGGCCAAGTACGGCTACGATCTCGGCGTTCCCGTCAACTGGTCGGCCTATGAGGACATCGCCGAGTTCTTCACCGGTCGCGACGTCGACGGCAAGAAGGTCTATGGCCACATGGACTACGGCAAGAAGGACCCGTCGCTCGGCTGGCGGTTCACCGATGCCTGGCTGTCCATGGCCGGCAATGGCGACAAGGGCATCCCGAATGGCCTGCCGGTCGACGAATGGGGCATCAAGGTCGATGAGAAGTCGCGTCCCGTGGGCTCCTGCGTCGCACGTGGCGGCGACACGAACGGCCCAGCCGCGGTCTATTCGATCCAGAAATATCTCGACTGGCTGAAGGCCTACGCCCCGGCCGAGGCGCAGGGCATGACCTTCTCCGAATCGGGTCCGGTCCCGGCGCAGGGCAACATCGCCCAGCAGATCTTCTGGTACACGGCCTTCACCGCCGACATGGTCAAGCCCGGCCTGCCGGTTGTGAACGAAGATGGTACGCCGAAATGGCGCATGGCTCCGTCGCCGCACGGCGTCTACTGGAAGGACGGCATGAAGCTCGGCTACCAGGACGTGGGCTCGTGGACGCTGATGAAGTCGACGCCTACCGACCGCGCCAAGGCCGCCTGGCTCTATGCGCAGTTCGTCACCTCGAAGACGGTCGACGTGAAGAAGAGCCATGTCGGTCTCACCTTCATCCGTGACTCCACCATCCACGACAAGAGCTTCACCGAGCGCGCTCCGAAGCTCGGCGGCCTGATCGAGTTCTATCGCTCGCCAGCCCGCGTGCAGTGGTCGCCGACCGGCACCAACGTGCCTGACTACCCGAAGCTTGCTCAGCTGTGGTGGCAGGCGATCGGCGATGCGTCCTCGGGCGCAAAGAGCGCGCAGGAAGCGATGGACTCGCTCTGCGCCGAGCAAGAGAAGGTCATGGGCCGTATCGAGAAGTCCGGCGTCCAGGGCGACATCGGACCCAAGCTCGCCGAAGAGCATGATCTCGACTATTGGAACAAGGACGCTGTCTCGAAGGGCAACCTTGCGCCGCAGCTCAAGATCGAGAACGAAAAGGAAAAGCCGATCACCATCAATTATGACGAGCTGGTGAAGAGCTGGCAGAAGTAAAATTCTGCAACTACAGTCTGCCGGGGCATCTTGCCTCGGCAGATGCCTCGGAGCACCCGGTGATCTACTCGCTTTTTCGGCGTACTGAACGCTGGGCTCCGGCTATAATGGGTGAGAATGGCAAGCCGCTTTTCACTGCGGAACTCGCCCTCGAACTGGCGAAGCTACACCTCTCACGCCTCGAGGATGAAAGTGGAGCCACACGCGAACCCACCTCGGGTCGACTGAAGCAGATCCTGCAGAGTCCGGAGTTGCGGTTAGCATATCAACTCGTTCCAGAGATCATTGCCGAATATGCACTGCGAAAGCTCTCCGCTCCCAAGGCATTTGACTATGTGCTGAGCGATCGGCATGGCCGGGCCTATACCTTCAACGTCGCCCGGCACCCGATTGTCCGGCCGGTCCACGACGCTCTAGCGCGCCAATTGCTGCCTGCGTTCACGGTGGAAACTGTCGGAAAGGCCTCCAGCTACGCAGCCGCCGTTTCCAATGCGTTGAACGCGGGTGAGAAACTGGAAAATCTGTCCGTTTGCGTTGCTCCAACTGGGTTGGGCCTTCACCAAGACAAACTTGAAATCAAACAGGATTGCCGAATTTGACTAAATATATCCTCGCCATCGACCAAGGTACCACATCGACCAGGGCGATCCTGTTCGACGGTGAGATGAAGGTCGCCGGCACCGGCCAGCAGGAATTCGCGCAGCATTATCCCGCCTCCGGCTGGGTCGAGCACGATCCGGAAGACATCTGGACGAGCGTTCTCGCCACAGTGAAGGCGGCGCTGAAGTCCGCCGGCCGCACAGCGTCTGACATGGCCGCGATCGGCATCACCAACCAGCGCGAGACGGTCGTCATCTGGGACAAGGCGACCGGCAAGCCGATCCACAATGCGATCGTCTGGCAGGATCGCCGCACCGCACCGCTCTGCCAGAAGCTCAAGAAGCAGGGGCTGGAGAAGAAATTCACGAAGAAGACCGGCCTGCTGCTCGATCCCTATTTCTCGGGCACCAAGATCGCCTGGATGCTGGACAAGGTGAAGGGCGCCAGGAAGCGCGCCGAGAAGGGCGAACTGCTCGCCGGGACCATCGACAGTTTCCTGATCTGGCGGCTGACCGGCGGCCAAGTGCACGCCACCGACGCGACAAACGCTTCGCGCACGTTGGTCTACAACATCGAGAAGAATGTCTGGGACGAAGAGTTGCTCTCGATCCTGAACATACCGGCAGCGATCCTGCCTGAGGTGAAGGATTGCGCCGACGATTTCGGCGTCACCGAGAAGGGCCTTTTCGGGGCTGAGATGCGGATTCTCGGCGTCGCCGGTGACCAGCATGCGGCGACCATCGGCCAGGCCTGTTTCGAACCCGGCATGATGAAATCCACCTATGGCACCGGCTGCTTCGCGCTGCTCAACACCGGCGCGGATCTCGTGCGCTCGAGGAACCGGCTTCTGACAACGATCGCCTACAGGCTCAACGGCAAGACTACCTATGCGTTGGAAGGTTCGATCTTCATCGCGGGCGCCGCCGTGCAATGGCTGCGCGACGGGATCAAGGTGATCGGCAAGGCCGAGCAAAGCGGTGCGCTCGCGGCGACCGCCGATCCGGCGCAACAAGTCTATCTGGTGCCGGCCTTTGTCGGGCTCGGTGCGCCGCACTGGGACGCGGATGCGCGCGGCGCGATCTTCGGCCTGACGCGCAATTCGGGCCCGGCCGAGTTCGCGCGCGCCGCGCTCGAATCGGTCGCCTTCCAGACGCGCGACCTGCTCGACGCCATGCGCAAGGACTGGAAGGGCGCCTCGGCCAAGACGGTGCTTAGGGTCGACGGCGGCATGGTGGCGTCGGACTGGACCATGCAGCGGCTCGCCGATATTCTCGACGCGCCGGTCGACCGTCCAACGATCCTGGAGACGACGGCGCTGGGCGCGGCCTGGCTTGCCGGGTCGAAAGCGGGTGTCTGGCCGAAAGCGAAGGAATTCGCCAAGAGCTGGGCGCTGGAGCGGCGCTTCAAGCCGGAGATGGATGCGGCCACACGCGGGGCGAAGCTGGCCGGATGGCGCGATGCGGTGCGGCGGACTCTAAATGGGCAGTGACGATTACCGGAGCGGGCGGAGGGGAAATGCAACCGCATTGGTATCCTGCTTGGCGCGACGAGGCCTTTAAACAGCTTACCGCCAAGAATGCGCGCCTGGCGAAGGATTTCCGCCTCGGCAGCTGGTCGCGCTACAACTACGATTTGAAGGCCGGAAAGCTGCTGTTTTCCGACCAGAGCGGCGTCAAGGTCGTTTCGGAAATCCAGATAGCGGGCTCCACCAGCGCCAAGGCCGGCAATTGGCTCTGGGCTTGGGCCAATTCGAATTGGCCTTCCGAGTTCATAACGGACGCCCAGTCAGCCCGATCTTTCGGCAAGGAGCACGGCATCAGCGAGCTAACTCGAGACTATGTGACGGACGAAGATCTTAACGCACTCGGCTGGGAATTGACCTCAGCAGTGACTCGGATTTGCAACGCCTGCGGAGCCTATCGCTGTCCTCCTGATGACGGCGTAGGACTTTATCTCATCCTCAAAACCATTAGCTGGGCAAGCTGACCCGTGGGGCGCACTCAGTTCTTAAGTCCAGTCGAATGACAACGAGAGAGCCCGCGCGTTGCGGCGCGGGCTCAGTCAACGACCCGGATATCGACTGGAGGCCATCAATAGGGCGACACGCACTGCCGACGCGGTCCGCTGTTAGGCTGGAAGGTGTTGTCCGATGCGCGGTAGGAGCGGTAGCGGTCGTAGCACCACTGCACATGCGCGTTGCCGCGATAGACGCGGTTGTTCTCGCTGTTGACGATGGCGCCGGTGATCAGCGCCCCGGTCGCGAAGGCAGCCAGCGGGAACCAATAGTCGCCATGCCGGCGATAGCCGCGGCGATATTCACGATAGCCACGATGGCCGTTCCAATAGACGGCGTCACCACGACGCGAGAAATCGCGGTTGAAGCCGCGGTGCCTTCTCCAATCCCGATATTGCACGGTCTGGACATCCGACAGGCTCTGGGGTTGCGGCACATAGTTTGGCTGAGCGTTGACCGGCACCATCTCCGCCGCGATGAACGACGTCGAGAGAGCGGCTGCCAGCAGTCCCGATGCGATCTTGTTCATTAATCTTCTCCTCGATGGTTGATCGACGTCCCTGTTTTGCGAAACGGGTCCGGGTCGCACATTGTTCCAGGCTCAATATCAACCCGTTGTTGTGGAGCTTTCTGAAGCAATGCTGACCCGGGCCATTGCCGCAGGCATCGCAAACACCCTCGGCGACTCCTCGAATCGGTTCAAAAAATCGGCCTTGGAAGCCCATCTTTTTCCGGTTGACCGGCCGCGGCACTCTCCCTATGTTCCGCGCAATTTCGAGGGCGGTGTTTTGAGCCCGCGGGAGCGCGTAGCTCAGCCGGTAGAGCAACTGACTTTTAATCAGTAGGTCATGGGTTCGAATCCCATCGCGCTCACCAACAACGACCGCCTGAACAGCCCGGTCACAACTGCCGAATTGCCGCAGTCCAACCTCCACCACGACATTGTGTTGGCGCTCCGCTGGCGCTTTACATTTTTGTAAATTGCCTTGGGTGCGCGGTTCGCGATAGGGCAGGCCGGTGGCCCGGTTCGGGCATCCGGCTGTTGGGCAACAGAATTGGCTCGGATGAACGACCCGGGCCCTCCGGGTCATGCCGTCGGTCATCATCAGAGGGACATAGTCCCCGGCGTCGCACCGAATAGAAAACTATGAGGGAGCGGTGTCATCACCTCGAGGCGGGCGTACGCCTTCCGCTGTCCGCCGCAGGCTGAACCAGGGGTTCATACGGTCAAGTGGGCCGCCCTTCGTTGGCTGTATCGTCGCGATATCGCTGATGTCGGACTCAAGCTTGGCGCCGAGCCCTTCGCTCCGATCCTCGATCATTATCCGGAGATCCCACTCAAGGTTGTCCGCCCCTATCTGACCGTGGCGTTGAGGCGCGGCAATCGCGCCGTGGCCTTGGTCGGTCATTATGCGGCAGCGGCCCGCCTCCTGTGCGACGCCGCATTGGTCGAGAGCCACACCGGCTGTCTGGAACTGGTTGCCGTCGCGACCTCGGCGGGGAAGGTCGCGGTCGAACTGACCGGCCAGGGCGGCCTCTACAGGGAAGCGGGGTGGCGCCTTGTCCTTTGTCTGGATCACCGGCCGATCACTGAAATGGGATTGGCGATCGTGGACCGGTCGCTGCTGCGCATCAAGGAAGCGGGGGAGGTCTTTTTGACAGGCGCCCTCAAGAGTGTTTCGGCCGGCGCGCAAGGCCTGGAAGACGCCCGTGGCTTGACGAACGCCATGGAGGGCATGCGGCCGAAAACCGTGCTCCTTTTCGTGGCGCAGGTTCTTAGCCGGTCCTTAGGACTATCCGGCCTCTTTGCCGTATCGAATGCGGGGCATGTCTTTGCAACCGATTACAGTTTGCGCCGCCGCATCTCCGCCGACTATGACGGTTTCTGGACGGAGTCCGGAGGGCTTCGGACAGACCCCTTGATGTTCGCCATGCCCACTGCCAAGGCGGCGCGAGCTTACCGAGTGCAAGCCCAACAAACGGGCACGGGTTCGCAGGCGATGGCGTCTGGAGGATCAACTTACCGACCAGATGAAGGCGTCAATTCAGCCTTTGCTCCGGAAATAACCGCGCTTTGCGCCATTGCCGGCTCGATGCCGTAGGCAATAGGAACAAAAAACTATTCGCGCCCGTTCAATTTCAGAAGGGACCGCAATTTGGGACGCGGATACAGTGGACGTACTGAACTTGGAACTGGCCAGGGCCAGGCAGAGCGTAAAGCGCGCAGAGACTTCTCTCAATCACGCAAAGGAAATGCTGGAGGAGGACTGTGGCGTCGGGATCAACATCGCGCTGTGCAGCCGCATAAGGTCGGAACAGAAGCGTGTGGCAGAAGCCAGAAAGCGGCTGATGAAAATCGCTCAGGCTGCCTACCCTGAGGGGTGACTTTCCCCAAGACCAATGAGAGCGGGCCGCCGGCAAACTTGTCCCTGGACAGGGGGCATGGTTAAACTCGGGGCCCCGAGGGAGGCTCCAGGATGGCACTTGACCTTTCGGTAGAGACCACGGCCCGCAAGGCGGCGGCGCCCGGCAAATATCTCTTCGGCCCGGTCGCCGATTTCCTCATGCTCGGCGGCAGCGCGTTCCTGATCCTGCCGGTGCTGTTCTTCGTGCCGCGCGATTATGAAGGGCCGTTGGCCGCGACGATGGTCGTCGTGGCCTATCTGGTGAACTATCCGCATTTCGCCCATTCCTACCAGATATTCTATCGCAATTTCGGCCGGAAGGCGCGTGGCGACGGCTACGACAGAAGACTGCAGCTTCGCTACATTTTCGCCGGCGTCATCGTCCCGGCGATCATGGCCCTGTTCTTTGCCTATGGTGCGGCGACGTCGAACACGCGGCTGCTCGGCCTTGCGGCCAACGCGATGTTCTTCTTCGTCGGCTGGCACTACGTCAAGCAGGGCTACGGCATGCTGATGGTCGACGCCGTCTTGAAACGCAAATTCTTTGATGACCGGGACAAGAAGGTGCTACTCTTCAACAGCTACGCGGTGTGGATCCTGGCCTGGCTGCAGACCAACACGGCGGTGACCGCGGGACAGTATTACGGGCTCCAGTATTACACCTTCGCCGCGCCTTCATGGATCACCGACATTGCCTTGGCGGCGGCCGTCGCATCGACAGCGGCCACGCTCCTGATGCTGGTTAGTCGTCGGCGAAAGAATGGGGGCCTGCCGTATAACGGCATCGTTGCCTATGTCGCGTCGCTCTATCTCTGGATCCTGATTGCCAGGATAAACCCGCTCTGGCTGCTGGTGGTGCCGGCGCTGCACTCACTGCAATATCTGGCCGTGGTGTGGCGCTATCAGACCAATGTCGAGCGTGACGTCTTGGATGCGGCGCGGGATCCGGAGCCGAAAATACTATCCATCCTCGGCCCTCGCTACAGGCTGCGGGTGCTGGGATTCATCATCGGAGGCGCCGCGCTTGGCTATCTCGGCTTCTGGCTGATCCCGTTCGTGCTGACCGCCCTGGTTCCCTACGACAGGCAGGTGCTCGGTTCGTCGCTGTTCTTCTTCATCGTGCTGATCTTCATCAACGTGCACCACTACTTCCTCGACAATGTGATGTGGCGCCGCGGCAATCCGGAAGTGTCGAAATATTTGTTCCGGTAGGAGAAGCCGAACCCGGAACTGAAGACCGCAGGTCACGCGATTAGCGACACGTTCCCGCCGGCGTGACGCTCCAGCCGTCCCGCGAGGTCGAGTTCAAGCAGCACCATCGATATCTGTGCCGCGCTCATACCCGTGTGGCGGATGATGTCGTCCACCGCGATCGGCGTGGGTCCCAGCGCTTCCAGCACATCGGCGCGGTCGTTTTCGCCGGGCGGCGGCATGGCCGACATGTCGGGCGCCTCGGCAAGCGGGACGGCTCTTGGAAGCCGGACGCCGGCAAGCGGCGCCAGCGCGCCGAGCACATCGGCGGCTTCGGTGACGAGAGTGACGCCGTCCTTGAGCAGCGCGTTGCAGCCGGCGGCACGCGGATCGAGCGGCGAGCCCGGCACAGCAAAGACCAATCGGCCCATTTCATTGGCGAGGCGGGCGCTGATCAGCGAACCGGAGCGCTGTGCCGCCTCGACCACAACCAGCCCAAGCGCCATGCCGGCGACAAGGCGGTTGCGACGCGGAAAATCCTGGGCGCGCGGCTGCCAGGCGAAGGGCATTTCCGAAACGATGGCGCCGCCGCGATCGGCGATCTCGTCGCACAGGCCGGCATTCTCGGGCGGGTAGGGGACATCGAGCCCGCCGGCTAGCACGCCGATCGTTCCGGTCGAAACGCTGCCTTTGTGCGCGGCCGTGTCGATGCCGCGCGCCAGGCCGGAAACGACCGCGTAGCCTTCGCGGCCGAGGTCTGCCGCCAGCATGCGCGCCATCTTGATGCCGGCCAGCGAGGCGTTGCGGGCGCCGACGATGGCCACCGCGGGCAAACGGAAGACCGCGCCTTCGCCTTTCACCGCAAGCAGCGGCGGCGGGTTGTCCAGCGTCTTCAGCAAGGGCGGATAGTCGGCCTCGCCGATGCCGACGAAGCGGGCGCCGGCGCGGCGGGCGGCGTCCAACTCGGCTTCGGCCTCGGCGACGGAAGGAATGCGGGCGATGCGATTGGCGCCGCCGGAAATCATCAGCTCGGGCAACATTTCGAGCGCGGCTTCGGCCGAGCCGAAGCGGTTGATCAACTCGCGAAACGAGGCCGGACCGACATTGGGCGTGCGGATCAGGCGAAGCCAGGCAAGCCGCTGCCGGTCGCTGAGATGCGGGCCGGCAGCCGGGGCGCTCATCCCTTCGCTCCGATCTTGCCTTCGGTGCCGGCCAGCAGGCGCGAGATATTGGCGCGGTGCTTGATGAAGACGATCAGGCTCATCAGCGCGAACAGGCCGGCGATCTGCGGCGTGCTTATGAAATAGAGCGCGATCGGCACGACCACCGCGGCTGCCAATGCCGCCAGCGAGGAATAGCGGAACAGGAACGCCATCGCGAGCCAAACGACGGCGAAGACCAGCATGCCTTGCCAGGCAAGGCCGAGCAGCACGCCCAGATAGGTCGCGACGCCCTTGCCGCCCTTGAAGCCGAGCCAGACCGGGAACAGATGGCCGAGGAACGCTGCAAAGCCGGCCAACAGTGCGAAGTCCGACGAAAAATGGCCGGCGATCAGCGCGGCGGCCGTGCCTTTCAGCGCATCGAGCAGCAGCGTGGCGGCGGCAAGGCCTTTGTTGCCTGTCCTCAGCACATTGGTCGCGCCGATATTGCCGGAGCCGATCTGGCGGACATCGCCGAGCCCGGCTGCACGGGTGATCAGGAGCCCAAACGGGATCGAGCCGAGCAGATAGCCGAACACGAGCGCGATCGCGTAACCCATTGTTTCCCCCATACTCCTGTCGCTCCAGATGCTCGCCCCAGGATTGATATAATCTGCTTTATGCAACCATAGTTTGCAAGAGCTGGCGCTGCTTGGGCAACAGCTGGTCATAATGGTAGAGTCGGGAGGGTTCGCCAAGCAACTCTGTGCGGGCAGAGTCCGGCAGAGTTCAAAGCAATGAATGGGCTATACTGAAAACACTGTGCGGCCCGCGACCATCGTCTGCAAGACTTTGCCCTGCAGGCGCGCGCCTTCGAAGCAGGTGTTCTTCGAACGCGAGCGCAGTCCGCTTTCGCTGACGATCCACGGTTCGTCGACATCGACGATTGCGAGATCGGCCGGCGCGCCCGGCTGCAGCGTGCCACCCGGCAGGCCGAACAGTCGCGCCGGCGCAGTGGACAGCGTCTCGATCAGCCTGAGCAGCGGCACATCCCCATTGTGGTAGAGCCGAAGTGCCGCGCCAAGCAGCGTTTCCAGACCGATCGCGCCGGCGGCGGCATCGGCGAAGGGCAGGCGCTTGGTGTCGACGTCCTGCGGGTCGTGCGAGGAGACGATGATGTCGATCGTGCCGTCCTTGATCGCCTCGATCATCGCCAGCCTGTCGTCCTCGGCGCGCAAGGGCGGGGTCAGCCGGAAGAAGGTGCGGTATTCGCCGACATCGTTCTCGTTGAGCGACAGATTGTGGATGGCGACCCCGGCCGTGACGTTGGCGCCTTCGGTCTTGGCCCGGTTCACCGCGCCGGCCGCCATCGCGGACGAGATTTTTGCCGCGTGATAGGCCCCGCCGGTCAGCCGGGCCAGCGCCAGATCCCGCTCCAAGGGGATGAGCTCGGCTTCGCGCGGAATGCCGGAAAGGCCGAGCCAGCTTGCATAGAGGCCTTCGTTCATCACGCCGGAAGAGGCGAGGTCGGCATCCTGGGTCTCATGCGCGATCACGCCGCCGAAATCACGCGCGTAGGTCAGCGCGCGGCGCATCACCAGCGCGTTGGCGATCGTGTGTCTGCCGTCGGTATAGGCGACGGCGCCCGCCTCGCGCAGCAGGCCGAATTCGGTCATCTCGCGGCCTTCGAGGCCCTTGGTGATCGCGGCGGCCGGAAAGATGTTGACGCTTGCGGTGTCGCGCGCCGTGCGCAGCACGAATTCGACCAGCGCCACATTGTCGATCACCGGGTCGGTGTCGGGCATCATGACGATGGAGGTGACGCCGCCGGCCGCCGCCGCCACGCTTGCCGAGGCGATGGTCTCGCGATGCTCGCCGCCGGGTTCGCCGATGAAGACGCGCGCGTCGACAAGACCTGGAATGATCGTTTTGCCGGCGCAGTCGACGACGGCAGCGCCTTCCGGCGCGCCCTGGTTCAATGCCGCTTTTCCGGCAGCGACGATCTTGCGGCCGTCGACGATGAGGCTGCCGATCTCGTCGACGCCACGCGACGGGTCGACAATGTGCGCCTTGCTGAAGACGGTCACGCTCATGCGCCGCGCCCCTCATGGTTGCGGCGCGGATCAAGCAGCGCTTCCATCACCGCCATGCGCACGGCCACTCCCATCTCGACCTGTTCCTGGATGACACTTTGCGGTCCGTCGGCGATCTCGGAGGCGATCTCGACCCCGCGGTTCATCGGGCCGGGATGCATGACCAGCGCATCGTCCTTGGCGGCTTTCAGCTTTTCGGCATCGAGGCCGAAATAACGGAAATATTCGCGGATCGACGGCACGAAGGCGCCTTCCATGCGCTCGCGCTGCAGGCGCAGCATCATGACCACGTCGGCATTCTTCAGCCCCTCGGCCATCGAGCGCGCGACGATCACGCCCATCCTGTCGATGCCGGAGGGCAGCAGCGTCGAGGGAGCGACAACGCGCACCTGCGCGCCGAGTGCATTCAACAGCATGATGTTGGAGCGGGCGACGCGCGAATGCAGGATGTCGCCGCAGATCGCCACGATCAGCTTCGAGAGCGGCCCCTTGGCCCGGCGGATGGTCAGCGCGTCGAGCAACGCCTGCGTCGGGTGCTCATGCGCGCCGTCGCCAGCATTGACCACCGAGCAGCCGACCTTCTGGGCGAGCAGGGCAGCCGCGCCCGCCGACTGGTGACGGATGATCAGGATGTCGGGCCGCATGGCGTTGAGGGTCATGGCCGTATCGATCAGCGTCTCGCCCTTCTTCACCGAGGAGCTTGCCACCGACATGTTCATGACGTCGGCGCCGAGGCGCTTGCCGGCGAGCTCGAAGGACGACTGCGTGCGGGTCGATGCCTCGTAGAACAGGTTGATCTGGGTGCGGCCGCGCAGCGTCGTGGTCTTCTTTTCAGATTGCCGCGAGATCGCCACGGCCTGGTCGGCGCGATCGAGCAACAGCTCGATATCGGCCGGGGAAAGATCGCGGATGCCCAGAAGATGGCGGTGGGGAAAGAGTGGCAGGGACGAAGCGTCGATCATCTCAAGGCGCTGCTATAGGGTGCGGTCCGGTCTGCCGCAAGCGCCAGCTTTGGATTGCGGGCGTTCTCCCCGGTATTTTCGTCGCGCGCCTTCCGTAGCTTGGGCTATAAGGCCCAGGGGTTTCGGATTCGCGACCGCGACCTTGGAAATGCTAAGAACCTCTCGGCCAATTGAAGGATTGGGCAACTGAAGGATTGGGCGTGACCGACGAGGTGATCAACCAGCCGCCGCCGCTGACGGGCGGCAATGCATGGCGGGGCGATCCATTGCTCATCCAGCTTGCCGAGCGTTTTTCCGATCCCGTGCGCAAGGATCTCGACGGGCTTGGCCGGTTCGTGATGACGCAGGAGGCGCAGGAGCTCGCCCGCCTCGCCAATACCGACACGCCGAAATTGCGGACGCATGACCGCCAGGGCCGGCGCCTCGACGTGGTCGAATACCATCCGGCCTATCACGCCCTGATGCGCCGCTCGATTGCCGGCGGCCTGCATTCTTCGGTGTGGGAAAACGGCGACGCCGAGATCGGCCGCCGCCATCAAGTCAGAGCGGCGCGCTTCTATCTGACCGCGGAACTCGAAACTGGGCATTTGTGCCCGATCACCATGACCAGCGCCTCGCTGGCAGCGCTGATGGCGAGTCCGAAGCTTTTCCGCGAATGGGCGCCGCGCGTGACGACGCGCAAATACGACCAGACCCAAAAGCCTCCCGTGCAGAAGACCGGGCTGACGCTCGGCATGGGGATGACCGAGAAGCAGGGCGGCACCGATGTGCGCGCCAACACCACCAGGGCGGAGCGCACGGGAAGCGGCTTCTACCGCTTGACCGGGCACAAATGGTTCATGTCGGCGCCGATGTCCGATGCCTTCCTGGTGCTCGCCCAGGCATCTGAGGGACTGTCCTGCTTCCTCGTTCCGCGCATCCTGGGTGACGGTTCCGGCAATGGCTTCCGCTTCCAGCGGCTGAAGGACAAACTCGGCAACCGCTCGAACGCCTCGTCGGAGGTGGAATTCGTCAATGCGATCGGCGAGATGGTCGGCGACCCGGGCGCCGGCGTGAAGACGATTATGGACATGGTGACGCTGACCCGGCTCGACTGCGCTGTCGCTTCGTCGGCGCTGATGCGGGCGGGCCTCGCCGAGGCCGTGCACCACGCGCGCCATCGCCAGGTGTTCGGTTCCAATTTGATCGACCAGCCGCTGATGCAGCGGGTTCTGGCCGATATGGCGCTCGATGTCGCCGCGGCCACCGCGCTGTCGTTCCGACTGGCGCGCTCCTTCGACGAGGCTGCAAGCGACCGCGGCGAGGCGGCCTTTGCCCGCGCCATGACCCCTGTCGTCAAATACTGGGTCTGCAAGATCGCGCCGGCGCTGCTTTACGAGGCGATGGAATGCCTTGGCGGCAACGGCTATGTCGAGGAGGCGCCGCTTGCCCGCTACTATCGCGAGGCGCCGGTCAACGCGATCTGGGAAGGCTCGGGCAATGTCATGGCGCTCGATGTGCTGCGCGTGCTTGGCCGCGCGCCGGGCCTGTTCGAGGAAGTGCTCGCCGGCATCGACCGCGATCTCGGCACCGGCGGGCGCGGCACCATCGGCGTGCTGAAGGCTGCCATGCAGGTGGCGGCGACCGACCAGGGCTCGGCGCGGCTGCTTACCGAACAACTCGCGCTGTCGGCCGCCGCGGCGGAACTGCGCCGGCTGGGAGCAGGGCGCATCGCAGACGCCTTCGTCGAAACGCGGCTGGGCGGTCAGTGGCGCACCACTTACGGCATGCTCGATTCGCGCCATGACGCGCGCATGATCATCGACACGCTCTATCCGCCGGTGACCTGATCCCGTCCAAAATCAAAGAGCATGATCCGAAACCGTTTCACGCGCTTCGCCGAGCTGTGGATAGCCGTTAACCTTAACGAATGGTTTCCGTTGCGGCGAACCGTGGCAAAGCCCAATCTCCGCTTGCTGGAGTAGGGAAAGGTTAACCATGACCTCCCCGACCTCCGCCAGCGGGAAGCGTATGCGGCACGTGTTGAGCTCAGTTCTGGCCTTGCATTGGGCGGTGGTTTTCGCCCTGCTTGCCTATATCTGCATGGATGGCAGCCGCGGCGTAGCGGCGGCGCTCGGCGTGCTTGGCTTGTCGGTCCAGGCCAGCCGGCTTCCCGAGCTTGAAAATCTTGCCGTGCGGGCGCCGCTTTCGATCGCGCTCCTGACCGTCGCGGTGTTGTTCTGCTGGGCCTTCGTCGAAACGCTGCTGAACACGGCGACGAGCGCGGACGCGGGCGAGAGCGTGGCGCGGATCGCCTTCATCTCGGCATCTTTCCTGCTTTCGCTGATCCTCATCGGCGGCGTGGCGCAAGGCATAGACGGCCTGTTCATGATCGTCGCCATCCAGATGACGGCGCTGCTTGCTTCTTATGTCGCGGTGCTGGCGGAGCGCCGCTCCAGCTTCGCCGCGCTGCATTTGCCCGAGGGCGATGTTCGCGCGGCCTCGCTCATGGCGATGGGCGCCGCGCACAGTTCGCTTCTTTCCCGCATATCCGGCCGCCCGGAAAACAAGCCTGGAGGCAGGCGCTGATGCGCACGATATTCACGCTCTGGGCTGCTCCGATGGCCATCTTCTGGGGATGGTTCTTCCTGTCGGCCAACGACATGAATTTCGGCTACGCGATGCTGAGCCGACAGGTGCACGATTTCGCTTTCCAGCTCTACGGCCAGATGCTCGGCGTCGATCCGGCTATCATCCCGGGCATGGTGGCGCGAACCTGCGTTTTCGACTTTTTCCTGCTCATGGGACTGTGGGCCTTCCGCCGCCGGCGCAACATCGCCGCATGGATCAGGCAGCGCCGGCAGGGCGTTATCAGCCCCGAGCGGCTCGGCCGAGCGACTGAAGCCGGTCCAAGGCTCCCTGCAGAATAAAGGCGGCGGCCGCCGAATCGATCTTGCCGGCGCGCTTCTTGCGCGAGAAATCCATCTCTATCAGCGTCCGCTCGGCCGCGACCGTCGACAGCCGCTCGTCCCACAGCACGAAGGGCAGGTCGGAAAGCGGCGCCATGTTGCGGACGAAGGCGCGCGATTTTTGCGCACGAGGCCCTTCCGAGCCGTCCATATTGACCGGGAGGCCGAGCACGACGGCGCCGACATTGTCCTTATCGAGCAGAGCGAGCAGTTGGGCGGCATCGAGCGAGAATTTCCTGCGCAGGATCACCGGGCGCGGATGGGCGAAGGACAGGCCGCGATCGGAGACCGCCACGCCGATCGTCTTGTCGCCGAGATCGAGCCCGGCGAGAGTCTTGCCGTCGGCAAGCCGCGCCGGCAGTTCCTCGATTGAAATAATGCCCAACGGCTTTTCCTGAAATCCAGGCGTCACACATCCTTTTGACGGTGGAGAGCGCCGCGCTACTTTCAATTTGCCGCCAGCGTTCTATCCTTCGGCAACGGAAAAATCGAGGAAGCATTCATGAAACTGACCTGGTACGGACATTCGGCATTCCGCGTCGAGACCAAGGACGCCACCATTCTCATCGACCCCTATCTGGTCGGCAATCCGTCCTGGACGGGCGGCTGGGAAGGGCCGGCGGACGGCGTCACGCATGTTCTCCTGACTCACGGTCATAACGACCATGTCAGCGGCGCGGTTGAGGTGCTAAAGAAAAGCGGCGCCATGCTGGTCGCCAATTTCGAGATCTGCATGTATCTCGTCGGCCAGGGCGTCAGCGGCGACAAGATCAATCCGGGCAATATCGGCGGCACCGTCGATTGCGGACCGTTCACCACGACCTTCGTCCAGGCGTTGCACTCGTCCTCTTTCGGCGGCGAAGGCGGCACGAACACCTATCTCGGCAATCCGGGCGGGCTCGTCCTGCATTTTCCCGAGGATAAGACGCTCTACCATATGGGGGACACCGACATCTTCTCCGACATGGGGCTGATCAACGAATTGCACGAACCGAAGATCGGCATCGTGCCGATCGGCGACCGCTTCACCATGGGTGGCGCGGTGGCGGCCCTTGCCTGCCGCCGCTTCTTCGGCTTCGATACGGTCGTTCCCTGCCATTTCGGCACCTTCTCGATGATCGACCAGACCGCCGACAAGTTCGTCGCCGGCATGGAAGGCTCGGGCGTCAAGGTGGCGCTGCCGGAGATCGGCAAGGCGATCACCATCTAGGCTGCTGTTCGGGAATCCGGAACAAAGTCATAGCCTTGGGGTGGAATCTTTGCGTTTCGGCGCAAGCCGCGGCGACGCCCGCGCCGGCGTGCGCGCAAGCTGGCACAGCGGCAGCTAGCATCAGTGGGGGGACGTAACGTTATCGCGATGGCGACAAGGCACTGCACGCGATTGACCGGCATCATCCATGTTGCGCGCCGGGCGCGCCGCCGCTATAGCCCGCACTGGTTTTCCCGAGGCGATAGAACATGTCCGTTGATCTTCAGACCGTGAAGCGCGTCGCGCACCTTGCCCGTATCGCGGTGAGCGAGGAGGACGCCGAGCGCATGACCGGCGAATTGAACGCCATCCTCGGCTTCGTCGAGCAATTGAACGAGGTCGATGTCACGGGCGTCGAGCCGATGACCTCGGTCACGCCGATGGAGATGAAGAAGCGCCAGGATGTCGTCATCGACGGCAACAAGCCCTCCGACATCGTCGCCAACGCGCCGGCAACGGATGAGAACTTCTTCCTCGTCCCGAAGGTGGTGGAGTAGGCCGTGGCTGTCGAGATCGCCGTCGAGACGCCTTTGCAGGACGACGTGCGCGCGCTCGTCGCCGAACTCAATGCCGCGCTGCTCGAACTGACGCCGCCCGAGCACTGCTATCATCTCACCGTCGAGCAGATGGCAGGCTCGGATACGACTGTGTTCATTGCCCGCGATGGCGGGCTTGCCGTCGGCTGTGGTGCTCTCAAGCGCCATGAGGGCGGCGTCGGCGAGGTCAAGCGCATGTATACGCGACCTTCGCACCGCGGCCGCAAGATCGGCGCCGAGATCGTCGGACGGGTCGAGGCGCTCGCCCGGCAGGAAGGGCTGACGCGCCTGGTGCTTGAAACCGGCGATCGGCACCCTGCGGCGTGGACAGTCTATGAGCGCGCCGGATTCTCGCGTTGCGGACCGGTGCTGGATTATCCCGACTCGGAGTGGTCGGTCTTTTATGAAAAGAGCCTTGCCTGATGAGCGATCTCACACATCTCACCATTTCCGAGGCCCGCGCCAAGCTGCGCGGCAAGGAGATCACCGCGGCCGAGATCACCGAGGCATATCTCGCTGCGATCGATCGCGCCAATCCGGTGCTCAACGCCTATGTGGCTGTCACCGCCGACAAAGCGCGCGACATGGCGAAGAGCTCCGATGCCAGGCTCGCCAAGGGCGAGGGCGGCGCGCTGGAGGGCATTCCGCTCGGCATCAAGGACCTGTTCGCCACCGAAGGCATCCACACCCAGGCCTGCAGCCATGTTCTGGACGGCTTCAAGCCGCGCTACGAGTCGACCGTGACCAGCAATCTTTGGGCCGACGGTGCCGTCATGCTCGGCAAGCTCAACATGGACGAGTTCGCCATGGGCTCGTCGAACGAGACCTCCTATTACGGCCCGGTGATCAATCCGTGGCGGCGCTCGCGGGTCGATACGGTCGTCATGCCGACGACGCATCAGGGCGATGGCGGCTTTGTTTCCGCCGGCGGCGCGAAGACGGCGCGGACCTATGACAACATGCAACTGGTGCCGGGCGGCTCGTCGGGCGGTTCGGCATCGTCTGTGGCCGCCTTCCTCTGCGCCGGCGCTACGGCGACCGATACCGGCGGCTCGATCCGCCAGCCCGCCGCGCTGACCGGTACGGTCGGCATCAAGCCGACTTACGGCCGCTGCTCGCGCTGGGGCATCGTCGCCTTCGCTTCCTCGCTCGACCAGGCCGGGCCGATCGCGCGCGACGTGCGCGATGCCGCCATCCTGCTGAAGTCGATGGCTTCCGTCGATCCGAAGGACACGACCTCGGTCGACCGCCCGATACCGGACTACGAAGCGGCGATCGGCAAGCCGATCAAGGGCATGAAGGTCGGCATTCCGAAGGAGTATCGTGTCGACGGCATGCCGGAAGACATCGAGGCGCTCTGGCAGCAGGGCATCGCCTGGCTGAAGGACGCCGGCGCCGAGATCGTCGACATCTCGCTGCCGCATACCAAATATGCCTTGCCAGCCTATTATATCGTGGCGCCCGCCGAGGCTTCGTCGAACCTCGCCCGCTATGACGGCGTGCGCTACGGCCTGCGTGTGCCCGGCAAGGACATCGTCGACATGTATGAGAAGACCCGCGCCGCCGGTTTCGGCCGCGAGGTCAAGCGGCGCATCATGATCGGCACCTATGTGCTGTCGGCGGGCTATTACGACGCCTACTATCTGCAGGCGCAGAAGGTGCGCACGCTGATTAAGCGCGACTTCGAGAAGGTCTTTGCCGCCGGTGTCGACGTCATCCTGACGCCCGCGACCCCGTCGGCCGCCTTCGGCATCGCCGACGAGGACATGGCCTCCGATCCGGTCAAGATGTATCTCAACGACATCTTCACGGTGACGGTGAACATGGCGGGCCTTCCCGGCATTTCCGTGCCGGCCGGCCTCGACGGCAAGGGCCTGCCGCTCGGCCTGCAACTGATCGGCCGTCCGTTCGACGAGGAAACGCTGTTCCAGACCGCTTATGTCATCGAACAGGCGGCGGGTAGGTTCCAGCCGGAAAAATGGTGGTAGGGTCAATCCCGTCAGGGTCAGTGCCCACCCAGCGTTGTGAGTGATGTTCTTCTTCCTGTCGAAGCTCTTTTGGTTCGTCGCCAGGCCACTCAACTTGGCGATCTTCCTGCTGCTGGCAGGCTTGGTTGCCGGCATGTTCGGTCGCCAGCGATTGGCAACCACCGGCAGCGTTGTCGCCTTTCTCATCCTTGTGCTTTCGACATGGTCGTCGATTGGCGTCATGATGCTCAACCCGCTGGAAGAGCGCTTTCCGAGGCCGCCGCTGCCGGCAAAGGTGGACGGCATCGTCGTGCTGGGCGGCGCCATGGACGGCGCGGTCAATATCGTACGCGGCGGCTATGAATTGAACGCCAGCGGCGACCGCATCGTCGAGGCGGCGGTGCTGGCCCGGCGGTTCCCGACGGCAAAGGTCGTCGTCACCGGCGGTCCGCTCGAAATGATCGGCGAAGGCGAGGGCGATGCCGACGCCGCGCCGCGCCTGCTTACAGCGCTCGGGGTAAGCACCGATCGCCTGGTCCTCGAGAATAAATCCCGCACCACCTACGAGAATGCCATATTCACCAAGAGGCTGGTGATGCCTAAGCCGGGCGAGACCTGGCTGCTCGTCACGTCGGCTTTCCATATGCCGCGCGCGAAGGCACTGTTCGACAGGGCCGGCTTTCCTACTGTTCCCTGGCCGGTCGACTACTGGACCACGGGAAAGGAACGCCTGTATCGCACAAGCCCTGGTGACAATCTGGAAATCACCACCAAGGCGCTTCGTGAATGGGCTGGGCTCATCGCTTATTGGATCGCCGGACGCATCGATCAGCCTTTTCCCGGACCGGGCGGCTGACCGAGCACCGCCTGCCGCGCCGCCGAGAAGAACTGGCGGCGTACCAGCACCGCCAGAAGCACCAGGGTCGATATGACGAAGACCACCGGGTCGACGAACCAGCCGAGATAGCCGATCGAGAAGAAGACGGCGCGCAGCCCGGAGTTGAAGTGCTTGCCGGCAAGCACATTCATGCGCGTCGCCCGCCATACCGCCGTCTCGCTGACCGGATTGCGCGAAGCCGGGCCGTGCGGGGTCGGCACCGCGCCGATCAGGATCGAGCAATAGTTGAACAGCCGGTAGGCCCAGCCGAATTTGAAGAAGGCGAAGGCGAGAATCAGCACCAGGCCGAACACCTTGGTCTGGAAGGCTTCGCGCGACGAAGCCGCGCCGAAGGGCAGGTCGGCCAGCACCTGAAGCACGCGGTCGGAGGCGCCGAGCAGGGCAAAGCAGCCGCCGAGCGCAATCAGGGAAGACGAGGCAAAGAAGGCGGTACCTTGCTGCAGGCCGCCCATGATGGCGGTGTCGACGATGCGGATCTCGCGCTCGGCCATGTTGCGCATCCAGGCCTCGCGCTGCGTGTTCATGGCGGTCGTCAGCGAGACGCGGCTGATCAGCCTGCCGTCGGAGGCCAGCGTGTGCAGCACCCAGACGGCCAGGAAGAAGGTCAAAGCCGCCAGATCTGCCGTTGAGAGGTGGAGTGAGTCGCCCATGACTTCTTGTAACACGGGCCGGGCCGGTGCTTCGACGGGCGCTCGAGGCGCCGGCATTGCGATGTCGCTGGCGGAGCAAACAAGGTCGGCAGCCGCCGCGCCGTGCCATGCAAAACATCGGAAACATCGCGGGAATTCCTATATGTAAGTCTTGATTGGCCTCCAGGAGACAACGGCCCCGTGTTCCTTTCGGTTTTCGACCTGTTCAAGATCGGCATCGGCCCGTCGAGTTCGCACACGATGGGACCGATGACGGCCGCGCGCCGTTTCCTCGACGAGATCCTGGCCGGCGACTGGCCGCGGCCGGCGGGCGTGAAAGTCGATCGCATAGGCGCCAGCCTGCATGGCTCGCTCGCCTATACCGGCATCGGCCACGGCTCGGACCGTGCCGTCATCCTCGGCCTGGCAGGCCAGATGCCGCAGACGGTCGACCCGGACGAGGCCGACGGCATCGTCGTCCGCATCGGCGCGGAGAAGCGGATTTCACCGCCTGGGCATCCGACTTATCGTTTCGATCCCGCCAAGGATCTCGTGCTCGACCGCAAGACGCCGCTGACCGGCCATGCCAACGGCATGGCCTTCTATGCCTATGACGCATCCGACCGGCTGCTGCTCAAGCGCATCTATTATTCGATCGGCGGCGGCTTCGTCGTTTCCGAGGAAGAGCTGCAGCGCATGAAGGCCAAGGGCTCGGTGACGACAGAAGGCAAGAAGGTGCCGTACCCGTTCAAGAATGCCGTCGAGATGCTGGCGATGGCGGCAAAAAGCGGGCTTTCGATCGCCGAGATGAAGCGCGCCAACGAGGAAAAGCACATGTCGCGCGAGGAGCTCGATGCCGGCCTCGACGCGATCTGGGGCGCCATGAAAGGCTGCATCGATCGCGGCCTGTCGCAGGACGGCGTCATGCCGGGCGGGCTGAAGGTGCGCCGCCGCGCGCGGCAACTGCACGACAAGCTGCAGGAACAGTGGCAGCAGAACCGGCCCAATCCTCTGCTCGCCAATGACTGGCTGTCGATCTACGCCATGGCGGTCAACGAGGAGAACGCCGCCGGCGGCCGCGTGGTGACGGCGCCGACCAATGGAGCTGCCGGCACGCTGCCGGCGGTGCTGCGCTACTGGCTGCATTTCCATCCCGAGGCCGACCAGCCGAGCATCCGCGACTTCCTGCTGACGGCCGCCGCCGTCGGCGGCATCATCAAATCGAACGCCTCGATTTCGGGCGCCGAAGTCGGCTGCCAGGGCGAGGTGGGTTCGGCTTCGGCAATGGCGGCGGCAGGTCTCTGCGCCGTGATGGGCGGCACGCCCGAGCAAGTGGAGAACGCGGCCGAGATCGCGCTCGAACATCATCTTGGCATGACCTGCGATCCGGTCGGCGGCCTCGTGCAGGTGCCCTGCATCGAGCGCAATGCTCTGGGCGCGGTGAAGGCAGTGACGGCCGCCTCCCTGGCCATCAAGGGCGACGGCACGCATTTCGTGCCGCTCGACGCCGCGATCGAGACCATGCGCCAGACTGGCCTGGACATGAATGAGAAGTACAAGGAAACCAGCCTCGGCGGGCTGGCGGTCAACGTCGTCGAGTGCTGAGGTCTTACCCGAGATCCGAGGTTGGCCCTGTGGAGAAGTCGCTCAAGGCGTTGACGCGTCAACCCTTGCGGCTAAATCTTGGGGTATGTCACTCAATCTCATCAAACTGTGCGTCGGCTGCGACAGCGTCGAGGACCTCGAAGAGTGGATCGCCTTCCGTCTCGACGAGCGGCGTCGTGCCGGCGAGCCGGCCGAGCACTGGCACACCACCCGCATGGTGCCGACGCGGGGCGCGGAGATCACCGATGGCGGCTCGCTTTACTGGGTGATCAAGGGCAGCGTGCAGTGCCGGCAGCTGATCACCGAGATCAGGCCCTTCACCGACGATGAAGGCATCGGCCGCTGTCATCTGGTGCTCGATCCCGAGGTGGTGCGCACCGACTGGCAGCCGCGGCGCGCCTTCCAGGGCTGGCGTTACCTGAAGCCTGCCGACGCGCCGGCCGATCTCGGCAAGGGCAGGGCGGCACTCGCCGAGATGCCGCCGAAGCTCAGGTTGGAACTCGCCGAACTCGGCCTGCTCTAGCGTCGCTTGGCGCTTCTCGCGCGGCGCTGGCCCTTCGGCTCGCCCAATGTGGGACTTGCAAGCGCCCATCCTCGGTCCCATCCTATTTCTATGCTCGGTCATTTCTATGGCGGTGCTAATCGATGGGCGTGATCCTCGCTTTGGCAGCGGTGCTCGTGGTGCTTTTCGGCGCCGCGTTGCTCTTTGTGCGCGCGGATGCGGCAAGGATGGCCGACAGTCTGAGATCGCTTGGCCCCGCCTTCCTTGGGCTGATTGGCGCGCCTATGCTGATCTTCGGCCGCAGCCTGATCGGCGGACTGCTTGTGCTCGCAGCGCTGGCCTGGGTCGGCTGGATACGCACGAGGCGGCCGGCGGCAAGAGCGGCGGCATCCAAGCACTCGACGGTGCGCACCGCGGCGCTCGAAATGGACCTCGACCATGACAGCGGCAGGCTCGAGGGGCTCGTTCTGGCCGGGCGTTATGAAGGCAAGATGCTTGGGGCCATGGGGCTGACCGACCTGCGCCAGCTTCATGGCGAGCTCAGCCCCGATCTGGAGAGCCGGCAGCTTTTAGAGACGTATCTTGACGGCCGTTTTCCCGTCTGGCGCAAGGACGCGCAGCCGCACGGTGGCGAAGGGCTGGGTGTTGCGCCAGGTGCGGGCGCCATGACTAAGGAGGAGGCCTACAAGATCCTTGGTCTTGAAGCGGGGGCTGCCGCGGCGGATATCCGCAAGGCGCACCGCCGCCTGATGCAGCGCCTGAACGCCGACGTCGGTGGCACGTCTGTCCTCGCGGCGCGGATCAATGAAGCCAAGGACGTCTTGCTCTCCAATCACGATTAGTCTCCTTCGACGCCGGTACCTTCCGGGAGATTTCAACAACCGCCTACTGCTCGACGGCGTAGCACGAGATTTTCTTACGCTTCAGCGCATCGCAGGCCTTCCAGGCGGCGTCCTTCGAGCCGAAGCCGCCGAAGCGGGCGCGGTAGTAGGTGGTGCCGTTCTTGTCGAAGGCGACGGTGAAGCCGGAAGCGTCGGCCAGGATCTTCGGCGCCTGCTTGGCGGTCTGATCGAGCAGACTCTGAGCCCCCGACTTCGTGGGCGAGGAAGCGACCTGGACCACCCAGCCCGACGGCAGCGACGACGTCTTGACCGGATCGATCGCGGGCGCGGCAGGCGCCGGTTCGGCATAGGCGGCGACGCTGGTGTCCTCGGATTTGGGGGCCGGCGCCATGGCTGCAATCGCGACCGTCTTGACCTTCCGGGCCTTGAGCACCGGCTTGGTCTCCTCCGTGACCTGTTGGGTATCGTCCTGGACATCATCGGCTGAGGCAACGACGGTGTCGTCCGTTGCCGGCTTGGCGTCCGGCGTCGGCGCGTCATGCTTGGGCAAGAAGACCTTGGCTAACGTCTTGATCTGATTGTCGTTGCCCTTGGCGATGAGATCGCCGCCGCCGCGTGTCGAGGCACGCGGCAGATAAGTGTTGATCAGCGTGGCCATCTGGTTGTCGCGGCTGCGGCCGGAAGTGCCGCCCATCACCACCGCGACGAGGCGGCGGTCGCCATCGGCGACGGAGGAGACGAGATTATAGCCCGAAGCGCGGGTATAGCCGGTCTTGATGCCGTCGACGCCCTTGATGCGGCCAAGCAGGCGGTTGTGGCCGTTGATGCGCTGGCGGCCATACAGGAACGAGCGCTGCGAGAAATAGCCGTAATATTGCGGGAAGTGCTCGCGCAGCGCGATGCCCAGCATCGCCATGTCGTGCGCCGTGGTGAACTGGCCCGGGTCGGGCAGGCCGTTGGCGTTGCGAAAGACGGTGCCGTTCATGCCGAGCTGGCGCGCCTTGGCCGTCATCATGCGGGCGAAATTATCCTCGCTGCCGCCGAGCAGCTCGCCCAGCGCGGTCGCCGAGTCGTTGGCCGACTTCGTCACCATCGACAGGATCGCAGTCTCGACCGGGACCGAGCCGCCGGCGCGCACGCCGAGCTTGGTCGGCGGCTCGGACGCGGCATGCGCCGAAAACGGCACCGGCGTGTTCTTGCTGATCCTGCCTTTCGCCAGCGCCTCGAAGGTGAGGTAAAGCGTCATCATCTTGGTAAGCGAGGCCGGATAGCGCCGGCCGTTGGCGTCGGCCGAGTAAAGCACCTTGCCGGTCTTGGCATCGACGACGATGGCCGCGGACTTTGCGGCAAGAGCCGACGCGACATCGGCGGCGACAATCGTCAACGCGAGCGCGGCAACCATGAGTGCCTTGAAGGAGAATGAGGATTTGGAGACGAAGCCCGACAACGCCTGACGCACCGTTACTTACCCTGAAATTTTCGTTGCCCCGGAGGCGGCCAAGGGAGTGCCTGCCTCGCTTCCGGCCAAGCTATCGCGCTCAGCGTTACCAATCCGTTTATGGTAACCGCCGCGTTCACCATTTTTCGGCAAATCGAGTTTCTCTTTAATCGAATTTTACTGGACGCCGGCGCTGGAGGCCCTGCGCGCCAAGGGATTCTTGACTTTTGTGCATCGCACAATATATTGAGGTGCATTGCACAAGGGCGCCCCGGGGCAAAAAGGGCGTTTCAACCAAGGGAAATATGAAATGACCCAGACCTATGAGGACTTCACCAAATACGGCAAGGAGTTCGCCGACACCGGGCTGAAGAGCTTTGCCTCGCTCACCAAGGGCGCGCAGGCGATCGCCACCGAAGCCGGCGAATACACCAAGAAGAGCTTCGAGGCCGGCAGCGCCGCCTTCGAGAAGCTGTTCTCGGCCAAGTCGATCGAGAAGGCTATCGAGATCCAGACCGATTACGCCAAGCAGAGCTATGAGAGCTTCGTGGCCGAGGCGAGCAAGATCGGCAACCTCTATGCCGAGCTCGCCAAGGAAGCCTACAAGCCGTTCGAATCGGTGGTCGCCAAGGCGAAGTAATTCGCCGGACCACTGCTGATACGGCCAGCCAGCCTGCAAAAAGGACCCGGTCGCGGAAACGCGGCCGGTTTTTTTATGCGCGATCGCAACCCGATGGACCTTGCCGCATTCACGATTGAGAAAATTCGCTGAGGTTTGCTCACCTAGCCATATTGTCAGCTAAACAGAAGGGCTTAAAATCGTCCATCGAGAACCTACATGTTGAACTCGCATGAGGATTCGAAAAGGCTGGACTACGTGACGATCGGTTTGACTGCCACGGCGGACGTGGTGCGAATGCAAGGTGACGGAGACCGCAACGATCTCGGTCGCGGCACCGCTGTCATCACGCGCACCAAAACCAAGACCAAGAAGCCCAGCCTCTACCGGGTCCTCATCCTGAACGACGACTACACTCCGATGGAGTTCGTCGTTCATGTCCTGGAACGCTTTTTCCAAAAGGACCGCGAAGCCGCCACACGCATCATGCTTCATGTTCACAATCATGGAGTGGGCGAGTGCGGCGTCTACACATTCGAGGTGGCCGAGACCAAAGTGTCCCAGGTCATGGATTTCGCCCGACAGAATCAGCATCCGCTGCAATGCGTGATGGAGAAGAAGTGAGGTAACATGCCGGCTTTCTCCCAAGGCCTGGAAAAGGCGCTACATCAGGCGCTGACATTCGCCAATGAGCGGCATCATGAGTATGCGACGCTCGAACATTTGCTGCTCGCCCTGATCGACGACACCGAGGCGGCCGCCGTCATGCGCGCCTGCAACGTCGATCTCGACGAGCTCAAGCATACCGTTCTCACCTATATCGACACCGAGCTCGACAACCTCGTCACCGGTTACGACGAGGATTCGAAGCCGACGGCAGGCTTCCAGCGGGTCATCCAGCGCGCCGTGATCCATGTGCAGTCGTCGGGCCGCGAGGAAGTGTCCGGTGCCAATGTGCTCGTCGCCATCTTCGCCGAGCGCGAGAGCCACGCCGCCTATTTCCTGCAGGAACAGCAGATGACCCGCTACGACGCGGTCAACTACATCTCGCATGGCATCGCCAAGCGCCCGGGCGCTTCGGAATCGCGCACGCCGCGCGGCGCCGAGGACGAGCAGGGCGGCCCGAACGGCGCCGAGCCGCAGGAAGAGGGCGGCAAGAAGAAGCAGCAGGACGCGCTGACGGCCTACTGCATCAACCTCAACAACAAGGCGCGCGCTGGCAAGATCGACCCGCTGATCGGCCGCGACAGCGAGATCAACCGCACCATCCAGGTGCTGTGCCGCCGTTCCAAGAACAACCCGCTCTATGTCGGCGACCCGGGCGTCGGCAAGACGGCGATCGCCGAAGGGCTGGCCAAGCGCATCGTCGAGGGTGACGTACCGGAAGTGCTGCAGGACGCCACCATCTTCGCGCTCGATATGGGCACGCTCTTGGCCGGCACCCGCTATCGCGGCGACTTCGAGGAGCGGCTGAAGCAGGTCGTCAAGGAGCTCGAGGACTATCCGGGCGCGGTGCTGTTCATCGACGAGATCCACACTGTGATCGGCGCAGGCGCCACTTCCGGCGGCGCCATGGATGCATCGAACCTTCTGAAGCCGGCGCTGTCGTCCGGCGCCATCCGCTGCATCGGCTCGACCACTTACAAGGAGTTCCGCCAGTTCTTCGAGAAGGACCGCGCGCTGGTGCGGCGCTTCCAGAAGATCGACGTCAACGAGCCGACCATCGAGGACGCCATCGAGATCATGAAGGGCCTGAAGCCCTATTTCGAGGAGTTCCATAAGGTCCGCTACACCAGCGAGGCGATCAAGGCCTCGGTGGAGCTGTCGGCCCGTTACATCAGCGATCGCAAGCTGCCGGACAAGGCGATCGACGTGATCGACGAGACCGGCGCCTCGCAGATGCTGGTGCCTGAGGCCAAGCGCAAGAAGACGATCGGCATCAAGGAGATCGAGGCGACGATCGCGACCATGGCGCGCATCCCGCCGAAGACGGTTTCGGCCGACGACGAGAAGGTGCTGCAAGGCCTCGATGTCGAGCTGAAGCGCGTCGTCTACGGCCAGGACACCGCGATCACCGCGCTGACTTCGGCGATCAAGCTGGCGCGCGCCGGCCTGCGCGAACCGGAGAAGCCGATCGGCTCCTACCTGTTCTCGGGCCCGACCGGCGTCGGCAAGACGGAAGTGGCCAAGCAGCTTGCCGCCTCGCTCGGCGTCGAGCTCATCCGCTTCGACATGTCGGAATACATGGAACGCCACACCGTCTCGCGGCTGATCGGCGCGCCTCCCGGCTATGTCGGCTTCGACCAGGGCGGTCTTCTGACCGACGGCGTCGACCAGCATCCGCATTGCGTGCTGCTGCTGGACGAAGTCGAGAAGGCGCACCCGGACCTGTTCAACATCCTGTTGCAGGTGATGGACCACGGCAAGCTGACCGACCACAACGGCAAGCAGATCGACTTCCGCAACGTGATCCTGATCATGACCACCAATGCGGGCGCCTCGGATGCGCAGCGCGCGGCGATCGGTTTCGGCTCGACCAAGCGCGAAGGCGACGACGTCGAGGCGATCAACCGGCTGTTCACGCCAGAGTTCCGCAACCGTCTGGACGCGATCATCCCGTTCGGCTCGCTGCCGGTGCCGGTGATCCATCAGGTGGTGCAGAAGTTCGTCATGCAGCTCGAGGCCCAGCTCTCCGAGCGCGGCGTCACCTTCGACCTGTCGCCGGACGCGATCGCCTGGCTGGCTGACAAGGGTTATGACGAGCGCATGGGTGCGCGTCCGCTCGGCCGCGTCATCCAGGAGCACATCAAGAAGCCGCTGGCCGACGAGGTGCTGTTCGGCAAGCTCAAGAAGGGCGGCACGGTGCGCGTCACCGTCGAGAAGAAGGAAACCGGCGAGTCCGGCCTGAAGCTCGAATCGCTCGCCGACGAGTCGCCCGTGCGGCCGAAGAAGGAAGAGCCGGAAGACGCGCCGAAGCCGAAAAAGGCGCTGGCCAGGAAGCCGGCGCCCAAGAAGGCCGTGGCGCAGAAGCCGGAGCCGAAGGGCAAGGATGGCAACAAGCGCAGCCTTGTGCCGCAACTGCCGCGCAAGGGCTGACAAGCGCTCGCTTGAAATACAAAAGGCCCCGGGAACGGGGCCTTTTTCGTTTGAAGGAAGCACCGCTTGGAAGCCGAACAGATCATCAACGGCGCGCCGCGCTCGGGAAGTCGAGCATCGCCGCGGCGATCCAGGAGACATTCGAGGGCGTCTGGATCAATCTCGGCGTCGACGCCTTCCGGACATTGGCGTATGCGTGACTGGTTGAGCGCAACTGCGTGCGGCTGCCAGTCGGCTCGCTTGGCTCGCTTTCACCGCCGATTAACGCAAGTTTGGCATCGTACGCAGGATGATTTTTCTGCCCGCCGAACGAATTATCCTAACCGTCAGCCTCGCACTGACGGTCGTCTGCGCGTTCCTGGCTTGGGACAAGGGCGTTGCCGTCTCGCTGGATGATTATCGATTTGCCATCCTGTTTGCCCCGGCAATGGTGGCGGTCGGCCAATTCTATCGTCATGTGCGCAAGGATGAGCGGATCGCGATCACCGCGCATATGTTGCCGCTGTTCATCCTCTATTCCGTGCCAGCGTCGATTTTCAACATCTTGCTCCTGCCGCGGCCTGCGGCGCCCATCGACGCGATGCTGGTGCGGATGGACGCCTGGTTCGGTTACTCCTGGCCGGCCGCCTGCGCCTGGATTTCCCAATATCCGCTGCTTTCGGACGTTCTGAGGCAAATCTATACCCTGACGCTGATCCAGATATTGCTGAGCCTTTTGTTACTCGGCTTGGCGAATGACCGGCGGCGGTTGCATGCCGGGGCGCTCGCATTGGTGTTTGCGTCGCTGATCACCTTCTTCTGCTGGGCGCTGTTTCCGTCGAGCGGCGCCTCGGCTTATTGGACTCTGGCTCCCGAGGTCGACCGTATCGTGCGGCCGGTGGTCAACTCCGCTTATGGGGCCGAACTGAACCGCCTTCTTGTCGAGGGCGTCAAGGATGTCTCGTCGCTGAAGACGACGGGGCTCATCGGCTTTCCTTCGTTCCATACGGTCATGGCGCTGATGTCGCTCATCGTGCTGTGGCCCTACAGGCCGTTGCGCTACCCGATTATCGCCGTCAACACCGCGCTTTTGCCGGCAATCCTCATCCATGGCGGGCATAATTTGATGGACGTGTTCGGCGGCACGCTGATCACCTTCATATCCTGGCGCCTGGGCCTTTTGGTGTTCGACGCCGAGGAGCGTCGCCCCACACGTGAAAAGGCGGCACGCCAAACTTCGACCCCGGACATCGAGGCCGGAGCCGCCACCGCCGGCTGAGGTCAGGCATCAAGCGCGACGCGGATTTTGTCGGCATTCTCGGCCAGCACCTCCGGCTTCTCCATCTGGCCGGAATGCGGCTTCAACGGCACGCCCTCGAAGCGCGGGACGACGTGGACATGCAGATGGTAGACGGTTTGGCCGGATGCCGGCTCGTTGAACTGCATGATGGTGACGCCGTCGGCGTTGAAGGCTTTTTTCACCGCGACCGCAATCTTCTGCACGACGCCGAACAATGGTCCGAACGTTGCCGGATCGGCGTCGAGCATGTTGCGCGACGGCGCCTTGGGCACCACCAGCGTGTGGCCTGTGCCTTGCGGCATCACATCCATGAAGGCGACGACCGTGTCGTCCTCATAGACGCGATGCGAGGGAATCTCGCCGCGGAGGATTTTGGCGAAGATGTTGCCAGGATCATAGGCTTCGGCCATGGGTAACACTCCCAATTGCATTCGCTGTCCGGTGTAGCGAAGCCGCCGATGAGCGGCAAGGCGAGATCGACCATGCCGCAACGCGCGCACTGTTATTGCATGAGCGCCGGATTTGCGGGAAAGCGCACTGACCGCGAGACCCGACGGTCCGTTTATTCCGCGAGGTCCTTGCGGAAGGGCGTGTGCTCTTTGAGATATTCGCCCATGCGCTCGACCTCGCGCCGCTCGCGCCTGAGATAGTCGGCGACGGCATTGCGCAAACCGGGATGCGAGATGTAGTGCGCCGAATGCATGGTCACGGGCCGGTAGCCGCGGGCCAGCTTGTGCTCGCCCTGCGCGCCTGCCTCCACCACCTTGAGCTTGCGCTCGATGGCGAAATCGATCGCCTGATGGTAGCAGACCTCGAAATGAAGAAAGGGGTGATCCTCGATGCAGCCCCAGTTGCGACCGTAGAGCGCGTCGGAGCCGATGAAGTTGATGGCGCCTGCGATGTAGCGGCCGTTTCGCTTTGCCATTACCAGAAGAATGTCGTCGGCCATGCGCTCGCCGATCAGCGAGAAGAACTGCCGGTTGAGATAGGGCCGGCCCCATTTGCGGCCGCCGGTATCCATATAGAAGGCGAAGAAATCGTCCCAGGCGCTTTCGGTGATGTCCTTGCCGGTCAGCCAGTCGATTGAGATGCCGTCGACAAGCGCCTCGCGGCGCTCCTTCTTCATCGCCTTGCGCTTGCGCGAGGCAAGCGTGGCGAGGAAGTCGTCATAGGTTGAAAAGCCGTCGTTGAAGAAGTGGAACTGCTGGTCGGTGCGGTGCAGGAAGCCGGCCGCTTCCAGCGTCGCGACATCGGGCTCGGTGGCGAAGGTGACATGCGCGGAAGAGACGCCGAGCTTGTCGGTCACAAGCTTCAGGCCTTCCGCCAGTCCGGCCTTCACGGCACCTTCATTCCCACCTTTGCTGACCAGCAGGCGAGGGCCGGTGACCGGCGTGAACGGCACCGAGCATTGCAGCTTGGGGTAGTAGCGCCCGCCGGCGCGCTCGAAGGCGTCCGACCAGCCATGGTCGAAGACATATTCCCCCTGGCTGTGCGACTTGAGATAACAAGGGACGGCGCCGAGAAGCCTGCCTTGCGCCGTTTCCAGCCGCAGGTGATGGCCCTGCCAGCCGGTGCGCCGGACAGCGCAGCCGGAGTCCTCCAAGGCGCTTAGAAAAGCGAAGGAAACCAGCGGGTTGTAGCCGTTTTCTTGATCGCCGCGCGTGGTGCCGGCAAAGCCGTTCCATTCCTCGCAGGTAAAGGCTCCGATGCCCGCCGCTATGCGGATCGCATAATCCGCGTTCGCTGCCCGTCCATCGTCGTCGTCGCCTTGATCCATGGGGCTTATTTAAGCGTCCTCAAGGCTGCTACAAGTCACGTTTCAGGCACCGTCTCAGGCGACTTTCACCAGATCGGGTTCGAAGCCCTCGAAGGTCATCTGGTCGGCATATTTGAAGGTGAGGTCGACCGCCGGCTGGTCATGCACGGTCCACGTGATGACGGGCATCTTCAGCTTCTCGCGTACGAAGCTGACGAAGGGGTTCGGCAGGTCACCGGCGGCGTAGGAGGTGAAAGCGAGGTCGTGCGCGAGCATGGCGAAATGCGCCTCGATCAATTGGTTGTCTTTGCCATAGGCGGTCAGCCCGCCGGGGATGCCCGGCGCATCCTTGGCAAAATCGCGGATCAGCCAATGATCGAACGACATGATCGCCACCTTGCCCCTGTAGCGCTTGAGTAGCCGGCCGACGCTTGCCACCAGCCCCGCATCATGCCCGGGAACGCCTTTCAGCTCGACCACCAGCGGCACGCGGCCGTCGATCAGGTCGAGCGCTTCCTTGAGCGTCGGCACGCGGTCCTTCGTGCCGCCGATCCTGAGCGTCCCCAGCTCGGCCGCGGTGCGCTGCCAGACGAATCCGTCCTGGCCGGTCAGCCGTTTCAGCTCGCCGTCGTGGATGATGACCGGGACG
Organism: Mesorhizobium sp. WSM4935; assembly: GCF_029625735.1. Classification (NCBI taxonomy): domain Bacteria; kingdom Pseudomonadati; phylum Pseudomonadota; class Alphaproteobacteria; order Hyphomicrobiales; family Phyllobacteriaceae; genus Mesorhizobium; species Mesorhizobium sp. WSM4935. The sequence goes on along the minus strand of NZ_JARTVR010000003.1, from coordinate 412,262 downwards.
CCGTCCGACGAGATATGCACGTCGCATTCGATGGCGTAGCCGCGCTCGGCCGCCGCGGCGAAGGCCGACAACGTGTTCTCCCAGCGGGTCTTGTTCATGTCGTGGAAGCCGCGATGCGCGACAGGTCGCGCGATCAGCCAGGACAGATCGGTCATCTTAAGCCTCACTCGACTTCGAAGATCGCTTCGATCTCGACCGCGGCGTTGAGCGGCAGCGAGGCGGTGCCGACGGCGGAGCGGGCGTGCTTGCCGCGCTCGCCCAGTGCCGCGACCAGAAAGTCGGAGGCGCCGTTGGCGACCAGATGCTGCTCGACGAAATCAGGCGCCGAGGCCACGAAGACGGTGATCTTGACCAGGCGGCGGATCTTTTCGAGGTCGCCCAGCGCTGCCTTGGCCTGCGCCAGGATGTTGATGGCACAGAATTTCGCGCCTTCCTTGCCGGCGGCGGTGTCGATGTCGCGGCCGAGCAGCCCGCTTGCCTGCAGCTTGCCGTCCTTCAGCGGCAACTGACCGGCGGTAAAAAGCGTGTTGCCGGTGCGACAATAGGGCACATAATTCGCGGCGGGCGCGGCGGCGGCCGGGATGGTGACGCCAAGATCGCTTAGCCGCTTTTCGATTGTTTCGCTCATTGGTTTTCCCTATTGCTGGAAGACGCCGCGTTGGCCGGGCCGAAATTGCTATTTTTGCCTCGCTTCCGCCACGACTTTTTTTAAGCTGGACCATGTTTCCCTGCGGCCTGCCCTCAGCCGCGACGATCGGAGCAACGCATGCGCGCAACGCGCCTTTTTCTCGCCGCCGCCTGTCTTTCGGTCGTGTTCCCAATGGCGCCGGCCTTTGCGGTGCCCGCGCTGCAGGCGCATCGCGCCGTCTACGATCTGACACTCAACAAGGCCTCCGACCGTTCAGGCATCACCGGCATCACCGGCCGCATGGTCTACGAGTTCAACGGCTCCGCCTGCGAAGGCTATACAGTCAAGTTCCGCTTCGTCACCCAGATCGTCACCAACGACAACACCAGGCTGACCGACCAGCAGACGACGACTTTCGAGGATGCCGAGGGCAAGACCTTTTCCTTCGTTACGAAATCCTTTGTCGACCAGAACCTCGACAAGGAGGTCAAAGGCACGGCCACCAGGGAGGCGAAGGGGCTCAAGGTCGATATCGACAAGCCGGAGAAGAGCAGCCTCGAGCTCGCCGCCACGCAGTTTCCGACCCAGCATCTGGTCGAGCTGATCGGCAAGGCCGAGAAGGGCGAAAATTTCTACCAGACCAATCTGTTCGACGGTTCGGAGGACGCCAACAAGGTGATGACCACCACCGTCATCGTCGGCAAGAAGACCGATGCCGACAAGGCAGATCCGGAAGCGCCGGCACTAGCCAAGCTCGCCTCCGACAAATACTGGCCGGTCGACATCGCCTATTTCGACGATACCGACAAAAGCGGCGAGGAGGTGCCGGAATACCGGATCAGCTTCAAGCTGCACGAGAACGGCATCACGCGCGACCTCGTCATGGACTATGGCGACTTCTCGATGACCGGCAAGCTGGTGAACCTGTCGCTGTTCGACCAGACCAAGCCTTGCCCCGCTTCGAAATAGCAGCGTCCCGACGGCAGGCGATCAGGCTTGCAAGCCTGGTTTCAACTCGCCATGTGTCGGGATGACGAAGTGCGGCGGGCCTGATGGCTGTCTATGTCGATGCGGCGATCTGGAAATGGGCCGGCCACCGCTGGTGCCATCTCCTTGCCGACGACACGGATGAGTTACACCGCTTCGCCACCGAGCTCGGCCTCAAGCTTTCCTCCTATCAGGGACCGCCCAAGACCTCGGCGCCGCATTACGACATCACCGGCTTCGAGCGCGACCGCGCGGTCCGGCTTGGCGCCATCGAATGCAGCCGCGAGGAGATCGTCGCGATCTTTCGCCGCGTCAGGGTGCCGAACGGCAAGGTAAAACGCTGAGATTTGGGCGGATCGCCGCAGGCGTGGGCGTTTTCCGGCGCCCGGCTTGCGTTTGTTCGACTTCCCCTCTATATCCGCGCTCATTCCACACACGGACTTTGGTGTCTGCCCGGGAGAAATCCGGCTGAAACCTCCGGTGGCATCAGGACATCCCGTCCGAAATGCCTGTGTCCGTGGAGGCCAACCGGAAAGGAACTAAAGAATGGCTCTGCCAGATTTCAGCATGCGCCAGCTTTTGGAAGCTGGTGTTCACTTCGGCCACCAGACCCATCGCTGGAACCCGAAGATGGCGCCCTACATCTATGGCGCCCGCAACAACATCCACATCATCGACCTGTCGCAGACGGTGCCGCTGCTGCACCAGGCTCTGAAGCAGGTGTCCGACACCGTCGCCAAGGGCGGCCGCGTGCTGTTCGTCGGCACCAAGCGCCAGGCGTCCGACATCGTCGCCGACGCCGCGCAGCGCTCGGCCCAGTACTATGTCAACTCGCGGTGGCTGGGCGGTATGCTCACCAACTGGAAGACGATCTCGAACTCGATCCAGCGCCTGCGCAAGCTCGACGAGACGCTGGCCGGCGAGGCCCAGGGCCTCACCAAGAAGGAGCGCCTGAACCTCGACCGCGAGCGCGAGAAGCTCAACAAGGCTCTCGGCGGCATCAAGGACATGGGCTCGACGCCGGACCTGATGTTCGTCATCGATACCAACAAGGAAGCGATCGCCATCCTCGAGGCCAAGCGCCTCGGCATCCCGGTCGTGGCCATCATCGATTCGAACTGCGACCCGGACAAGATCGACTTTCCGATCCCCGGCAATGACGACGCGGCCCGCGCCATCCAGCTCTATTGCGACCTGATCGCCAAGGCCGCCATCGACGGCATCGCCCGCCAGCAGGGTGCGCTCGGTGTCGACATCGGCGCTTCGGCCGAGGCTCCGGTCGAGCCGGCGCTCGACACTCCGGCTGCGGAAGCTCCGGAAGCTTGATAAGGAAGGCCGGAGCTCGGCCTTCATCTTTCCAATAAGTTGGAGCGCTAAAGCGCTTTTGCCGAGCGCATCACCCGAGTCCCGGTTGGTGCGTCGGCGCATTTGAAACAAAGAGGCGACAATGACGATTTCGGCTGCACAGGTCAAAGAACTCCGCGACTTGACCGGCGCGGGCATGATGGACTGCAAGGCGGCGTTGAACGAGACCAACGGCGACATGGAAGCGGCCGTCGACTGGCTGCGCAAGAAGGGTATCTCGAAGGCCGACAAGAAGGCCGGCCGCACCGCCGCCGAGGGCCTGATCGGCGTCGACGCCGGCGTGCGTGAAGCCGCCATTGTCGAGGTCAATTCCGAGACCGACTTCGTCGCCCGCAATGCGGCCTTCCAGGAAATCGTCGCCAACGTCGCCAAGGTCGCGCTCGCCTACGGCACGACGGAGGCCGTGGCCGCCGCCAAGTATCCGGGCTCCGACAAGTCGGTCACCGAGACCATCAAGGACGCGGTCGGCACGATCGGCGAGAACATGGGCTTCCGCCGTTCGGCCAAGCTCACCGTGCCGCATGGCGTGGTGGCGACCTATGTCCACAATGCGGTTGCGGACGGCCTCGGCAAGCTCGGCGTGCTGGTGGCGATCGAGACCACGGGCAACGAGCACGCGGCCAACGCCTTTGCCCGCCAGGTGGCGATGCATGTCGCCGCCAGCAACCCGGTCGCGCTGACCGCCGAGGAAGTCGACCCGGCGCTGGTTGAGCGCGAGAAGGCGATCTTCTCCGATCAGGCGCGCCAGTCGGGCAAGCCGGAAGCCATCATCGAGAAGATGGTCGAGGGCCGCCTGCGCAAGTTCTACGAAGAGGTCGTGCTTTTGAAGCAGGCCTTCGTGCTCAATCCCGACATCACCGTCGAGAAGGCGCTGAAGGATGCCGAGAAGGAGATCGGCGCTCCGGCGAAGATCACCGCCTATCTGCGTTACGCGCTGGGCGAGGGCATCGAAAAGGAAACGACCGATTTCGCGGCGGAAGTCGCTGCCGCGGTCAAGAAATAGCTCCGATCCAGGGGAGCGCTTAGCGTTTCCCTTGAGGTGAAGAGCTCACGAGCTCAGGCAACTCGGCCGGGTGTCCGCATGGATGCCCGGCCGATTTCTTGTGCGGTGTCGATAAAGGCCCTGAGCTTCGGCGCCATCGATGCGCGGCGCGGGAAATAGAGGAAGAGGCCGGGCTCCTCGATCGCCGTCTGCGGCAGGATTTGGATGAGGCGGCCTGCGGCAAGGTCGGCGCGCACCAGCGGTTCGAAGACGTAGGCAAGCCCGACGCCGGTCAGCGCCAGATCGATGGCGCCAAGCGAATCCGTGACGATGGCGGTGCCGCGCGTTTCGACGACGATGTCCTTGCCGTTGTCGTTCAGGTCCCAGCGGTAAAGCGCGCCGGACCGAACCAGGCGGTAGCCGATGCAGTTGTGATTGGCGAGATCGGCCACGTCGCGCGGACGGCCGTGCTTTCCGACATAGGCGGGAGAGGCGACGATCACGGCTTTGAACGGCGGCGTCATCCTGACGGTGACCATGTCCTGCGCGATCATTTCACCCAGCCGGATGCCGGCGTCGAAACCTTCGCCGACAATATCGATCAGTCCCTGGTCGGCAACGATCTCGACCGTCACATCGGGATAGCGTTCGGCCATGGCCGCGACCACCGGCGTCACAGCCAGGGGGATCGCTATATTGGAGGCGTTGATCCTGAGCAGGCCGGCCGGCCTTCCCTTCACGCCACGGATGCGGTCCATCCGCTCGGCGATGTCCTGGAGCGCTGGGGCCGCGGTCTCGACCAGCGCCTTGCCGGCTTCCGTCAGCGAGACGCTGCGCGTCGTGCGGGCAAAAAGCGGCTGACCGATGCGCTCTTCCACCAGCCGCACGGCATGGCTGACAGCGGATGGGCTCATGCCCAGTTCAGCCGCAGCAAGCGCGAAGCCGCCGCGCCGCGCCACGGCGACGATGACCGGCAGGTGTGTGAGAAGATCGCGATCCATTCCTGAATAATATCGCACAGTCTTTGCGAACAATGCAATCTTATCGATGCCGACAGGCTGGCCCATATTGTCGTCAACACATCGGCGGGCTGATGGCCAAGGAGAAACGACATGAACGCGTTGAGATATGTAACTTTCGCAGCAGGCATGGCACTGGCACCCGTCGATGCGGGCGGCGCAGAACCAACCGGCTGGCAGGCCCTTGCCGACGAGCGCGCCGTTATCCGCATCGCCGATGCCATCGACCGGGCGGTGGATGCGCAGGATTGGAAGCTGGCGCGCAGCTATTTCGCCGAGCGCGTCACCGCCGATTTCAGCAGCCTATCCGGACAGCCTGCGGCCAACATCGCGTCCGATGACCTGATCGGCGCCTGGGCGAGCAACCTCAAGGGCAGCAAGACCAGCCTGCATCTGCGCACCAACCATCAGGTTGCGCTCGAAGCCGATGCCGCGACCGTCCGCTCCAACGGCTATGCCTGGAATCGGATGGAAGGCAATGGCGACCCGCTCTGGGAAGTCTGGGGCACCTACGAGCACCACCTGACGCGCTCAGCTGACGGCTGGAAAGTCGACGGCTTCACCTTCCGCATGACGCATGAACGCGGAAATCCCTGGGTCAAGGCGACCCCCGGCCAGTGACCGGCCGCAAATCAGTTCAGAATCGGAAGACCACCATGACCATGACCTATTATACGCTTGGCAACAGCGGCCTGCGCGTCAGCCGGCTGGCGCTCGGCACCATGACCTTCGGCACCGAGTGGGGCTGGGGCGCGGACAGGGACACCGCGCGCGCGATGTTCGACGCCTATGTCGAAGCGGGCGGCAACTTCTTCGACACGGCTGACCTCTACACAGGCGGCACCGCCGAGACCTGGCTCGGCGAGTTCGTCGCCGAGCGTGGCCTGCGCGACAAGGCGGTGATCGCCACCAAATTCACCATGAATTCCGAGGCCGGCAATCCGAATGCCGGCGGCAACGGCCGCAAGAACATCATGCGGGCCGTGGACGCCTCGCTGAAACGGCTCGGCACCGACTATATCGACCTTTACCTTCTCCATGTCTGGGACAGGATCACCCCGGCCGAGGAGGTGCTGCGCACGCTGGACGACCTCGTTCGCGGCGGCAAGGTGCGCCATATCGGCCTCTCCGACGTGCCGGCCTGGTATGCCGGCCGCGCCCAGGCGATCGCCGAACTGCGCGGCTATGAGCCGGTCTCGGCACTTCAGCTCGAATATTCGCTCGCCGAGCGCGCGATCGAACATGAATACGTCCCTTTCGGCACCCGTCATGGCGCGGGCATCATGGTGTGGAGCCCGCTGGCCAGCGGATTGCTCAGCGGCAAATACAAGCCGACCCAAGCCGGAAATGCCGGGCGTCTCGACGGTTTCCGCAACACCACGCATCCCGGTTTCCAGAAGTTCAGCGACCACAACTGGGCGATCGTGGCGGAACTCGAAAAAGTGGCGGTCGAGCTTGGCCGCAGCATGGCCCAGGTCGCGCTCAACTGGGTGGCAACGCAGCCAGGCGTCGCCTCCGTCATCCTCGGAGCGACGAAGCTCAGCCAGCTCGAGGACAATCTTGGCGCGCTCGATTTTTCAATTCCAGCAGAGCTTCGCGCGCGGCTGGAAAAGGTCAGCGCCACGCCGGCGCCGTTCCCGCACTCCTATTTCGGTTCCGAGATCCAGGTGCGCGTGACGGGCGGGGCCGTCACCGGCGACAAGCCGGCCGGCTATTCGCCTCCCGTCATGATCGAAGGTGAGGCAGTCAGCATCTCAAGTAACTGATCAAAAGGCGGCAACTGAGCAAAAGACGGCAACTGACCGAAAAAGCCTGGAATTTTGCACGAGGGCGCGGCGTGACATCGCCGCGCCCTTCGTGTATCGGGTCAACCCGTCATGACAGCATCGCCGGATCAAGCGGAGGCGGTTTTGCCTCCAAATTTGCCGCGCCGAGATTTCGAGGAATGAGATGACGGTGAAGCCCCTCTATCGACGTGTCGTGCTGAAAGCGTCCGGCGAAGCGTTGATGGGCGAGCAGCATTTCGGCATCGATGTCTCCGTGGTCGACCGCATCGCCGCCGACATCGCCGAGGCGCGCGCGCTGGGCGTGGAAGTCGGTGTCGTCATCGGCGGCGGCAACATTTTTCGCGGCGTGGCCGTCGCCTCCAAGGGCGGCGACCGCGTCACCGGCGACCACATGGGCATGCTTGCCACCGTGATCAATTCGCTGGCGTTGCGCACCTCGCTCAACAAGATCGGCGTCGACGCCGTCGTGCTTTCGGCGATCGCCATGCCGGAACTTTGCGAGAGTTTTTCGCAGCGCCAGGCGACAGCCTACATGAACCAGGGCAAGGTGGTCATCTTCGCCGGCGGCACCGGCAATCCATTCTTCACCACCGATTCGGCCGCCGCGCTTCGCGCCGCGGAGATCGGCGCCGATGCGCTCTTCAAGGGCACGCAGGTCGACGGAGTCTATTCGGCCGACCCCAAGAAGGATCCGAACGCGGTCCGCTTCGACCGCATCAGTCACGCCGAAGTCATCAAACGCGGGCTTGCAATCATGGACACCGCCGCGATTGCACTTGCGCGCGAAAACAACATTCCGATAATCGTCTATTCGATCCACGAAAAAGGTGGTTTCGGCGATATTCTGAGGGGCGGCGGCCATTGCACGGTCGTCACGGACAAGTAACCGGCGCCCGGATCCGTCAAGCGATTACGGAACCGCGAACCGAACAACGTTAGAAACAGTGAACCCGGCGAACGGGTCGAGGAGATGATCATGAGTGGCGAGTACGAAGACCTGAAGCGACGCATGGACGGGGCGATCGCCGCCTTCAAGCACGACCTGGCTTCGCTGCGCACCGGCCGGGCCTCCAGCAACCTGCTCGACGCCGTCCAGGTGCAGGCCTACGGCACGGCGATGCCGATCAACCAGGTCGCCAATGTCTCGGTGCCGGAGCCGCGCATGATTTCGGTGTCGGTCTGGGACAAGTCGATGGTCAGCGCGGTCGACCGCGCCATCCGCGAAGCCAATCTGGGCTTCAACCCAATCGTCGACGGCACCACGCTGCGGATTCCGCTGCCCGAGCTCAACGAGCAGCGCCGCAAGGAACTGGTCAAGATCTCGCACGGCTATGCCGAGAACGCGCGCGTCGCGGTGCGCCATGTCCGCCGCGACGGGATGGATTTCCTCAAGAAGGCTGAGAAGGACGGCACCATCAGCGAAGACGATCAGCGCAAGCGGTCCGACCAGGTCCAGAAGCTGACCGACGAGATGATCAGCACCATCGATCACCTGCTTTCCGATAAGGAAGCTGAAATCATGCAGGTTTAGGGTCGGGATTTCCGGCTCGAAAGCGAAACTATGGCAACGCCCGCGCATGTCGCGATCATCATGGATGGAAACGGACGCTGGGCCAAGGCGCGCGGTTTGCCGCGCCTTGCCGGGCACCGCGCCGGCGTCGAGGCCCTGCGCAAGGCTGTCCGCGCCGCGCCCGAGCTCGGCATCTCCTATCTGACCGTCTACGCCTTTTCCTCGGAGAACTGGTCGCGGCCGAAATCCGAGGTCAGCGACCTTATGGGTCTTTTGAAGCTGTTCATCCGCCGCGATCTCGCCGAACTGCATCAGAACGGGGTGCGGGTGAGGGTGATCGGCGCCAAGGAAGGTCTGCAGTCCGACATCCGGGGCCTGCTGCAGGAGGCCGAATCGCTGACCGCCGACAACGAGGCGCTGACGTTGGTGATCGCCTTCAACTATGGCGGCCGCGACGAGATCGTACGAACCGCGCGCAAGCTGGCGGAAGCCGTCGCACGCGGCGAGATGACGAGCGACGCGATCACAGCCGAAAGCTTCGCAGCGTCGCTCGACACAAAGGGCGTTCCCGATCCCGAACTGGTGATCCGGACCAGCGGCGAGCTCAGGCTGTCGAACTTCCTTCTCTGGCAGGCCGCCTATAGCGAACTTGTTTTCCTGCCTTGTTATTGGCCGGACTTCAGCCGCGAGCATCTGGCAGACGCCTTGCGCGACTTTGCCGGCCGTGAACGACGCTTCGGCGGGCTCGCCGCCCGCGACGTCGCGCTTTAGGCGCCGCCGCGCATGAGCAATCTCCAGCAGCGCGTCATCTCGGCAATCGTGATGGCGGCTCTGACGCTCGCGCTCACCTGGCTTGGCGGATTGCCGTTCCGGCTGTTCTGCGGGGGAATCGCGGCGCTGATCTTCTACGAATGGACGCGCATGGCGCGCCCCGGCAACGGCGCGGCGCTCGCCTTCCTGCCCGAAGCGCTGATTCTGATCTTCATTGTCGCGCTGATCGCCGGCCTGCCGGCCTTGTGGCTGCTCCTCCTCGTCGCGGTCCTGGTCGCGGTCGTGGCCATTGCCACCCGGAGCAGGGGGACTGCGCCGTGGGAAGCCTCCGGGGTGGCCTACGCGGCTCTTTCCGGCTTTTCGCTCGCCTATCTCCGTGACGACAATCATTCCGGGCTGATTGCGATTCTCTTCCTGTTCGCCGTGGTCTGGGCGACCGACATAGCGGCCTATTTCGTCGGTCGCGCCGTCGGCGGCCCAAAGCTCGCGCCGTCGATCTCGCCCGGCAAGACGCAGAGCGGCGCGCTGGGCGGCGCGGCCGGTGGCGTTATCGCCGGAGTTTTGCTCGCAATCGCGGCCGGCGCCGGCAATCTCGTCCAGCTTGGCTTGGTCGCGCTGGCGCTCTCGATCGTTTCGCAGATCGGCGATCTCTTTGAATCATGGGTCAAGCGCCGGCACGGCGCCAAGGATTCCAGCAATCTCATTCCCGGCCATGGCGGCGTCATGGATAGGGTGGACGGGCTTGTCGCGGCCGCGTTCGCGCTGTACGTCATGGGCTGGATCGCGGCGGGCGCCGAGCATCCGGCATCGGGGCTGTTTCCAAACTGAACGACGCAGCAGCAGGGCGAAAAATGGCGCGCGCCACGGATTCGCCCGGATTGATGCCACAGTCGCGGTGGAATGTCGCGTGCGGGCGAATTTGAGGGCATGACTTGAACGACATCTTTCACGCGGTCTTCAGCACACAAGGCTTCGTCCTTGGCACGCTCGTGCCGTTTCTGTTCGTGCTGACCGTCGTCGTGTTCGTCCACGAGATGGGCCACTATCTGATCGGCCGCTGGTGCGGCATCGGCGTGAAGGCTTTTTCCATCGGCTTCGGCCCTGAGCTCGTCGGTTTTCACGACCGCCGCGGCACGCGCTGGAAGCTTTGCGCCATTCCGCTTGGCGGCTACGTCAAATTCGTCGGCGACATGAATGCGACGTCGAGTCAGCCGAACACGGAAGAGCTCGAATCGCTGACGGAAGCCGAGCGCGAGGTCGCCTTTCATACGCAACCCATCTGGAAGCGCGCCGCCACCGTCGTCGCGGGTCCGATGTTCAATTTCCTGCTGACGATTGCCGTGTTTGCGGTGCTGTTTTCCCTCTATGGCCGCCCGGTCCTGGAGCCGACGGTGGCCGAAGTCACCGCCGGCAGCCCGGCGCAGAAAGCTGGAATCCAGCCGGGCGACCGATTCGTCAAAGTCGACGGCAGCAAGGTTGAGACCTTCGCCGATGTGCAGCGGCTGGTTTCAGGCCGGGCAGGCGACCCCATCACCTTCACCATGCTGCGCGACGGCAAGGAAATCCACGTTACGGCGACCCCGGAGCCCATGGAGCAGCAGGATGCGCTGGGCAACAAGGTCAAGGTCGCAGTGATCGGCGTCGTCAACAACGCCGAGCTCGGCCAGCCGCGCCTGATCTCCTATACGCCGGCCGGCGCCGTGGTGGCGGCGGTCGAGGAAACCGGACACGTGATCGAGCGCACGGGACAGTTCCTGCAGCGCTTTGCGCTTGGACGCGAGGACAAGTGCCAGCTGGGCGGTCCGATCAAGATCGCGAAGATGTCGGGCCAGGCGGCCAAGCTCGGCTTCGAGTGGCTCGTGCAGCTTGTTGCATTTCTGTCAGTCGGAATAGGATTTCTCAATCTCCTCCCGATTCCCCCTCTCGACGGCGGCCACCTGTTGTTCTACGGCGTGGAGGCCGTCATAAGGCGACCCGTTTCGGAGCGAATGATGGAGATGGCCTACCGGACAGGGCTGTTCCTGGTTCTCGGCTTCATGGGCTTCGTCTTTTGGAACGATCTGTTTGGGTGCTGAAATCATGAAGAAATTTGGCTTCAGCTCCGATCATATTGAGATGCCGTTTACCATGCGTGGGGATATGCGTGACGCGAAAGCCACGCGATACGGTTAAGTAAATACAAATTAACCGGGAGCCTTGCGTGTAGGGAAAATCCGGTTAATACGGTAAGGGAAAATACCGCACGTCCGGTTTTCTCGCCGTGGGGACTACGAGAAAAAGGTACAAAAGCCCGATGAAGGCAGCATCCAAGTTTTTGAGCGCCGCTTCCGCGGCGGCTTTGTCCGCCGCTCTGGTCGTGCCAGGCGCGCTCGCAGTGCAGTTGGCCGCCACATCCGTGGCCGAAGCCGCGGTCATTTCGCGGGTCGAGGTCAGCGGCAACCAGCGCGTCGATGCCGAGACGATCCGCAATTACATCTCGATCAAGCCGGGTAAGCCTTTCTCCAGCTCCGATATCGATGACGCCGTCAAGGCGCTGTTCGGCACCGGGCTGTTCTCGGACGTTCAGATCAACCAGGTCGGCTCGACCCTGGTGGTCAAGGTTTCCGAGTACAAGGTCGTCAATCAGGTCCTGTTCCAGGGTAACAAGAAGATCAAGGACAACGCGCTTCAGATGGGTATCCAGCTGAAGCCGCGCGCGACCTTCTCGCAGCAGACGCTGGACGCCGATGTCGAGGCGATCAAGACGGCCTATAAGCGCATTGGCCGCGACGACGCCGCGGTGACCACGCAGATCATGGATCTCGGCGACAATCGCGTGAACGTGGTCTTCAACATCAACGAAGGTGGCCGCACCCAGATCGCGGCTATCAATTTCGTCGGCAACCACGCTTTTTCCAGCCGGCGTCTGTCAGACGTCATCAACACCAAGCGCTCGTCTTGGCTGTCCTTCGTGCTGCGCGACGACGTCTATGACGAGGATAAGCTGCGCGCTGACCAGGAGTTGCTGCGCCGTTTCTATTACAATCACGGCTATGCCGACTTCCAGGTCGTCTCCGCCGTCGGCGAGCTCGACGACACCACAAACAAATACACGGTCACTATCACCGTGCAGGAAGGCGATCGCTACACGTTCGGCGACGTCAGCGTGGAAAGCACCATCCCCGAGGTCGATTCGAAGTCGCTGGAATCGGTTGTCGAAACCCATAAGGGGGACGTCTACAACGCCAAGGACGTCGAGGATACGATCGTCGCCTTGACCGAGAAGGTCGCGGGTTCGGGCTATGCCTTCGCCCAGGTGACGCCGCGCGGCGACCGCAATTTCGAGAATCACACCATCTCGGTCGTCTACACCATCGACCAGGGCACCAAGGCCTATATCGAGCGCATCGAAATCCGTGGCAACGACCGCACGCGCGACTATGTCATCCGTCGCGAATTCGATGTCAGCGAGGGCGACGCCTTCAACCAGGTTCTCATCCAGCGCGCGAAGAAGCGGCTGGAAAACCTTGATTACTTCCAGTCCGTCGACATTTCGACCGTCCCCGGATCGGCGCCCGACCAGGTCGTGCTGGTGGTCACCGTGGTCGAGAAGTCGACTGGCGAATTCTCGGTCGGCGCCGGCTATTCGACCGGCGGCGACACGCCCGGCCCGTCGATCGAGGGCTCGATCACGGAGCGCAACTTCCTCGGCCGTGGCCAGTACATCAAGCTCTCGGCCGGCGGCGGCAAGCATTCGCGCGACTTCGCCATTTCCTTCACCGAGCCTTATTTCCTCGGCCGGCGCATCGCCGCGGGCTTCGACATCTACAAGTCGACCCGCGAATACAGCCACTACGACACCGACGTCACCGGCGCGACCATTCGCTTCGGCCTGCCGATCACCGACAGCATTTCAACGCAACTGGCGTACAATATCTCGCAAGAGAAGTATTCGATCGCCGATGGCTGCTTGACCAGCGGAGTCTACGACCCGTCCAAGTGCACGATCTCTCAGGCTATCAGGGACGGCGTCGCTGAAAGCCCGTGGTTGAAGTCATCGGTCAGCCTGGGCCTTGTCTATAACACTATCGACGACATGAAGAACCCGCATGAGGGTCTCTACATCACCGGTACCACCGAATTTGCCGGCCTCGGCGGCGATGCCAAGTGGGTGAAGGTGACTGGGCGTGCGAGCGTCTATGAGACCTTGTCGGAGCAGCTTGACCTTGTCGGCCTCGTCTCGGGCGGCGCCGGGTACATTGCCGGCTACGGCAATGGTGATCTGCGCATCTTTGACCACTTCCAGAGCAATGACCGCATGATCCGCGGTTTCGAATATGGGGGTATCGGTCCAGTCGATAGCAACGGGGCGGGCGATCATCTCGGCGGTACAACTTATTTCAATGCTTCGGCGGAGGCTCAGTTCCCGCTCCCAGTCATTCCGGAGAGCTTCGGTTTGCGCGGTGCGGTATTTGCCGATGCGGCAACCCTTTACGGCAACAAGCTTGATCCGAGCTTGGTCGATCAGTCGTCTGTGGGCATGAAGCTTCGCGCCTCGGTCGGCGTCGGCCTGATGTGGGCTTCGCCGTTCGGCCCGATCCGCATCGACTATGCGATCCCGGTCAAGAAAGAGCCGACCGACGACGTGCAGGAATTTAACTTCGGTATCGCGACCCGCTTCTAATTCGTGGTTGCGATCGTTCCGGGCCGGCTGACGGCCCGGAGTGGACTGATCCGACCCAGCTGGATATTGCTTCTGGAATGACCGATCCGGTGTTCTTCGCGCCTTCACGCCGGTATACGGCTGGCGAGGTCGCGAATCTGACCGGCGCCAGCCTGCTCGATTCCGCTCAGGCCGAAATTGCCATCGAGGCGTTGGCTCCAGCAAATGAAGGTGGCAATGGCGCGCTCGTCTTTGTCGACGGCAAGCGCAATTTCGCGCTTATGCCGTTGCTCAGGGCGGCTGCGGTCCTGTGCCCTGCCGATTTTGCCAGCAAGGCGCCGCCCGGCATGGCCGTGCTCATGCATCCGCGCCCGCAACAGGCTTTCGCGATGGTCGGCCGCCTGTTGTTTCCGCAAGCCGCGACTCCGGGGCCAATGACCGGAGAAACCGGCATATCGGCGCATGCGTTCATCGATCCGTCCGCGCATATTGAGGACGGAGCGATCGTCGAGGCCGGGGCAGTGATCGGCCCCGGCGTGTCCATCGGCAGCGGCACGGTCGTTGCGCCCCACGCCGTTGTCGGCCGGTCCTGCCAGATCGGCCGCGACGGCTTCATCGGTCCCGGCGCCAGCGTCCAATATGCGCTTGTCGGCAATCGCGTCATAATCCACGGTGGCGCCCGGATCGGCCAGGACGGGTTCGGCTTCGTCGGCGGCGCCAAAGGACCTGAACGCGTGCCGCAGATCGGCCGCGTCATCATTCAGGACGATGTGGAGATCGGCTCCAATTCGACCGTCGACCGCGGTGCGATGTCCGACACCATCATCGGCCAAGGCACCAAGATCGACAATCTGGTGCAGATCGCCCACAATGTTCGCATTGGCCGCAATTGCATTATAGCCGGGCTTTCGGGTATCTCCGGTTCCGTCGTCGTCGGCGACAACGTCACCATGGGTGGCGGTGTCGGCCTCGCCGATCATCTGACCATCGGGCCTGGGGCCAAGCTTGCTGCGAGAAGTGGATTCATGAACAACGTGCCGGCAGGCGAGGTCTGGGGAGGTTACCCGGCGCAGCCCATGGCGGAAGCCATGCGCGAGATTGCGATGCTGCGCAAGATGGCCAGGACGCGCAAGCAAGGCGACGGAAATGGCTGACATGGTGGCAACGACACTCGAGGCGGTCGACATCATGGGGCTTATGAAGCTCCTGCCGCACCGCTATCCGTTCCTGCTGATCGATCGCATCGTCGAGATCGATGGCGACGACTCCGCCGTCGGCATCAAGAACGTGACCATCAACGAGCCGCATTTCCAGGGCCATTTTCCCCAGCAGCCGGTCATGCCCGGCGTGCTCATCATCGAGGCCATGGCCCAGACCGCGGGCGCCATCTGCATTCGCAGCCTCAACACGGAAAAGCCCTCGCTGGTTTATTTCATGACCATCGACAACGCGAAATTCCGCAAACCGGTGGTTCCGGGCGATCAGCTCAGGATCCATGTCAAAAAGATCAAGAAGCGCGGCAATCTGCTGAAATTCGCCTGCGAGGCGATGGTAGATGGCGCGAAGGCCGCCGAAGCCGAGGTGTCGGCCATGATGGTTACCGGCTGACGATTTTGAAATGCTCATGAAAGTCGAGACATCCATTCATCCTTCCTCGGTCGTCGAAGAAGGAGCCCGGCTCGGCAAAGGCGTCCACATTGGACCCTTCTGCCATGTCAGCGCCGATGCAATTCTCTCCGACCGTGTCGAACTGGTCAGCCATGTGTCGATAATGGGCGCCACGACCGTCGGAGCAGGGACGAAGGTCTATCCGATGGCGACGCTCGGCGCGCCGCCGCAGAACACCAAGCATAAGGGCGGGCGCACCACGCTCGTCATCGGCGAGAACTGCACCATACGCGAAGGCGTCACGATGCATGTCGGCACCGATTCCAGCCGTGGGGAGACGAGTGTCGGCGACAACGGCAATTTCCTCGCCTACGCCCACATCGCCCATGATTGCGTCGTCGGCAAGAACGCCACCTTCGCCAATGGCGCGACGCTCGGCGGCCACTGCGAGATCGGCGACAACGTCTATATCGGCGGCCTGACCGCCATTCACCAGTTCGTGCGCGTCGGCGACAATGCCTTTATCGGCGGTTGCTCGGCGGTCGTCGGCGATATCATTCCCTATGCGATCGCCGCCGGCAATCGCGCCAATTTGCGCGGCCTCAACATCATCGGGCTCAAGCGTTCCGGCCTGCCTCGCTCGGAAATCTACCTGTTGCGCAAGGTTTATCGGTCGATTTTCGACCGCTCCCGCAGCGTCGCCGAAAATATCAAGCTTGCCAGGGCAGAATTCGCCTCCTCGTCTCCCGCCGCCATGAAGATGATCGACTTCATCGCCAGCCCCGGCAAGCGGCACTATACCATGCCGCCGCTGAGGGGCGGTGGCGGCGACGACAATGATGGCGATGACGAGGGCTGAGCCCGCCGAAACACGGCTTGTACTCGCGCCCGGCTCCAAGGTCGGCATCATTGCCGGCGGCGGCAGCCTGCCGGTCGAAGTGGCAGAAGGCCTGAAGCGGCAGGGATATTCGCCTTTCATCATCATGGCCGAAGGCGAGGTCGATCGCGAGGCGGACTTTGCGGGGTATGAACAGGCGACCCTCGCGCTGGAAGATGTCGGTTCGCTGGTTCCGTTGCTGAAACGCCGGAGTATCAGCCATCTGATCCTTGCCGGCGAGATCCGACGCAGGCCGCGGCTAGCCAGGATCCGTCCGACCCTCGGCCTGTTAGCAATAATCCCTTCCGTGATCATGGCGCTGGCGCGCGGCGACGATGGGCTTTTGAAGGTGGTCACGCGCGGATTGGAGAAGCGCGGCATCACGGTCGTTGGCGCGCATGAGGTCGTGCCGGAACTCGCCGCCGGCAAAGGCACGCTGACGGTCACGGCGCCAAAGCAATCGGATTGGCGTGACATCGAGGCCGGCCGCGCGGCGGCCAAGGCCATCGGCGCGCTGGACATTGGGCAAGCGGCGATCGCGATCGGCGGGCGGGCGATAGCGCTCGAGGGGGTGGAGGGCACCGCCGCGCTGCTCGAGCGGACAAGGCAATTGCGCGGCCATGGCAGGCTTGCCGGCAAGACGCGCGGCGTCCTTGTCAAATGCGCCAAACCCGGCCAGGAACTGCGCGCGGACCTGCCCTCGATCGGCCCCCTGACGGTCGAGGCCGCGCATGCCGCCGGACTGGCCGGCATTGCCCTGGAAGCTGGCCGCTCGCTCATTCTGGAAGGACCTGAAACGCTGGAACGCGCCAACGCGCTTGGGCTATTCATCGTCGGCTTGCCTGCAACGGAGCTGACCAATGGGGAGCCGGCAAATGGTCGCTGACAAGCCGCTCAAGATCGCGATCGTCGCCGGCGAGGAATCCGGCGATCTGCTCGGCGCCGACATCGTGCGCGCGCTCCAGCGCACGACCGGTCGCGAGGTGCAACTTGTGGGCATTGGCGGACGGCATCTGCAGCAGCTGGGGCTGACGCCGCTTTTCGAGGGCAGCGAGATCGCGCTGATGGGCTTCAGCGCGGTGCTGCGCGACCTGCCGCGGCTGATGCGCCGGATCAACCAGACGGCGGCGACGATCGCGGCCGAGCGGCCTGATTGCCTCGTCACCATCGACAGTCCGGACTTTTCGCTGCGCGTCGCGAAAAAGGTCCGCGCGGCAGCGCCGGCCATCCCGATCGTCCATTATGTCTGCCCGAGCGTATGGGCGTGGCGGCCGGGCAGGGCGGTGGCGATGAAGCCGTATGTCGACCATATCCTGTGCATCCTGCCGTTCGAGGTGAAGGCGCTTGCCCGTCTCGGCGGACCGCCTGGCACTTATGTCGGTCACCGGCTGACGCAGGATCCGGGCGTGCTAGGCGCCGCCAAGGCGCAGAGCCAGCCGCGCGATCTCTCCGACGACCGCATCAAGGCGGTGCTGGTGCTGCCCGGCTCGCGCCGCGGCGAAGTCCGCCGGCTGATAGAACCCTTCGGCAAGGCAATGTCGGCGCTGCGTCAACGCGGCCATAGTCTGCGCCTGCTCTTACCGACGGTGCCGCATGTCGCCGAGCTGGTGAAGGCCTCTGTTGCCAGTTGGGACGACAAGCCCGAAATCATCACCGGGCCGGAGCGCAAATGGCAGGCCTTCGGCAAGGCCGATGCGGCGTTGATCGCGTCCGGAACGGTTTCGCTCGAGCTGGCGCTTGCCGGCGTTCCGATGGTGTCCTGCTACAAGCTCGACCCGATCGCGCGCCAGCTCCTGCAGCATATGGTGACGACGTGGTCGGCGCTGCTGCCCAACCTCATTTCCGACCGCGCGCTGGTTCCAGAGTTTTATGACCAGTATGTCCGCCCGGAAAATCTCGCCAGGCAGTTGGAAGCCCTGTTCGCCGACACCGGCATGCGGACATGGCAAAAGGCGGGCTTTGCCGAGATCGCCCGGCGCATGGCGACCGAGCGGCCATCGGGCGAGATCGCGGCGGAGGTGGTGATGGGGTGTATCAGGAAAGCGAATAGGGAGTAGCGAATAGCGAGTAGGGTTGTGTCGCTTTGCCTGGTTTCCCTATTCGCTACTCGCTATCTCGCTATTCGCTCAATTACCGCTTAGCAATCGGCACGTAATCGCGTTCGGTCGCGCCGGTGTAGAGCTGGCGCGGGCGGCCGATCTTCTGGTGCGGGTCCTCGATCATCTCCTTCCACTGGGCGATCCAGCCGACGGTGCGCGCGACCGCGAACAGCACGGTGAACATGGTGGTGGGGAAGCCGAGCGCCTTCAGCGTGATGCCGGAATAGAAATCGACATTTGGATAGAGCTTCTTGGCGATGAAATATTCGTCGGTCAGCGCGATCTTCTCAAGCTCCATCGCGATGTCGAGCAGCGGATCGTCCTTGATGCCGAGCTCGCCCAGCACCTCATGCGCGGTCTTCTGCATGATCTTGGCGCGCGGATCGTAGTTCTTGTAGACGCGATGGCCGAAGCCCATCAGCCGGAACGGGTCGTTCTTGTCCTTGGCGCGGGCAATGAACTCCGGGATGTGGTCGACATGGCCGATCTCGCCCAGCATGTTCAGCGCGGCTTCGTTGGCGCCGCCATGCGCCGGGCCCCAAAGACAGGCGATGCCGGCGGCGATGCAGGCGAACGGATTGGCTCCGGAAGAGCCGGCGAGACGAACTGTCGAGGTCGAGGCGTTCTGCTCATGGTCGGCGTGGAGGATGAAGATGCGCTCCATCGCGCGCGCCAGCACCGGATTGATCTTGTACTCCTCGCACGGCACGGCAAAGCACATGTGCAGGAAATTGGCCGCGAAGCCGAGATCGTTCTTCGGATAAATGAAGGGCTGGCCGATATGGTATTTGTAGGCCATCGCCGCGATGGTCGGCATCTTGGCGATCAGGCGCATCGAGGCGACCATGCGCTGATACGGATCCGAGATATCGGTCGAGTCGTGATAGAAGGCCGACAGCGCGCCGACCACGCCGCACATCACGGCCATCGGATGGGCGTCGCGACGGAAGCCGGTGAAGAAGCGCGACATCTGCTCGTGCACCATGGTGTGGCGCGTCACGCGATAATCGAAATCCTCCTTCTGCGCCTTGGTCGGCAATTCACCGTAGAGCAGCAGATAGCAGACCTCGAGGAAGTCGCCATGTTCGGCAAGCTGGTCGATCGGATAGCCGCGATGCAGCAGGATGCCGGCATCGCCGTCGATGAAGGTGATTGCCGACTCGCAGCTCGCCGTCGACGTAAAGCCCGGATCGTAGGTGAAGGCGCCGGTGGTGCTGTAGAGCGCGCCGATATCGATGACGTCAGGCCCGGTCGACCCGCTTCGCACCTTGAACTCATGCGTCTTGCCGGCGAGTTCGAGCCTGGCGGTCGACTCGTGCGCCTTGCCGCCAGGTTCCAATTTTGTCGCAGCTTCGCTCATTCCCAAACTCCTTTATGTTCCTCATGCCGGCAAGGCAATTCCTGCAAACGACACGTCGAAATCACCGGAATGCGCGAACTTGCCACCGCATTTTAGGAGGCGCGTGCCAGATTGGGCCAAGGCCTAATGTTGCACTGCGAAACACACCTTTCAATGCCAATCTTCTTGGGCCAGTTCGCTCCTAATCGATTTGATCTCCAATCCTTGCCAGGCTTTCCTGGCGGCCCAGCACGGCCAGCACGTCGAACACGCCGGGCGAGGTGCTGCGGCCGGTCAGCGCGGCTCTGAGCGGCTGGGCCACCGCGCCGAGCTTGTGCCCGCCGGCCTGCGCAAATTCGCGGATCGAAGCCTCCGCCGAAGCGGCGCTCCAGTCGCCTTGGATGGAAGACAATGCGACATGCGCGCCGCGCAGAATCGCGCGCGCATCGGCGCTCAGCAAGCCCGCCGCCTTCTCGTCCAGCGGCAAGGGCCGCTCGGCGAACAGGAAAGCCGCGCCGTCGACCAGCTCGACCAGGGTCTTGGCCCGCTCCTTGAGGCCGGGCATGGCGGCAAGCAGTTGCGCCTTGCGCTTGTCGTCGAGCTTTGCGGCAAGCGCCGGACCGCCCTCGAGATAGGGCAGAGTGGCGACGAAGATATCGAACAGCGCGCGATCGTCCATCTTGCGCATATGCACGCCGTTCAGCGCCTCGAGCTTGGCGAAGTCGAAGCGGGCAGCGCCCTTGTTGACGTCGCCGATATCGAACCAGGCGATCATATCCTTGATCGACATCACCTCGTCGTCGCCATGGCTCCAGCCGAGCCGCGCCAGATAGTTGAGCAGGGCTTCCGGCAGATAGCCCATGGCGCGATAGGCCTCGACGCCGAGCGCGCCGTGCCGCTTCGACAGCTTGGCGCCGTCGGCGCCGTGGATCAGCGGGATGTGCGACATCGATGGCACCGCCCAGCCCATGGCGTTGTAGATCACCGTCTGGCGCGCGGCGTTGGTCAGGTGGTCATCGCCGCGGATGATATGGGTCACGCCCATGTCATGATCGTCCACGACGACGGCATGCATATAGGTCGGGTTGCCGTCCGAACGCAGGATGATGAAGTCGTCGAGATCCTTGTTGGGAAACCGCACCTCGCCCTGCACGCGGTCCTGCACGACCGTTTCGCCTTCGGTCGGCGCCTTGATGCGGATGGCGCCCTTGACGCCGGCCGGAGCCTCGGACGGATCGCGGTCGCGCCACTGGCCGTTGTAACGCGGCGGCAAGCCCTTGGCTCTAGCTGCCTCGCGCATCGCCTCCAGTTCCGCAGGCGTCTCGTAGCTGTAATAGGCCTTGCCCATGCGCACGAGCTCCTCGGCCACCTCGCGATGGCGCGGCGCGCGTTCGAACTGCGAGACGGCCTCACCATCCCAGGAAAGGCCAAGCCAGGTCAGACCGTCGAGAATGGCGGCCGTGGCGGCTTCGGTGGAGCGCTCGCGATCGGTGTCCTCGATACGCAAAAGCATCGTACCGCCGGTGTGCTTGGCATAAAGCCAGTTGAACAGCGCTGTGCGCGCCCCGCCAATATGCAGGTAGCCTGTGGGCGAGGGGGCAAAACGTGTGACGACCTTGTCGGACATGGAACTCTCGGAGAAGCACTGAAACGGCATATTTCGCGCGGGCTTCCACGCGACCGGCGTTCATGTAGCATAGGCGGTCTGGGGCGCAAGGGGCAGACCCGATGGCTGGACGTGGCCGGGGCGCGGAGGAGGGTGGCGAAACGACAGCAGGCGTCAGCGAGCGCCTGATGTTTGCTCATGCCGCGTCCACTGAAGAAGCGCCGCTTTCGCTTCCGGAACTCCATCCACCCGCCGAGTTACCGCCGCCCGGTGGCGGTGCGCTACAGCCGGCCTCGCCAACAGCCGTCGTCAGCAGGATCCGCAAACAGCTTGGCCGCGTTTCGCTTGCTGCGCTGCGCCGAAGCGTTGCGGTCGCTGCCACCACCGAGCTCGATCGTGGCGTCGGCTTTCTGCTGGTGCCGGTGTTTCTGGCCGCCGGTGTCATCTACTACTTTTCGCTGAGCACCGAGCCGGATCTCTACAGGCCGCTTGCGGCGGTGGCGCTGATGGCCGTCTGCGCGGCGGTCTCGCGCTCCTGGCAGAGAACGCATCTTCTGTTCATGGCAACGCTTTTCTGCGCCTTGGGCTTTCTCGCGGCCAAGGTGGAGACCTGGCGAATGGCGACCCCGATGCTGGGGTCGGAAATCCAGACAAGGCTGACGGGCCGGCTCGTCACCGCGGAGGCGATGGCCAATGGCCGTGTCCGGCTGACCATCGACCTTATTTCGACGGAGCATCCGAAGCTGCGTTACGCGCCGGACCGCGTCAGGCTGTCGGCGCGCAGGATCCCGCCCGGTATGACGGCCGGATCGATGCTGACCGGCTATGCCAAGCTCCTGCCGCCGACGGGCCCAGTTCGGCCGGACAGCTACGACTTTTCCTTCGACAGCTATTTTGCCGGCATCGGCGGCAGCGGCTTTTTCCTGGGCGACCCGAAGCTGGTTGCGCCGGTGGAGGCGCCTTTCGGCGCGCGCGTCGCCTCGGCAGTCGAAAACGCGCGCGAAGGGATCGCCGATCACATCAGGAGCAGCATAGGCGGGTCCGAGGGCGAGATCGCGGCGGCGCTGATCGTCGGCGTGCGCGCCGGCATTCCGGAAGCGATCAACGAGTCGATGCGGCGCACCGGCATCTACCACATCATCTCGATCTCCGGTCTGCACATGGCGCTAGTCGCCGGCACGATCATGGTCCTTTTGCGCGGCGCCTTCGCGCTGCTTCCGGATTTCTCTTCGCGCCGGCCGGTGAAGAAATATGCCGCCGGAATCGCGCTCATCTCGATCGCCGCTTACCTCGTCATCTCGGGCATCGTGGTGGCGGCCGAGCGAAGCTTCATCATGCTCGCCGTGATGCTTGCCGCCGTGCTCTTCGACCGTGCGGCGCTCACCATGCGCAACCTGGCGATCTCGGCTATCGCCGTGATCCTTGTCTCGCCGCACGAAGTGGTCGGCCCGAGCTTCCAGATGTCCTTCGCCGCCACCGCCGCCCTGGTCGGCGCTTATGCCGGCTTTGCCGACTATCGCGCCGGCAAAACGATCGCGCCGCCGGCAAAGCGTTCGTTCCTCGGGTTCCTGTCGCGAAAACTGGCGGTTGGCGTAGGCGGCGCCGCCGTGACGTCGCTCATCGCGGGCAGCGCGACATTGCTGTTTGCGATCTGGCATTTCCAGCGCGTGTCGCCGCTCAGTCTGCTCGCCAATCTGGCGGTCATGCCGATCGTGTCACTGATCGTCATGCCGTTTGCCGTGTTGAGCGCGCTGGCCATGCCCTTCGGTTTCGACGGCCCGTTCCTCTTTGTGATGGGCAAGGGACTGACGGCGATGATCGCCATTTCGGCATGGATCTCCGAACGCTCACCGGTCGACGCCGTCGGGCTGATCTCGATCCAGTCGGTGCTGCTGGCGACGATCGCGCTGGTCATTGCGACAATGGCCACCACCTGGCTGAGGCTTGCCGCCGTTCCCTTCGCGCTTGCCGCGCTGCTGGCCATTCCGCATGTCCGCACGCCGGACGTGCTCATTTCGGAGGACGCGCATCTGGTGGCGATGCCGATCGGCGGTGGCGAGCTTGCCGTCAATCGTGCACGCGCCAACGAGTTCACCACCGACAATTGGAAACGGGCGCTGAAAGCCGAGGAAATCGTGCCGCCGGAGACGTTCGCCAAAGATGCGCTGAACATCGTCGATCCCGTCGATCTGCCGCCCGGCTCGCCCTTCTACTGCACGGGTGATCTTTGCATCGGCCGGCATCCGTCCGGCGCCATCGTCGCACTCGCCGAAACCCGCGACAGCGCCCGGCCGGCCTGCGGCTTTGCCGACCTCGTCGTCATCAACGACGCCACCGCCTACAACCCCTGCCGCGATCCGCGCGTGCTCGTCGTCACCAAGCGGCAGTTGGCGCGCGACGGCAGCGCCGCCGTCTTCTTCGATCCCCAATCGGCAACCGCGCGACCGGCCATCCAATATGCTGTCGAGCAGCCGTACCGGCCTTGGCACGAACAGCGCAAGTATACCCGCGAGGCGAGAGGACTGCCGCCTTATCAAAAGCCTGAGCGGACGGATGCGAAACCTTCGCAACCGGATCAGTAGCGGCGGATCAACCCGACGAGCTTGCCCTGCACCTTCACCCGATCCGGTCCGAAGATGCGGGTCTCGTAGGCCGGGTTGGCAGCTTCCAGCGCGATCGAGGCACCCTTGCGGCGGAAGCGCTTGAGCGTCGCTTCCTCATCATCGACCAGCGCCACCACGATCTCGCCCGGGCTTGCCGTGTTGGCGTTGCGGATGATCACGGTGTCGCCGTCGAAGATGCCGGCCTCGATCATCGAGTCGCCTTTGACCTCCAGCGCATAATGCTCGCCGCCGGCGATCATGTCCGGCGGCACCGTGATCGAATGCGTCTGGTGCTGGATGGCGTCGATCGGCACACCGGCGGCGATGCGACCCATCACCGGAATGGATACGGCCGAGCCGGCATCGTCGTCGTTGCTTGGCGTCGGGGCGCGCGATGGCGCAGCCGGCTTGACCTGACGGCTGAGATTGTTCTGACCCAAGCTGCCCTGGATGACGCTTGGCGAAAACTTCTTCGCCGCATTGAGGCCGGGTGCGATCGAGTCGGGCAGGCGCAGCACTTCCAGCGCGCGCGCCCGGTTCGGCAGCCGGCGAATGAAACCGCGTTCCTCCAACGCCGTGATCAGCCGGTGGATGCCGGACTTGGAGGCGAGGTCGAGCGCTTCCTTCATCTCGTCGAAAGACGGCGGAATCCCGCTTTCCTTCAGCCTTTCGTGGATGAACATCAGAAGTTCATGTTGTTTGCGCGTCAGCATGGCGGCCCCCACGGGTTCTGAAACCAGAATCAGAAAAACAAACCCAGAACAAACACTATCTGTTCCAGTTGTGTTCCGCAACCGTTTAAAGTTTAGTGAATTCGTTGACGATTTGTTCAGCGTAACATCAGAACGCTGCATTCGGCGCCGGTCTCGGCTGCCGGCGCGAAGGGCTCGCGCACGATCAGGCCGTTGGCGTCGGCGAGCGTTCTGAGCATCGAGGAGTCCTGGATGCCGAACGGGGTCGCGACGAGCGTGCCGGCGTCCTCGCGTATGACGGCGCGCACATAGTCCTGCCTGAGGTCGTTGGCCTGCATCGCTGCGCCCAGCCGGGCCGTTCGCAGGTTCTGCCTGTGGTCGCGGCCACCGAGCCTGGCAAGCAGCGGCTTCAGGAAGAGCTGCGAGCAGACGATGCTGGCCACCGGGTTGCCGGGCAGGCCGATGCAGCGGACATTGCCAAGGCGGCCGAACATCAGCGGCTTGCCGGGGCGCATGGCGATCTTCCAGAAGTCGAGCCGCATGCCTTCACTGGTCAGCACGTCATGGATCAGGTCGTGGTCGCCGACCGAGGCGCCGCCGAGCGTGACGATGACATCGGCGTTCGCCTCGACTGCTTTCCGGACCAGCGCCGCGATCGCTTCCTTGCGATCGGCGGCGATGCCGAGATCGAGCGCACGCGCGCCGACCGACTGGGCGGCGGCGGCGACGCCATAGGCGTTGGACGAAATGATCTGATCAGGGCCGAGCGCGCTGCCCGGCGGCAACAGTTCATCGCCGGTGGCGATGATCGCGACCAGCGGCCGGCGCACGACATTCAAGGCGGGATGGTTGGCCGAGGCTGCAAGCGAAAGGGCCGCCGCGTCGAGCACGCGGCCCTTTTCGAGCACCACGTCGCCCTGGACGAAGTCGAGCCCGCGGCGGCGCACATTGCGTGCTTCGGCCGTCGGCTCCGTCACCTCGATCTGGCGGTTGCCGAGATCGCGGACGTTTTCCTGGATAACGATGGTGTCGGCACCCTCGGGCAGCGGCGCGCCGGTGAAGATGCGCACCGCCTGGCCTTCGCCGACAGTCCCGGAAAAGCCGCGCCCGGCGGGCGCCATGCCTATGACCTCCAGTTGCGCCGGCACCGAAGCAACGTCGGCGGAGCGTACGGCGTAGCCGTCCATCGCCGAGGCGTTGAAGGGCGGCTGGGTGCGCAGCGCCACAACCGGTTCGGCGAGAACCCGCCCGGCCGCGTCCGCCAGCGGAACGCTCTCGCCCGGCAAAGGTGCTGCGCCGTCGAGCAGGCGTTCGAGCGCTTCGGCGACTGGAACAAGGGCCATCAGGCATCTACCTTGTAGGCGCCCGACTTGCCGCCGGTCTTCTCGACCAGCCGGATACCGGAAATCACCATGCCACGGTCCGCCGCCTTGGCCATGTCGTAGATGGTGAGGCAGGCGACCGAAGCGGCGGTCAGCGCCTCCATCTCCACGCCGGTCTTGCCGGTGACGCGGGCCAGCGCGGTGACCCTGAGGCCGGGCAGCGCGCGGTCCGGCTCGATCTCGACGGCCACTTTGGTGAGAAGCAGCGGATGGCAAAGCGGGATCAACTCATGCGTCCTCTTCGCCGCCATGATGCCGGCGATGCGCGCTGTGCCCAGCACATCGCCCTTCTTGGCGTCGCTGGCGAGAATCATCTCCAGCGTTTCCGGCTGCATCGAGACAAAGCCTTCGGCGATCGCGGTGCGTGTTGTCTCGGCCTTGTCGCCGACATCGACCATGTTGGCTTCGCCCTTGGCGCCGAGGTGGGTGAGGGCCATCTCAGATGGCCTCAGCCGCCGCCTTGCCTGTCAGCAGAAGCTCGGTCGCCGCGGCCACATCCGCCTGCCGCATCAGGCTCTCACCGACCAGGAAGGCGCCGATGCCGGTCTTCTGCATCCTGAGGCAGTCGTCGTGGGTGAAGATGCCGCTTTCGCTGACCAGCAGGTAGTCGCCCGGCACCATCGGCGCCACCCGCTCGGACGTCTCAAGCCTGGTCTCGAAGGTCCGCAAATTGCGGTTGTTGATTCCGATCAGCCGCGACGACAATTTTAGCGCGCGCTCCGTTTCGGCCTCGTCATGCACCTCGATCAGCGCGTCCATCCCGAGTTCGAACGCGGTCGCTTCCAATTCGCTCGCCAGGGCATCGTCAACGCTTGCCATGATGATCAGGATGGCGTCCGCGCCCCAGGCGCGGGCCTCGTAGACCTGATAAGGGTCGAACAGAAAATCCTTACGCAACGCGGGCAGAGACACCGCCTCGCGCGCATTGGTCAGAAATTCCGGAGCGCCCTGGAAAGACGGCGCATCGGTCAGCACCGAAAGACAGGCTGCGCCACCTTTCTGATAGGCCCTAGCGAGCGCCGGTGGATCGAAATCGGCGCGGATCAGCCCCTTGGAAGGGCTGGCCTTCTTTATCTCGGCGATCAGCGCGAAACCGCCGGCCCGGCGCTTGGCTTCCAGTGCCGCGAGGAAGCCGCGCGGCGGCTCGGCGTCCCTGGCTTTCGCCTTGATCTCGGCGAACGGCAGGGCGAGCTTCGCCGCGGCGATCTCTTCGCGCTTGTAGGCTTCGATCTTGCGCAGGATGTCCGACAAGGCCTTATCCGTTCGAAATCTCGACCAGCTTGTCCAGCACGCCGAGCGCGCGGCCGCTGTCGATCGCTTGCGCCGCCGCCGCGATGCCGTCGGCCAAAGTCGTCACCTTGCCGGCCACGACCAGCCCGGCGCCGGCATTCATCAGCACCGTGTCGCGGTAGGCGCCGGCCGCTCCGCCCAGCATATCGCGCAATTCCTTGGCGTTGTAGGCCGCGTCGCCGCCGCGCAGCTCTTCCTTGCTGTGCCGCTTCAACCCGACGGCTTCCGGCGTCAGGGTGAAGCTGCGGATCTCGCCGCCGGCAAGCTCCGCCACCTGGGTTTCGCCCGTCGTGGTGATCTCGTCATAGCCGTCGCCATGGACGACCCAGGCGTGATCGGCGCCCAGCGCCTTCAGCGTCTCGGCCACCGGCATGATCCACTCCGGCAGGAAGACGCCCACCATCTGGCGGCTGACGCCGGCCGGGTTCGACAACGGCCCGAGCAGATTGAAGATGGTGCGGGTGCCGAGCTCGACGCGGGTCGGCCCGACATGCTTCATCGCCGGGTGATGCGCCGGCGCGAACATAAAGCCGACGCCGGCTTCGTGGATGCAGCGGCCGATCATCTCCGGCGAGATATCAATCTTGACGCCCAGCGCCGTCAGCACATCGGCGGAGCCGGTCAGCGAGGACAGGCCGCGATTGCCATGCTTGGCGACCGGCACCCCGGCGGCGGCGATGACGAAGGCCGAAGCCGTCGAGATGTTGACCGAGTGCGAATTGTCGCCGCCGGTGCCGACGATGTCGATGGCGCCGTGCGGCGCCTCGACACGCAGCATCTTGGCGCGCATCGTCGCCACCGCGCCGGATATCTCGCTCACGGTCTCACCGCGCACGCGCAGCGCCATCAGGAAGCCACCGATCTGGCCGGGCGTCGCGTCGCCCGACATGATGATGTCGAACGCCTCGCGCGCTTCCTCGAAGGAAAGCGCGGTGCCGGTGGCAACCTTGGCTATGTGTGTCTTCAGCGCGCTCATCGTGTCTGTGCTTGCGAAACGGCGTTCGGGTCGATGCGAACGTCATATTGCGATTGCAGCTGCGCCACCAGCTGGTCGAGCAGGTCGTCGGACATGCCGGCGCCGAAGGATTTCTGCGCGTCTTCCGGCACCGCGCTGCCGTCGGCGCCTGCCGGCTCGAAGACCTCGGCGACCTTGAACAGGATCTGGCCGTCGCCGGTGGGCGAGGGGATCAAACCGGTACCGCCTTCTCCGACGCCGAACATCGCCGCAGCACCCTCCTTGCCAAAATCGGCATCGTCGGCTTCGCGCTTGAGGCCACGCTTGGTTTGTTTCTCCAGCTTGAACTCGCCGGCGATGACGTCGAGCGTGGTGCCGGCCTTGAGGCGCTTCTCCAGCTCCTTAGCTTTCGCGTCGAGCCGCTTGTCGGTCTCGGCCTCCGTCCAGTCGGCCACGACCTTCTTGCGGACTTCGTCCAGCGTGCGGTCGCGCGCCGGCGTGATCGACTGTACCTCGTAGAAGACAAAGCCATTGTCCGCGGTGGTCAGGCCCTCATTCTCGGTGTTGGGCTCGGCCGCGAACACCGACTTGATCAGCGTGGCCGATTCCGGCAGGTCGTTGACAATCGTGCCGTCCGGCCGCTGGCCCGTACGGTCGATGGCGTCGATGGTGACAGCCTTGAGCTTCAGCTTCTCGGCGGCCTGGGCAAGCGAGGCGCCCGAGGCGCGGGTGTCCTCATAGCTGTCATGGACGTCGAGCAGGATTCGGCTTGCTTCGCCGAGCGCCAGGTCCTTGCGGATCTGGGCGGACACTTCCGAAAGCGGCTTCACCACCTGCGGCTTGATCTCGGTGACGCGCAAGAGCACGGGACCGAAGGCGCCCTGGACGACTGGGCTGACCTCATTGGCATTGAGCGAGAAAGCGGCATCGGCGATCGCCTTGTCGGCGATCTTGTCCTTCGACAGCGTGCCCAGCAGCGTGTCGGCAGGCGTCTTGCCTTCGGCGGTGACGAGCTTGTCGAAAGTGGCGCCTGCCTTCAGCGAATCGTAGGCCGCCTTGGCCGCATCCGGCGTCTTGAACACCAGCTGCTCGATGGTGCGCATCTCGGGCGTCGTGTAGCGCGCGATGTTCTTGTTGTAGTCCTCGCTGACTTGGCTGTCGGTCACCGCGGACGGATCCGCGATATCCTGCGGCTCCAGCCGGATATAGGAGAACTTGCGGTATTCCGGCGCGGCATAGTTCTTCTTGTTGGCGTCGAAATAGGCGTTGATGGCGCTGTCGGACGGCGCCTCGATCGGCTGCACCAGCCTCTTTGGCAGCACGAGATAGTCGATCGTGCGATCCTCGCCGCGATAGAGCGAGACCGCCTTCAGGAAGGTCTGCGGCACCTTCAGGCCGTCGGAGATCGCCTCGACGATCTGCTGGCGCACGGCTACCTGCGCACGGTTCTTGAGATAGTCCTCAGGCCGCATGCCGAGCTGGCGCAGGAGATATTCGAAGGTCCGGCGATCGAACTGGCCGCTGGGGCCCTTGAACGCGGGATCCTCGCGCGTCAGCTCGGCCAGCCGGTCCTTGGAAAGGCCGAGCCCTAGCTTGCGCGCCTGCTCGTCGAGCACGGCGCCCGAAACGAGCTGCGCCAGCACCTGGTTGTCGACGCCGAGCAGCTTGGCCTGCTCCTGGGTGACGCGCTGGCCATATTGCTGCGACAGAAGGCTGAGCTGGCGGTCATAGGCGAGGCGGTACTCGTTGATCGAGACCTCGGTGCCGCCGGCCGTGATCACCGCGTGATGACCGCCCAGCACGCCACCCACCATGCGCGTGGTCGCGCCCCAGGCGAGGAAGCTCACCACCAGCAAGGACAGCAACGCCTTCGCGACCCAAGTGCCCGCCGCGCTTCTCAATATACCAAGCATGCATACTTCCGATTTTTGCGCATTTTCGCACGCGCCGAGTCTGAAACAAGCGCAATAGCGCCCTTCCGGTCCACTGTCGATTGCTTTGTGACCTGATTTTGGTAGTGAGGGCGCTGCTTAATGTCGCTCGGAGAACGCGCCCCATGACCCCTGGAATCCGCCCGCTTGTCGCCGGCAACTGGAAAATGAACGGCACCAGCGCCTCGCTCAACGAGCTGCGGTCGATCGGCAACGGGTTCATGAGCGGACTCGACGCGGAGACCGAAGCCCTGGTGTGCGTGCCGGCGACCTTGCTCCAGCGCGCCGCCGAGATCCTGTCGCGCACGCCGGTGCGGGCCGGGGGAGAGGATTGCCATCCGAAGGAGAGCGGCGCCTTCACCGGCGAGATTTCGGCCGAGATGCTCAAGGATGCCGGCGCAAGCCACGTGATCGTCGGCCATTCTGAGCGTCGCGAGCTGTTCGGCGATAATGATGCGATCGTGCATGCCAAGGCATCGGCCGCTTGGCGGGCGGGGCTTGTGGCCATCATCTGCATCGGCGAAACGCGGGCCGAGCGCGAGGCGGGCGCCACGCTCGATGTCCTGTCGCGTCAGCTCGAAGGGTCGGTTCCGACCAGCGCGACCGCGGCGAACACCATCATCGCCTATGAACCGGTCTGGGCGATCGGCACCGGCCTGACCCCGACCGCGGCCGACGTAGCCGAGGCGCATGCGCATATCCGCGGCAAGCTGACGGGGTCGCTGGGCGATGCCGCGGCGAAGATGCGCATTCTTTACGGTGGCTCGGTCAAGCCCTCCAATGCGGTGGAACTCCTTGGCGTCGAGAATGTCGATGGCGCGCTCGTCGGCGGCGCCAGCCTCAAGGCAGCCGACTTTCTGGCGATTGCGGAAGCCTATATGAACATCGCTTAGCGACCGTCGTCCAGGCTCGCGCGGCCTAAATCGTTGTAATGGCCGCATTGCTTCCCATATTCCCGGCCACGGGCTTGGAAATGCCGCCAAAGCATTGTAAGGAGCCGCCTCCAAAACACCGGTCGTATGCGCGGCAGCGCTCGGCCTCGCCAGGATAAATTATGGAAACCGTACTGATCGTCATCCACCTCATGGTCGTGCTCGCCCTTGTCGGCGTGGTGCTGCTGCAGCGCTCCGAAGGCGGCGGCCTTGGCATCGGCGGCGGTTCCGGCTTCATGACCGCGCGCGGCGCCGCCAACGCGCTGACCCGCGCCACCGCAATCCTGGCTGCGGCCTTCTTCGTAACATCGCTGGCGCTGTCGATCCTTGCCCGCTACGGCGAGAAGCCGATCGACATTCTCGACCGTCCGGCGACGTCCGGCCAGGGCAACGGCGTGCTCAACCAGCTGCCGGGTTCCAACGGGCCGGTGGGCACCTCCAAGCCCGTGGCTCCGGCCGGCAGCACGGCTCCGTCAGGCGGCACGGCGACGACCACGCCGCTCGCCAATGGCGCGACCCCGCCGGCCCCGGCAACGACGCCCGCTCCGGCTGCGCCGGCGCCCGCGAATCCGGCCACGCCGCCGGCAAACAATGGCGTCACCCTGCCGGTCACCCCGCAGGTCCCGAACCAGTAGCCGGACAAGCATCGGGCCGCGATCTGTTGTTCTTTGAACACAGTCGCGGCAAATGCGCGCCCATCACGAAGATTCAACTGGGCGTAGCGCCTGCCTCAGCTTGAGGCGACGACAGCCCATCGACTATAGATTGCGCGCGGCACTTTTCGGCGTCCTTGGGGGGCGCCGGGCGACGCCGTGGGCAACTTGCACTGAACAATCGGATCTTCGCCATGCAGCTTCGCAGCTTCATCCTTCTGGGATTCTGTGCCGTCCTCGGCATGGGTTCCTCGGCCTTTGCCGGACCGGCAAATCTGGCCACTTCCCCGTCGGTTGAGAGGACCGACGCAATTCCTGTCGCCGCCAAGAGCGACGCATCGCAGCTGAGGCTCCTCAAGAAGAAGAAAAACCCGACTCCGGACGATCTCGCGCAGATCAGCAAGCTCGAGGCCAAGATCGCGGCGGACAAGGAAGCCGCCAAGCAGAAGGCGCTCGAGGCTCGCAAGATGGCGATGCGTGAGGCAGCGAAGGCCAAGGCGGACGCCGCGCGCCAGGAATGGCTCGCCAAGAAGAACGGCGGCGCTGCTCCGGCCCAAGTCGCCGATGCCAAGCCTGCCAATAAGAAGACCATCAAGATCATCGAGCCGCT
The DNA here is from genome assembly GCF_029625735.1 of Mesorhizobium sp. WSM4935. Taxonomy (NCBI): domain Bacteria; kingdom Pseudomonadati; phylum Pseudomonadota; class Alphaproteobacteria; order Hyphomicrobiales; family Phyllobacteriaceae; genus Mesorhizobium; species Mesorhizobium sp. WSM4935. The sequence continues at coordinate 379,994 of NZ_JARTVR010000003.1, read as the reverse complement.
GATGCCGGTTGAGCCGATGCAGACCGCCGAGCCGATCCCGGCCGAGGCGATGAACATCACGGCCACGGGCAACAATGGCGAGTTGCGCAGCGAGAACCCCGGCCAGAAGCAGACGAGCAGCGGCGGGCTGTTCGCCGGCCTGTTCGGCGGTTCCTCGGTCACCTCGATCAACTATCTGCCCGAAACCCGGGCGCTCGATTCCGCCCTTGCCAAGAAGGAGGCCAAGCGCCCATTCAAGGTGAAGCCGGAATTCGTGCCGCAGGATGTTTCCTTCTCGGGCTACGAGCCGGGCACCATCGTCATCGACACCAACGCGCGTCGCCTCTATCTGGTCGAGAGCTATTCGACAGCGCGTCGTTATGCCATCGCCGTCGGCCGTGAGGGCCTGCAGTTCAAAGGCACCGTGGCGGTCGGCGACAAGCAGGAATGGCCGCGCTGGATTCCGACGCTCGACATGCAGAAGCGCGAGCCGAAGCATTACGGCCAGTACAAGGACGGCATGCCCGGCGGTGGCGAGAACCCGCTCGGCGCGCGCGCTATCTACCTCTATGACGGCAAGAAGGACACGCATCTGCGCATCCACGGCACCATCGCGCCGCAAACGATCGGAACCAGCGCCTCCAATGGCTGCTTCCGCATGATCAACGAGCACGTCATGGACCTCTATAGCCGTGTCAAGATCGGCACCAAGGTCGTGATCATTTAACGACTTCCATCAAACTGCCGAAAGGGCCGGCATCGCCGGCCCTTTTGTTTTGACCGAATCCAAGGGCTGTTCCTTGTTGGAGCATGATCTTTCCCGAAAACCGGTTTCCACTTTTCGGGATCATGCTCTGGAGGCACCGGCGCCACTTTGGGAAAAAACCTTCGCGGCGGTTTTTTCTCTGGCGGAATCAATCAGGCCGCGTTAAGCGATGACTCCCATGGCGCGATATGTATTCATCACAGGCGGCGTGGTTTCCTCACTCGGAAAAGGCATCGCCGCAGCAGCTCTTGGGGCTCTTCTGCAGGCGCGAGGCTATCGCGCACGGATCAAGAAGCTCGATCCTTACCTGAATGTCGACCCCGGAACGATGTCGCCTTACCAGCATGGCGAAGTGTTCGTGACCGATGACGGCGCCGAGACCGATCTCGATCTCGGCCATTACGAGCGCTTCACCGGGCGCTCGGCCAACCAGCAGGACAACATTACCACCGGCCGCATCTACAAGAACATCATCGAGCGCGAGCGGCGCGGCGATTATCTCGGCGCGACCGTGCAGGTGATCCCGCACGTCACCGACGAGATCAAGCATTTCGTGCTCGACGGCAATGACGACTACGATTTCGTGCTGTGCGAGATCGGCGGCACGGTCGGCGACATCGAGGCGATGCCCTTCCTGGAAGCGATCCGCCAGCTCGGCAACGACCTGCCGCGCAACAACGCGGTCTATGTGCATCTCACCCTGATGCCCTACATCCCGACCGCCGGCGAGTTGAAGACCAAGCCGACGCAGCATTCGGTCAAGGAATTGCGCGGCATCGGTATCGCGCCCGACATCCTTCTGGTGCGTGCCGACCGGCCGATCCCCAAGGAAGAGCGCAGAAAACTTTCGCTGTTCTGCAACGTGCGCGAAAGCGCCGTCATCCAAGCGTTGGACGTGTCGCATATCTACGACGTGCCAATGGCCTACCATAAGGAAGGGCTCGATTCGGAAGTGCTCGCCGCCTTCGGCATCGATCCGGCGCCGAAGCCGCGCATGGAGCCGTGGCAGGCGCTGTCGAATCGCATCCACAATCCGGAAGGCGAGGTGACGATCGCCATCGTCGGCAAGTACACCGGCCTCAAGGACGCCTACAAATCGCTGATCGAGGCGCTTTCGCATGGCGGCCTCGCCAACCGCGTCAAGGTCAAGCTCGACTGGATCGAAAGCGAGATCTTCGAAAAGGAGGATCCGACGCCCTGGCTGGAGAAGGTGCACGGCATCCTCGTTCCCGGCGGCTTCGGCGAGCGCGGCTCCGAGGGTAAGATTCTGGCGGCGAAGTTCGCCCGCGAGCGCAAGGTGCCTTACTTCGGCATTTGCTTCGGCATGCAGATGGCCTGTATCGAGGCGGCCCGGTCGCTGGCTGGCGTCGAGCATGCCTCTTCGACCGAATTTGGCCCGACCGACGAGCCGGTCGTCGGCCTGATGACCGAGTGGCTCAAGGGCAATATGCTGGAAAAGCGCCGGGCCACCGGCGACCTCGGCGGCACGATGCGGCTCGGCGCCTATCAGGCCGACCTCGCCAAGGGCTCCAAGATTGCCGAAATCTATGGCGACACCCAGATTTCCGAACGCCACCGGCATCGCTACGAGGTCAACATCGACTACAAGCAGCGGCTCGAGGATTGCGGCCTGGTGTTTGCCGGCATGTCGCCCGACGGCGTGCTGCCGGAGACGGTCGAATATCCCGACCATCCCTGGTTCATCGGCGTGCAGTACCATCCCGAACTGAAGAGCCGGCCGCTCGACCCGCACCCGCTGTTCGCGAGTTTCATTTCGGCCGCCGTGGATCAGTCGCGGCTGGTTTGAGCAACCGGCCGGCACATTGGCCATACAAACTTATGTCGCGCTGCTCTACAGCATCGTCCTGGGCGAGGGGCGGCGGGTGGTCATGGCCGACCTCAAGGCCATGGCGGAGAAGCTGGGGTTGAAAAACGTCCGCACGCTGGTCGCGACCGGCAATCTGGTGTTCGAGGCGCGAGCCGGCGACATTTCAAAGCTCGAGCAGCGGCTGGAAAAGGCCTTCGAGCAAACCTTCGGCCGCCATGTCGACATCATCGTGCGCGGCGCCGAGGACTGGCTCAAGCTTGCTGCAGCCAATCCGTTTCCGGGCGAATCCGCCGCTTCGGCCGATCAGGTCGCGGTGCGCGTGATGCGCGAGCCGGTGTCGGCGGATGCCGTCGAAGCGCTCCAGGCCCATGCCGCTGACGATGAGAGAGTGCTTTGGGTCGACGGCGATATCTGGCTTGTCTTCTCCCGCGAGCGGCCGAGCTCACGACTGCTCGCCGCGGCCAATCACAAGCGCTTCGGCGTCGGCACGTCGCGCAATTGGAACACAGTGCGTCGCCTCGCCGAGATGGTCGGCAGTAGGCAGTAGGCAGCATTTTCTATTGCCTAATCCCTACTGCCTACTGCCTTGTTTCAGGCCTTCGCCGTTCTGGCGCCTGCGCCGAGCGCCATTGTGCGCAGCACATAGTAGACGGCGCCTGCGATCGCCACGCCGAAGAACCAGCCATAGACGCCCCACCAGGACGGCAGCCAGTTGGTGAAGTTGGGCAGGATCGAGGAGAAGATGGCGCCGATACCGGCGGCGATGAAGGCGTTGGCATGCCAGCCGCTCTGGAAACGGAACTCGCCGTCCTCGCGATAGAGCGCCGCGACGTCGACCTCGCTTTTGCGGATCAGATAATAATCGACCATCATCACGCCGAAGATCGGTCCCATCGTCGCGCCGATGATGTTGACGAAGGAAGCGGCGCTGCCTTCCCATGGCGCGAAGGGATAGAGCACCAAGGCGATCAGCGCCGCGATGTAGCCGCCCTTCTTGAAGTCGATCTGGCGCGGGAAGACGTTGGAGAAGTCGAAGGCCGGCGAGACGAAATTCGCCACGACATTGATACCCAGCGTCGCCACCGCGAAGGTCAGCGCGGCAAGCGCCGCCAGGAACCAGCTGTCGAACTTGGCCGAGATCTGGTCGGGATGCAGCAGCACCTCGTGATAGACATCATAGGCGGCGATCGTGGTGACGCCGGCGACCAGGGAGAACAGGATGAGGTTGACCGGCAGGCCCCAGATGTTGCCCTTGCGCAGCGCTGCATTGTCCGGCGCGTAGCGGGCGAAATCGCAGAAGTTGAGATAGAGCGCCGAGAAATAGGTCACCCAGATCGCGGCCACCGCGAACAGGGCGGTCCAGGAACCAGGCTCGCCCGGAACGCCGGCATCCTTGGTCTTGTCCAGCAGCACATCCATCGGGATGTCGCTGGTGAAGGCGAAGGTGCCCGACTTCACGCAAAGATAGATGGCCAGGATCAGCATCATGACCCAAACGGCCGGGCCGGCCCAATCCTGGAAGCGGCGCACGGTTTCCATGCCCTTCTGGATGATCAGCAATTGCAGCGCCCAGATGATGACGAAGCAGATCACCTCGAGGGTGGAATGGCCAAGCATATGCGAGCTCTTGTTGAACTCGTCGAACCAATGCAGGCGCGTCAGCAGCGCGACGATCGCGCCCGAAGCCGCGGCCGTCTGGGCGCCGTACCAGAAGCAGGCGACGATGGCACGCACCAGAGCCGGGACGTTGGCGCCCCAGATGCCGAAGGAGGCGCGGGCAAGCACGGGGTAGGGCACGCCGGTCTTCACACCGGCATAGCCGACCAGGTTCATCAGGCCGTAGATGATCAGCGAGCCGATGCCGATGGCGATGATGAAGTTGACGAAGCCGCCGCAGAACAGAAACAGGCTGGCCGCCAGATAGTACCCCCACAGGCTGTGGACGTCCGAGGTCCAGACGTTGAAGATCGAAAACGGTCCCCAGTTCCTGACCGTTGCGGGAGCCAGATCCTCATTGTAGAGGTCAGGCGATGCGCCTTGAATAGTCATTGCAAGTGTTCCCCTTTGCAAAAGAACGCGCCCTCACGCGTTTGACCGCGGAGGTTAAGCCTGACGCTGGGGAACCGGCAAGCAATCCATTTGCCGGCTTTCGCCTTAAAGATATTCAACGAGAATCGCTCTTATCCGATGGCTCCAGCCTGAGGCGAGCCGAGTCGTCAGATGTCTTCTCGCATCTCAGGCGCGGGCCGGCGGTTCCAAATTTTTTCCGTCGGCAACCAAATTTGTTTGGAACGAATTCTCGAGACGTGCGTTTGATGGAGTTCGACTGCACTGCGGTCGACCGGGAGGAAAATTATGGATCGCTTGCATTTCTTTACCCCAGTGCGAATTGCGCGTGGGCAGGGATATCCTGTGGAGGAGGTCGATAGCGTCTCCGAAGCGATGGTGTTCCTGCGGAAGTGGCCGACGGGACGGCGCGGACCGGTTTACCAATGCGCGCTGAATTGCTGCGCGGCGGCAATGGCGGGCAAAATGTCGGCCGAGGAGGCGCGGAAAGCCTTTGTCGGCTTTGCTCGCATCACCCGGCTGCTTGACGACGACATGGCGCTGCCGCTGGGTGGCGCGTCGATGGACAATGTCTACGCCTTGAGACGTTAGCATCTGCACGCCCGCGACGCCGCGTATCGACGAAGCGTCGGCCTTCGGCCGACGCTCGCGGACCTTTGCTTGCGTTTGAGCCATCCCGTTAAAGCACTTCATCGGGATAGACGCCCCACAAGTCGGTTTGTTTGACGAACCCGGACGCCTCCCTCAGCGCGACAGCGCACCACTTCCCGTCACATCGTGTCAGTTTGACTCGGACGCGAGGCTCGAGCCACGCGGTGATGCGACCGTCGATTGCCGGCTTGTTGCGCAACGCAACCTTGTTCTTCGCCCAAGGAGCGACAATCCCCGTTCTTCGCCCGGACAGGAGCGGTCCGAAGATCCATCCGGTGGTTCCCTCCCAGTCCCTCACGCGGCGCCAATTGCCATATTGCTGATAGATCTCCAGCGGGATGCCCGGGCGTGTCATGACCCATTGGATGTCGTAGCCGATGCCCGGTCCGACGCGCAGGTTGGCGGATGAGGCTTTCAGCGAGACGAAGCGCGGTAGAGGAAGAGTTCCGCCTTCCGCCCGCAGCCCGGCCACCGGTGCGGGTATCGAGATCAGCGCAGTTGTAAGGATGAAAAGGACGAGGACGGATTGCAGCCGACGTCGGACCAGCCAGCGGACTTTCGGGAAGCCGAGCGACGCTTCGGAATTCATGGTCGTTCACCTGCGCATGCGGAAGGGATCGATCGCCATCGGACCGTCAGCGGCCTCATGTTGACTTTGCTTCACGTTGATTTCCGCAATCCGGCCGACAATGGCCGGAAATCGTCCTGTCGATCGACTTGCGCTGCGGAGGCGACCCAGCTTGGGAGATGGGGCAGCGGGATACCGGGTCCTACCGGCAGAATTTTCGGTCGCGAGCGGGTCTGCGAAGATATTCTTGCGCTCACGCTCGTCTCGCGCACGCCAGCGCCTGAGACGCTATGCTTGAGCACACGGAAATTCTCCGAAATGGCGAGCGCGGACAAACTTCACCTCGATGCCGCATATACCGAGCCCGACCGGAAACTATTCCATGTCGGTAGCAATCATGTGAGGACAGAGTAGATATCGGGACGGCTCTAAGGCTCGCTGGAAGGGCTGCAGAATTCTCTGCCAGGCGGTCCCGTGTCGGTTCTCTAGAGCTGTCGCGGACCGGGCTTAGACTTCGGCCAATGAGAGTCCACGGGCGCGCTCGCGTAATAGGTCGAGCAATTGGTTGCGTCGCGGCTCCGGCGTGTCGATGGGGAGCACAAAGCAAAGCGTCCTGTTGATGGCGCCGTGGCCGTCGCGGATCGGGGCAGCCATGCACCAGGTGAAGCGGTCGGCGAGTGCCGAGGTCTCGCTGAAGCCCTGCCGGCGCGCCAGGTCGACATCGGCGAAGAAATGCTCACGCTCGACGATGCGACCGTCAGGCAGTTTGTAGTCCTCGGCAGGAATGAAGTTCTTCAACTCCGCTTCGTTCATGTGAGCGACCAGCAACCGTCCCGATGCTGTCCATGGGATCGGCACTTCAACACCGACATCGCTTGAGATGCGGAACGGACCGGGGGAGTCGCGACAGTCGAGGACCACATATTTGTTGCCGCGCAGCCCGCAGAGCTGGACCGTCTCGCCGGTTTCCGCGGCCATCTTGTCCAGGGTTTCGAGAATGCGGCGGTAGTGCGCGTTGTGATGTGAGTAGGCCCAGCCGAACAGATGCATCGCACGGCCGAAATAGACATTGCCTTCGGAGCCGACATTCTCGAGCATCTCGGCCTCGAGCAGGCTGTTGACGATCTCGTAGGTCGTTGAGCGCGGCGCGCCGATCATCTTGGCGAGGTCGCCCACGCGCACCGGCGCGCGATGTTTCAGCAGAGCTTCCAGCAGCATGATGACGCGGTCGATGCCGCGACGCCGCTCGCCGCCCTGCGGCTGTGCGCCCGCTTCGATCAGATCAGTCGCCCCATCACTCATGCCAAGTCACTCATGTCGCCAGGATCATTTTTTCGGTCCTCGTCTCAAGACGCTTGAAAGATGTCAAGGCTCAGACTAGCATCCGTTTTGTCCGATATACAGACATGTTGTCTGAAATATCGGACAAACTAACGAGCCGGACAGAGAAAGTTCTGACGGGAAAGCAGCGGTTCCGCGATGCGGCGACTGATGGCTTTCGTCGTCCCGATTTCGCGCGTCCGGACAATAGCCACCAAGGGGAACCGTCATGAAGAAATCGTCGTTTTTCGCATCCGCCAGCGCCCTTTGCCTCGGTCTTATTCTGGCCGTGAGCGCCGGCACCGCGGCCAACGCAGCCGCCAACTGCATCAAGGGCGATCGCAAGCCGCCCTACACGATCGGCTGGGCCGACATCTATTCCGTGCCAACCTGGATGAAGCAGACGCAGGGCACGATCGAAGCCGAGGTCGAGACGCTGAAGAAGCAGGGTCTTGTCGACAAGCTGGTCGTGACCGACGCCCAGGGCGACGCCAACGTGCAGATCCAGCAGATCCAGTCGATGATCGATTCCAATGTCGATGCCATCATCCTGATTGCCGGTTCCTCGACCGCGCCGGCGCGCGTGCTGGCCGACGCCTGCGCCAAGGGCATCGCCATCATCAATTTCGACAGCCTCGTCGACACCGACAAGGTGACCGCCAAGATCAACACCGATTCTTCGCAATGGGGCGACCAGGCCGCCAAGTTCCTGATCAACGCCATCGGCGGCAAGGGCAAGATCCTCATCCTCAATGGCCCAGCCGGCATTTCGGTTAGCGACGATCGCCGCAAGGGCGCGGATGCGGAGCTGAAGGCTCATCCCGATGTGAAGATCCTGGCCGAGACCAACACGCCCTATAACGTCGCGCCTGCCCAGGAAGCCGTCACTAGTCTGCTCTTCGCCAACCCCGAGATCGACGGCATCCTGTCGCTCGGCGGCGCGCTGTCCGCCGGAGCGGTGCTGGCGCTCGACAAGCAGGGCCGCGACCAGGTGCCGATCACCGGCGAGAATGCGCGCCAGTTCCTTGAACTGTGGAAGGAAAAGGGCCTGAAGAGCTGGGCCACCATGCAGCCGAACTGGCTCGGCGCCCTTGCCGCCTACACCGCGGTCCAGGCGCTGCAAGGCAAGGATGTGCCGGCCTTCGTCAAGATCCCGCTGCCGGTCATCGACAATTCCAATATCGACGAATATCTCGCCCGCGCCAAGGATTTCCCGGCTGACGGCTATATCTATTCGCCCTACGATGAGGAACTGTTCAAGAAGCTGCTGGCGCAGAAATAAGCCGGAAGGGTTGTAGCATTGACAACCGTGGCTCCGCTCCTGGCCGCGCGGGGTGTGTCGAAGGCATTCTTCGGCAACCCCGTCCTGCGCGGCGTTTCCATCGCTCTGCAGCCGGGCCGCGTGCACGCATTGCTCGGCGAGAACGGCGCCGGCAAGTCGACCTTGATCAATCTGCTGTCCGGGGCGCTGCGGCCGGACAGCGGGGAGATCGAAGTCGACGGACGCGCCGTGCCACGCATGACGCCGGCGCTGGCGCGGCAGGCCGGCATCGCCGTCGTGCAGCAGGAACTCAGCCTGACCGCCAGCCTTTCGATCGCCGAAAACATCGGGCTCGGTGCCTATCCAAAACGGTTCGGCCTGATCGATTACAATGAGCTCGCCGGGCGGGCGAAAGCCGCCTGCGCGCTGGTCGGGCTCAACGAACCGCTGTCGACGCCCGTCGGCCGTCTTGCGCTCGGGCGCCGGCAGATGGTCGAGATCGCCAAAGCGCTCTATCGCAAGCCGCGGGTTCTCATCCTGGACGAACCGACATCCTCGCTGTCCGCCACCGAAACGAAAATACTCACGGACCTGTTGGAGCGGTTGCGTGCGGAAGGCATCGCCATTCTCTATATCTCCCACCGGCTGAACGAAGTGATGGCGCTCTGCCAGCATGTCACCGTGCTCAAGGACGGCACCTGCACGGCCGATCGCCCGCTCGCCGGAACCGACGCTGCCGGGCTTGTGCGGCTGATGGTCGGGCGCGACCCGGGCGATCTTTTTCCCAAATGGCGGCCGTCCGCGTCGTCTGCCAATGCGATATCGGTCCGCGGGTTCTCCGCTGGCCTGATGCGCGATGTCGACCTCGACATCAGGGCCGGAGAAGTGCTGGGCATCGGCGGGCTGGTCGGGCAGGGGCAGGAGGATCTGCTCCTCGGCCTCTATGGCGCGATTCCAGCCAGGACGGCATCGGCGACGGTCAACGGAACATCGGGCCTGCCGGGCGGCGTGCCGAAGGCCAATGCGCTGGGGCTCGCCTATGTGCCGGCCGACCGAAAGCGGGAAGGGCTGCACCTGATCCATCCGATCCTCACCAACATGATGCTGCCTGCCTTCGCCAGGCTGCCGGCCCTGAGGCTGCGCAGCCGCAGGGCCGAACGCGAGACGGGCAAGAGCCTCGCCGCGCAGCTTGCCATCAAGGGCGATCTTGGCCGGTCGGCGCAGGCGCTCTCCGGCGGCAACCAGCAGAAGGTCGCGCTGGCGAAGTGGATGCCGTATGACCCGCTGGTGCTTCTGCTCAACGATCCGACGCGCGGCGTCGATGTCGAGACCAAGCGCGAAATCTATCTGATGCTTCGCGCCTTCGCCGACGCCGGGAAAGCCGTCGTGCTGCTCAGTTCCGACACGCCGGAGCTGGTCTATCTATGCGATCGCGTCGCCGTGGTGCGCGAAGGTCGCATTATGGCCACGCTGGACCGGGCGGCGTTGAGCGAGGAGGCAATCGTGTCGGCGGCCATGGGCGCCGAGAAGCAGAAGGTCGCGGCATGAGCATCGTTCCTTCCGCGAAATCCGCCGGCGCGCTCTATTGGCCGGTGCAGGCGCACCGCAACGTCGGCGTGCGTACGCTGTTCCTCGTCGTGCTGGCATTTCTCGCCGCCTATGGCGTGTTGTTCCCTGGTCTGTTCACGGCCTCCGGTTTTGGCAAATTCACCCAGAGCTGGTTCCCGCTGGCGCTGGTGGCGATGGCGCAGGCGATCCTCATGCTGACCGGCGGCATCAGCCTGGCGATCGGCGCCACCGTCAGCCTTGGCGCCGTCATTGCCGCAACCACCATGGCCGGTCCGCTTGGCGTCGCCGGCGGCGCGGCCGCCGTGGCGCTGGCTGGGCTCGGCATCGGGGCCGCGACCGGCTTCATCGTCGTCAAGCTGCGCCTGCCGGCGATCGTGGTGACGCTTGCCGGCTCCTTCATCATCGGCGGCGCTGCGCTGCTGATCCTGCCTCGGCCGGGCGGCGCCATTCCGGCATGGTTGTCGGACCTGCTCGCCGGCGATACGCCGGCGGCCTTCCTGATTCTGGTGGTCATCGTGCTGTTGTGGAAGCTCTATCTCGCCACGCCGCTCGGCCTCAGCCTCTATGCCGCCGGCGAGAATCCGGTCGGCGCCTATCGCTCCGGCGTGCCGGTCGACGCGGCGCGCGTCGCCGCCTATGCGATCAGCGGATTGCTGTCGACGGGCGCCGGCCTGTTCGTCGCCGCACAGACGGGTTCGGGCGACCCGGTGATCGGTACGGCTTTCACGTTGAATTCGATCGCCGCCGCAGTGCTTGGCGGCATCGGCTTCCTCGGTGGGCAAGGAACCATGCGCGGCGCGCTTGCCGGCAGCCTGCTGCTCAGCCTGATGATCAGCGTGATGTTCTTTCTCGGCTTCACGCCGGTGGCGCAATATGTCGCGCAAGGCCTGATCATCATCGGCGCCGTCGCCATTCCGCAATTCCGCAAGGTGCAGCAATGACAGCCTGGAACGACAGCGCCGGCGGCAAACGCGCGAGCGCAATCCTGAAAAGCCGGCCGTTTCTCACGCTTGCCATCGTCGCGGCCGTCTGGATCGTGGCGAGCTTCGTTTCTCGCGGCTTCGGCGCCTATGGCCACCTGCGCTACCTGGTCGAACTCGGCGCCGTCATCGGCCTCGTCGCGGCGGGCCAGACTTTCGTCGTCATCGCCGGCGGCATCGACCTGTCGGTCGCGGCGATCGTCACCGTCAGCGCCATCAGCCTGCCACTGCTGTCGTGGCAGGCCGATCCGACCGGCCTTGTGTCCGTGATCGCTGTGCTCGCATTGACCACCGCAATCGGGGTGGTCAACGGCCTGGGCGTGGCACTGCTGCGTGTGCATCCAATGATCATGACGCTGGCCATGGCGACCTTCCTGCAAGGGCTCTTGATCATCATCGCCGGCGGCAGCGCCGTCACCGCCGAAAACCCGCTGGTCCATTGGCTTGGCAATGCCCGCCCGGCCGGCATCCCGGCGGGTATCATCCTGTGGATTGCCGTCTCGGCCGTCGTGCTGACGGTCATGCACGCAACGCCTTTCGGTGCGCGCATTTTTGCTATGGGCGCGAACCCGCTGGCGGCTTCCCTGTCGGGCGTTCCCATGACGTCGACGACACTTGCCGTCTACGGCATCAGCGGCTTCACGGCAGGGCTGGCCGGCGTGCTGGTGCTCGGCATGAACGGACAGGGCTATGTCGGGATCGGCGATCCCTACCTGCTTGCCTCGATCGCGGCCGTCGTGCTTGGCGGCACCTCCATCCTCGGCGGACTCGGCACCTATGCAGGCACCATCCCCGGGGCGATCCTTCTGGTGACGATCACGGCGCTGATCACCGTGGTCAATGCGTCGCCCGGCTGGCGCAGCATCCTGTTCGGCTCGCTGATCCTCGGACTGCTGCTTCTCTCAGGCAGGGAGCAGGCTCGTCGATGAGATGTCGTCCAGCCTATAAATCCGTTTGGCATTGCCGCAGAACAGCGCCGCTTGCTCATCGGCGGAAAGGTCGGCCGTGATAGCCTTGAAGCTGTCATACACCTCGTCGAACGAGGCATGCAGGCCGGCGACCGGGAAGTCGGAGCCGAACATGGCGCGCCCGGCGCCAAAACAGTCGATGCAGTGCAGCACCACCGGCCGCAAGCTGTCGAGCGTCCAATTATGATCGTAGGCGACGAGGTCCGAGATCTTGATGGCGACGTTGTCGCGTTCGGCGAGGCGCTGCAGGCCGTCGCGCCATCTGTGCATGCCCTCGGCGTCGCGGTCGATCGGGCTGCCGCAATGGTTGAGGACGAATTGCTGATCCGGGAACGATGCCGCCAAGCGCGCGGCGTCGGCGAGCTGGCGCGGGAACACCATCAGGTCGAACGAGAGCCCGTGACGGCCGAGCAGGCCAAGGCCGCTGCGCCAGGCCGGATCGTCCATGATGCCGTCGCGGGCGGCGAAGCGGCGGGCGGGATCGGGATCCCAGCTCAAAATGTCGCGTACGCCAGCGACGCGGTCGAAAGCGGTCTGCGCTTCGATGAGCGCCGGCGTCTGCGGACTGGCGAGCGGCACATGGACGACGTAGCGGGCAGCGACGCCTCGCGCCTTGTCCAGCGTCTCCAGCCAGCGCGTCTCGCCGACGCTATCTCCTGCGGCCCAGTTGGCTTCGACATGGATGGTGGCCACGATGTTGTGCCTCGCGGCATCGCGAAGATAGTCGTTGGGAAGATAGTTGCGACGCAGCGGTCCAAGATCGCCCAGACCGCCGCGCTCGCCAGCGGTGGCAGTGAGCCAGGGATGCCGTCCAAGGCCGAGATCCCACAGATGATGATGCGCGTCGACGATCGGTCCGGAATAGGGATTGGGCACGCGATCCTCGCAGACTGTGGGGAGCGCCGGCAATCGGTCCGGCCCTCGTTTGATGATAGCGGAAGAGGTAGCATCTGATGAACGAGAACACATCGGCTCCGCCGCTTGACGTGCATGAAAATTTTACGCTCGACGACCGCATGCGCGGCGTGCCTCCGGGCACGTCCGGATTGGATTCCAACCTGGTCGGACAGCAAGGCTGGCATCCGGCCGATGGTTGCATGTCGCTGCCGCTGCTCACACTCGACGAGGCGGCTTTCGCTTCGAACCGCGATCTGTTCCTGCGTTACGCGCGCGAGCACGGCGCCGCAATAGCGCCGCATGCCAAGACGCCGATGGCGCCGGACCTTGCCCGTTCGTTGGTCGAGGCCGGTGGCTGGGGCACGACGGTCGCCGATATCAGGCAGGCGACGGTGATGCTGAAAGCGGGTCTCTCCCGGCTGATCATCGCCAATGAGGTCGGCGGCGCCGGTGGTGCGAGCCGATTGGCCAAACTGATTGGCGCCTGGCCGGGTGCCGAGCTCTACGTCTTTGCCGACTCGGTTGCGATCGTGCGGGCTCTCGCCGACGCATGGCGCGGCAATGCAGACCTTGCGCCGTTGCGCGTCCTAGTCGAGCTCGGCGCGGCGAGGGCGGGCGCGCGCAGCACGACAGAGGCCGAGGCGATCGCCGATGCCGTCGCTGCCACCGGCGGACGGCTGCGGATCGCCGGCGTCGCCACCTACGAAGGCGCTGCCGCCCAACCCGATCCGGTTCGCAGCGACGAGGCGGTTTCCGCGCTGCTGGCCACTGTCGGCGACATGTTCCTCAGGCTGCGCGCCCGCATCGGCGGCGATGCGCCGCTGATCGTGACGGCCGGCGGTTCGGTCTTCTTCGACAAGGTGGTGACGGCGCTGTCGCCGCTGGTCGAACGGGACGACAAGGCGACGCTGGTGCTGCGCAGCGGCGCCATCTTCTTCCACGACCACGGCATTTACGACCGATCGCTGGGCGCCGTTGACGCCCGTAACGGCTTTGCCGTAGGCGGTGCCGGCGCTTCGGCGCGGCGCTCCTTCCGTCCGGCGCTGCGCGTCTGGGCTGAATTGCTGTCGCGGCCGGAACCGAGCCTCGCCATCTGCGGCATGGGAATGCGGGACGTCTCATTCGACCAGGGTTTCCCGAAACCGCTCGCTGTTTATCGCGCCGGTCAAAAACTGCCTGCGCCACCGATGCAGCCGCAGGTGATCAAGCTCAACGACCAGCACGCATTTCTGTCGCTGCAGCCGGGCGATGACATCGCCGTCGGCGACGTCATCGAATTCGGCATTTCGCACCCCTGCACCTGTCTCGACCGCTACCGGGTGATCTTCGGCGTGGACGAGAGCGGACACGTCGCCCACGCATTCCCAACCTTTTTCGGCTGATCCGGCCCCAAGAAAAAACCTCGAAAGGATCCAATATGATCAAATACTTCCAGTCCGGCTCCCGCATGTCGCAGGCAGTGGTCTATGGCGGCATGGTGCACATAGCCGGCCAGGTCGCCAGTGATCGCAAGGCCGGCATCGAGTCGCAGACGAGCGACGTACTGGCCAAGGTCGAGGCGCTTCTCAACGAGGCCGGCAGCAGCAAGTCGAAGCTGGTGGCGGTCAACGTCTTCCTGCCGCAGATCGGTGACTTCGAAGCGATGAACAAGATCTACGATGCCTGGGTCGATCCCGCGCGGCTACCGGCCCGGGCCTGCGTCGAAGCTCGTCTGGCCGATCCGGATCTGCGCATCGAAGTCACCGCGGTCGCGGCTGTTTAAAGGGGACGCTATGCATACCGGCCTCGTCCACACGCTCGATTTCGACCGTGACGGCAAGACGCTCGCTCATCTGAGCATCCCGTTCTCGATCGACCGGTCGCCCTATTTCCAAGTCAAGGTGCCGATCTGCACCATCCGCAATGGCGAAGGTCCGTCGCTGCTGCTGATGGCCGGCAATCACGGCGACGAATATGAGGGCGAGCTGTCGCTGGCGAAGCTGGTGCGCCGCCTCGATCCGGCTGCAATCCGCGGCCGCGTCACCATCCTGCCGATGACGAATGCCCCGGCGGTGATGGCGGCCAAGCGCTGCTCGCCGCTCGACGGCGGCAACCTCAACCGGGCGTTTCCGGGCGATCCGTCGGGCACGCCGACCAGCCGGCTTGCGCATTTCCTGGAGACGGAGCTGTTTGCGCGTCACGACGTCGTCTTCGACATCCATTCCGGCGGCACCTCGATGGAGCATCTGCCGACCGCACTCGTCGAGCGCAACGCCGATCCCGAGCGGCATCGGCGCGGTGTCGAACTGATGCGCACGCTCGGCATGCCCTTCGGCTTCATCGCTGACAATGGCCCAGCATCACCGACCTCGATGGGCGCGGCGCGTCGCGCCGGCGCGATCGGCGTCAGCGGCGAGTTCGGCGGCGGCGGCACGGCGACGGTCGAATCGATGGCCCTGACCGCCCGCGCACTCGACAGCCTCATGGTTGCGCTGGGCGTGGTGGAGACGCCGTTGCTGGCGCCCGGCGCCGGGCCGGTGGCACCGACGCGGCTGCTTTCGCTGTCGCGCCACAGTCAGGGTCTCTACGCGACGCGGCGCGGCTGGTTCGAACCGGCGGTCAAGCTCGGCGACAGCGTAAGCGCCGGACAGGTGGCAGGCTGGTACCACGATTTCGAGCGGCTGGACGCCGCCGAGGAGGCCCTGCATTTTGCCGAAAGCGGCATCGTTTTGTCGCGCCGGCTGCACACGATGTGCGAGGCCGGCGACTGCCTGATGCAGGTGGCGGAACCCGTCGAAGGCTGACAACGAACCAGCGCCGGGCGGCGCCAGCAAACCGAGGACCAGCATGCAGCTTTCGATGTGGACCTATCCGTGGGATATCCAGGATCTCGGCCTGGAGACGGTCGAGCGCGACCTCACGCAACGCGCTGGGCTCAACATGGTGAGCCTCGCGACCTCCTATCATGCCGGGCGCTTCCTGCAGCCGCGCAGCCCGAAGCGCAAAGCCTATTTCCCGGAGGACGGCACGATCTACTTCAAGCCGTCGGCGGCACGGTGGGCCGACCTCGTCATTCAGCCGAAGGTGGCGGATGTGATCGGCGAGGGCGGCGACGTGCTTGGCCAGCTTATCCGCCGCCGCGACGCAGGCGGGCCAAGGGTTTCATGCTGGACCGTGTGCCTGCACAACACGCGCCTCGGCATGCGCTACCCGCAAGCCGTTACCCGCAACGCCTTCGGCGATCCCAACTATTACAATCTTTGTCCCTCGAACCCGGACGCGCGCGCCTATGTCCGCGCGCTGGTCGCCGATATCTCGTATGGCTACAGGCCGGACAGGATCGAGCTTGAAAGCCCGTCCTTCATGGGTTTTGCGCATGAATATCATCACGAAAAGGACGGCGTGGGGCTCACGCCGGAAGACGATTTTCTCCTTTCATTGTGTTTTTGCCCGTCCTGTCTGGATCGCGCGACCAAAGCCGGCGTCGATGGCGACGCGGCGCGAAAACTCGTCGCGCAATGGATCGTCGAGACCTGCGAGCGGGCGGTGCCTGCGCGGCGCTTTCCCGATTTTCCGGCGGGCGGGCTCGATGTCTTCCGGCCCTGGCCCGAACTCCACGCCTATCTTGCCTGGCGCTTCGAGCCGGTCACCAGCCTCGTCGCTGAACTGCGCGAGGTCGCGCATCCGGCGACGACCATCCTCATCATTGACCTGAAGGACGGCTGGCTCGGAGGCTGCGATCTCGCGGCGCTGGGCCAGGTCTGCGATGGGGCGATCCTGTGCGCCTACGACATGCGGGCGGACGATGTCGCAAGCCTGATAAAGGCCGGTCGCGCCGCGCTCGGCGCCGGAAAGTTCCTCGGTACCGGCTACCGGCTCTTTTATCCTGAAATGGCCGGGCCGAATGTGCTCGTCGCAAAAGTGAAGCCGGCGCGGCGCCCGGAGGTCGACGGCCTCAATTTCTACAACTACGGCCTCGTCCCTGCCGCACGGCTGGATTGGGTGAAAGCAGCTCTCTCACCTTGATCTCTGATGTAAATTCGGTTGTGGCCTGCGGTGCATTCAGCAGTGCGAGGGCATCCATTGTCTTCAAGAAATCTACTGTCATCTGCTCGATGCTAGACTAACGCATTGCCAAGCCCTTTTCGTCGTCGACAGCCAGTGCTGAGGGATTTCCCAGGCGCGCTGAATAAGATTACGGCGCTGCCACAGCAGGCTTGCTATTGCCCGTAACGCTGCTCCAGCGCTTCGGCGATATGTTCGCAAAGCATCTCGCCCGTGACCATGGTGATATGGAGGCGAAGACGTGCGCCTTGCGGATCGACCATTGTGACCACCACGCCCCGGTCGGAGTATTGGACCGTATCCAGCACGTTGTGAATGACGAAGTCGGCTGCGTTGCGCGCCGAGCCGGTGTGATCTCCCACGGCCTTCCTCCCATCCCGAATTCAGCCGGTCGATGCGTTGGTCAGCAGTCGTGCACCGAACGATCTGCGCCGACAGCCGCCCACTCGTTAAATATGTAGCGGCTTGTATTAGCGTCCAGAAGGATATTTCCGCCCCGCAGCATGCATGTTTGATAGCGACCATGTGCTTGCTCGTGGGCGGGAGGCCCTCGGGCGGAAGTCAAACGGCGGCAAGCATAACTTTGCTGACTGCTTTCTGGATAGCAGAGGGACAATCTCTGGCTATGATTCGCCCGCTGCACTGCGGCCGCCGAATAAGTCGTTTCAACTTCGATCTTAAGTCAGCTTTAATACATTAAGCGCGAGATCAGTGAGGCGCTTCCACTTCTCGCGCTATCGGCGCGCGCGGTCGGGACAAGTCTCATCAGATCGGCGTTTGGATGAAACGGTTTAGAGATGTTAGTGTCGGCAGCAAGCTCTCACTGGGCTTCGGACTGGCCTTGCTCTGCATCGTCGCAGTAGGTGTATTTGGTGTTTCGCAACTACGAGCACTCAACAAGGTCACGAGCGAGATTACGGGCATTTGGTTGCCGCAAGTCCAAATCGTCGAGCAGATGAAGCGCAACCTGGCGCAACACCAGCTTTATGCAACGCTGCGCATGAGCACCACCGACGCTCAGCAAATATCTGACATCGACAAACAGATGGCGGGAGAGAGCGAAGAAATGCTCCAAGGCCGCCGCGCCTACCGCAGGAGTGCTGGATCGGCGTCTGAGCAGCGGCTGTTCGACCAGTTTGTCAATCTGTGGACGGCATATCAGGACTCCCTGTCGTCAATTATCCCGCTCCTCGATGCGGGACAGCGAACGAAGGCCGCCAATGAGTTCGAGGCTATTTCAGTTCCGACGGTTGCCGCGGCGGCTGATCGGTTGAACGGCCTCTTGGCGCTCACCAATCAGCGGAGCACGGCTGCCGCCTCCATGGCGGACCGCACCTACACCATCGCACAGCGGCTGGCCTGGGCCGCGATTACCTTTGCGGCCTTTTGCCTTGGCTTGCTTATTGTCTGGATACGCCACAATGTCAGCAAGCCGATCCTGGCGGTCAGCGAGGCGATGCACCGGTTGACGCGGGGAGAACACCGCTCGAACCTAGTTGCATTGAAAACGGATAGGCAGGACGAGGTCGGAGTGCTCTTCTCCGCCTTTGCCGGTTACCGTGCCAGTCTGGAGCGCAGCAACGCCTTGGCCCGCGAGGCCGAGCTGGAACGGCAGCACCTCGCTGCCGCTGCCGCGAACATGCCGGTGGGACTGTGCATGTTCGATGCCGGGCGACGGCTGGTTTTCTGTAACCAGGCCTATGCCGACTTCTACCACCTGCCAGAGGGCTTGACCCGTCCAGGCACGCAGTGGGCCGACTTGATGCGATATCGTATCGCCGCCGGTCTCTATGTCGGCCATGACCCGGACAAGTATCTCGAAGAGCTCTCGGCGACCATCGATCGCGCCGAGCGCGTGGTAAGCCTTGTGGAACTCAGGGACGGGCGCACCATCGACCTTATCCACCAGCCGTTGCCGGGCGGCGGCTGGCTTGCCACCCACCACGATGTGACCGACTTGCGACGCAGCGAAGCCCGCATCTCGCACATGGCGCGCCATGACGGGCTCACGGATCTGCCAAACCGCATTTTGTTCCGCGAACGCGCCGAGGAAGCTTTGATCGAGATGGAACGCAAGGATAGCAAGGCTGCCTTCCTTTGCCTCGATCTAGACCATTTCAAAACGGTCAACGATACGCTGGGGCACCCGGTAGGCGACGCATTGTTGAAAGAGGTCGCCGCGAGGCTGAGGCAGGTCGTGCGCGAAGAAGACACGGTGGCGAGGCTCGGTGGCGACGAGTTCGTGATCATCCAAAGGGGGGCCGAACAGCCGGTCGAGGCCACCGCCCTCGCGCAACAGGTCATCGATGCGCTGAGCGCGCCTTATGTCGTCGATGGGCATGGGATTGTGATCAGTGCCAGCGTTGGCATTTCCATTGCGCCGAACGATGGCGGGAACGCCGACCAGTTGCTCAAGAATGGCGACATGGCGCTCTACCGGGCGAAGGCGGAAGGACGTAGGACGTATAGGTTCTTCGAGCCGGAAATGGACGCTCGCATGCAGGCGCGGCGGCTTCTCGAACTCGATCTGCGCGAAGCGCTGGCACGGGGTCAATTCGAGATCTACTATCAACCGCTGCTCAATCTCGATCGCGGCGAAGTCAGCTGCTTCGAGGCACTGCTGCGCTGGCACCACCCGGCGCGTGGTACTGTCTCTCCGGCGGAGTTCATCCCCCTGGCCGAGGAGATCGGTCTGATCGTGCCGATCGGCGAATGGGTGCTCAAGCAGGCCTGTCTCGACGCGGCAAGCTGGCCCAAAAGCATCAGGCTTGCCGTCAATCTGTCGCCAACGCAATTTCGCAACTCCCGTTTGCTCTCGACGATCGTCGAGGCACTCGACGCGTCTGGATTGCGGCCAAGCCAGCTTGAGCTTGAGGTCACCGAGACAGTCCTGCTGGCCAACACCCAGGCGACTCTGGCGATGCTGGAACAGATCCACATGCTGGGTGTGCATATCGCGATGGACGACTTCGGAACCGGATATTCGAGCCTGAGCTATCTGCGCTCGTTCCCGTTCGACAAGATCAAGATCGACCAGTCCTTTGTGAAGGATGGCGCCGATGTCAACAGCTCAGTCGCCATCATCCGCGCCGTGACGAGCCTTGGCAGCAGCCTTGGCATGCAGACCACCGCCGAAGGGATCGAAACAGCCGAGCAACTCGAGCGGGTGCGAAAGGAAGGCTGCACCGAGGCTCAGGGCTTTCTGCTCAGTCGGCCGTTGCCTGCTCGGGAGATCCCCGCAATGCTGGAGCGCACTCGAGCTGTCGTGACTGGAGAAATCATCGAGGCCGCACCCGAAACGATGAGCGAGCGGGACAAAGAGCAGCTCTCCGATGAGCGAAGTCGCAGACGTGCGGCTGCTTCCACCTAGAATGTTTCCGGTTCTCTTGCGAGCAAACGTCGTAGCGGTCGATGGGCTCTCCAAGAGGCCGGACTTTAGTTTAGTGAGCGCCTCCAGGAACGGTGTGTCTGCTTCGGCCTCTGGCCGCAGCGCGAGCCCGAGCGCGGTCGCTCGGCCGTAAAGCTTACCGGCTGTCATGCGAGCGCTGGCAATCTCAGACCGGCGGCGTCGATCGCGCACCACTGCAATCTGCTTGAGGTTGCTGCCGGCAAGCGTCGTCCAGCCGACCTCCCATTCGGAGCTGTCGATGGCCATCTGATTGAGCGTCCAGAGCCCGTTCGTGCCGTTGTTCAGGAGCAACAGGCTGAACAGGGCAAGGCGGCCGTCGGGCATTATAGTCCAGCGAAAGCCGCGCCGGGCCCGCTTTGCGCCTCATATCGGCCGTAGCGATGAACTCTGGTGTTTCCTACAAGGGTCATCGCCATGTCTTGGGAAAGCCAATGGCTATCAAATCGCTTCGTTAGGCTCCGCGGCCGAAGCGATCCACCCTGAAATCGTCGAGCGGTGTTTCGCAGCGGCCGGTCACCATAAGCTCGGCCATGGCATCGCCCACGCCCGGGCCGAGTTGGAAGCCATGTCCGCAGAAGCCGAAGGCGTGGAACAGGCCCGGCGTCGTCGCCGAGCGACCCATGACTGGCAGCATGTCGCGCACATAGCCTTCGCAACCGGACCAGGTGCGGATGACAGCGACCTTCGCGATCGCCGGCAGCAACCGCGCAACGGCGCGTAATTGCACCGGAAGGCGCATGGGATCGGCGGCCGCATGGCCCGGATCGAGGTCCACGGCCACCCTTTCGGCCGCGCCGCCGAAGACGATGTTGCCGCGCTCGACCTGGCGCAGATAGGCGCTGTAGTCCTTGTCGCGCGTCCAGATACCGACCACCGGCAGGATCCGATGCGGCAGCGGTTCGGTCACACCCATCTGTGGGCCGCGGGCATCGAGCGGGACATCTTCGCCGAACAGCGCGGCAATGCGCGCGCCCCAAGCGCCTGCGGTGTTGAGCAGGCATTCGGCCGCGAATGAACCCTTTGAGGTGGCGACGAGGAAACCGGAAGCGGTTCCCTCGATCTTTTCGACCTGGACTTCTTCGATCATTTGCGCGCCCAGCTTGAGGGCGGCCTCGGCAAAGGCCGGCGCGATCAGGCGGGGATTGCCGCTGCCGTCATGCGGAGAGAACGAGGCCGCGATCGCCTCGGGACCGAGGCCCGGAAAACGGGAACGGATTTCGCGCGGCCCGAGCTCCTCCAACTCAAGCCCCCAGGGCTGCGCGGCTTGGGCAAAGGCTCGCATGTCGGCCAGACCGCCTTCATCGAAGATCAGTCGGATATGGCCGGTGGCGCGGAATTCCACGTCTCGGCCGAGCATGTTCCCGGCCTCACCCCAGAGCTTGAGCGAGCGGTGAGCCAGCGGAAGCTGGGTGAGATGACGCCCCGTGCGGCGGATGTTGCCGAACGAGGCGACGGTCGCTCCAGTACCGATCCGGTTGCGCTCGATCAGTGTCACGCGAGCGCCGCGTCTGGCAAGGAAGTAGGCCGAAGCCGTCCCCATCAGTCCGCCGCCCAGCACGATTACATCCATAGTCGTTCCTTGATCCTTGGATGCCGCCATCTTGTCGGCGCCGCGGCATTGCGTCAAAGATCGGTTTGGGCAAGGCCCATAAGCTTTACCTATGGAGTGACAATGCGGGCCCGGCAATTGGAAGTGTTCATCGCCGTCATGCGCGCGGGCACCGTGACCGCCGCGGCACGGATGTTGAACATCTCCCAGCCTGCGCTCAGCCAAATCCTGCTTCACACCGAGGACGAACTCGGCTTCACGCTGTTCGAGCGGGTCAAGGGCCGGCTGCGGCCGACCCCGGATGCGCTCGAGATATTCCCCGATGCCGAGAGGCTGTCGGCGGGGCTGGACGGGCTGCGCCGCAAGACCACGGATCTGCGGCTGGGGCGCGCCGGGCTGGTGCGGGTTGCGGCGTCTCCGCCGCCGGCCATGGCTATACTGCCGCGCGCGTTCACCGGGTTCCGGGCGCAGCATCCCAACATATTGCTGCGTTCCCATAGCGCCCCGATCGCCGCGATCGTCGACATGCTGCGCGCCGGGGATGCCAGCCTCGGCGTGGCCATGGACGATCGCCTGCCTCCCGACATCGAGGCCGAGGTGATCGGCAGCATCGGCTTCGCTTGCCTGTTGCCCGCCGGGCATGCGTTGGCCATGAAAACCGAGCTGACGCTTGCCGACCTCGCCGGAGAGGAGTTGATCTCCTATCGCGGAAACACCCGCCCTGCCGACGAGCTGGCTCACGCAGCCCGCGCGCAGGGTGTGGCGCTTTCGCCGTTGCTCGAGATCGATGCATCCATATCCGCGGTCGGCTTCGTCCAGGCCGGCTTGGGCATCGGTCTGGTCGATGCGCTGCTGCCATGGCATCAGTTCGCCGGGCTCGCCGTCAGGCCGCTCGCGGCGGGGCCGGAATTTCCGATCGCGCTGCTGACCTCGCGCGCACGGGCCCTTTCGCGGGCCGACGAGATGATGCGCGATGAAATCCGCGCGGCTTGTTCCGCCGTTCTCGGCGACCATCGCGCCAAGGCATAAGCAAGACTTATATCCGTGCCCCTTATACGTCTTGGACGCGCACCGTCCAGCCGTGCCAGCTTTCGATTGGCAAACAGGGAGAACGGCTCATGGACGGTGCCATCGCAAGCGCGACGGATGATGCGCGGAACGGGGCCGACTGGAAGGTCGGCGTCGATATCGGCGGGACCTTCATCGATTTCTGCGCGCTCGAGGCAAAGTCCGGACGCGTCGCCTCGCTGAAGGTGCTGACGACGCCGGAAGATCCGGGCGCCGAGTTGATGACGGGCCTCGCCCTCCTGGCGGAACGCGAAGGTTTCGATCCCACCCGCACGACGCGCTTCGTGCACGGCACGACCATCGGCATCAACACCATCATCCAGCGCAAGGGCGCGCCGCTCGCGCTGTTCACCAATGCCGGCTTCGAGGACGTGATCGAGCTCGCGCGGCTTCGCATGCCGGACATGTATTCACTGTTCTGCGCGCGGCCGGACCCGCTGATCGCGCGCGATATGGTCTTCGGCATTCCAGCTCGCATGCGTGCCGATGGCAGCGAATCGCGAGCGCCGGATATGGCGGCGGTGGAAAGCGCGGTCGCGGCAGCGAAAGCGAACGGGGCGCAAGGGATCATCGTCGCCTTCCTTCATTCCTGGCGCAACGCCGCGCAGGAAGCTGCGGTCAAAGCGGCAATCGCGCGTCTTGCGCCGGACTTCTTCGTCTTCACTTCGGCCGAGGTCTGGCCGGTCATCCGCGAATACGAGCGCAGTTCGACCGCCATCCTGAACGGCTATGTCCATCCGCGCGTCGCCCGCTATCTGACGGCGTTGGAAGCGCGGCTGAAGGATCGCGGTGTGCCGGCCCGCCCGATGCTGACGAAGTCGAACGGCGGGCTGATGAACGCCGCCGAAGGGAAGCGCGCCTGTGTCAACATGCTGTTGTCAGGAACGGCCTCCGGGGTCATCGGCGCCTCGTGGCTGGCCCGCCAGGCAGGCGAGGACAAGGTTCTTACCCTCGACATCGGCGGGACCTCGGCCGACTTCGCGCTCATCATAGGCGGCGAGGCGCAGTTCGGCACCGGCGAGCTGATCGGCGAGTTTCCGCTCCATATCCCGTCGGTGTCGGTGAGCTCGATCGGCATCGGCGGCGGCTCGATCGCCAGCGTCGACGCGCAAGGGGTGCTGCGTGTCGGGCCGGAGTCGGCCGGTTCGACGCCGGGACCGGCATGCTATGGTCGTGGCGGCGAGCAGGCGACGGTGACCGACGCTATGGTCGTGTGCGGATGGCTCGGTCACAGCGAGATGGCCTATGGCCAGCTCAGGATCGATACGGGCCTGGCGCATCGCTCGGTCGGCGAGCTTGCCGCGCGGCTCGGCCGCCCGGTCGAGCAGACGGCTCAGGCGATCCTGGATATTGCGGTGTCGGAGATGTTCGTCGAGGTCGAGAAGCTCGCCTCGCGCGCCGGCGTCGACTTGCGCGATTTCACGCTGATGCCCTTCGGCGGCGGCGGCCCCATGCTCGGCGCCTTCCTTGCCCGCGAACTCGGCATGAAACGCGTCCTGGCGCCGCGCCGCCCGGGCGTGGTGTCGGCGCTGGGCGGGCTGGTGGCCGATCTGCGCGGCGACTTCATCCGCACCATCTTCAGTCCGTTGACGGGCGCATCGCTCTCCATGATCCGCGAGGCGTTCGAGGCACTTGCGCAAGAGGGCCGCGACTGGCTTGCGGCGCAGGGGCACGACGCGGCCGCGCAACTCTGCCTCTCCTGCGACATGCGCTATGTCGGGCAGAGCTATGAGATCGAGGTCGTCCTTTCGCCGAAATGGCTGGCCGAAGGTGACATGACCGCGATCGAGCAGGCCTTCCACCGCACCCACGAGCGGCTTTACGATTTCCACGACCCGGACGGCGCGATCGAGCTTGTGAATGTCCGGCTGTCGGCGATAGGCGCAGGTCCGACACTGTCTTTCCCGGAGACCGACGAGATCGATGCTCCGGCCGCGCCAGTGCGCCGGCTGCCCGTCTACACGGGCCTCAGCGTCCAGCCCGTCGACCTTCACGACCGGCAGAACCTGGTGCCCGGCAGCACGTTCAGCGGGCCGGCCGTGGTGGTGCAGGAAGACACCACCTTCGCCATACCTGCGGGAACGCAGGCACGCGTCGACCGTCATCTCAACCTTCTGCTGACCTTCCCGGAGTGACTGTCTTGTTTGACCGGACAAACCTTCAGGTTCTCGCAAACCACGCCCGCGCGGCCGCCGAGAACATGGCGCACACGCTGCACCGCACCGCGCACTCCGCCTTCGTCAAGGAGACACAGGACTTCACGGTCATGCTGATGGACCGCTCCGGCGCGACCTTCGCCGTGCCGATGGAACTCGGCGCCACCTGGTATCCGGGGCTTTCCTACCACCGCGCCATCGCCATGGTCGATGACTACCGGCCGGGGGATGTCGCCTTCACCAACGATCCCTATTCAGGCCACGTCGCCACGCATGCGCCCGACACCCATCTGTGGAAGCCGGTTTTCGTCGACGGCGAGATCGTCGCCTGGACCGGCGGGCACATCCACAACACCGACATGGGTGGCGCGGTGCCGGCCTCGCTCAGCCGCGCGCTGACCGAGATCCATCAGGAAGGCATCCGCTTTCCGCCGATGAAGCTGGTGAGGGAAGGCGTCTTCGACGAGACGATCCTCAGGATCATGAGCACCAATGTGCGCAAGCCCGACCTCAACATCGGCGACATCAAGGCGCTGGTTGGCGCGCTCAACACCGGCGAGCGCAAGATCCAGGCTATGGTGAAGAAGTTCGGCAGGGCCGGCTTCATCGAAGGCGTTTCCGCTCTCCTCGACCATGCGGAGGCGCAGGCGCGCGACGTGCTGCGTTCCATGCCTGACGGCGCCTGGGAATTCGCCGATTACGCCGACGAGGATTCGGTCGAGGCCAATCCCTGCCGGCTGAAGCTGACACTGACGATCAGGGGCGACGAGGCGGTGCTCGACTTCACCGGTTCCGACCCGCAGCTCGGCTCCTCGCTCAACGTGCCTTCGGGCGGCGACCCGCGCCACACCATGTTGCTCGTCGGCGTCTACTACGTGCTCTACACGCTCAACCCGAAGATCCTGCTCAACACAGGCCTTACCCGGCCGTTCACCTGCATCACGCCGCAAGGCTCGGTGCTTAACCCGGTCCACCCTGCTGCCGTCGGCATGCGCTCGCTCACCTGCGCCCGGCTGCGCTCGGGCATATTCGGCGCTTTTTCACAGGCGGTGCCTGAGCGGCTGCCCGCGGCTCCGGCCGGCAACAACTGCATCGTCAACGTCATGACCACCGACGAGCGCACCAGCAGGACCGTCATCGCAGCGGTGAACCCGGTGGTCGGCGGCGGCGGCGCCATGCCGCATCGTGATGGCACCAACGGGTCGGGCGCCGATGCCGCCTATCTCAAGAACACGCCGATCGAGATCACCGAGACCGAGACTCCGGTTGAGTTCGTGAAATACGGGCTCGCCCAGGACAGCGGCGGTGCGGGCCGTTGGCGGGGCGGGCTGGCGACCGAGATGGCCTTTCGCGTCTTTTCCCCCGACTCCCGTATTACCGCGCGCAACCGCGACCGCAGCTTCTTCCGTCCCTGGGGTGTGCTGGGCGGCAAGGCGGCCGGCCTGTCGGACATGGTTGTGAATCCGGGAACCGAGCACGAGCGGCGGCTGGGCAACATCGACACCGCGGTGCTGCAGCCCGGCGACGTGCTTGAGATCCGCTCCGCCGGCGGCGGCGGGCGCGGCGACCCGCATCGGCGCGAGCCCTGGCGGGTCGCGCAGGATGTGCGGCGCGGCTATATCTCGCAGGCCTCGGCCGAGCGCGACTACGGCGTCGTCATCCGCGGCGGCGAGGTGGACGAGCAGGCGACGGAGCAATTGCGCGCGCGGCACAAGTCGTCCACCGGCCATTTCCATTTCGGTCCGGAGCGTGAAGGCTACGAAGCGCGGTGGACACGAGCTGCCTATGACCGGCTCCACGCTCTGCTGGATGCCTTGCCGATCCACTGGCGGTTCTTTGCCAAGACGGAGATCTTCCGCCGCATGAAAGGTCGCTCGGGGCCGGAAGGTGTACAGGCCGCCTTCGATGCGGTCTGCGAACGGTTTCCCGAGCTGCCTCGTCCTCGTGCGGTGCGGGAGGCTGCGGAATGATCGCGGCCGGCCGCATCGTCCGGCTGGCCGAGCGCGACCGGGCAGAGGTGCAGTTCCTTCTTGACGGTGAGATCCGCGGCGCGCTGGCGGGCGACACCGTGTTGACCGCCATGCTGGCATCGGGCCACGCGCTGCGAAAGTCAGAGTTCGGAGCCGATCCGCGCGCCGGCTTTTGCCTGATGGGTGCCTGCCAGGATTGCTGGGTGTGGCAGGAGGAAGGATCGCGCCTGCGCGCCTGTACAACGCCTGTCGCTGAAGGCATGCGACTGCGCACGACGCCGCCGGAGAACTGGCCGTGAGCGAGCCACAAGCGCCGCGGATCGTGATCGTGGGCGCGGGTCCCGCCGGCATAAGGGCCGCGGCGACGCTTGCAGAGGCCGGGCTTCACCCGGTGGTGATCGACGAGGCCAATCGGGCGGGCGGGCAGATCTATCGCCGCCCGCCGGCAGGGTTTCTCCGCACGCCGGAGCAGCTCTACGGGTCCGAGGCGGCGAAGGCGCGCGCACTGCATATGCTCTTCGACAGGCTGGCCGAAGAAGGGCGGCTCACTCATTTCGCCGGCAGATCGGTCATCGCCGTGCATGAAGGTAGGCTGCATGTGCTGGGGGAGGGCGGCGTGCAGGTGATCGGCTATGACCGCCTGATCCTTGCCACCGGAGCGTCCGACCGGATCGCTCCGGTTCCGGGCTGGCAGAACGCCGGCGTCTACAGCCTCGGCGCGGCGCAGATCGCGCTCAAGGCGCAGGGCGTGGCGCTCGGGCGGCGGATTGTCCTGATGGGATCGGGGCCTTTGCTGACGCTGGTCGGTGCGCAACTCCTCAAGGCTGGAGCGGATGTGGCGGCGGTACTCGACACCTCCCCCTGGCACCGGCAGATGCAGGGGTTCTGGGGACTTTCCGCCCGCCCAATCATCGCGCTGCGCGGGCTGGCGCTGCGGGCGATGCTCGGCGGCCGCTATCACGCGGGCGTTCGGCTGGAGCGGATCGAGGCCGGCGCATCGGGGGTGACGGCGCTGTGCTGGCGCGACGCCGGCGACCGCGAGCGAATCACCGCATGCGACATGATCGGCATGGGTTGGCACCTGCGGGCGGAGACGCATCTGGCCGACCTTGCTGGATGCGTCTTCGCCTATGATGAGCAGTGGCGGCAATGGCTGCCGAAGGCCGACGAGATGGGTCGGGCAGGCAACGGCGTCTATCTTGCCGGCGACGGGGTGCGTCTTCTCGGAGCGGACGGCGCGGAAGTGGCCGGGCGCCTTGCCGCGACTGCGTGTCTTGCCGATCTCGGGCGTTCGGCGCCTTCCGTCAGCGCCGAGCTGCGCAAGCTCGCGCGGCTCGAGCGCTTTGCCCGCGGGTTGGCCTGTGCCTTTCCTTGGCCAGTCGCCATGGTGCGAACACTTCCCGACGACGCGATCGTTTGCCGCTGCGAGAACGTTACGGCAGGAGCCGTGCGCGAGGGCGCGGATTTGGGCGGCGGCGACGCCAACAGGGTGAAGTCGCTTTCACGCGCCGGCATGGGGCGCTGCCAGGGACGCTATTGCCAATTGGCCGCCGTCGAGCTCGTCGCGGCGCAGGCCGGCTGTAGGCCGGACGCGGTGGGAAGGTTCCGCGGACAGGCCCCTGTCCGGCCGGCGCCTATCGGCGCCTTTCTCCAGGAGAGCTGATGCGACTGTGCAAGCTACGTTTGGTCCTAGAAGTCGGCGACCTTGCCCCAGGCCGAAGCATCGAACCGCCGCGGATCGTAGGACGTCGGATCGACGGTCGGTTGCGATCCGGTCACAAGATCGGCGACGAGGTGACCGGCGCCGGGCCCGATGCCGAAGCCGTGCCCCGAAAACCCGGCGGCCAGGAAGAAACCTGGAACGGTATCTATCCCGCCGATGGCCGGCACGCCGTCCGGCGTGCTGTCGATATAGCCGGCCCAGGCCGCGCTGATCCTGGTCTGCCTGAGCGCCGGCAACAGCTCGAGCGCCCGGGCGTGCGTCAGGCGGATGGTCGCCCGATCCGGAACCGGATCGAGGATGCGCATGCGCTCCATCGGCGTCGGCTGGTCGAGTCGCCAGCGTCTGAGCGTTTCGTGCCCCGAGCGCAACCCCTCGAGGCCGCCGGCCGCGAGGCTGCGCCAGCGCTTCAGGAACATTGGGATGAACTGCGGGGAAAAGCGCAGCTGCTGCGGGGTCACGTCCACGCGCCCGCGTCCGCTTATGGCGAGCGTGTGGCCGCCGTCGCCGCGTCGCGTGACCGAGATCTTCGCCGTATGCAGCGCATCCGGCAGGCCCTTCGCCCCGGGCGAGACCGACAGGATGGAGGAGCGGATCGATGCCTGCGGGAAACGGAAGCCCAACTGTCGGCAAAAGGAGGACGCCCAAGCGCCGCCCGCCAGCACTGCCATCTTGGTGCGGATCGTTCCGCTTTCCGTGACCACGCCGCTCAGGCGTCCGCCTTCGGTCTCGATGCCGCGCGCGGCGCAACTCTGGTGCACGCTGCCGCCGTGCTGGATGATGGCGCGGGCGACCGCGGGCGCGGCCCGCGACGGATCGGCGGTGCCATCGGTCGGCGAGAAGACGCCGCCCTTCCAGGTGCGGCCGGTGGCGCGGCCCCGCTCGCTGGCCGCAGCGCTGTCAAGCATATGCGTGGTGACGCCGGCCGTCTTGGCGAAGTCGCGCCAGCGCGCCCAGCCGGCCAGTTCCGCCTCGTCATTGCTCAGATAGAGCAGACCGCAGCGGCGGAAGCCGGTGTCCTCGCCGGTTTCGGCTGCAAAACGCTCCCACAGATCGAGGCTGCGAGTCGCCATCGGCAGCTCGCGGGCGTCGCGGTTCTGCTGGCGGCACCATCCCCAATTCCTGCAGGACTGCTCGGCGCCGATGCGTCCCTTCTCGACAAGCGCGACCTTCATGCCGCGCCGCGCCAGGTAATAGGCCGCGAAGACGCCGACGATGCCGCCTCCGATCACCACCGCATCCGCGGATTGTGGCAGTTCGCCGGACGTTTCGATTTGCTGCAGCGGCGCGCGCATGATCTCTCCACCTTGATGCGCCAATTTAGCGCGTTGCGCAGGCAGCCGCTGCTGCAGTTGGGGTCGAGGCAGAATTTTATTCCGACAGCCCGGTTAAAATCGGGAGCCGCTGCGTTTCAAAGAGACATTCGCTGTGATGGACAGACCGGCGGGCTGTGGTAGTGTCATTGGCAATTATTGCGGCAGCATTTTATGCTGTGGCGCTTTCTTCGGAGACGGCTGTGAAACTGGATCGGATCGACATCAAGATTCTGCACGAATTGCAGAAGAACGGCCGCATCACGAATGTCGAACTGGCCGAACTGGTGCATCTGTCGCCGAGCCCTTGCCTGATGCGGGTCAAGAAGCTCCAATCGGAAGGTTACATCGAAGGCTATTCGGCGCAGGTCAACATAGGCAAGCTCGGCCAGACACTGACCGTGTTCACCGAAATCACCCTGAAGAATCATCGCCAGGTGGATTTCGCCCGCTTTCTTGCTGTCGTGGAGAAGATCGACCAGGTTATCGAATGCCATCTCGTGTCGGGTGGTTACGATTACCTGATGAAATTCGTGACCGCCGGCATCGGCGAATACCAGACTATCATGGAGCGGCTGACCGATATGGACATCGGCATCGACAAATATTTCAGCTTCGTGGTGCTGAAATCTCCCATCGTCAAGTCGCACATGCCGCTGCCCAGCCTCTTCCCGATGTGAGGCGGCGGCCGTTTTCCTCAAACAAGGTCCCCTTCACCGATCCCATGCGCTATCCGCGTAGCAATGCCACTTTGCAACGAGGTGCTCAGGCTGTCGCTCAGCGGTGGCCGTACTGGCTGACGAGCTCGGGGTCGCGGACGAGGCGGTCGAGCCAGGTCGGATCGAGCTTCGGAACAGAAGAGAACAGAAGCTTGGAATAGGGATGGGCGGGTGCCTTCACCCTGTCGGGCGTGATCTGTTCCACCCGCTCCCCCTTGTACATGACCATGATCTGGTCGCAGATGGCTTCGACGACCGAGAGGTCGTGACTGATGAAGATGTAGGACAGTTCCAGCTCGCGCTGCAGCTCCTTGAGCAGCTCGATCACGGCCGAGGCCACAACCGTGTCGAGGGCCGAGGTGATTTCGTCGCAGATGATGAGCTTGGGCGATGCCGCGAGAGCGCGCGCGAAATTCACACGCTGCTTCTGCCCGCCTGAAAGCTCGGAAGGATGACGGTAGCGAAGCGCCCTCGGCAGGCGCACCATGTCGAGCAGTTCGTCGACGCGCTTCGAGCGCGCTTGCCTGTCGAGCCCGTGATAGAAGGTCAGCGGTCGCGAGATGATGTCCTCGATGGGCTTGGCGGGATTGAGCGCGGTATCGGCGTATTGGAAGACGATCTGCATCTCGCGCAGCTGGTCGCGAGTGCGTTTCCCGGCGGCGCGCTCCAGCGCCTTGCCATCGAAGACGATATCGCCGGTCGCCGCCGGATGAATGCCTGCGATCGCGCGCGCCAGCGTCGATTTTCCGCAGCCGGACTCGCCGATGACGCCGAGATTGCGGCCCTTCTCCACGACTAGGCTGACGGAATCGACCGCGCGGATAACCGGCTGCCCGTTACGTTTCACCGGGCCATATCCGGCTATCAGATTGTCGATGCGAAGCAGCGGTTTTGGTCTGGAATCTTCATCCGCCCGTATTTGCCTCGACTTCGGCTCGAAAGCGGCTAGCAATTCCCGTGTATAGGGATGCTGGGCAGCCGAAAGGATTTCGGCCGTCGTGCCTGTCTCCTGCACTTCGCCGCCCTTAAGCACCACGATGCGGTCGGCGATCTGGGCAACGACCGCGAGGTCGTGGGAAACATAGACACCCGCTATCCCGCCGGCCTTCATGACCGACTTGAACGCCTTCAGCACGTCGATCTGCGTCGTCACGTCGAGGGCCGTCGTCGGCTCGTCGAAGATGACCAGCTTGGGATCGCCGATCAGCGCCATGGCTGCCGCCAGGCGCTGCAATTGCCCGCCCGAAACCTGATGCGGATAGCGGGCGCCGATCCCTTCCGGGTCCGGCAGCGACAGAGCACGGAACAGCTCGACCGCTCGCTTTCGCGCCTGTTCGGGCGGCATCAGCTTGTGGATGCGCGTCACCTCGATCACCTGCTCCATGATCGTGGACGATGGGTTGAAGGCGGCGGCGGCACTTTGCGGAACATAGGCAATGTCGGTGCCGCGGCACTTGGCGCGTTCCTTTTCGGGAAGCGCGGCCATGTTCTTGCCGTTCACGTTGATCTCACCGCCGGTGATGCGGCAGCCCGGCCGCGCGTGGCCCATGAGCGAGAGCGCCACCGTTGTCTTGCCGGAGCCGCTCTCGCCGATAAGGGCGACGATCTCGCCGTCGGCGATGTCGAGGCTGACGCCCTTGATGATCTCAACCAGGCGTCCGGCGTCGGTCGTCGCCTCGATCCTCAGATTCTTGATCTCGACGAGATAGGTCATGCGTCTCGGTCCCTGATCTTCTGCGGCAGGTTGTCGATCAGCAGGTTGACGCTGATGGTGAGGCTGGCGATCGCCAGCGAGGGCACGATGACGGCCGGAGCTGCGAAGGGCAGACCGCCGATGTTCTCGCGTACCAGCGCGCCCCAGTCGGCCAAGGGAGGCTGCAGGCCTAGCCCGAGGAAGGAAAGGCCGGAGAGCAGAAGCACGATGAAGACGAAGCGCAGGCCGAAATCGGCGAGCACTGGGCGGATGATGTTGGGCAGGATCTCGGACCCGATCAGATAGGCCGTGCTTTCGCCGCGGACGCGGGCGACGGTCATGAAATCCATCGTGTTGATGTTGACCGCGAGCGCCCGCGCGAACCGGTACGCGCCGGGGATATAGATCACTGCGAGCGTCAGGATCAGCACCGGGATCGATGAGCCGACCGCCGCGACGACCACCAGACCGAACAGCTTGCTGGGGATGGAGTTCATCGCGTCGAGGAAGCGGCTAAGGCAAGTGTCGAGCCAGCCGCCGGTGACGGCAGCGATCATGCCCAGCACGACGCCCGAGAAGCAGGCAATGGTGACGGCGGCGAGCGAGATGCCGACAGTGTAGCGTGCGCCCATGAGAACCCTGGAGAGCATGTCGCGGCCCAGATAGTCGGAACCGAGCCATAGCCCCTGACGCATCGGCCCGAAATAGTCGTCGTCGACGATGTCGCCGATCGGATGAGGAATGATGTAGGGCGCGAAGATCGCGACGAGCGTCCACGCAAGGATGACCAGCGAGGCCGCGACGCTGACGAGATTATAGCTGTGGCCCAGGAAGGACCGTCGGGAGGATGCCACGCGCGCCACTTTCATCTGAGCCTCGGGTTGGACATGATGGCGACGATGTCGGCGGCCGTGATGAGCAGGAGATAGCCGAGGCAGAAGATCATCGCGCAGCTCTGGATCAGCGGCAGGTCGCGGGTCGCGACCGCATCGACCATCAGCTTGGCGATGCCGGGATAGTTGAAGATCGTCTCCACGATGATGACGCCGCCGACCAGATAGGACAGCGAGAGCGCGACCGCGTTGACGATCGGGCCGAGCGTGTTGGGAAGCGCGTGCCTGAGCACCATGCGGCTGCGCGAGGCGCCTTTGAGAAGCGCCATCTCGACATAGGGCGTGGAGAGCGTTTCGATCACGGCGGCGCGGGTCATGCGGATCATCTGGGCGGAGATGACGAAGGTGAGCGTGATCACGGGCATCGCATAGATGCGCACGAGGTCGACAAGCGAATGCGCCTCGTTGACCGAGGACAGCGCCGGCAGCCACCTGAGATAGACGGCGAAGAGCAGGACCGCCAGCGTCGCGACCATGAACTCCGGCACCGAGATGACGCCGATCGAAAGCACGGTGACGGTACGGTCATAGAGCGAGCCGCGCAGCATCGCGGCGGTGATACCGAGCGTCAGTGCCAGTGGGACCGAGATCAGCGTGGTGATGCCGGCGAGCTTCATGGTGTTGACGAAGCGCCCGCCGATGAGCGCCGCGACCGGCATGTCGTTGGCATAAGAGGTGCCGAGATCGCCATGGAGCAGGCCGAGAAGCCAGCGCAGGAAGCGCAGGATCGCCGGGTCGTTGAGGTGCATGGCTTCGCGCAAGCCGGCAACTGCTTCCGGAGTCGCCGCCTGGCCGAGCAGGATCGACGCCGTGTCGCCAGGCAGCATGCTGGTGGCGAAAA
The DNA here is from genome assembly GCF_029625735.1 of Mesorhizobium sp. WSM4935. Taxonomy (NCBI): domain Bacteria; kingdom Pseudomonadati; phylum Pseudomonadota; class Alphaproteobacteria; order Hyphomicrobiales; family Phyllobacteriaceae; genus Mesorhizobium; species Mesorhizobium sp. WSM4935. The sequence continues at coordinate 345,765 of NZ_JARTVR010000003.1, read as the reverse complement.
ACACGGCGAACAGGACGATCAGAAGGGTGACGACCGCGACCGCAAGCCGCTTCACCACGAGCTTGAGAACCCCAGCCTTCATGGAAGCGCTCCCTGCGGTTGCGTTCGGCCAGACAATCTTGCGCAATGCAGTGCAGGGGCCGGTCAGCCGGCCCTCTGCAGGCGCCTCTTAGGCTTCGAGCCAGAGGTATTCCGCCATTGCGTAGCCCATCATGCCACCGAGCGGGTTCGCTTCCAAACCCTTCACCTTGCTGGAAAGGGCATCGACGTTGGAAATATAGGCCGGGATGATGGTGCCGGCTTCCTCGGCGATCATGGTCTGCATCACGCCGTAGATTTCCTTGCGCTTGGCCTGGTCGAGCAGGCCGCGCGCCTCGACGAGCAGCTTGTCGAACTTCTCGGACTTGTATTGGCTTTCGTTCCAAGGCGCGTTGGAGGCGTAAAGCAGCGAGAACAGGATATCCGGCGTCGGGCGCGGATTGATGTTGCCGAAATGGACCGGCGCCTTGAGCCAGTAATTGTCCCAGTAGCCATCGGAGGGCACGCGCTGGACGTCGAGCTTCATGCCGATATCGGCGCCGGCGGCCTGGATGATCACCGCCATGTCGATCGACGAGGTCGCTGCATCGGAAGCGATTACGGGGATGGATTGGCCGAGCAGCCCCGCCTTCTGGAAGTGGAACTTCGCCTTGTCCGGGTCGAAGGCCTTCGGCTTGAGGTCGGCGTTGTGGAAGATGTTCGCCGGCGAGACGGGCTGGTCGTTGCCGATTTCGCCGAGGCCCCGCAAGGCCGATTTGACGATCTGCTCGCGGTTGACGAGATATTTCATGCCGGCAACGAAATCGGCCTTGCTGCCCGGAGCCATGTCGAGCCGGATGTTGAGGTCCGTGTAGTTGCCCGAGGTCGTCTTCGACAGCTCGAAGCCCTGCTGGCTCTCCAGCAGCTTCATCGAGCGCGGATTGATCGAGGCGGCGAAATTGATGTCGCCGGAGATCAGGGCGTTGACGCGGGCGCTGTCGTCAGTGATGGCGATGAACTCGAAGGAGTCGAGATAGGGCTTGCCTGACTTCCAGTAGTTCTTGTTCTTGGTGACCACCGAGCGCACGCCCGGTTCGAACGTCTGCAGCACGAAGGCGCCGGTGCCGTTGCCCTTGGAGAAGTCGGTGGTGCCGTCGGCCACGATCATGAAGTGGTGCAGCGCCAGGATGGTCGGCAGGTCGGCATTCGGGTCGGCGAGGGTGATCTCGACTGTCGACTTGTCGACCGCCTTGAAGCCGGTCATCTGCGCGGCGATCTTGGCGACTTTGGAGCCGACCGCTTTGTCGAGATGACGCTTCAGCGAGAAGACGACGTCGTCGGCGGTGAGCTCCTTGCCATCATGGAAGGTGACGCCCTTGCGCAGCTTCACGGTCCAGGTCTTGGCGTCCTTGCTGTCGAAGCTTTCGGCCAGCTCCATCTGCGTCTTGCCGTCCTTGTCGAGGAAAGTCAGGCGGTTGTAGAGCGAGCAGCAGCGGACATAGTCGGTGGAGAGCGACGCCTTCGCCGGATCGAGCGTGTCGGCTGTGGAGGACGACCAGCCCGCCGCCTTGAGATGTCCGCCGGAGACGGGCGTGGCGGCGACGGCTTGCGTGGCGCGGCCAAGCACCACGCCGCCTGCGGCAACCGCGGCGCCGCCGGCCAGCAGCATCTTGAGGAGTTCGCGGCGGCTGGCGCCCCGTCGAATGGCGTTTTCGACCATCGCATCGTCTGCTCCGGTCCAGTTCGTGATCTTGTCGGTCATGTCGTTCCCCTTTCTGTTGGTTGGTCAGGAAGCGCGTCTTGCTGCGGCTTTTCCGGCTTGGGTTCAGGTTCGTTCTTTCAGGCTCTCCCGCACGGCCGCCGCAAACGCCGCCATCGAGGTGAAGTGGTAGTCCGGCACGGTGAAGCGCTCGGGCTCTATCGTGCCGCCATAGCCCTTCTGGGCATGGCGGCGCTCGATCCAGCAATTGGCCATGCCGAGCGCCCGGGATATGCCGATGTCGTGATACTGGCTTTGCGCGACGTGAAGGATGTCGTCCTTGCTGTCGCCGCGGGAGGCCACGAAATCGAAGACTGCCTGGAAAAAGGCCGGATCCGGTTTCTCCGTGCCGGTGTCGTCGGCGGTGAAAGCGGCGAAGAAGGGCGATCCGAGCTGCTTCTCGAAATGATCGAGCGCCCAGCGCCGGGCATTGGTCATGGCAATGAGCTTGTGAGATTTCGCAAGGTCGGCCAACGCCGCCGCGCTGTCGGGGAAGCCTTGCCAGGTGCTGACGGAATCCCGCAGGCGGACGCCGTACTTCTCCTCGGCCGGCAGAGCGAGCCGCGGTGCGATGACCATGTAGACGCGTGCAAGGTCGTCGGGGAATAGGCCCGCATCCGGCATGTAGCGAGCCTGCCGGTAAAGGGCCAACGCCTCCTCGCCGTCGATGGAAACACCTGACTCAGCGGCGATCCCGGCCAGGCAACTCGTGATGCCGCCCTCGAAGTCGATCAGCGTGCCGACCACGTCGAAGGTCATGTATTTGAACTCGCTAAAGCCCCTGGCCAAGACTGGCTCTCCTCTACGCGCGACCGAATTGCTCATGCTGAACAGAACAAAATTCCGTGCTGTCCGGGGCGTCGGCCTGTTCAAAAGCCTGGAAATTCGGGCTTTCTGGCCTTGTCTTAAAAAGCAGTCTGGCACTTCCCCCGCGCTGGATTCGCCGAAAAGGCGCGAGGTAGCGGCACAAAATTGCGAAATCGTCTGCCGCGGCGATATTTCGAAACGCGAAATATTGGCCGCCCTTCATGCCAGCGCCTGGCGGACATCCGCGTCGTCCAGCGTCTGGTCCAGCGTCCGGCGCGTGCGCTCGATGATCGCATCGATGTCGCTGTCCGTGCAGCAGAGCGGGGGTGCATAGCCGAGGACCCCATGCGCAAAGGCACGGATGATCAGGCCGTTGTCCCACGCCCTGTCGAAGATACGCCGTGCCGGCATGGACGAGGCGGGAAGCGGCGTCTTCCTCTTTTTGTCGACCACCAGTTCGACCGCCGCAAGCATGCCGCGACCGCGCACGTCACCGACGAGCGGGTGGCTTCTCAGCTCCTCCAAGCCCGCCATCAGGCGGGCGCCAGCCCTGGCGCCGTTCTCCAGAAGGCCGTCCTCATAGAGCTTCAACACCTCGAGCGCGACGGCGGCGCTGACCGGATGAGCGGAATAGGTATAGCCGTGACCGACCGCCGCGCTGCCCGCGCCATCGGCGATGACGTTGTAGACATGATCGGCCATGAACACGGCGCCCATAGGAACATAGCCCGAGGTCAGTCCCTTCGCCGTCGTCATGAAATCGGGAACGATGTCCTCATCCGTGCAGGCGAAGAGAGGCCCGGTGCGGCCGAAGCCGGTGATCACCTCATCGGCGATGAACAGGATGCCGTATTTGCGGCAGAGTTCCCGCATTGCTTTGATCCAGCCTTTCGGCGGGACGATGACGCCGCCTGAGCCCTGGATCGGCTCGGCGTAGAAGGCAGCGACCCGTTCCGGACCGATCGCTTCGATCTTGGCCTTCAGTGCGGCAAGCGATGCGGCGATGATCGCTTCGCCGTCCTCGCCTACCGGATTGCGATAGGGATAGGGCGAGGGGATCTTGTGCTGCCATTCGAAGGGGATGCCGAAGCCGGCATGGAAGGCGGGCAGGGCCGTCAGGCCGGCGCCGACCACCGACGACCCGTGATAGCCCTGCTCGATCGAAATGAACTGGTCGCGCTGCGGCTCGCCCCTGGCGTTCCAGTAATAGCGTACGAAACGGATCGTGCTGTCGACGGCGTCCGACCCGCCGAGCGTGAAATAGACGTGGTTGAGATCGCCCGGCGCGCGCTCGGCGAGCTCCGAGGCGAGCCGAATGGCCGGCTCCGAGCCGAGGTCGAAATAGGCGGTGGCGTAGGGAAGCTCGCGCATCTGCCGGGCGGCCGCCTCGACGATGCTGTCATGTCCGTAGCCAGCATTGACACACCACAGACCCGCGAAACCATCGACAAGCTGCCGGCCGGACGCATCGGTCACGGTCGCGCCCTTCGCCGATTTCAGCACGCGCACGCCGAGCGCCTCATGCCCGCGATAGGAGGCGACCGGATGGATGAGATGGGCCCGGTCGAGTTCAATCAGGGAATTGGCGAGCATTATTGTCCTCCGGTTAGAGCATGACGCCGAAAGGTGTGAAGCGGTTTTCGGACGACATCTGCCTGTCTCTTTGATTTAGCGACGGATTCGGATTCGGATCGACTCGATCCGAAATCATCCGGCTCTACCCGAGCGCCTGGTTGGCGAGCGCGTAAACTTTTGGCCTGGCCTGTGCGGGGCCGTTTTTGGCAGGACGGTCCATGGCCACGCCGCCGCCGACATGGACGAGGCCGATTTCAGCGAGCCAGCCGCCGATGCCGGTCCTGCTGTCGGTATCCACGCGCAGGAAGGCGCCGGGACGCTCCGCGGCGAAGAAGCCGATCAAGGCCTTGGCGTCGTCGGTATTTTCCGCGATGACCGGGCCGATCACCTCGCCGCGCCCGAACGGGCGAATTGCGGCATAGGCTTCGATCAAGCCATTGCGGCGGATGACGGCGAATTCGCCGCGCTCGGCCAGCGCATCGATCAAGGCTCCACGGTCGGCGCCATAGGCGTCGCGATCCATCGCCTTGATTTCCGGCAGATCATCGGCGCTTGCTGCTTCCACGTTGTCGGGCGCACCAAGCGCAACGACGTTGCCCTGATGCTGCAGGATCGTGCCCGAGGGAACAAAGCCCAGCTTCTGATAGAGAGGCATGCCGTCCGCCGTCGCGACGAGCCGAAGCGGACGGTCGCCGGCAAGGGCAAAGGCCTGTTCCATGAGGCGGCGACCGAGCCCCTTGCCCCGCGCGCTCCGGTCGACGATCACCATGTTGATCATGGCGCAATCCCAGCCGTAGGGCGTGACCAGGATGGTTCCGGCGACCCGGCGCTGCTCATCGAGCGCGACCGCGCCGCTCGAGAGCTGCAGCGCCATCTGCCAGTCCTGCGGGCGATGCGGCCAATTCTCCTGCCGAGACAACGCGACTGCGCCCTCGATATGGTCCGGTCCGAAATCCTGGAGCTCGATCTCGCCTTGCTGCATGAGGCATCCTTTTATCTGCCCCGCAAGTCTCGGCCATCGGCGCGCCGCAGATCGTCTGAAGGTTTTGGCTTCGGCAGTATCATTCGCCGTTGCGCGGGGGGTGCGCCGCATCTTGTGCTGGCGTCCATTGAACTAGATGCGCTTCACTCCGCCGACGGCGGCAGCCATCGACGCTCAAGATGCTACAGCGTGCCAAACCGCATGGCGGATACGGAACTTTCTGCTTTCGGGAGGCGCTTTTCGGTCAGGTGGGTCGTCGTCTGCCGGCCTATGATGAAAGACATCCAACGCGGATGTGCTTCCACCGGAGATCGACGGATATGGCATTTTTCAGGCCCAAATACATCACCTTCGACTGCTACGGCACGTTGACCAATTTCCAGATGGCGGAAGCGGCGCGCGACCTCTACGGCAGCCGGCTCGACGAACCGCGCATGCAGGAATTCATCAAGAACTTCGCGGCGTACCGGCTCGACGAGATATTGGGCGACTGGAAGCCCTATGCCGACGTCATCCACAACGCACTCGAGCGCGCCTGCAAGCGCAACGGCGTCGCCTTCAGTCCCGACGACGCCAGGATGGTGTATGAACGCGTCCCGACCTGGGGGCCTCACGCGGACGTTCCGGCGGGGCTTTCGAAGGTTGCGAAGGAAATTCCGCTGGTCATCCTCTCCAACGCGATGAACGCGCAGATCATGTCCAATGTCGAGAAGCTCGGCGCACCGTTCCATGCCGTCTACACGGCCGAGCAGGCACAGGCCTATAAGCCGCGCTTCAAGGCCTTCGAATACATGTTCGATCGGCTGGGCTGTCGTCCAGAGGATGTTCTTCACTGCTCGTCCTCCTTCCGCTACGACCTGATGTCGGCGCATGATCTCGGCATCAAGAACAAGGTTTGGGTCAACCGCGGCCACGAGCCGGCCAACCCCTATTACGGCTACGTTGAGATCGCCGACATTTCTGGTCTGCCGGGCGTGGTCGGGCTTTGAGACAGGCGGATTGCCGATGAAATTCGTCTCCTACTGGCATGACACGGCTCCGGTATTTGCCGGCGGGGTAAAAGGCCCGGTCGAAGGGCACTACGACGCCGCCGTGATCGGCGGCGGCTTCACCGGTCTCGCTGCTGCGCGCCAATTGGCGAAGGGCGGCGCCAAGGTGGTCGTGCTGGAGGCGGAGCGGGTGGGCTGGGGCGCGTCCGGGCGCAATGGCGGGCACCTGAACAACGGTCTCGCCCACAGCTACCTTGCGGCCAAGGCGGAGCTCGGCAAGGAACGCGCAATCGCCCTCTACCGGGCGCTGGACGACTCCGTCGACACCATCGAGGCGCTGGTCGCCGAGGAGGGCATCGATTGCAATTTCCGCCGCGCCGGCAAGCTGAAGCTCGCCTCCAAGCCGCAGCATTTCGAAGCGATCGCCCGCAACTTCGAAGCCGTCCATGCCGAGGTCGATCCGGATACGGCGCTGTTGTCGGCGGCCGATCTCAAGTCCGAGATCGGATCGCCGTTCCATGGCGCGATGCTGTCGAGGAAAAGCGCCATGATGCATATGGGCCGCTATGCGGCTGGGCTGGCGATAGCCGCGGTTCGCCACGGCGCTGTCATCCACGAGAGTGCGGCGGTGACGCATCACAAACAGACCGGCAAAGGGCATGACCTGACCACTGCCCGCGGCCGTATCAGTGCCGACAACGTGCTGGTGGCGACCGGCGCCTACACCACGCCGAATTTCAGCTATTTCCGCCGCAGGATCATCTCCGTCGGTAGCTTCATCATCGCCACGCGGCCGCTGAGCGATGCGGAGATCGGCGCGACCATGCCGGGCAACCGGACATGCGTGACCTCGATGAACATCGGCAACTACTTCCGGCTTTCGCCCGACAAGCGCCTGATCTTCGGCGGCCGAGCGCGCTTCTCGGCGACATCGGACCAGCGCTCCGACGCCAAGAGCGGACAGATATTGCGGGCAAGCCTCGCGGCGATCTTCCCGCAGCTCGCCAAAGTCGAGATCGACTATTGCTGGGGCGGGCTGGTCGACATGACCAAGGATCGCTTCCCGCGGGCCGGCTATCATGACGGGGTGTGGTACGCGATGGGCTATTCCGGCCACGGTGCGCAGCTTTCCACCCAGCTCGGCATGACCATGGCCGATGCCATGCTCGGCCGCGAGGATCGCAATCCCATGAAGGGGCTCGAGTGGCCTGCCATTCCCGGCTATTCCGGCAAGCCCTGGTTCCTGCCGATGGTCGGCCTTTACTACAAGGCGCTCGACCGAATCCAGTGATCGGGTTGGGGTTTAGCCCAGCCCGCCCATGTGGAAACTCTTCAGTTCCAGATATTCCTCGATGCCGGCCTGCGCGCCCTCACGCCCGAGGCCGGACTGCTTGACGCCGCCGAAGGGAGCCACCTCCATCGAGACCGAGCCTGTGTTGAGCCCCACCATGCCGAACTCCAGCGCCTCGCCGACCCGCCAGGCGCGTTTCAGGTTCTCGGTGTAGAAGTAGGAGGCGAGCCCGTAAGGCGTGCCGTTGGCCAGCGCGATCGCCTCCTCTTCCGTCTCGAAACGGAAGAGCGGCGCAACCGGGCCGAAGGTTTCCTCGCCGGCAAGCTGCATCTCTTTTGTGGCGCCGGTCAGCACCAGCGGCGCGACATATTGAGGCCCCTCCGGCAGCACCGGCTTTTCCGTGACGATCGTGGCGCCTTTGGCGAGCGCGTCCTCGACATGACGATTGATCTTCTCGACCGCCGCCATGTTGATCATCGGCCCGATGGCGACGCCGGCTTGAGTACCTGGGCCGACCGTCATGGCGTTGACGCGGGCGCTTAGCTTTGCGGCGAAGGCGTCATAGACCTCAGCCTGGACGAGGATGCGGTTGGCGCACACGCAGGTCTGGCCGCCGTTGCGGAACTTCGACGCAAGCGCTCCCTCGACGGCGAGGTCGAGATCGGCGTCTTCGAAGACGATGAAGGGCGCGTTGCCGCCGAGCTCGAGGCTGAGCCTTTTCACACTGTCCGCCGCTCCGCGCATCAGCAGCGAGCCGACTCTGGTCGAACCGGTGAAGGAGATCTTGCGCACGGTCTCGTTCGCCATGATCTCGTTGCCGATCTCGGCCGGCATTCCGGTGACGATGTTGATGACGCCGGCGGGAATGCCCGCGCGTTCGGCGAGCACGCCGAGCGCCAGCGCCGAATAGGGCGTGAACTCGGACGGCTTGATGACCACCGTGCAGCCGGCGGCCAGCGCCGGCGCGACCTTGCGGGTGATCATGGCGTTGGGAAAGTTCCACGGCGTGACGATGCCGCACACGCCGACGGGTTCCTTCAGGACGATGATGCGGCGGTCTGATGTAGGCGAGGGGATGGTGTGGCCGTTGATGCGGCGCGCCTCCTCGGCGAACCATTTGACGAAGGAGGCGCCGTAGCGGATCTCGCCTCTGGCCTCGTCCAGCGGCTTGCCCTGTTCCGTCGTCAGGACCAGGGCGAGATCGTCCAGATGCGTGAGCATCAGGCCATGCCATGCCTCCAGCAGGGCAGCACGTTCGGCGTTGGTCTTCTTCCTCCAATCCCGATAGGCGGAAGCCGCGGCCTCTATGGCCGCACGGGTTTCCGGACCTGCCATGTCTGGTACCGTGCCTATCGATAGCTGTGTCGCCGGATCGATGATATCGACGGTTCTGCCGGAACCGGCCTCGACCCATCTGCCGCCGATCAGTCCGGCTTCGCGGAAGAGAGTTTTGTCTTTCAAGCCTTTCATCGAAAACGACCTTGCAATCATTTGAACGCCGCGACGACCGCGGCTGTGATGGCGTCTGTGCCGTCCTTGCCGGCGGTGGTTCCAATGCCCCGCGCGGTTGTCGCTTCAATCGCGTTCATGACGCGGCCGGCCGCGTCTTTTTCGCCGAGATGATCGAGCATCATTGCGCCGGACCATATGGCGGCGATCGGATTGGCGATGCCGAGATGGGCGATGTCGGGGGCGGAGCCGTGCACCGGCTCGAACATCGACGGCGCCGAACGGTCCGGGTTGATGTTGGCGGAGGCGGCGTAGCCGAGGCCCCCTTGGATCGCCGCGCCGATATCCGTCAATATGTCGCCGAACAGATTGGAGGCAACGACCACGTCGAGGCTCTGCGGCTCCATGATCATGCGCGCGGCGAGCGCGTCGACGTGATAGCTGGTCACCGCGACGTCCGGATAGTCTGCCGCCAGCTTCCGCGTGATCTCGTCCCAGAACACCATCGAGTATTTCTGCGCGTTGGACTTGGTGACGGAGGCAAGCCTGCCTCGTCGCGCGCGCGCCTGCTCGAAGCCGAAGCGCAGGATGCGCTCGACGCCGGCGCGGGTGAAGATCGAGGTCTCCACCGCGACCTCGTCCAGCGTGCCTTGGTGCACGCGTCCGCCGGCGCCGGAATATTCGCCTTCGGTGTTCTCGCGGATGCAAAGGATGTCGAAGCTCTCGGCCCGCAGCGGGCCCCTGACGCCCGGCAGCAAGCGGTGCGGCCGGATATTGGCGTATTGCACGAAGGCCTTGCGGATCGGCAGCAGCAGGCCGTGGAGCGAGACGGAATCCGGCACTTCGGCCGGCCGGCCGACGGCGCCGAGAAGAATGGCGTCGAAGCCGCGCAAGGTCTTGATGCCGTCCTCGGGCATCATGCGGCCGGTCTCCTTGAAGAAGCGGCAGGACCATGGGAATTCGGTTCCCCTGAGGATAAAGCCGGAGTGCTTGGCCGCTGTTTCCAGCACCGTCCAGGCGGCGGCGGTCACGTCGCGGCCGATGCCGTCACCGGGGATAAGGGCGATCGAGTAGGTTTTCATCGGTGTCTCTTCACAGGCTGATCAGGACGCTCTTGGTCCTGCGGTTGGCGAGATAGGCCTCGCGGCCGAGATCCTTGCCGATGCCGGAGCGCTTGTAGCCGCCGGTCGGCAGGATGTGGTCGCGCGAGCGGCTGTAGCGGTTGACCCAGACGGTGCCCGCTTCGAGCTTGCGCGCGAGACGGATCGTGCGCGACAGGTCGCAGGTGAACAGGCCGGAAGCCAAGCCATAGGTCGGATGGCTGGACAGCGCCAGCGCCTCGTCCTCGGTCTCGAAGGTCTGGACCGTCAGGACCGGGCCGAAGATCTCCTCGACGATCGCCGGATTGTTCTGATCGACATTGGCGATCAGCGTCGGCTCATAGAAATAGCCAGGGTGGTCCATGGCGGCGCCTCCGGCCAGGCATTTGCCGCCGGCCTCGACCGCGGCCCGCACGATCCCGTTGACACGCGCCCGCTGCCGTTCGGAGATGATCGGCGAATACTGCGTCGCCTCGTCCCAGGTCGGGGCGGGTCGCACCGCCCTCATTCGCTCAAGGATGGCCGCCGTCAACCTGTCGGCCACGCTCTTCTCGACGATCAGGCGCGTTCCGGCCACGCAAGCCTGGCCGGCGTTGAAGGTGACGCTGCCGGCGATTGCTGCTGCCGCCTTGTCGAGATCGGCATCGGCAAAGACGAGCTGCGGGCTCTTGCCGCCGAGCTCCAGCGTCATCGGCTTCACGCCGGTGCGGGCGATGTTCTCCATTATCGCCGAACCGGCGCGGGTGGAGCCGGTGAAGCTGACCTTGGCGATCTCGGGATGGCCGATCAAAGCCGTTCCGGTGGTCGAACCGTCGCCGAGCACCACGTTGACGAGTCCTGCCGGCAGACCGGCTTTGACGGCGAGCTGCGCCATATAGACGGTAGAGAAGGGCGTCATTTCCGAAGGCTTCAGTACGACCGCATTGCCCGCGGCCAGCGCCGGGCCGAGCTTCCAGCCGGCCATCGAGATCGGAAAATTCCAGGGCGTGATCGCGGCGACCACGCCATAGGGCTCGCTCATGATCATGCCGAGACTGGCGTCGTCGGTTGGCACGAGGTCGCTGCCTTCCTTGTCGGCGAATTCCGCGAAGAAGCGGATCTGCTCGGCGGTGACGGCGATGTCGCCGGCGATAAGCTGGCCCACGGGTCGCGTCGAGCACAGTGCCTCGATCCTGGCGAGCGTTTCGGCTTCCGCTTCCATCAGATCGGCCCAGGCCTGCAGCGCCCTGGTACGCTCGCGTGGCCGAACGCCGCCCCAGTTGCTGGCTTTCAGCGCCGCCTTGGCGCTTTCCACCGCGCGGTCGACCATGTCCACGCTGGCCACGGGGCAGGCGGTGTATGCCTTGCCGTCGGAAGGGCGGCGCATCTCGATCGCACCCTCGGCCGAAATCAGCTCCCCATCGATGAAGTGGCCGACGGGAAGACAGATTGAATCGGGATCGAAGCTCAGGCTCATTGGCAAACCACTCGGCAGCATCGGCTTGAGCCTAGCCCGTGCCGATACGCAGCATGCGCTGTTCGGCGAGCCGCCGCCGACGAATGTTGCGTGCTGGGGACAAGAGACGGCAAAATCTTCCGCGGCGGTCAGGGCCTGCGCGGACGCTCGCTAGCCCACGGTGACGTAGATCTTGCGCACGGTTTCGACGGTCTTCCAAACACCCGTGAAGCCCGGCTTCATGACGAAGCTGTCGCCGGCCCGATAGGTCACCGTTTCGCCGGCGTCGGGCGTGATTTCTACCACGCCGGCGAGGATATGGCAGAACTCGAAAGTCTCGCCCTTGATCGAGCGCGTTTCGCCGGGCGTGGCCTCCCAGACGCCGGTATGGACAAGATCATCCTTGGCGACATCCTGCGCCCAGGTCTTGAAGGCTGGGCTGCCGGCAATCAGCCGCTCTGGCAACGCGTTCGATTCGCGGGGCGAAAAGCTTGGGTTGATATCGATGGACTTGAGCAGGGACAAAGGATGGCCTTTCCAGTTGAATCTCAATAGCCGCGCGACCGATCGACGAGCCCGACGGGATCGAGACCGGCACGGTGGCGCTTGATGTTGTCGATGACGGCCTGCGCGGCGGTCGCGGGCTGGGTGACGCTGGCGATATGCGGGGTCAGGATGATCTTCGGATGCGACCAGAACGGATGTCTCGCGGGCAGCGGCTCGGGATCCGTCACGTCGATCACTGCCGACGACAGATGGCCGCTATCGAGCGCGGCGACAAGCGCCTCGTGGTCGAGCTGCGCACCCCGGCCCGTGTGAACGAGCGCGGCTCCTTCCGGCAGTTTCGCGAACAGGCCAGCGTTCAGAAATCCGCGTGTCTCCTCGGTTAGCGGCAGCAGGCAGATCAGTATGTCACTGGCCGCCAGCATCTGCTCCAGCCCAAGCTCACCATGATAGCAGGTCACGCCCTCGATCTGCCGCGGCGACCGGCTCCAGCCGGCGAGCGGGAAGCCGAAGGGTTTCAGCCGGTCGAGGACCGCCTGGCCGAGCTGCCCGAGGCCGAGCACGCCGATCCGACGCGACCCGGCCTGAGGCTGCGGGATGTCGCGCCATTCCCCGGCGCGCTGCTGCGCCAGATAAGCGGGCAGGTTGCGATGCAAGCCAAGCACGGCGAGCGTCACATATTCCTGCATCATGCGCACGATGCCTTCCTCGATCATACGCACGATCTTCACCTTTGCGGGCACCGCATCGAAGCTGAACTGGTCGACGCCGGCGCCGATCGAAAATAGGATCTCCAGGTTCCTGTAGCGCGCAAGGTTGTCCGGCACGGTCCAGGTGATCAGATAGCGCACGGCATCGGGATCGACGGTTTCGGCATTCGTCGCGAAGGAAAGGTCCGGCAGCTCTTTGGCGAAGGCCTCGGCAAAGACCGCGCCACGCCGCGGATCGGAGTTGAACAGGAAGGTCATTCCGGTTGCTCCTTCAAGCCGCGCAACGCGCCCCCAGCACCTCGATCATCCGCTGGCAGGCGGCGAGCTCGCTGGCGAGAATATATTCGTCCGGCTTGTGGGCGCGACCGATATCGCCGGGGCCGCAGATGATCGCATCGAAGCCGGCGGCCTGGTAAAGTCCGGCCTCCGTCCCGTAGCTGACGGCGGCTAAAGGTGCTTCGCCGGTCAATTCGCGCAGCAGCGCCGCCAGAGCCGCGTCTTGCGGCAGCGACAGCGCCGGATAGGCGCTGATCGGCTTCCATTCAACAACATAGCCTCGAGCGGCAAGGGCTTCAGCCCGCGCCTTGACCGGGGTGAGCAAGTCAGCCGGGTCGATGCCCGGTATTGCGCGCGCCTCGAGGTCGAGCCTGCAGCTGTCGGGGATGATGTTGACCGACTGGCCGCCTGCGATCACACCGGCTTGCAGCGAGGAATAGGCCGGCTCGAAGCTTGGGTCGGATGGGCCATGTGTCAGCCGCTCCGCTTCACTCACAGCGGCGTTCAATATGGCGGCCATCGCATGGATGGCGTTAAGCCCAAGATCCGGGCGCGAGGAATGCCCGGAGCGGCCGTTGATGATTACGCGGGCGGCCGCCTTGCCCTTGTGGCCGCGCACGGCACGCATTCCGCTCGGTTCGCCGACGATGACGCCGAGCGGCTTGGCGCAAAGTTCTGGAAGCCGGGCAATTAAGTGCGGCACGCCTCGGCACCCGATCTCCTCATCGTAAGAGAAGGCGAGGTGGATCGGCCTGGCGAGGCGCAGTCGCGCAAGCGCAGGCACAGCGGCGAGCGCGGCGGCGAGAAACCCCTTCATGTCGGTGGTGCCGCGTCCATAGAACCGTTCGCCCTCGCGGCGCAGCGAAAAAGGGGCCGAACTCCATTGCGGCTCGCCGGCGGGGACGACGTCCATATGGCCCGACAGGATGTAGCCCGGGACATCGGGGGGGCCGATGGTGGCGAAAAGATTTGAACGGTCGCCTTCCGGTCCTGGGAGGAGGGTGACCTTGGTGCCTTGTTCGGCGAGATGAGCCTCGATCCAGCCGGCAATGTCGCCGTTCGGCATGCCGGCGACCGATGGAAAGGCGACGAGACGGTCGAGGATGTCGAAGACGCCCATTCCAGCCCTCAAGGCATTTTAAGGTTCGCCGGGATCGGTGCCGTCGACCGTGTGCTGCAACAATTTCGGAGAAGGTGTGCGCGTTCTCTCGCGATTGCGTGCCGAAAGCGGAAGTGTTTCAGTTGAATCTTGCGTTGGTGCTCGACTTTCGAGCAAATCGTATTGGTCTGGGTTGTTTAGCGTTGGCGGGTAGGGTGGCCGTTGTGCGTCACTCACTGATACGGCAGTCTTTCAGAGGCACGGAATTGAAGCCGTCCGAAAGCTTGAAAATCGACGCCTTCTCGATGCAGATCGGCGACATCCAAGGCGTCGAACTCGACCGGCTGCACGCGCTTTCCCTGTCTGTGGGATGGCCGCATCGGGCCGAGGACTGGCAATTCCTGCGCGAAGCGGGACAAGGTTTCGTAGCGCTCGATGAGATCGGCCGGGTTCTCGGTTCGGCCATGTGGTTCCCGCATGGCGCCAGTTTCGCGACCATTGGGATGGTCATCACCTCGCCGCGGCTTCAGACGCTGGGGGCGGCGCAATGGCTGATGAAGCGGGTCCTCGACAAGGTTAGCGGATGCGACTTGCGCCTCAACGCAACCCGGGCGGCAAGGCGGCTTTATCTCTCGCTCGACTTCCAGCCGGAGAAGACCGTCTATCAATGCCAAGGCATCGCCCGCGTGCCGACGACGGAGAGCCCGGCTGAGGCGCGGGGCGACATCCGGATTTTGGACGCAAGCGATATTCCGGCGGCGATCGCGCTCGACGCGGCGGGCTTTGGCGTGAGGCGGACGGCGCTCATTGAAAAGCTCTTCGCGCATTCGATCGGCTATGGGCTTTTCGACGGGAAGAAGCTGACCGCCTTCGCGCTCTGCCGGCCGTTTGGGCGTGGCCATGTCGTGGGGCCTGTCGTGGCTCAAAGCGATGCCGACGCCGTTGCGATCGTGCGTCCGCACGTCGTCGACCATTCGGGGTCTTTCCTCAGGATCGACACGCACATGGACAGTGGCGAGTTCGCCGCCTTTCTCGCGCACGCCGGGATGCCGATCTTCGACACGGTGCTGACCATGTCGCTTGGCAAACGCCTCGCCGATTTCTCCTACGGCGACGCGGCTAGGCCGAAGACCTATGCCCTGGCGAGCCAAACTCTCGGGTAGGTGGGCGTTGGACTTGTACCGGTATAGCGCTTGCAATGCGAACGTCCAAACAAGGATAACGCCAGAACCCGCCAGGCCGCTCTCTGCCCGAAAGCGGTAGCCGGGGTCGTCCTTGGAGCGCCCGATCTTGGCGCCTATTTCTTCCATGTCCTGACGATGGAGTGTAATTAGATCGCCAAAATTTTTCGCATTCCGAGACCTTCGCGTGACCTTTGGTTCCTGCTTGTCGATCCGACCTTCCACGTCCAGCGCCCATTCCTCTGCACCTTACGACGCAGAAACGTCTCATTGAGATATTGCCCGTGCGGCGGATCTGGCCTCTCCAAGAGCCGGATTTTAGTTTAGTGAAGGTGGCCAATTCTTGTGCGCTCCGTGCACTGAGGCATCGAAAAACCAGAAAACGGGGCGTGTGGTGGCGTAAAATGGAGTGCACACGACGCGATTTAGTTCGCTGAAGTACGAAAAATGCAGAAGTATCAAGATGTTAGAATAGCCGTTGCACCAATGATGGACTGGACGGACAGTTAAGCAAAAACAGCCACTTACGAGATGTCGTGTGCAAAAATCGCACACGAAGGTTCTGCTTCTCTTCTTTTTTCGTTCCCACGATGACGCCGCCGACAGCCCTTTTCGGACGCACTTTTGCCGATGAAATTGACCACTCGGTCGAGGACGTTCGCTATGATATCCGCGGGACCTTAGTGACCCGTGCGGCGTCCAGTTTGGATTCCCGAAAGCTTCTCTAACTTCTGAGTCGTCCTCAGCCGAATTGCGGCTGCTCATGGGCAAGGTCGAATATTAGGGCCGGTTTTTGGATTTCGAAATGAGGGGACGATGGCTGGAAGTTCCTGTGAAACACAATCCGGGATTTTTTGATCGGAACCTCTTCTAGCCCCAGAGTTTCAATTTCACGCGCAGAGGAGCGATCACGGCCGGAAAGGCGGTGGAAGTTCAGGATGTCGAACACGTTTTGCGATTAGCAGAGAAATTGTCTGGGTGTTCGGCAGGTGTCGTGGCGTTCAGCCGTACGGGCGATCCCTCAAGCGGCGAGTTCGATGATGCTATCATCCTCTACGCGCGGTGCAGTGGGCTTCGGAAGGCGTGCCGAACAGCGTCATGATCTCGAAGCCATTCTTCATGCCGCAGATCACCATAGCCTTGGCCAGCCTACTCAACGATCAGCAGCCCGGCGACAACGCTTAGCTGCACGCACCCAACTGGACTCAAACCCATGACAGAAACTGTCACCGTCAAGTCGGAAGGCATGACGTTGTCCGCTCTTCTGGCCCGGCACTATCGCAACGCCTGCTTCGGCATGGTGGCGAAGACCTTCGCGCTCAACCAGGATCTCGCCGCGTCGGGGCCATATATGCCGTTTCTGCGTCAGAGGTCCCAGGAAGGCCCGACCCGTGTAATCCTGTGTCACTAAGATAAACGAGCCGGGCCACTGCAGTTTCGGGAGGATGTTGATGCCTGGCTCTCCAAAGGACGTCCTCGAGCTCGACGATATAGCCATGCTCAAGCGGGTCCTCAAGAAGTTGCTGCCGGTTGGGGACGCCACGGAAAAAGAATGGCTGGCGGGCGTCTTGGTTGCGGCCTTTCAAGCCGGGACACGAGACGAAGCCTCTGCTTAAGACGAATGGCAGGACCGGAGCAGGGGCAGATAATCCGTGAGGCCTTTAGCGTCGCAAAATGGAACAAGGTGCCGCTCGCTGCGTTCTGCACTCGGCGGTCGGTCCCTCGGGGGTGTTAGCCGCTAAAATCGCAAAGGGCCCGTCGCTTAGGCTTATTAGCTGCGACGGGCCTTACGTTAGAGATGGCTAAAAGTTTAATGGGTGGTCGAAGCAGAAGGAGCATAATGCTTCTCTGCCCCCGCGCCGCTTGAATCGGGGTAACGGCCCGGCCTGTCCGCCCGAAGTCCCCCGACTCCCCGCAGGCCGGGTACCGCGTTTGCTGGTTCGGCCGGTGGGAGGACCTCATGCCAATTCACCAGAGAGCGAGAGAGAGTCTGGCTTTTTCAGTCCTTCAGAAGTTGCGCCGCTCGGTCGAGTATTCGAAAAATTGAAGGACAAATATCAATCGTCTGAGCAACGCGAAGCCCTCGCATCTCGCCTGCTGGCAAATTACCCGGCTGGAATCAGGGACGAGGCCGAACTGCTGTCAGTATCTGCCCTTGGGGCGCTGAAAGAGGCGGGCGTACGCAGCCGGTTTGATTAAATCGGCTGAAGCATCCACCACCAGGTGGTCTGGAAAATCGAACTGGGGCGGGCTCAGAAAGATCTGGTCTGCTCCGCGCCCAGTTGCCTTAATACTTCTAAAAACACGTCGAACCGATCCTGCCCGACCTCTTGCGCCCACTGCATCTGTAGCTCGCGAAGGCAGGAGTAGAGGACCTCCGCAACCCGTCTGCCTCGCTCCGTCAGGTAGATTACCCGTCGATCACCCCCGGAGCCGACACGTCGCTCAAGGTAGCCAAGCGCTTCCATCTGACCAACAAGGTAGTTGGTCGCCTGCCGCGACATACGAAGTTGCCGCGCAAGCTCGGATGGCCTTACCCCGTCCGGGAGCGGGTAAGAGAAGATCGCGAAATGAGGCTCCTGCAAGTCGGTGAACCCGTGTCCGCGGATCGCCTCGCGTATCTTCGCCCTGACGTTCTGCCAGCAGAGCCGCAGCAGCGCCCCGACAAAGGGCGGCCCAGAAGTCTTCGCATCTTCCATCTTGTAAAGTCGCTTTACCCAGGTTATCGTAAAGCGACTTTACAACACGGAGGCGTGCTATGGAAGCGCAGCTTGGCGACGTGGTCCGTATCGGAGCCCTCGAACTCCGCTTTCTCCTCGATGAGACGAGTGGCCCCGGCAGTCTCGTGATGTTCGAGTTCGTCGTCCCTCCCGATGCTCGCGTGCCCGCGCCCCACTTCCACAAAGAGGTCGATGAGGTGATCTACGCCCTTGAAGGCACCACCACTACGACCTTGAGCGGACAGAAGCATGAGCTTCGGGCCGGCCAGAGCCTCTTCGTGCCGCGCGGTAGCGTGCATATCCACGAAAACCTGCATAGCGACACGGCACGGTCTCTCATTGTGATGACACCCGGCACAATTGGCAGAGGCTACTTCGAGGAGATAGCGCGCGAGGTGAACGTGCCCAGCAAGCCCGATCTCGGCAGAGTCAAGGAGATCATGCTGCGGCATGGCCTTGTGCCAGCTTAGAGCGCGACATTCTCGACCTCTCGCGCGAACCTGGGCCACAATCGGACTGCGGCGAGCAGGAGTAGTTTGCGCACCGCCGACTGTTGAAACCGCTTCCCGGCAACAGTGTCGTCGGCGAGGCCCGGCTCGCAAATCCTGTGTCAACCTTGATCCGCGGGCCGGGTTCGGGGTGCATTGCCCTTAGCGTCTTTCCCTATTCATAGCCTTGCCCGGCTTTGATTAAGGTCAAAGCGACCCAATTCGTTCCGGGATTACCTGCCTATGATAGCAATGAGAATGATCGGATGGCGTTGCAGAGCTCGGCTGATTCGATGGCGGAGAGATTACATGATCCTGAATAACGGCACTCTTGTCGCGGTGACCGATGGCGAGAGCCTGCGGCTGTTTCACAACAAGGGACAGGAACCCCATCTCGATCTCATCGAAGTCGAGGATCCCATCCTTGAACTGGCCCACGCCGGATCCGGAGGCCGGCATCGCAGCTCAACTGCCAATCCCGACGAGTCCCGGTTGCGTGAGGACGACTTCGCGGGATCGGTCGCGGCCTATCTCAATGATCAGGCGCATGAAACAGGATGCGAGCACATCTTGATCATCGCCGACCCCCGCACGCTTGGCGAGCTGCGGAGGCACTATCACCTGTCACTGAGCGCCAAACTTGTCGGCGAAATCGCCAAAGACTTGGTCAAGCATCCCTTGATGTCGATCAAAAGCGCCATAGAAGCTGCCTGATCGGTTGACGAGCTCGATCGACTCGATTGTATCCATGAACCCCCCTGATTTATACGCTCCAGCGATCGCAAGCGATCACTTGGCCGCGACCTTTGGCCATCGACAACCCGCCCGCAGTCTTCGTGGCGAGCGCGCCATGGCTGATGGCAGGGCGCGCTCGGCGCCGTCCTACTGAACTTTGATGGTTGCCCACATTCCGTTCATGAAATGATCGGGGATGTTGCAGAAGACCGCATAGAAGCCGGGCTTGAGATCAAGTGTCAGCGAGCCTGTCTTGCCTGGATCGAGTTCCGAGACCTCGCCCAGATGACCGGCCGCATCTTCGTCGACACGGTTCTCGTTCGAAACATATGGCAGCATCGTCTTTTTCGGGTCGGCCACAGGCACAACGATCATTTCATGGACCGTGGCCTTCGACGTGTTGGTTACATCGAAGGTCACCTTGCCTGCCGGCACAGCCTTCTTGTCGAGCTCAATCTTCATCGTCGCCGTGCTCATGTTTGCCGGCATGCCCATTCCCATCTTGGCATCCGGGTTCATGTCGCCATTCTTGTCCCACAATTTGACATTGACCGTTGAATCCGCGAACGCCGGCGCCGCGATCGTCAGCGCGGCCAATGCCAACCCAATTCTCAAAAACTGCATAGAAGTACTCCTGACCGCCACCCGGCGACCACGGTTAGCGGGCTGCTTGAAACATGATCGGTCGCGGGCGGTGCCTAGCAATCGCTACCTGACAGGACGCTGACGATCCCGTTGCGGTCCGAACGCTAGGTTGATGACTGGCTTACCCGCGACCGGCGACAATCGGCCGTTGCCGAAGTCTCGCGACCGGGCTGATGTCCTGCTCGGACCGCTTTGGCACTCAGCTCACGAGAGTGAAATGCGAACCTAGGAACACGAGGAACTGGCCGGTAATCAGAGGGACCCTCAAGATAGGGCCGCTCTCTCCGCTAGCTTGAACGGGTTGTCCGCGCACGCAAGGGTGCGCCTTCAGCACATCTCTCCAGATGGTTGGAAAATCCGATCCCTTGCTTCTTTCGGCGTTGCACGTGTCGACAAGTCTCGCGACGGCATTTTTCATCGAGCGGAATTTACCTTAAGTGCCTGATTGCAAGACATATCACCAATTATGACAGCAAAAATTTGATCTCGATCAATGCGTTGAAAAGAGCCGCTCACAGCGGTACCCATGCGCGTCCTCTCTTGCGGTAGCGATGATTGATGGCTGCCCATGCGACACGATGGGCTATTTCCTCTCGCCTCTCGCCGCGGTTGGTATATTCGTCCCAGGCGTGGTTGAACGCGGCGCGATAGATCTCCCTCGCATTCGGCGGGAGATATTCGCGGATTGGTGGAGGCAGATCCTCGATCGATGCGTATGGCATGGATACTCTCCCACGTCTCTAGTGTGAACGAACCCGTCGGATACATCGATGCCGAAGGGGTCCACACGCTGCTGGTTCCTTCTAGAGCCTGATGAAGGTGGATCCTTGATTCCGCGCAAAATCATGGTGCGCTGATAGGATCTGCGCTTAGCCGGGCAAGAGCATCATGATCGATGCTCCTGCCATCATTGCCGCGGCCACCCAGCCCAGAATGACGGTCGGCCAACCGGATGTGAAAGGTCCCATGACCGATCGGCTTGAGGCCAGCAATATGACCACCACCATGAGCGGCACCGCGACGACGCCGTTTATGACGGCGCTCCAGAACAGCGCCTTCATCGGGCTGATGGGCAGATATTGGATCATCAGCGCCGTCAGGATGCTTACCGCGATGACTCCATAGAAGCCGCGAGCATCGCTGGCCTTGAGCTCGAGGCCCTCGTGCCACCCCATGGCCTCCGCCATCGCATAGGCCGCCGAGCCTGCCAGGACGGGCACGCCGATCAATCCGACGCCCAATATCCCGGCGGCAAAAAGAACGAAGGCGAAATCGCCCGCCAGCGGCTGCAGGGCGCTCGCGGCCTGCGCCGCGGTTTCGATGTTCGTGATGCCAGCAACATTGAGCGTTACCGCTGTCGCCAGGATAATGAAGTAGGATGTCACGTCCGAATAGAACATGCCGCTCCAGGTGTCCCACCGGAGCCGGCGCAGCTCAGTCTCCGATCGGCTCGCATCGTCGATAAGGGGAGGATCGCCCTTCATCTCTTCCACCTCCTCGGACGCCTGCCAGAAAAAGAGATAGGGGCTGATCGTCGTGCCGAAGATCGCCACCGCCATTGTGGCGGTGTCCGAATTGAGCGCAAGCTTGGGCCACACGGTGCGCAGCGCCACCTCGCTCCATGGCACATGCACCGTGAAGAGCACCGCGGCATAGGCAAGCAGCGACAGTGTCAGCCATTTGAGGAAATTCACGTAGCGGTGATACGGAACGAGCACCTGCAGGATCAAAGTGCCGAAGCTGAAGAGCAGTGTGGCCGGATGGCTGTTCATACCGGTGACAAGCTCTGCGACCTCGCCCATGGCCGCTATGTCGGCGGCGATGTTCAATGTGTTCGCAACAAGAAGCAAAACCACAACGAATTTGAGCACGAATGGCGGGAAGAACGCCTTTATGTTCGCCGCAAGTCCCTTGCCCGTGACCCGGCCGATGCGCCCGCACATCGACTGGACTGCCGCCATCAGCGGGAAGCAGAGCGGCATCGCCCAAAGCATGTTGAGACCGAACTGGGCGCCCGCCTGCGAATAGGTCGCAATTCCGCTCGGATCATCGTCGGCAACCCCGGTGATCAAACCGGGTCCGACGCGTGCAAGTGGATGCTCCTTCAGGCGGCCGAGCAAGCTCCATGGCTTGCTACGTCCGGGTACTGCGCTGATGTTGCCGTCGATGGTGCCCATGGCCGTCCGGAAAAGAATCCGCGCCCTTCTAGTCCCGACCGTGTCCGACGATCTTTGACCTTGCTCAAAGCATGGGAAAACAACGCGCATAGGATGCGCTTTAATTTCGGCGCTGCGAGGTTTCCATGGCGGCCTTTTCTGCATCCGATCTGCTTCGGGTACTGCCCCAACTGCGAGCGTTCGCCATTTGCTTGGCGGATGACCGGAATATTGCGGACGCGCTGGTTGACGTGGTGCTTGTTCGCGCCTGGAACGGCGACCGGCATGTCACCTATAACGATGTCAGGCTGCTGCTTTTCAATCTCATGCATCGCGAATTTCATGGCTACGAGACCACCAGGACTCTGGCTCGTGTCCCTATGCGTCGGGCAGCGCTGCGAACATGCAGCGTGGATAGCACCGCCAGCTTGTTGCTGCGCGGACTTCATCCTGCCGAGCGTGAAGCGGTTGTCCTCTTGGATGCCTGCGGCTTTTCGGAACCCGACGCCGCGGCAATTTGCGAATGCGATATCCGGACCGTTCGCCTGAGGGCAAGCAACGCATCGGCAAAGCTTTCTCAGTCATTGCAGCCGGAGCGGTCCGCAGCAAAGCCGGCTCTTCGGCTGTGCCGAGCCTCTTGAGGCCCACGACTCCGCTGGAGACTACTATGGACAAGAAGCACAGTTTCAACATCGGCTACGCCGTCCTTGCGCTGGTGCTGTTCGGATTTTTCCAGCTCTGGCTAGGTTGGCGCGACGTCGCAGCTCTCCTACAGTGACGTCATGCGCCTGGTCGGCGAAGGCAGGGTCGCCTCGGTCACGCTGACCGAAACGACCATCCAGGGCCGGTTCAAGGAGCCGCAGGAGGGCAAGAGACTCTTCATCGCCGCGCGCGTTGACCCGGCTCCGGCCGAGCCTTCGAAAAGGCAGGCGTCAAGGTGTCGGGAGGCTCCGACAGCAACTGGTTGACGACCGTCCTCTCGTGGATCCAGCCGGCGCTGCTTTTCTTTGGGCTATGGATGTTTCTTTTCCGCGGCTTCGCCGAACGGCAAGGCATGGGCGGCCTGGTCAACATCGGCAAGTCCAAGGCCAAGGTCTATGTCGAGAGGCAGACCGGCGTGACGTTGCGTTCGACGACGTTGCCGGCGTCGACGAGGCGAAGCTTGAGCTCAAGGAGATCGTCTCCTTCCTGAAGGACAAGGACAAATATGGGCGCCTTGGCGCGCGCATCCCCAAAGGCACTCTTCTGGTCGGTCCGCCCGGGACCGGCAAGACGCTGATGGCGCGCGCAGTGGCTGGCGAAGCGGGGGTGCCGTTCTTCTCGATCTCCGGCTCCGAATTCGTCGAGATGTTCGTCGGAGTGGGCGCCGCGCGCGTACGAGATCTTTTCGAACAGGCAAGAGTGGCCGCGCCATGCATCATCTTCATCGACGAATTGGACGCGCTGGGGCGAGCGCGCAGCCCTTTTGCCGGCTATGGCGGCGCGGACGAGAAGGAGCAGACGCTGAACCAGCTCCTGTCGGAGTTGGACGGCTTCGATCCTCGCGTCGGCATAGTCCTTCTTGCCGCCACCAATCGGCCGGAAATTCTCAATCCGGCGCTGACACGCGCCGGCCGCTTCGATCGCCAGGTGGTGATCGACAGGCCTGACCGGAAGGGACGCGAGGCCATCCTGAAGGTTCACGCCCGCAGCGTTGCTATCGCGCCGGGCTTCGACATTGGCGAAGTGGCAGTCATCACCCCAGGTTTCACCGGCGCCGATCTCGCCTAATCTCGTGAACGAAGCCGCGATCTTTGCTACCCGGCGCAATGCCGACGAGGTGACGATGGATGATTTCACAAATGCGGTGGAGCGCATCGTGGCAGGTTCCGAACGCAAAAGCAGGCTGCTCAATCCGCGAGAGCGCGAGAGGGTCGCGTACCACGAGATGGGGCATGCGCTTGCCGCGGCCGCGCTCCTCAAGACAGATCCCGTGCACAAGGTGTCGATCATCCCGCGCTCGATCGGTGCGCTCGGCTACACCATGCAGCGCCCGACGGACGACCGTTTCCTGATCACCGAAAGTGAGCTGAAGGAGCGGATGGTTGCCCTGCTGGCTGGCCGGGCGGCGGAGGATATCGTCTATGGCGAGGTTTCGACCGGGGCTGCCGACGATCTCGCCAAGGCAACGGACGTGGCGCGCCAGAGCGTGACACGCTTTGGCATGAGCTCCGCTTTGGGTCAGGCAGTGCTCGAGGAACAAAAGCAGCAATGGCTGGGAGACGGGTCGCTGCGCCGGCGCGATTATTCGGAAGCCACTGCCCGGGAGGTCGATGTTGTCGTTCGCCAGATATTGGACGAGGCCTTCGCCGCGGCGCAAGAACTGCTTAGATCCCGGATGGGCGACCTTAAAGCCGGGGCCAGCCTGCTTCTCGAACGCGAGACGGTCACCCCTGACGATTTCCCGCCGCTGCGGCGCCGGGGCCCGACAACGGCCCAAGCCAGGAAGAAGGTTGACCTTGCTGCATAAGCTCACGCGGCGCAAGCTTTGGAAAAAACTCGTTTATCATCGTCAAGGGCGACAATGGCGACGCCTGGCGCTTGCCGGCTGGCCGACCCTTTCCTTGTTTGACTTTGATCAACGTAAGGGAGCGAACCGAGAGCCACATTTGTCAGGTCAGGAAACCGTGCTCCCTAAAACAGCGAGGTGCAAAAATGAGCAACAATACACTGAGACAAGACATTCTCGATGAGCTCGACTTCGATCCCGCCATCGATGCCGCGGATATTGGCGTAGCGGTTGACAACGGCGTCGTGACGCTGAGCGGCCACGTCCCGACTTACGCTCAGAAGGTCAAGGTCGAGGACGTCGTACGAAGCGTCAAGGGCGTGAAAGCCATAGCGCAGGAGATGGAAGTCCGTCCCTTCGGCACTAACAGGACCGCCGATGACGAGATCGCCAAGCGTGCCGTCAACACGATCGCCTGGAACACATCCGTTCCAAGCGGCGCGGTGCAGATCCGCGTGCAGGACGGTTGGGTGAAGCTCACCGGCAAGGTCGAATGGCAATACCAGAAGACCGCCGCGGATGACGCCGTGCGTCATCTCGCCGGCGTTGTCGGCGTGACCAACCAGATCGAAATCAAGCCGCAACCCTCGACCTATGACATCAAGCAGCGCATTGAGAATGCGCTGAAACGTAACGCGGAGCTCGAGGCGCAGGAGATCAAGGTCAACGTCCTCGACAATGGTGCCGTCAGGCTTGAAGGCCGGGTGCACGCCTGGTCGGAACGCAGGGTCGCCGAGCGCGCTGCCTGGTCCGCGGCGGGCGTGAAGACGGTCGAGGACCGGATCACGATCATCTGACAGGCAGGTATAGTCGCCTTAGAGATGCCTGTGCCCCAAGCGTTGGCATCTCTCGTTGGCCTGCCGCCGCAACAGAAATGATCTCATCCGTCATTTCATGAGCTTTCTGGATGTGGACACCAGGCGGCAAAGGAAGCGCTCAGCCTGTAACAGGCAAGCTTCTGGCCCCTAAAAGCTCGTGCTGATGGCGGATATCGCCAAGGTATCTGGCACAATCCGCTCGGCCATCTTCAATGGTGTCTCGCCGGTTGTTGGGCGCGAGCTGCACGATCAGCGTCAGTTTGACATCAGCCGATTGAGCCACACCTCGTCGAGCAGCGAGCGGGTAACGCCACCGAACACCCATTCTCTCAACCGGCTGTGTCCGTAGGCGCCCGACACCACGAGTTCGGCGCTCACCGAGGCGAAAAAATCGACGAGACGATTGTTCTCGTCATCGTCCGTCCTGATGATTTCGGTGCGTGCCTTGATGCCGTGACCGGCCAGGAACCCCGAGACGTCCTTGATGCTGTCCCGGAGCCAATCGTCAGGATTGCGATCGACCGCCACGACTGTGACCTCGTTGGCCATCGCCATCAGTGGCACGGCGTCCGCCACCGCGCGCCGCGCTTCACGCGTATCCTTCCACGCCACCACGACCTTGCGGGCCGGCAGATCCGCCGCGCCATGGGCCGCGACCAGAACGGGTCGACCGGCTCGCAGCATCAGCGACCCTGGATCGGCCGTGCGGTAGGAATCCCCCGTAGATGCACCCTGGGACGCACCAGTCACAACCAAATCGGCCATGCGAGCTCTCCTGGCCAGCGCATGGTCCGGATTTTCAATCTCTCCGTGCCAGTCTGTCTCGACCGCTCCGGCCACGAGATTGCCGAACTCGCCGCTCAGGTCGGCAAGGCGGCGCCGAATTTCATCCCGAGACTGTTCCCAGATCTCGGCGGCGATCGCCGCGCCCTCAGGCGCCATGGTCACCGGCAACGGAGCGTCCGCGGCGCAGAAGCCGACCAGACGCGCGTCAAAGCGCTTGGCCAAACTTGCACCTAGCCGTGTGAGTGGCTCGATCGGACCATCGATGTTGAGGTTCAGCAGGATTGATTTGTAGCTCATCGCACGCGCTTCCGGATTGTCTAGATGAGCTGAATCTTATCTTGGGAAAGTACTCGCGCCTTGATGCGGATCAAAGTCGTCTACGCGCCCGCCACGGTTCACGGCATCCGGGATTCGAAATGGATCACCTCGCCATCGACGACGAAGGCGCCGTTCCCGATATGATGGATGGTTCTCGGCTTCGGCTGACCTGGATCGGTCCAGGCTTGGAGCACTTCCAGCACGAACAGATTATATTTGTCGACCAGCCGCGTATCGACCACGCGGCATTCGAGGTTGGCGAAGCATTCGGCCACAAGCGGTGCCGATACCCGTTTGCCGGGCAGCGGCGTCAGCCATGCCGTTGCGAACTTGTCCGTATCCCGGCCAGAGCAATTGCCGATCTTCACGACCTTCTCGGCAAGGCCGACGTCAGGGATCCCAATCACGCACTCCTTCGTTTGACGCAAGGCGAAGAACGAGAGGTCGTCGCTTGATACCACGCAGGCGATCGTCGGCGGCGCGACCGCCACCATCGTGTGCCATGACATGGTCATGACATTTGAGCGGCCTTGCCCGGATCGCGTCGAAAGCAGGACGACCGGACCGGGTTCGATGAGCCGATAGACTTCGGCAAGCGGCAATTCCTTCATATCCGTCTCTCGCTTCGCATCGACTGTCAGTTACCCTGACTTTGTCGTGGCCATCGCCAGTCGTTGCCTTGATCGGCGTCAAAGCGAGATGCCGAGCCTGATGTCCATGAACCCGATTGATCGCGATCAATGCCGGCTTGCGCGGGCCCTGCGATGATTGCGACAATAAGGAACTCGTCCATGTCCGCTGAAGATATCTTGCTCTGGGGCGCCGTGCTCGTTCTCGGGTTTATCGCCGGAGCCGCGATCTATTTCGAATCCGCGTCTTTCCGGAAGAGTGAACGCTTGTCGGCAAGCCAGAGCACCAGCCGCCGCTCTCCGGCCCCGTCGGCCCAAAACAAATCTGTAAAGCGAGGAGCGAAGGGAAATACACCATGATCAGCAACCCGGAAGAGCCTAGTGCGCCCGAGCTGCTGCCCTTAGTCCAGGCCGGGCCAAAAATTCCTGCGCGCCATCGCGACCATGCAAGGGCATTCGATCCGCGCGCTGCTGCGCTATCAGCTTGAAAACGTGTCCTTCCTCAAGCGGCGATTGGACGATGACCTGAAACGTCTTGAGAGGTTGAGTGACGGTGGCGAAATCGTCGATGCCTTCGACGTGTTCGCTAACTTCATCCAGAACGCCTCTTTCGACTACGCGAACGAGGCGAGAAAATTCGCCATTGGGGCCAAACTTGCTCGGATACCGCCGGCCAGGTCCGCCACAAAGGCGAAGGCAACTATGGACGAGATGGCCGCCGCAACGCTTTCGCCGGCTTGCGCCAAATCAAAGTCGAGCTCTGATTCGTCGCTTATTCAGGAATGATGAAAAGTCGTGTCGTATCGATGATTGTCGCGCTTACGGTCGTTCTTGCTGGCGGGTCATCCGCCTGGGCGCAAGACAGTCTGCAGATCCTCCATGGCAAGGAGCTCGTGGAAGCAAACTGCGCCCGTTGTCACGCAATTGGCGCGACCGGCAAAAGTACGCATCCTGACGCACCGCCATTTCGTCTGCTGCACCTGCGTTACCCGATCGAGGATCTGGAAGAAGCGCTGGCGGAGGGGATATCGACAGGTCACCCTGACATGCCGGAATTTGTTGCTGATCCCCAACAGATCGGAGCCATTGTCGCTTACATCAGGAGCATGAGCCGATGACGAGTCACCGTTCGGCCTGCTCAGGATGCAAAGCTCTTGGCACAGCTCTGATCCTTGCCGGAGTCTGGCTCCTACCAACATTCTCGGTCGGTTGGGCCGCTGACCCCTCTCGCGTTGACAATGAGATGCCCTCGCTGGCGCCAATGCTCGAACGCGTTGTTCCCAGCGTCGTCAGCATCGCCATCCAGGGGAGGGGCAATGCTGAATCCGATCCGATGTCGTCTGACCCTTTCCTGAGAAAGTTCTTCGGGCTCCCGGAGCAACCCTCGGCAAGCGAACGCTCGTTCCAGGTGGCCGGTTCAGGCGTGATCGTCGACGCAAGGAACGGGTACGTGTTGACCAACACTCATCTGCTTCAAAACGCCGACGACATCACGGTGACCTTGCTGGATCACCGATCGTTTCCGGCCAAGGTGATCGGCATGGATCAGCCAACCGATGTCGCGATTGTGCAGATAAACGCCGACAGGCTGACTTCG
Organism: Mesorhizobium sp. WSM4935; assembly: GCF_029625735.1. Taxonomy (NCBI): domain Bacteria; kingdom Pseudomonadati; phylum Pseudomonadota; class Alphaproteobacteria; order Hyphomicrobiales; family Phyllobacteriaceae; genus Mesorhizobium; species Mesorhizobium sp. WSM4935. Next base: position 317,150 of record NZ_JARTVR010000003.1, on the reverse strand, counting down.
CTGCCCCTGGGAGATTCCAGCGAGCTCAGGGTCGGCGATTACGTTGCCGCGGTCGGAAATCCATACGGTCTCAGCCAAACCGTCACGATGGGCATTGTCAGCGCATTGGGGCGATCCGGGCTTGGTTCCGACGGCCTGGAGAATTTTATCCAGACCGATGCGTCGATCAATCCCGGCAATTCGGGCGGCGCCCTGGTGAACCTGCAGGGGGAGCTGGTGGGCATCAACAGCGCCATTTTCGGACCGGCCGGCAGCAATGTCGGGATAGGCTTTGCGATTCCGTCCAATATGGCAAAGGACGCGGTGCGCGAGTTGATCGCCCACGGAAAGATCAGGCGCGGGGAACTCGGCGTGGTGATACAGGACCTCACGCCGTTGCTGGCCCAAGCCTTCAGGTTGAAGATTACCGCTGGCGCGCTCGTCAGTCGGGTCGTGACCGGATCGGCGGCAAGCAGCGCCGGCATCCTTGCTGGCGATGTAGTCGTTGCCGTGGACGGTCGGGCAATACGCAGCGACGTTGACCTTCGAACTGCGCTTGGACTGCTGGGCGCTGGCGCTAAAGCCAGGCTCACCATCAACCGGCACAATAAGGTTCTGGAGTTGCCGGTGGAGCTCAAGGAAGCAAACACAGTCAGCACGGCGCTGGTCAAAGGCGAGGGGTTGCTTGCCGGGGTCGCCCTGGCCGATATCTCGCCGGATTCGGCGGCCTATGGCCAAGCGGACGGCGCGGAGATCCTGGCTGTCGACCCGGACAGCGACGCTGCTAAGGCAGGGTTGATCGCCGGCGATTTCATCGTGAGCGTCGATCAGCAACCGGTGCACTCTGCCATTCAGGTGGCGCAGCAGGCCAACCAATTTAACAACCTGCTGCTGCTCGGGATCTTCCGTGCCGGGGATATCCGGTATGTCGTCGTTCCGTGAGCCACAGGTAATGCGCCTTACCACATTCGTGAAATGCATTTCTGCTTGTGGGCACTGTGTCGGCTTGATCCGACAATTCCATCCGGCTGGCCGTGGCATGCTTGATGTAAGCGATGACGGAGCAGCAAATATTCAACGATCCTGAAGACCGGATATTCTTCGCTACTTCCCCAAGATGTTGATCCAGCCCCGCGAAAGCGCATGCTCCGGATCTAGGATTTCATGGCAGGTGGATCACGACGGGTCTCTTGCTGGCGCCGGTTGGAATGGTCTTTTTCCTTAGTATCGGTATTGGCACAATGAAGCCCGCGGCCGCACAACAGGCCTTCTTGGATCTGCGCTGTTCTCATGGAAACATCTCTTTCGGCCGTGTTCCTTGTCTATTCTGGTGTAGGCGAAGGTCTTCTCCATCGCCGCGGCCACGTTCCGCACCATCAGCCTCGATACGCAACCGCGCGCGATCTGACGCCTTTCGGTTCGTTCCTGCTCATGGGCTTGGCCGCCTATGCTCAAACTCTCTGCGGCAATCCGCTTCTCGGCTATCGTCGTGAGGCGGGCCTCGATGCCATCGGCCTGTCGTGCTCAGCTGAAGGAAAGTTGACGTGCATCAAAGCGCGGAGTTCTGGCCCGTGCTGATCTACCGGCCTCTCATGGAGTCCGATATGATCTACACGACGATACTTGTTCAGCTCGACATCGATGCTCCGGCTACCCCACGCCTGCTTTTCGCACAGCAAATCGCGAAGAAATTTGAAGCGGATCTCATCGCCGTCGCCGCCGCCGAGCCTTCCGCTCCTGTGTCGCCAAGCGAGTCTGCGCCACTGGTGGCAGAGGTCCTGCGTCACCGAACCCACGAAGTCGAGGAGCGCATTAAGAGGCTAAAGGACGAGTTCTTCGCCGTCGCCGGCAAGGACGAACGCGCATCATGGCGTGCGGAACTCGATGATCCCACGCGCGCCGTTGCCCTGCATGCGCGTGCTGCCGATCTGGTGATCACCGGAGCGCCGGCCGCGGCAGCCGTCGGCGACTCCCAAAGGACCATAGACCCTGGTGCGTTGGTGTTGTCCCTGGGCCGGCCGGTTCTGTTTGCAGCCGACGGTCTCGCACCATTCAAAGGTGAGAGGGTGATGGTCGCCTGGAAAGATTGCCGCGAAGCGCGGCGGGCTGTGGTTGATGCCATGCCCTTCCTGCGCAATGCCAAGGAAGTGACCGTTTTCAACGCGGCTGAGGATGGAACGCTCGTCGCCAGGGATGGCGCGGCGGACGTAGTGCGCTTTCTGATGAAGCATGGCGTCAAGGCGAGATCCCAGCTGTTTGAGAGCGGAAGGATCTCGGTCGGCGACTCGATCATCGTCGAGGCCGATCGCATCGGAGCCGATCTCATCGTGGCCGGCGGCTATGGCCATAGCCGTTTCCGAGAATGGGCCTTCGGCGGCGCGACGCGGTCCTTGCTCAGCTCGGGCTCGTTCCACAGGCTGCTGTCCAACTGAAGTGCTTCATTCGCCCAAGTCCCTAAGTGGGCGCAACATCCTTGGAGAAACACCTATGCAGCTGCTGGCATCTCTGTTCTTGCCGACATATCCGGACCCGCCCGGGCCGAAAGTTGCGTCGAACGCGGTGGCCGTGGCCAGTCAACTCGGCGCCACGCTGGATGCGGCGGTCATCAACGTCGACATTCCGGACGTCTCGAACGCATTGTCCGGCTTGCTGCTCGACCTTCCCGCGAAGATCCGGGAAGCCAACGCAGGCAGCAGGAACCGGGGCAAGGCACTGCTGGAGACAGTCGCGTCCGAAGCTGCGCGATGCAAAGTCACTCTGACCAGTCAGGAGTTGAAAGCGCAGCCCGCTTTCATGGGTGAAACGGCCGCCAGGGAGGGGCGCTATTTTGACCTCTGCATGGTGGGATGGACGCGCAATATCGAGTCAATTCGTGCGACGGCGGAGGAAATGGTGTTCAGCTCCGGCCGGCCGACTTTGATTTTACCCGGTGACGAAGATGTCGGTGCGCTCGATCATGTGGTGATCGCCTGGGACGGCAGCCGCGTGGCTGCAAGGTCCGTAGCCGATGCCAGGCCATTCCTGGAGCGGGCATCAACGATATCGATCGTCACCGTGACGGATGAGAAAGCTCTGCCGCACGAAGATGCTGGCGATAGGTTGGCGCATGGTCTCGCGGCCCGGGGTCTGCGGGCGAGAGCCGAGTCGATCCACGCCGGCGACAATGAAATCGGCGCTGCGCTCGAGGACCATGCCATCAGGATCAATGGCAGCCTCCTTGTCATGGGCGGATGGGGCCATTCGCGTCTCAGGGATTTTGTGCTCGGCGGAGCAACCGAAGGGATACTTTCGGATCTGCGCTTGCCGGTGTTGATGTCCCATTAGACGGAACGCACCACTCGAACATGTGGACCTGAAGCAAATGCCGAGGGCGCCGGCCAAGCATCAAGTGTATGAACTGGGACCGAGCGCCGTGACCTCTTGTGGCCTGAGTGAGGCCGAAGCGCGGGCCAGACTTCTGGCCGAGGGGCCAAACGAGCTGCCTAGGTCCAATCGGCGTACGCCGTTTAGAATAGCCTTCGAGGTCATTCGCGAGCCGATGCTGGCCCTCCTGCTTGGCGGAGGCAGCGTCTATCTGCTTCTGGGCAACCTGGAGGAAGCGCTGATCCTGCTGGCATTTGGCACGATGTCGATCGGCATAACCATCATCCAGGAGACACGCACCGAGCGCGTTCTGGAAGCACTGCGTGATCTCACCAGCCCTCGCGCCCTGGTCATACGCGGTGGCGAACGCAAGCGAATTGCCGGTCGCGAGGTTGTTCGGGGAGATCTCGTCGTGGTCGGCGAGGGTGACCGGGTACCGGCCGACGCCAGGCTTCTCCAGAGCCAGGACCTTCAGAGCGACGAATCCCTGCTGACAGGCGAATCCGTGCCGGTCCGAAAGATTGCCGCCGAGGGCGCTCCGGCAACGATCGAGCGCCGGCCAGGCGGTGACGACCTCCCTTTTTTATTCTCTGGTTCGCTGATCGTTCGCGGTTCAGGGATTGGCGAAGTCCTTGCGACCGGGCCACGAAGTGAAATCGGGAAGATCGGGCACTCGCTGAGTTCAATGGAGGCAGACCCGCCGCGATTGCAGGGCGAGATGAGGCGCGTCGTACGCATTTTCGCGGTGGTCGGCGGTGCAGTCAGCGTCGCCGCGGTTTTGCTTTACGGGCTGCTGCGGGGCGGTTGGCTTGACGCCGTGCTTGCGGGCATCGCACTGGGCATGTCCATGCTGCCGGAAGAATTTCCCGTCGTGCTCACGATCTTCATGGCTATGGGGGCGTGGCGCATATCGCAGGCGCGCGTCCTGACCCGCAGGGCCGCCGCGATCGAAACGCTCGGCTCCGCCACGATCCTCTGCACTGACAAGACCGGGACCCTTACAGAGAACCGCATGACCATCGCCGAACTGCGGTCGGCGGATGGAAGGCGGTTGCTGCTGGCCGACAATCCGGAGACTGGCCTGCCGGCGGCATTCGCCGATGTGGTCGAGACTGGCGCGCTCGCCAGCGCGCAGATCCCTTTCGACCCCATGGAGATCGCATTTCACAGACTCGGCAGGGAACGGCTGCCCAAGCACAAGGGTGGTCCGGACAAGCCGGATTGGGAATTGGTCCACGCATATCCGCTTCGACCCGGCCTTCTGGCAATGTCGAATGTCTGGCGGTCGACCGGTGGCGAGGGCAATTCGCTGGTTGCGGCAAAAGGTGCGCCAGAAGCGATCGCGGAGCTGTGCCACCTGAGTGCGAGGGACCTGATGATCTTGCAGGGCTTGGTCGAAGCCATGGCGGCCGAGGGGTTACGGGTGCTCGGCGTGGCGCGCGCTTTTCATCGCGGCGCCGACTTGCCGGATACGCAGCATGATTTCAAATTCGAATTCCTCGGGCTGGTCGGCCTGACGGATCCTCTGCGCGCTCGCGTTCCCGAAGCCGTCAGCGACTGCCATTCTGCAGGCATCAAGGTGATGATGATCACCGGCGACTACCCGGCAACCGCCAAAATAATCGCGCGCCAGGCTGGGCTCGACACTGAAAGCGCAGTGACCGGCAGTGAGATGCAAGCGCTCAATGACGACGAACTGGCACTTCGCGTGAAAACAGCAACCGTGTTCGCTCGCATCATGCCCGAACAGAAACTCCGCATCGTGAACGCACTGAAGTCGAGTGGTGAAATCGTTGCCATGACCGGCGACGGGGTCAATGATGCGCCGTCGCTCAAGGCAGCCAACATCGGGATTGCCATGGGTGGGCGTGGCACCGACGTCGCGCGCGAAGCGTCGTCGATCGTCCTGCTCGATGATGATTTTGCTTCCATCGTCAAAGCCGTTCGGCTTGGCCGCCGCATCTTCGACAATCTGCGCAAAGCAATAGGGTTCATCTTCGCGGTCCACGTGCCGATCGCGGGTCTCTCGTTGCTGCCATTGCTGTTTGGCCTGCCGATCCTGTTCGGACCGATACACATCGCCTTTCTGGAGATGGTGATCGATCCCGTTTGCTCTCTGGTTTTCGAGGCCGAGAGCGAAGAAGACGATGTGATGCGCCGTCCGCCTCGCAATCCGGACTCGCCACTGTTCTCCGGGGCGTTGATCGGGTGGGGGCTGATCCAGGGGACGCTCGCCTTCGCGCTTCTCGCGGGCATCTACCTTTTCGCGCTGAGGCAAGACATGGCCGAGAACGAAATACGGGCGCTGACGTTTTTCTCGCTGGTGCTGACAATCGTAGGACTGATTTTTGTCAACCGCTCCTTCAGCGCATCCTTTTTGACCGCATTGATCAGGCCGAACCGGTCGCTCACGATTGTTGTGGTGGCTGTCGCGTCAATGCTGGGCGCGACGCTTTTGTTGCCGTTTGCCACTAGCCTCTTCCGCTTCGGACCATTGCATGTCGATGATCTGGCCGTGACGGTCGGCGCTGGACTTGCCGTGTTGGCATGTCTGGAGTTGCTGAAGCTATTTTGGCGGGATCAACTGAAGACCTAGCCGCAGCCTCAATGAGGCTCCCTGGTCACTTGCAGTGTCGGTCCGAGAAGACGTGGTTGCCAGTAAAGGCTGAAAACATGAGGCAAGCTTCCGGACGCACGGTTTTGGTGTTGGCGCAATGAAGGCCGACAATCCCCGAGTTGGCGGCCACCGCGCGGGGAGGGGTGTGCTAGCCGCCGCCGTGATCGTTGGGATTGTCGTATGCGCGCTTCTGGCCAAGCCATTCTTGGGGGCGATCACGTGGGCCCTGTCACTGGCAATCCTGTTTGCTCCTTTCCATGGCTGGATCGAGACGAAGTTGAAGCATCCCAGCCTTGCGGCGATGGTTTCGGTTTTGACGATAGCGCTGCTCGTCGCCATTCCGGCGGCTTTCGTGGTGGAGCGTCTGGTCGAGGAAGCTGCATCCGGGGCAGCCTCGGTCCGAACTCTGGTGGCTGATGGTCCAACGTCTCCTCGAAGCTCATCTCGGCATCGCACCTATCGGAAGGTGGATAGACCAGCAGATCGATCTGCCTTCGATGATGGCGAGTCTCGCGGCATGGCTGAGCAATGCTGGTGCGACTTTCGTCAAGGGCTCTGTGTTGCAAGCAGCTGAAGTCGTCCTGACGTTCTACATGCTGTTTTGTTTCCTGCGTGATCGGATCGCAGTCGCACGCTTCTTTCGCGATTGGATGCCGCTGGGGAGCACCGATGCCGAGCGATTGTTTCAGCGGGTGTTCGACACCCTCCACGCCACGGTATACGGGACGCTGGCTCTCGCAGCCGTTCAGGGTTCTTTGGGCGGGCTGATGTTCTGGATCCTAGGGTTGCCGACACCCCTTCTTTGGGGCGTGGTGATGAGCCTGCTTTCCGTCGTGCCGGTGTTGGGTTCTTTCATCGTATGGATACCGGCGGCAATCCTGCTCTTGCTTGATGGCCATTGGGGTAAGGCCCTGGTCCTTTCGGGCTGGGGCGCCATTGTTGTAGGCGGCATTGACAATGTCCTTCGCCCGATGTTGGTCGGAAACCAGCTGAGGCTTCACACGATTCCCGCTTTCATCTCGATGATAGGCGGGCTCGCCCTGTTCGGGGCACCCGGGTTCATCCCGGGGCCCCTGAGCGTCACAGTGACGATGCTGCTCGTGGAGGTATGGGCAGCGCTCTAAAAAGATCCGCGACTATTAGGACCAGAGATGATCTCCTTCTGAAGGTCCTGCGGACTGCACCATCGAGCAAGCTATACGGGCCCCTCTGCGCGATTTCACAGGTGCCTGTGGTTCTCGCCCGCGTACCGACAGACCACGCCCCATTGATACAGGTCAAATTCGCAAGCGCTGCCCGTGCTAAGAGTGTAAAATTTGGAGGCGAAATCAATGCTCTGGCGTCGTTGTGCTCTCATCGCCTTTCTGGGCGTATCCGTGGCATGGGCGTCGGGGATCGGTTTGACTCATTCGCAAGCAGCGCCTGCTGTTCCCGACATTGAAATCGAGCAATCGATCACATCGGCGACTGGCTACGACACAAACGCCGTCGAGGTCGCATCCAACGAATTCCAGATCGTTGTAGCTATCGTGAATAGCGACCTGAATGGCCCACTGATTACGCACCGCGATCGAGAGGCGGAGGCGGCGAAGATCGTCGAAGCAATAGTTGCCGTTCTCAAAGGCAACCCTGCCTATGAGAAATTGCTGGCAATTCACATCGATTACGTCTCGCGCGAGCCGCAGGCAAATCATTCACACGTGGTGGACGCTGTTGACTATCGTCGAAACCTGAACGGAAGCTTCGATTTGCACAGAACATAGAGATGGACGGCACATCGAGTGACCGCCGAACAGCAAGTCTACTGGGTCTTGAGCTTGCTCCCCTCGCAAGGCTGGCAGGCGGATAGACGACGATCTCGCCTCCAGGAGGCGCGCACCGAATCCTGGACCCCGCTTCGCGATCTCAGCCACGCGCTCGAACGAATGACAAGGCACTTGACGCGACTGCGAACGAGGGAATGCTCCGCGTCGCGGCTGCTTTCTGACCCCGATGGAGGCACATCATGCAGTGGTCCTACCCGATCCTCCGTGTCGGCGACACCGAGATCCGCATTCACCTGACCTTCCTGCTGCTGCTCGCCTGGATCGGCATCGCCTCCTTCCGGGAGGGTGGAACGTGGGCTGCGATCGAAGGCGTCGGCTTCATCGGCGCCGTGTTTGCCTGCGTGGTATTGCATGAACTCGGCCATGCCGCTGCTGCTAGCCGCTACGGCATCCGAACTCCAAAGATCACGCTCTTGCCGATCGGCGGCGTCGCGGAGTTGGAGCGCCTGCCCGAGAAGCCGTCGGAAGAGATGGTCGTGGCGCTCGCCGGCCCGCTGGTCAATGTCGTCATTGCCTCTTTCCTCGTCGTCGCGCTCGGAGCTACCGTCGGTATCGACGCGCTGACGTCGATGGACAACCCGCATGTCGCGTTCGTGGCTCGCCTCGCGGCGGTCAATGTTTGGCTGGTCCTGTTCAACCTCATTCCGGCCTTTCCGATGGATGGCGGGCGCGTGCTGCGCGCCGTGCTTGCCACGCGCTACGACCGCGTGCGCGCGACGCAGATTGCAGGGACTGTTGGTCAGTTCGCCGCCTTCGCCTTCGGCTTCATCGGTCTGGTCGCCGGCAACGTGCTGCTCATATTCGTTGCGATCTTCGTCTACCTCGCCGCCACTGCAGAAACGCAGGCGATGGGACTCGAGGCAGCGGCGCGTGCCATAAACATCCGCGACGTGATGATCAGCCGGTTCGAAAGCCTGCCGGCGACCGCGACCCTCGACGAGGCGGCACAGGCCCTGTTGCGCACGACGCAACACGAATTCCCAATCATCGACGGTGGCGGCAGATTGCGCGGCGTGCTGACGCGTGAGGGGCTCGTCGCCGGCCTGCAGCAGCGCGGCGGCCAGACTCCTGCGATCGAGGCAATGGCGGCAAATATCCCGGTGGTGCGCGACCATGAGAAGCTCATCAAGGCGCTCGAACCCCTGAAGAGTCGAGCCGCACCTGCCGTCGGCGTGGTTGATGCCGGAGGCCGCTTGGTCGGCTATGTCACAATCGAAAACATCGGCGAGCTCATGCTGCTGCGCAGCGCCGTCGCAAGCTGACATATCTTAACAGGGCCGCTGCCATGGATATACGGCGCTCAAGGTGACGAGGCGCTCCCACAAGGTGATGCTCCTGCTCGCAGCGCTCCATGTGAGCGGCATGGTGCTCGTCTCCTTGCGCCACAGCGAGAATCTGACGACGACACGGTGACCGGACCAAACGGGGGGAGCCAGGGCCCTGCCGATGTTGCCTGATTGCTTCCGGCCTGCCGTTCGTGAATCCGTTGGAGGCGGATCAAGTCGACACGGAAGGACTTTCGGTGGAAAGCGATTGGGCTTCCTACATCATCTAGCCGTGTCGTTTACGGCCTGTGACCATCGCTTTTGCCAAGTTCTCATGGTGCACGAAGCTCGCTAAGAGCACGCCGAGAATGTGGAAAACGACGAGGGCGAACGTCACATTGGCGAGCACGTCGTGCGCCTCCCCAACAGCGCTCCGAGCGCGGCCTTCGCCAGCCTCGTTCTCTTCCTGCTCCGAGGCCTGCGAGACCGCAATGGAAGATGTCTGCGCATAGAGAGACGCCAACGGCCCAGCACCTTCTTCCTCGGCGTAGCGGACGAGCCCCGTCGCGACCGTCGCTGCGAGAAAGGCGAGCAGCGCCAGAACCATCGCGCCACCGGCGGGGCTATGCCCTACGTAGCGCTTCGATCGCCCGCGAATGAGGTCCCAGAAATAGCTGATGGCCGCCGTCGGACCGGTTACAAAGTCGGAAAACCGGGCATGCCGTGGCCCAACAAAGCCCCATACGACGCGGGCTGCGACCAGCCCGCCGACAACATACCCAGCCCAGACGTGGACCGCCGTTGCGTCTTCCGTCAGATAGGCAACGAAGAACCCCACAGTGATTGTCCAATGCGCTATCCGAACGAAGGGATCCCACACAAATATCTCGGCAGCTCGATCATGCATTTCGATAACTCCTTGCTGGAATGATCTCACGACAAGCCAACTCAGCTTCCCTTGCGTTGACTTGAATCAAGCGCAAAAAGCCGCACGCGGTGCGACGTGACCGCCCGTGAACCGTAACTGTGTCGACCCGGCGGTTCCCTGACCCGTGGCGGGCGACTAATGGAGCCTGACCTTGCTCCCATCCGCAAGGCCAGCGGGCGGGTAAGCGACGACGGTTTCCCCAGGACGTACACCTTCCGCTACTGCAGCAGCGCGCGCCGAAAGGTGCGATATTTGTACTTGTTGCAGTCGTGCTCGACCGCCGTCCACAACGAAGACGTTCCAGGCTTCACCTCGCCGAAACAACGCGCCCATCGGCACGACGATTGCCTTGTCGATCTGGTCGACCACGATGCTGACCTCGACACGGTAGCCGTCGCCGAGACTGGTCCAAGTCTGCCGCGGCGAGACTATGTCGATGATGACCCAGACGCGCTGTTCTTCCACGCCGAGCGCGGAGATCTTGGTGAAGCCGGAAGGCTCGACACGCCGGACGATGCCCTGCAAATCCGAGGCCCCGCCCCATCGCCCGATGGTCACCTTGTCGCCCTGCCTTATACGGGCGGCATCGGTCGTCAACACGTCCACCGCGAGTTCTAGGTCGCCCGGGTCCCCCAGTTCGACTAAGGGGGCCGCCATGGAGACCACGCTCTCGCTTTCCTGTTCGACCCTGAGAACGCGTCCGTCTATGGGCGACACTACGGGGAAACCTTCGCTCGGATCGGCATTGCTGGCGGACTGCAATGCTGCTCGGGCCTGTTCCAGGACATGAGTAGCGGCATGCGAGCGGCGCTCGGCGGCATCCGCCTGCCGGCTTGCGGATTGGAACAGAGCTTCCTCTCTTTCCAATTGCGCAACGGCCGCCACATTGCGCCGGGCAAGCTGCCTGGTGCGCTCGCGACCCGCGCCGGCTTGAGCCAGGAGGACCTTGGCCTGCTCGTGAAGTGCTTCGGCCTCTTCGACGCCAGCCTCGGCTGCGCCGACCTGCGCTTCGAGCTCCTGCCGCACCCGTGAATCCAGCAAGGGCGACACAGGCGGCGTGATGATCGCCAGTTTTTGCCCCGTGTGCACGATATCACCGGCCTTCAGCATCAGCCGCTGGACGCGACCCGATAAAGGCGCCGACACCATATACCGATCCCGCACGCGCGTGCGGCCGTCTTCTTCGATCGTGTCCTGAAACGTCGTCGTCACGACGTCGGCGGTCTCGACGAGAATCGGCTGCGGCAAGAGGAGCCAATAGAGGCCGGCCGCCGCAATCAACACCAGCAAGAGTCCACCAGCGATCGAAGTAGGCCGATGCTTCATGATCAGTCTCGGGTCTTGAGGACGGCTACCAGATCGAGCCTGTCGATCTTTCGGCGGATCATGATGAAACTGGCGAAGGCCACGGCGATCACCAGAAGCGAGGCTATGACGTAACTGCTCGGATCGATCACGGGGGGAATTTGAAACGATTGGCTCGCTCGCGCTGAGGCAATAAGCTCGATCAGGTAGCGCCCGATCAGGAGTCCCAATGGAATCGCCACGACAAGCTCGACGACAAGCTCGCTGACGACGATCGCCGACACCTCGCGCCGAGTCAGCCCGATAATGCGCAGACCGGCCAGTTCCCAAGCGCGCTCCTGCAGGGCAATGCGTGCGCTGTTATAGACGACACCTATCGCGATCAGCATCCCGAACCCCGCCAGGATTAGTGCCCCGATCAACACCATTCCGCCAATCGTGTCGTTGAACAGTGACAGCCACAGAGCCTTTACCGAGCTTCCCTCGATCCTTGGCATCGACTTTATCCTGGACCAGACCAGTTCGGATTGAGCCGGGTCAATCCTGAGGGCCGCGACGTTCGCTACAGGACCTTCCCTCATCATGTGATTGAGCGCACTGCGGTCCATGATCACTGACGATCCCAAGATGTCGTCGGAGATCCTGCGGACGATGACTTCCCTCACCGCTCCGGCGCCTTCAAGCACGTCGATCGACACGGTGTCGCCCACATGAAGATCCAGCTGGCTTGCGATCTGCCGGCTTAGCATGATGCCGTCTGCCGGAATGGAAATTGGCTGGAGAGCCTTGTCCCTGGGAATTCTGAGCTCGGAGCCGGGATCCAGGCCAATGGCCGACGTGCGATAAGTTCGATAACCCGCTCGCAATCTGACAGGAACCACTCTCTGGAGTTCAGCATTCAGCACCCCGGGAAGCGCCATTAACTCGTAGAGTGCATCCGTGGAAACAGGTTCGGTGAAAGTGAGAAAGGCATCGCCGCGCTCGACCCGGCTGAAGCTGACGTCGACCATGTAGTCGATGGCATCGAACCAATAGAGCCCAAACAGGATAAGTGGAATGGCAAGGGCGATGCCGATGGTCGACAGCAGCGTCCTGATCGGCCTGCCCAGCGTTGTGCGGGCCGCAATGATATACTGCAGCGGGATGACGCGGCTCCCTGTAGTCTGGAGCCAAGCGAAGGTCCGCAGAGCAGGCGGCGTGGCGGGTCGCATGGCTTCGGCGGGTGGAAGCACAGCTATTCGATAGACCGATGTCGCAGCCGCAAGGTTCGCGGCGACGATGCTGACCAGCGTCGCCGCAACGAGAAGCCACGGCTCAAACCGCGCGTCGAGCGAAGGAAACCGGAAGAAGGCGCGGTAGCTTCCCACGACGCCAACGGCGAACCAGCACCCCAGGACGAGGCCTACGGCCGATCCCAGCAGCGCGATGACCGTGACCAACTTGAAGTAATGAAGCGCGATGGTGCCGTTGACGAATCCCAAGGCCTTGAGCGAAGCGATCTGTCCGCGTTGCGCTTCAACCATTCTGCCGATGACGACGTTGAGCAGAAACGCCGCGATGCCGAAGAAAACGGAAGGCATGAAAATGCTCAAGGTTTCCTGCTCCGCCAGCTCATCCGCAAGAAAGCGGTGCGAGGGCTGATCGCCGCGATCGTAGGCTCCCGTTCCGCCGTATGGAGCCAGCAAGCGGTCCACCTCCTCCAGCAAATGTTTGATACTTGCCTTCGGAGCCAGCGTCATTGCCACGTCATTGAATGCTCCTTTCATATCGAATGCACTGGCCACCGCGTCCTCGCCGGCCCATAGCACGACGAAGTTCCGATCGTCGGGAAGCGGCACTGCGGCCCGCGTGGCGAAGACGAACTCGGGCGACAAGGCGGAACCGACGACGCGAAAATCCTGCAGGCGCCCGTTGAGCACGACCTCAACGGGTTCTCCCATCCGCACGGCACGTGCCTCGGCATAGGCCGCGTTGACGATGACTTCTTTCGGATGCAACGGGTCGGGCCAGTGCCCTTGCACCAGATGGAGACGATTGAGCAGCGGATGCCCCTTGACCGGCAGCGAGATGATGCGTCCCGAGATCGGCAGGTTCGTGTCCTCGCGTATTATCCGAACCGGCTTCGCAACCCGCGGTTCGACGATGCCCATCCCATCAATCTCACGCAATCGGTCCGCGATAACCAGCGGCGCGCGCGTCAGGCCGGCAAAGAGGTCGGCGAAGTGCTCGTTGCGGTAGTGGCTCTCCATGGCGCCCACGAGCGCCCGATAGTTGGACACCGACATCACGAAGACGGCCACGCCAGCAGCGACGAGCATTGCTATGCTGAGTACCTGAAGCCGCATCGACCAGAGATCGCGCAGGACCTTGATGTCGAGGACATTCACCATTGCACGTCGTCGGCGGCGATGCGGTTCGGATTAGGTTCCTCCTTGACGATGCGCCCACCGCTCAGCCGCAAGACGCGGTCAGCCATTCCAGCGATTGCCGAGTTATGGGTGATGACGATGGTCGTCGTGCCTAGCTGCGCGTTCACCTTGGCGATCGCCGCAAGAACCATCCGGCCGGTATCCACGTCGAGGGCGCCGGTCGGTTCGTCGCAAAGCAGGATATCAGGTCGCTTCACGATCGCGCGAGCCACGGCTACCCGCTGCTGTTCTCCGCCTGATAATTGCGATGGGAAGTGATCTGCGCGATGTGACAGTCCGACGAGTTCCAGCGCTTCCCTGGCAGTCATCGGATCGCTGGCAATCTGCGCAACCAGCCTCACGTTCTCTTCGACACTGAGGCTTGGTATCAAATTGTAGAACTGGAAGACGAAGCCGACATGCTCGCGCCTGTATGTGGTTAGCTCATCGTCGCCAGCTCCCGTCAGTTGGTGATCGCGCCACTTTGCCGAGCCTGACGTTGGAGCGTCCAGTCCACCAAGGATATTAAGAAGAGTCGACTTGCCCGAACCGGAGGGCCCAAGAAGGACGATGAACTCGCCTTGCCGAATATCAAGGTCGACGTCCTTGAGAGCTACGACGCAAGAATCCCCCGAGCCATACACCTTGCTCAATCCACGGGCGGTAAAGACCGGGCCCGTCGGTGGTGTTGCTGGACTATTCGCCTCTCGCTCGCTAGCTTGCAGGTGAGGTCTCCGGCCTCGCCGGCGCAAGAGCGCTGCCAAGGCGGGCAGGTAACGTGAGATCATTGTCGCGGATCTTCGCTTGCCGGTATTGATATCGTGCTAGGCGCGGCAAAGTCGATCATCGAAGGGATTGAGTTGGACCGGCTTCAAATTTGACCGGCGTATTGTGCCCCTCGATAAGGACCTCGTCCCATCGTCGCCCAGATCGTCTTGCCAGGTGTCGGTAACGCGGCATCTTAGATCCATGCCGACTTCGATCTTGTCCATTCTCTGTGCCATGCTGGACTTCCGTTCTCTTTGCGGCGCCTCTGCTACGCTTCCCGTCTTTTGGCGTCATTTGCCTCGACTACATCGACATTTCCGGTTCAAGCGTGCGCTCTTTGGCCGGCTCCGGAATCTCGGTCATGGTCGCTTCAGTCAGGAGCAGCACGCTGGCGACGGAGACGGCGTTTTCCAGGGCGATGCGGACCACTTTGGTCGGGTCGATGATGCCGGCTTCGACCAGGTCGACATATTCCTTGCGGCCGGCGTCGAAGCCGAAGTTCCCTTGCCCTCCATCATCCTGGCAATGACCACGCCGCCGTCGACCGCGGAATTCTCGGCGATCTGACGCGCAGGCATTCCGAGCGCGCGCTTGAGGATCTGGACACCGGTGCGTTCATCGCCTTCGCAGCGCGCTTCCTCCTCGGTGACCGCGCCTATGCAGCGCAGCAAGGCCAGTCCCCCACCAGGCACGATACCTTCCGCCACTGCCGCCTTGGTGGCGCTGATGGCGTCGTCCAGCGCTTCCTTTTTTGACTTCATTTCGGCTTCTGTCGGTGCGCCGACCTTGATGACAGCCACGCCGCCGGCGAGCTTGGCTAGCCGCTCCTGAAGCTTCTCACGGTCATAATCGCTGGTTGTATCGCTGATCTCGCGCCGGATCTGCTCGACGCGTCCCTTGATGGCGGTCTGGTCGCCGCTGCCGCCGATGATGGTCGAATTGTCCTTGTCGACGACCACGCGCTTGGCGCGTCCCAGTTGAGCCAGCGTCACATTCTCCAGCTTCAGGCCGACATCTTCGGAAATCACCTGCCCACCCGTCAGGACGGCGATGTCCTGCAACATGGCCTTGCGCCGGTCGCCGAAGCCCGGCGCCTTCACGGCGCAGTTCTTGAACGTGCCACGGATCTGGTTGACGATAAGCGTGGCAAGGGCCTCGCCCTCGACGTCTTCCGAGATCACCAGCAGAGGCGAACCTGATTTGGCCACGGCCTCCAGCAGCTTGATGAGGTCGTTGAGCGAGGAGATCTTCTTCTCGACCATGAGCACGAGCGCGTCTTCGAGCACCGCTTCCATCTTCTCTGTGTCGGTCACGAAATAAGGCGAGAGGAAGCCGCGGTCGAACTGCATGCCTTCGACCACGTCGAGCACCGTTTCGGTGGTCTTGGATTCCTCGACCGTGATCACACCTTCGCCGCCAACCTTCTCCATCGCCTGACCAATCAGTTCACCGATGACAGGATCGTTGTGCGCGGAGATCGTCGCCGCCTGTTCCTTCTCGCGCCTCGTCGAGACGGGCCGCGATATCTGCTTGAGCGTATCGATTGCGCGCTTCGCTGCACGGTCGAGCCCGCGCTTGATATCGATCGCGCTGGCGCCAGCAACGACGTTGCGCACGCCGTCGGCAAATATCGCATGGGCGATGATCGTCGAAGTGCTCGTACCGTCCCCGACCATATCGCCTGTCTTCTCGGCCGCCTGCCGAAGCATGCGCGCGCCAAGGTTCTCTTCCGGGTCCTTCAGGTCGAATTCCTTGGCGATCGTCACCCCATCGTTGCAAACGATCGGGGCGCCCCATTTCCTTTCGATCAGAACTGACTTCGAACGCGGACCGAGCGTCACCCGCACGGCATCGGCAAGCTGAGTGGCGCCGCGAAGAATCTTTTCGCGCGCCGCTGAGCGGAATAATACCTGTTTGTGAGCCATGGTCGCCTCCGGGTGTCAGACCGATTCCCATAGCTCTGCTTTCGCCGACCGGCTTTGATGCGCATCAATTGCGCTATGGCGACAAGTCTGCCGTGTTGACCGCGATCAATGTCGACAACGTCTTTGGCTGCTCTGCTGCCGCTTGCTCACATCAGGAGGGGGGCATGCGGACGAACGAAACACCGCACTACGATGCCAGCGTCAACACGACGGGCTGCTGCCCCAAATTCAACCCAGGCGGCTGGGACGATCAGGAATTGCACTTGACCGACAAGCCGTTCGTGCGAGCGACAACCCGCAGCGTCATGCATGTCCCGGTGAATATGGGCAGCGTCTTTGCCCGTGTTAACGAGCATATCGACGCCGCCGCCTCTGCCGAAGGCCACTTCATCGTCCTAAGCCGCGATCTGTCGCCTTGTACAAGCGAGCATCTTTTTTCGGTTTCGAAGGCTGTGCCCGAGGAGGAAATGATCACGCCGACGGGCGACTTCGTCACCAAGGTTTTTGAAGGGGCGTTCGAGCAGGTAAGCGGCTGGCACCAGGAAATGCTCGAGATCGCGCGCCAGCGCGATCCCAACCTACCGATGTATATTTCTTCTATACGACCTGCCCGAAATGCGCCGCGGCATACGGTAAGAACTACGTCGTTGGCGTCGCGGCCGTGGCTTGGCTCCTGCAGGTCAACGCCTTGCGATGCCACAAAGGATTGAGATATCCACTCGCTTCCAGGTCATGCGGGTCGATCTTCGCTCGTCCCTTGGAGGAGCTTTCGCAATGACTAGAAATGGCGGTTTCCTGCTGGTCATGCTCATTGCCCTGGCGACCGCGGCCGGTGTGGCTTTCTTGCTTTACAGGAGCGAGCTTGGTCGTCTGCGCCACGCCGTCGGCCAGGGCAGCATGGTCGCCAACCTCGACATTGGCACGATCGAATATGCCGACACCGGTGCGGGCATTCCGCTGCTGTCGATCCACGGCGCAGGCGGCGGTTTTGACCAGGGACTCGCCCTTGCTGGCGATCTTGCGGGTCTAGGCTTTCGAGTCATCGCGCCGTCGCGCTTCGGCTATCTGCGCACGCCGGTTCCGCGAGACGCTTCTCCAGCCGGACAGGGCGACGCCCACGCGGCGCTGCTTTCGAGACTTAACGTCCCCAAAGCGGTGGTTGTCGGCGTTTCGGCCGGCGCTCGTTCGGCGGTCGAGCTGGCACTGCGGCATCCTGACAAGGTAGCCGCTCTCATCCTGATAGTCCCCGCGCTTTATTCGCCCACCAGCCCCGTCTCGATCGATGTGAGTCTCGGCAACAGGTTCGCCTTCTGGGCCGTCAATGTCGGCGGCGATTTCGCATGGTGGGCCGCCGAGACCGTCGCTCCGTCGATACTCATTCGCTTTGTCGGCGTGCGGCCGGCGCTGGTAGCGGTCGCGCCCCAGGCCGAGAGGGAACGCGTGATGAGCTTTGTCAGGAGCGTCGAGCCGCTGTCGCTGCGTTTCCCCGGAATCAAAATAGACAGCGTCCCCGAGCTGCATGAGCTGCCGTTGGAAGAAATCACTGCGCCGACAATGATCATCTCCGCGCGCGACGATCTTTTCAAGACGCTGCCGGCGGCCGAATTCGCAGCCAGTAGGATCCCCGGTGCAAAGCTGGTCGTCTACGACACCGGTGGACATCTTTTGGTTGGACACGCGAAGCAGGTTCGCAACGCGGTCCGCGTGTTCTTGGAAGGAGCTGGCGTGATTCCATGATCCGATAGGCCTGACGGCGACACAGGTTGCTCAGCATCGGCGCCTGATCCAGATGGCATATAGCGAGGCTGATCGAATAACGGGACTGGACAGCGGCAACCGGATCGCGCCAGCGCTCAAATTTCAAACTGACCCACCACCCGACCCCGCAACGGGAGGGCCGTTGCGCCGCTATGCGAGCACGTCGCGACCGCGGTTGATCTCGCGCAAAGTGGAACCCGACCAACGGCGTAGAGTATCATTCATCCAAGGTGGAGCAAGCCAATGCAGAAGGCGTTGATGAAGTCCGTCGCGGCAGCGAGCGCCGCTCTGGCCCTTGTGCCCAGCGCGGCGTGGGCGCAGGCACCATCCGACATCGGAGGGTACGGTTGGGGATCCCACATGATGGGGTGGGCCGAAGGTTGGTATCCCATGATTTTCGGTCCGCTGTTCATGATCCTCTTCCTCGCGGCGTTGGTGGCAATCGCGGTCATTCTCGTCCGCTGGCTGGGTGGACCGTTGTCGGGGCCAGTGTCTCCGCATCACCCGGTCGCGAGCCGCGCACCGCTTGATATTCTTCGCGAGCGATTTGCGCGCGGCGAGATCGACAAGGAAGAATTCGAGGAAAGGCGCCGCGTGCTCGGCGAATAGGTGGCGTTGGCGCCTGACTGCGACGATGATTCCGACCGAAGCTATGCTTCGAACCGGGTGCCTTGTCGGCCCTTGACGATCTCCGCGGCGTCCTCGAGCCAGCCGATCGCCGAAGGATTGCCCGTCGCTTGAACGAATTCGATCGCGGCATCGATCTTGGGTCCCATCGAGCCGGCCGGAAAGTCGCTCCCGGACAATTCTGTTGCCCCGACCCTCCGAAGCGCGCGGGCCTCCGGCCTGCCATAGCCGACATAGACCGCATCCACATCCGTGAGCATCAGCAGCATGTCGGCCTTCAACTGGCGCGCCAGCAGCGAGCTGGCCAGATCCTTGTCGATGACGGCTTCGACGCCAACCATGCCGCCGTCCTCGCGCGCAATGACGGGGACGCCGCCGCCACCTGTGCATATGACGGTGACATCGTGCTCGACGAGGAAGGAGATGACGGGTGCCTCCAGAATCTCGATCGGACGAGGCGAGGGCACCACCCGGCGCCATTTGTCGCCATCGGGCGCTATGGACCAACCGCGCTCTCCCGCGAGCCGTCGCGCTGTCGTTTCGTCATAGACCGGGCCGATCGGCTTTGTCGGACGGGAAAATGCGGGATCGTGCGGATCGACTCTCACCTGGGTGAGCAGTGTCGCGTACAGTCTCTGAGAGGCGAGGTTGGCGAGCTCCTGCTCGATCATGTAGCCGATCATGCCGGCACTCTCGGCGCCCAAAACGTCGAGCGGGAAAGCGCCGTCCGGTGAGCCCGCCGACTGCAGTGCAAGCAGGCCGACCTGCGGGCCGTTGCCATGCGTGACCACAAGCGAATGGTCTTCTTCAATCAGCGCTGCCAGCGCGGACGCGGCGCGCTTGACGTTGTTGCGCTGGTTTTCGGCAGTCATGGGTTCGCCGCGCCGCAACAGCGCGTTCCCGCCGAGGGCCGTCACGATCAGCATGTCAGTTGCCGATCGTGGCGACGAGCAGCGCCTTTATCGTGTGCATGCGGTTCTCCGCCTGGTCGAAGACGATCGAGGCGCCGGACTCGAACACCTCGTCTGTCACCTCCATGCAGTCGATGCCGAATTCCCGCGCGATATAGGCGCCGACCTCGGTATCGGTGTCATGAAATGCCGGCAGGCAGTGCATGAATTTCACATGCGGATTGCCGCTGGCCGCCATCACGTCCTTCGTCACCCGATAGGGCGTCAGAAGACGGATGCGATCCGGCCATCCGGACTTGTCCTCCCCCATCGACATCCAGACATCGGTGTAGATGAAATCGACGTCCTGGACGCAGCCGGCAATGTCTTCGTCCAGCCGGAAGCGGCCGCCGCTGTTCCCCGCCAATTCCTTGACATGTGCGCAAAATTCTTCGTCTGGCCACAGCTCCTTCGGCGAGGCGATGCGCATGTCGATGCCGACCTTGGCCGCCCCCAATGCCAGCGACTGGGCGACATTGTCCCGACCCTCGCCAACGAAAGCGACGATCATGTCCGACAGATGCTTGTGCGTGAATTCGCGCATCGTCATGAAATCGGCGAGGATCTGCGTCGGATGCGCTTCATCCGTCAGGCCGTTGTAGACGGGCACGCCGGCATTCGCCGCCAGCATCTCGGCCTGATGCTGGGCAAAACCGCGATACTCGATGGCGTCATAGATCCGCCCGAGCACGCGCGCGGTATCCTTCATGGATTCCTTGTGCCCGATATGGCTGCCCGAGGGGCCGAAATACGTGACGTGGGCGCCTTGATCATATGCGGCCACTTCGAAGCCGGTCCGTGTGCGTGTCGAATCCTTTTCGAAGATGAGCGCGATGTTCTTGCGAACGAGGCGGGGTATCTCGTGTCCCGCCTGCTTGGCGGCCTTCAGGTCGGCAGCCAACTTCAGGAGGAAACGGATTTCTTCGGCCGAAAGGTCATCGAGCGAAAGCACCGAACGGCCATGCAGATTGATCGACATTGGATGTCCTTTCAGATCGGGTCGCGTGCGATAGGGCAGGTCATGCAATGGCCGCCGCCCCGGCCGCGGCTGAGCTCGGCACCCTCGATGGTGATCACCTCGATCCCCGCGCGCCGCAACAGCGTGTTGGTGTAGACGTTGCGGTCGTAGCCGATGACGACACCCGGCTCGACCGCGACAACGTTGTTACCGTCATCCCACTGCTCCCGCTCCGCCTCGTAGCGGTCGCCGCCGGTGGCGATGATCCGCAGTGATTTCAGATCGAGCGCTTCCGCTACGACCTTTGCAAAAGGGGCGCTCTCTTCCCTGACCTCGACCGCAGCATCGCCGTCTCCAGGCCGGATCGAGAAGGTACGCAGCCTGTCGACCACGGGCGGATACATGGTGGCAAGGTCCCGGTCGCAGAAGGTGAAGACGGTATCGAGATGCATGAAAGAGCGGTCGCGCGGCATCAGCGCCGCGATCACGCGCGTGGCCTCTCCGGCTGCGAACAGACTGCGGGCGAGGTCGCCGACTGCCTGCGGCGTGGTGCGCTCTCCCATCCCGACGAGAACGACGCCCCCGCCGACGGGCATGACGTCGCCGCCTTCCAGGCTGACGCCTGTTCCGGCCTGGGGCGATACCAACGGAATGCCGCTGTCACGGAAATGCGGGTGGAAACGGTAGACCGCCTCGACATTGGCCGCTTCCGGCCGCCTGGCGGGCCAGTACATCGCATTCACGGAGACGGAGCGATAGATCCAGCAGGAACTGTCGCGGGTGAAGAGCTGGTTGGGCAATGGCGGGAGGACGAAGTCCTGGGGCGCAAGCGTCCTTCCGGTCAGCCCCTTGGGCTCGAACGGCAGTTCGGCACGCGCAATACCGCCGACGAGGCAGGTTGCCAGCAGGCCGGCCGACATCTCGTTCAGCCAGCCCCGCATCTCGTCGACCATGTCCAGGCCGACCACACCGGCATGCACGCGGCGATCGAGAAGCCAGTCGCGGGCCATGCCGAGGCCCATGGTCTCAGCAAGCAGTTCGCCGAACGAATGCACCACCACGCCGCGCTCGCGCAGGGCATCGACGAACACGTCGTGCTCCTGGCGCGCCCGTTTCACCCACAGCACGTCGTCGAACAGCAGCGACTTGCAGTTGTCGGGCGTCAGCCTGCGCAGGCTGAGATCCGGCCTGTGGACCATCACCTCGCGCAGGCGGCCGACTTCCGAATGAACCCCCAGATTTGCCATGGGACGGCCTTTCAAAGCGCGCTGACAGCGCCGGTCCACATCTCGTAGGCGGCGAGGATTGCTATTGCGACCAGCGCGACTGCAAGGAACGCTTCCACGGGATGGAAGACACGCTGATTGTTCTCGCGGCGGGCCCAGACGTAGAAGATGACGCCGGGTGCATAGAGGATCGCGCACATGAACAGATACGCAGGTCCTGCCGCATAGACGAGCCACAGCCCGTAGATCGTCGCCACCATGCCGGCAACGAGCGGTCCTGTTCTGCCTTCGCCGGTTCGATAGCTTTCCCCGGTCAACGCCAATTTGGCGGCGAAAGCGCCGGAGAAGATGTAAGGCACGAGGATGGCGGCCGAGGCGATGTAGAAGAGCGCCTGGTAAGTGCTTTGGGCGAAGAGCGTGATCACCAGGAAGGCCTGGACGAGCACGTTCGTGATCAGAAGCGACGTCGAGGGAACGCCGCGTCCGCTTTCCCGGCCAAAGAACTTCGGCATGGTCCCGTCTTTGCCGGCCGCGTGCGGGATTTCGGCGGCAAGCAAGGTCCAGCTCAGGAAGGCGCCGATGACCGAGACGACGAGCGCGAGATTGATGAGCACGGCGCCCCAGGGGCCGACAACTGCCTCCAGCACACCCGCCATCGAAGGGTTCTTGAGGGCGGCGAGTTCGGGCTGGCTCAGGATGCCAAGCGAAAGCAGCGACACCAGCGCGTAGAGCGCGAGGCAGGCGAAGAAGCCAAGCACCGTCGCGGTCGCGATATCCTTGCGGCGCTCCGCCCGGGCGGAGAAAACGCTGGCGCCCTCTATGCCGATGAACACCCACAGCGTCACCAGCATCGTGCTCTTGACCTGAGCCGCGACAGTCCCGAGCGAGGCATTGCCGAGAGCCGTGAAGTCGAGCGACCAGACATTGAGCTTGAATGCGACGGCGGCGACGCCGACGAAGAGGACGACGGGAGCAATCTTGGCCATGGTCACGACGGTGTTGACGACCGCAGCCTGGCGAATGCCGGCAAGGATCAGGAAGTGGATGACCCACAACAGGATGGATGCTCCGAGCACCGCCTGCCAGGTGTTCCCGTCACCGAAGGCGGGAAAGAAATAAGACAGTGCGCTGAACACGACCACCGCGTAGGAGACGTTGCCGACCCAAGCGCTGATCCAATAGCCCCAGGCACTGTTGAAGCCGATGAACGGACCAAAGCCGGCCCTGGCATAGGCGTAGGGGCCGGCGTCGAGCTCGGGCCGGCGCACCGCCAGCGACTGGTAGACGAACACAAGCGCAAGCATGCCGACCGCTGTGATGGCCCATCCGATGAGGATCGCAAGCGGGCCGGCGCCGGCAGCCATGTTCTGGGGAAGGCTGAACACGCCCGAGCCCACCATCGAGCCGATCACGAGCGCTGTCAGCGATCCCAGTCGCAGCTTGGTGGACGCCGGACTTACAGCTTCTTGCCCGATAGGGATATTGATGTCTGTTGTGGCCATGAGGCCCTCCCACCTTTGGAACGATGGAAGCAGTTCAGCAGGAAAGCAGGCGGGCAGCTTTGATACGGGTCAAATCAGGATCTCAGCGTCGGCGATGCGGCCGCAACAATCCTACCGGAGCAGCACAGCGCAGTAGCCCGCGACAGCTGCGGCCAAATTCATGCCGGCCAGGGGCAACCAGAATCTCACCGGACCCGCAAAACCTGCCAGGAACAGGCGTCCGATTGCGTTGGCCAGAAGCGCCGTCAGCACCGCATGTCCAACGGTTTCGATCGATATCGACTGCTTGGCCAGCCGTAGGGCGCTGAGCACCGAAGCGTCGACGTCAAACGCACCCGCGATCGCGGAACTCGCCAACAGGCCTTGTTCCTTGAATTGAAAGGCCAGCGCGGCGCTCGCTGTCGAGGCGACCGCGAACAGCAATGCAAAGATCAGCAACGGCATTAGTTCGAATGGATTGCGCGTCGCGCCGGGGCTCTCTGGCTTCCGGCCGTGAATTGCCAATGCGATCGTTCCGCAGACGCCAAATGCCAGCGCGGCAGCCAGCGCGGGCACGGCGATGAAGGCGGTCACCGCCGGCGCCAGTATCAAAACCACGAGGCACACACGCAAGATCGAGATCATCGCGGCCAGCGAAGCCGCGCCCGCGAAGGACAAGGAATTGTCCGACGCATTGGCCATGCGAGCCAGTGACAGGGTTACGGCGGTCGACGAGACCGCGGCGCCGGCAAGCGCGCTCACAATCAAGCCACGAGCGTTTCCGAGGACACGCACGGCGACGTAGCCAACGAACGAAATCGAGGCCATCAGCACCGTCAGCAGCCAGATTTCCCGCGGATTGAAGCCACCCCACGGGTCATATGTCCGATCGGGCAGCAGGGGCAGGACTACGGCCGTCATCACGGCCAGGACCAATGCCGAGCGAAGCTCGATCCAGGTCAGACGCTTCAGGAGTCCATGCAAGATTTCGCGACTGGCGAGAAGTGCCGCCAACGCCGCGCCACCTGCGGCCGCGACGCGGGAATCGCCAGCCACGCAGAGCGCGCCGAGGGCAAACACGGAGAGGCCCGCAATGACGGTCGTAACGCTGAAATCCTCATCATGCACGGCCTCGCGAGCCTTGTACCACGCAAAGATGCCTGCGAAGGCAAGGAAGGCGGCAATCAATACCGAGATGGCATTGGTCGCTTCGGCCAATGCCGCGGCAACGCCGCCGAGAAGTCCGACGATGCCGAATGTGCGAATGCCGGCTGTTCGGCTCCTGTCAGGCGAGTCGCGTTCTCTCCAGCCGCGCTCCACTCCAACGAGCAGGCCTATCGCCAAGGCGACGGCGAGTTGGACGATGAGCGAATCCATGATGCGCCTCAGGCCAGCTGCATTTGCAGCCTGCCTCTTCCATTGGGGGCAGGCTTGCCACAACTTGAGCTTGAGCTCGCCATGGTCGGGTTAGTTCTGCGACGCCTCTCGGCCCGAAACCTCCACGATGAAGATGCTGAAGAACACATGGGGAAGATGCTCCGCGTCTGAGGAGGCTATCGGCTTGAGCGCGCCTGGCTCCCACCAGTCGGCGTGCCTGCTCAGCAACGACCATGCGTGATCGCGCTGCACCTTGTGTCCGATCCGATCCGGAAGTTCCTCATACCGGCCATTGACGACCACGCTCCTCCAGCCTCGGCCGGCGTCATGTTCGCCGACATGCACCGAAACGAGCGGATTGGCACGCATCCAATCGATCTTCCTGCCCGCCATTGAAAATGCGTAGAGGCGGTTGTCAGAATAGGCATAGTAGAATGGCACGACATAGGGCTGCCCGTCCTTGGCGCAGGCCAGGTGACCGACGCGGTTGGCCATCAGCAGTTTTGTGCATTCCAGGGCGGAAAGTGTGCGGATCTGCATCGATGAAGCTCCTAAGTGCCGGCGTCGTGCCGTGATTTGTTGGGGGTTTGCGCCCCGGAACGCCTTCTTTCCTCGGCATTGCGCCAATCTCCGCGGGCCGCGGCCATCACGTCGAGAATCTCGCTGTCGGAAAGCTGCGGGAAGTTGCCATAGTAATAGCTGAGCGCACGAAAGCGCGCAGGCTGATTGAGGCAGATCGTCAGATCAGCTTCCTGCGCAAGTTCGTCGACGACCTCTGGCGGAGCCACCGGCAAAGCGACAATAATCTTTCGCGGCGAACGGCGCTTCAACGCACGAATCGCGACCTTCATCGTCGTGCCGGTGGCAGCCCCATCGTCGACGATAACAACCGTTTTGCCGGCAACCGACAGCGGCCGACCTTTCCCACGATATTCCGTCCGGCGCCGCTCCAATTCGGGGCGCTCCTGCGCGATCAGAACACGAAGGGCGCTGTTCCCGAGAGCGTAAGCTTCCACGATCTCCCGGTTGAGAACGACATCCGGTGGGTCTCCGTCCACGATAGCGGCAACGGCCAGCTCCGGATTTCCCGGCGCTCCTACTTTTCGAACGATCGCCAGATCGAGTGGTGCCTTGAGGACCTTGGCCACCTCGGCAGCAACGGGTACGCCGCCACGCGGCAAGGCGAGTACAATTGGATCCTGCAACTGCAGGAGCTCCAGCGAGGCACCAAGCTTTTGCCCAGCATCTTGTCGATCGCGAAACATCGATCATCCCTCTGGCCAGAGCTCACGCAGCGACTTCTTCATCGAGTTTCGGACCTGGACGATCTCGCCGTGCGAGATGTGGCGGTCGAGAAGCTTGAAGACCGCCCTGATGGCGTTGTCGACATCGATCTCCGGTTCGTAGCCAAAGCTGTTGCGGACGCAGATGATGAAGTCGCGCTTCCTGCGGTCCCAGGCTGATGCGGCCGGATTCCAACCTTCGAAGTAGATGCCTCTGATCAGCGTCGGCAACTGAGCCGACAGATCGGCCATTTCTTCGGGCGAGAGCCAGTCGCGCAAGGCATGTAACACCGATTTCAATAATCGAAATGCGCTCTGTTCGTTCCAATCCAGATCCCTGGCGAGTTCGTTAACCCATTGCTGCGCCTGCTCGGCGGAGTGGGTGATGGACGTGTGTGAAACTGAATGGGTCATCTTTGTCATCCTTCAACTCGGTTCGATTTTCGCTTGGGCCGGACCGGTGTGCATTGCGCGGATCTTACTCCCCGCCCTCAGCCGCCCGCATTGTTCACCAGGAGCGGAATGATTCGGTCGGTCTTGGCGACGGCGGGACGGCCGGATGCAGCATAGGGAATGCCCAGCGCATCCCAGGTCTCGACCAGCGCGTCCTGCAATTCGGCGATCAGCGCGTCCGAATGGAACGGCGTCGGCGTGATGCGCAGCCGCTCGGTGCCGCGTGGCACGGTCGGATAGTTGATCGGCTGGATGTAGATGCCGTGCACGCCAAGCAGCCGGTCGCTGGCCATCTTGCAAAGCTCGGGATCGCCGACCAGCACCGGCACGATATGGGTAGCCGATTCCATCACGGGCAGGCCCGCGGCGGAAAGCACCTGCTTGGTGCGAGCCGCCTGGCGCTGCTGCGCGTCGCGCTCGGCCTGCGAGCGCTTCAGATGCCTGATCGAGGTGGTGGCCGCCGCTGCAATCGCCGGCGGCAGCGCGGTGGTGAAGATGAAGCCCGGCGCATAGGAGCGCACGGCGTCGATGACAGCACTGGTGCCGGTGATGTAGCCGCCCAGCGTGCCGAAGGCCTTGGCCAGGGTGCCCTCGATGACGTCGATGCGGTCGGCCAGGCCTTCGCGCTCGGTGATGCCGCCGCCGCGCAGGCCGTACATGCCCACCGCATGGACCTCGTCGATATAGGTCATGGCGTTGTAGCGTTCGGCGAGCTCGACGATCTGCTTGATCGGCGCGATGTCACCGTCCATCGAATAGACGCTCTCGAAGACGATCAGCTTGGCGCGCTCGCGCCCGGCGGTCTGCAGCAGGCTTTCCAGATGCGCGACGTCGTTGTGGCGGAAGATTTTCTTCTCGGCGCCCGAGCGCCGCACGCCTTCGATCATCGAGGCATGGTTCAACTCGTCCGAGATGATCAGGCAGTTGGGCAGAAGCCGGGCAATGGTCGAGATCGAGGCTTCGTTGGAGACGAAGCCGGAGGTGAACACCAGTGCCGCTTCCTTGTCATGCAGGTCGGCGAGTTCATGCTCGAGTTCGACCAGCGGATTGGAGGTGCCGGAGATGTTGCGGGTGCCGCCGGCGCCCGAGCCCATCTTGCCGGCCGCCGTCTGGAAGGCGGTGATCACATCCGCGTTCTGGCCCATGCCGAGATAGTCGTTGGAGCACCATACGGTGATTTCCTGGGCGCGGCCGTTGGAACGCCAGATGGCGCGCGGGAACTTGCCCACCATGCGCTCGAGGTCGGCGAAGACGCGGTAGCGACGCTCGGCGTGGAGCTGGTCGATCGCGTCTTCGAAGAACCGCTGGTAATTCATTCCCGAAGTCTCCTGTCCAAGTGGCGACCCGTAGCCGCCGGAGGTTCTTCGATTACGTTTGCCGATAAAGGACGGTTCTCACATTGAGCCAGGTCAAATTCTTAAATGCAGGCAAAAACGCGTGAATTAGTCTGGGCCTTGGCCCAAAGGCCGGGAGTCAGGAGAATGTGACTGAATCGGGTAGGATGACGGCCAGGTCCGGTGTAAGCTCAAAACGTTTCAGCGGCGTTTGAGGACTGTCGTGGACCGGTTCATCGCACGGGCCAATATCGCCCATTTCGAAGATTTGCTCGCCCTGGAAACCGATCCGGAGAAGCGGCGGGTCATTGAAGACTTGCTTGCTCGCGAGCGGCATAAGCTCGAAATCGCGGAACGGCAGGCCGTTATCGACAGGAAGGATGCTCCTTCTAAACCGGACGATTAAACTCGGTAAGCTGATACAGCCAGTTCGAAAAGCAGTGCCAGTGCACCTTTCAGGCACTGGCACTCGTATCGCCACTAGCCGGCTTTGACGGTGATCTTTTTCTCAGCCTTCTGGGCTTCCGCCGTCTTCGGGAGCTTCACGGTGAGCACCCCCTTGGTGAAGCTGGCGTCGATCTTGTCGGCATCCACTCCGTCGGGCAACTGGAACGATCGCTGGAAGGAGCCATAGCGCCGCTCCGAGAGATAATAATCCTTCTCTTTTTCTTCCTTCTCCTCGTTCTTCTCGCCTTTGATGGTCAGGACGTTATTGGCAAGCTTGATGTCGACGTTCTTTTCGTCGATGCCCGGAAGTTCCGCGGTGATCTCGAACCCGCTGGCCTTTTCGACTAGATCCATCGCCGGTGCTACCGGCCAGGTAATGCTGCGCAATGCAGGAAGTTCGCTGCCGAAGAGCGAATGCGTGGACGGCAGGCGGAAATCGAACGGATGAAAATCATCGAAAACCCGGTCGATTTCGCGACGCAGGCTCTCGAATGGCCCCACCCAATTGTCGGTCCGGGCGGAGGCGGAGGCATTCTTCTCGGTCCTCACAGGCAGTTTGGTAGCGGCTTCAGCCATGGGTTCTCTCCAAAGAACGGTTGATCAGCAGGTACCGCTGTCTTCCGCTCTTCCGACCGCGGATTGCCCCGCAGGTGTTGGAGCCGGAGGTCGGCGGACCCGCTCGACAGGCTTGCTCGCTGAATTGGCGCATCTGCTTCGCAAATTTCCGCGTTTGGCGCGGATCGTCGCGCCCGCCTTGCCAATTCATGCTGACCCGTCGAGGTCGGCATCAAAGCACCGCCGTGAACAGGCATCGTTGATCCGCGTCAAACGGCAAGAAGTCGATTTCGGATCCAGCGCCGCAACGATCCAATGCCCAAGCGGAGCGATTTTGACTGCTGTCAAGTCGTCAGCTGGCTTTGCCGTAGACGGGGTCACCTCTATGGGGAGCAGCCATCATGGAGATGTTGTCGATCTCAGGCACGTTCCGACAGCGGATTGCCATGAAAAAAAGCACCGGCGGCCGAAAAGTGATTCAAATCAAAGCGCGGGACGGCGCTTCCAGCACACTGATTGGATGTGGAATCCCATCGCAAGCGCACCATCGGGCCGCAATCTCGAACTCGCTGTCATCGACAACGATGGCGTGCATGCGCTTGTGTTTCCCTGTGAGAAGGCTTCCACAGGCTGGAAGAATGTCGTGACCGGGATGCGCGTCGACATACGCCCCACGCATTGGCGTGCCTGGAACCCAGAGGAATATCAGGGCAACTCGCTGCAGGATCCGATTTAACTTTTCGAGTCGGCGATCAATGCCATACGTACCAGGTGCGAGAGACTGCCTGCTCCCATCTTGCTCATCACATTGGCGCGATGGATTTCAACTGTGCGCGGGCTGATGCCGAGATCGTAGGCAATCGTCTTGTTCGGCAAACCTGAGACGAGCCCGTCTAGCACTTGCCGCTCACGTTCCGACAGCGTGCCGAGATTCTTCCGGATCTCGCTTGACTGGGGGTGTGCCGCAACGGGCTGGCTGCGGTGATACAAGGCGTTACGAATGCCGTCGATGAGCACCTGATCATCGAACGGCTTTTCGATGAAATCAGCCGCCCCCTCCTTCATTGCCTGGACGGCAAGCGCAACATCGGCGTGGCCCGTGATGACGATCACCGGCACTTCAAGACCGCGGGATTTCAGTTGCCGCAGGAACTCGATGCCGTCGATACCGGGCATGCGCACATCGGTGACAATGCAGCCCTCGACCAGCTTCGGCTCTGTTGCCAAAAATGCTGTCGCCGACTCGTAGAGTCGCACCGCAAAGTCGGCCGTCGCGAGAAGAAAGCCTAGCGATTTGCGGACATCGACATCATCGTCGACTACATGCACGACATCATTGGCCACTGTCGACCTCTTCCTTTTCTACCGAGCGCAAAGTGAAGCGGAAGGCTGTTCCGCCACCGGGCATCGACTCCGCCCAGATATGGCCACCGTGCGACTCGATGATAGTGCGACAAATAGATAACCCCACCCCCATCCCGTGCTTCTTCGTCGTGACGAAGGGCTGGAAGAGTTGGGCCGAAACCTCGGGCGTCAGCCCCGGCCCGGTGTCGATCACGCCAACCTCTGCCATCCCATCACGTCGAGAGGCTGTCGAGATACGCAACTCCCGGCGCGGCGCGCCCTGCATGGCCTCCACGGCGTTTCTCATAAGATTGAGGAGTACCTGCTCGATCTGGATTCGATCGGTCAGAACAAGCTCTGCCGCTGGGTCGAGGTCATAGGTGACGCGCACGTCGGCCTCTCTCGCGCCAACGAGAGCGAGCGATGAGGCATCCTCGATAAGCGCTGGCAGGCGTTCGACCTGGCGCTCGCTTTCTCCCCTGGCAACAAAATCCCTCAGGCGACGAATGACGTCACCGGCGCGCAAGGCCTGCTCCGCGGCTTTTTCGACAGCCTCTCGCAACATAGTGGCGTTCTCGTCGCTGCTTTTCTCAAGCAGACGGCGGCTGCCTTTGAGATAGTTTGTGATGGCCGTCAGCGGTTGATTGATCTCATGCGCCAAGGTCGAGGCCATTTCGCCGAGCGCGGTGAACCTTGCCATGTGAAGCAGTTCCTGTTGCTGCTCCTGCATCCTGGCCTCTGTTCTGTGGCGTTCCGTCAGGTCGCGGCAGAAGCCGGTGAAGAAGCGGCCTGTTCCCGGATGCATTTCGCCGACGGAGAGTTCCATCGGAAAGGTGGATCCGTCCTTGCGCATCCCCGTTACCGTGCGGCCTATCCCGATGATGCGCCGCTCGCCGGTCGTCAGATAACGATGCATGTATGCGTCATGCTCTTCCCGGTACGGGGAGGGCATCAGCATCTTGACGTTTTGGCCAATGACCTCGCCGGCCTTGTAGCCGAACAATGTCTCGGCGGCCGTGCTGAAGGACTGGATGTTGGCGCTCTCGTCTATGACGACCATGGCATCGGGCACCGTCGCCAGGATTGAGCGCAGGTGATCCTCACGCAGCTGCAGGGCGGCGTTGGCGAAGGACAGCTCGCTGACATCCGTGCCTTGAACGAATATCGCTGTAATTTGGCCGTCCTTAGCTCTGAGGGGCTGATAAACGAAGTCCAGGATGCGTTCTTCCGCGCCCCCCGTTTCGGCGTTGCGGTAGACGACCTTGACACCTCGGCCCACATAGGGCTCGCCGCTTTCGTAGACGCGGTCCAGCAATTCGAAAAAGCCCTGGCCTTCGAGGTCGGGAAAGGCTTCGCGCGCCGATCTGCCGATGATTTTTCGCTGGCCGACCATTCGCTTATAGGCGGCATTCGCTAGCTCGAACACATGCCCGGGCTCTCTGAGCAATGTCATGAAACCCGGCGCCTGCTCGAACATCAATGCAAGCAGCCCATGTTCCGGCTGATCGTCATCATCGGGCTGCCGAGCTGACGAAGCAGCCGCGTCAGTGCTGGCGTCCGCGATAGCTGGGTCTCCCTTGCTCACATCAGATCCTGCTTCTGAATGAAGATAGCGGTTGCTGATTTAGCACCCCGGCACCCGCACAGGCTACCGATTTGACCAGTATCAAGGTTCTGCAGTCAACCAGATGGCAATCAGGAGGACATACGTCATTTCTGAGGTGCACGCATGTCCTACAAAACGATCATCGTCAACCTGGCCGTTGATTCAGACCCGATGCCGATCATAAAGCTGGCTACGGAACTCGCGCAAGGCTTCGATGCCCGTCTCATTGGCTTCGCGGCCGCCGACGTGCCGCCTTTGGTGGCAACGGACAAAGGCATGGTTTACGAAGGCGAGATCATGCAAGTGGATCGCAGGGAGATTGCGGAACGTCTCGCCGAGCTGCATGACAGTTTTGAAAAGGCTTCCCTTAGTAGCTTGTGGACGCAGTATTTTTGCGGCCCGACCCGGGCTCTGGGTTTGGTAGCTCGTTCTGCCGATCTCATCCTGACCGCTAATGGCGGGGAGGATGTTTATCGCGCCGTCGACATCGGGAGCCTTGTGCTCGGAACCGGGCGCCCAGTGCTGGTCGCGGCGGGCAATGCCGAGCATCTCCTCGGAGGGACCGTCCTTGTCGCGTGGAAGGACAGCCGGGAGGCACGAAGAGCGTTGGCCGATGCCTTGCCGCTCCTTACCAAGGCCAAAAAGGTTGTCGTCGCCACAATGGAAGCCCGCTTGGGAACGGATGTTCGAGACAGCCTCGCCGACGTCGCGGTGTTTCTGGAGCAGCACGGCATCATGGCGCGAACCGAAGTGATCATGGGTGAGGCGGACGGCGACAGGCTGGTGGCGTTCGCACGCTCCATCCATGCCGATCTGATCGTTTCCGGGGCTTACGGTCACAGCCGGTTGAGGGAATGGGCCTTTGGCGGCGTTACGCGCTCGCTGATCGGCGAGAGTGGCATCAGTCGTCTCCTTTCGAACTGAATGCCGGGTCATGGCGACCGGATTTGCAGACGACACGGACCGGCCGACCGCCATGGCGAGCGCGGCGCTATCGGTCAACCGCCCCCCTGGCGCTGCCGAGCATGCTTACTGGTCGCTCGAGACAGATCGATTGGTCGAGCAACTGGAGACCTCCACATCCGGTCTTTTGAGCGTCGATGCCGCGATCCGGCTCGGCAAATTCGGCCGTAACGCGCTGGCCCCGCGCTCAAGCGGATCGGCATTCACCGTCTTCGCCCGTCAATTTCGCAGCCCGCTGGTGCTTATCCTTGTCTTTGCCGCGGCCGTCTCGGTGTTTGTCGGCGAGGGCCATGAGGCGGTGATCATCGGCGCGATCGTGCTTGCAAGCTGCGTCCTCAGCTTCACCCAGGAATATGGAGCCTCCCGGGCGATGGAGGCGCTCCAGCAGCGCATCTCCCGCAAGGCCACGGTGCTGCGCGACAGCTTCGAGCAAAGCGTCGATGTCGAGACCATCGTTCCTGGCGACGTCGTCTGCCTGTCGGCCGGCAATCTCATCCCGGTCGATGGCGTGATCCTGGAGGCGCGGGATTTCAATGTCAGCGAGTCCGTTCTGACCGGCGAGACCTTTCCCGTTGTGAAGTCCGCCGGCCGGTCGGCTTCCGGTGCCGGCATCGCGCAGCGGACCAATGCGGTCTTCACCGGCACGTCGGTTCGCAGCGGAACAGCGAAGGTGCTTGCGGTCGCCACGGGAGCGCGCACCGAATTCGCGTCGATCGCCGAGGCCTTGGAGAGACGAGTCCCGGAGACCGAGTTCGCGCGCGGCATCAGGATGTTCGGATATCTGATGACCGAAATCATGCTTGCGATCGTCATCCTGGTGTTCTTCGCCAACGTGATGCTCCATCGGCCCTTGATCGAGTCGCTGCTGTTCTCGCTTGCTCTCGCGGTCGGCCTGACACCCGAACTGCTTCCCGCGATCATCAGCGTCACCCTGGCCAGTGGCGCGCGGGCGATGGCCGCCAGCGGCGTCATGGTGCGTCGTCTCGATGCGATCGAGAATCTCGGCAGCATGGACCTGCTCTGTACGGACAAGACAGGAACATTGACGGAAGGCGTCATCCGCCTCGATGGATCGTTCGATGTCGAGGGCAAGCCTTCGAGCGAGGTCCTGCTTTGGGCCCGGCTGAACGCAATGCTGCAGACCGGGCTGAAGAACCCTTTGGACGAGGCAATAACGACGGCGCAGCCTGTGCGGGACGATCTGTACCGTTTCACCAAGATCGACGAGATCCCATACGATTTTGTTCGCAAGCGGTTGTCGGTAGCCGTGCGGGAAGGGATGCGCGAAGAGATACTCATCACCAAGGGAGCCGTCCACAATGTTCTCGATGTGTGTTCGCTCGTGCAGGGTCCGCACGGTTCGAGATCCCTGGACCTGGCGGAGCGCGAGGCCATCGAGGAGAAATTCAGACACTGGAGTGCGCAAGGCTATCGGGTTCTTGGCCTGGCGATCCGGCGATTTCAGAACAAGGCGGGCTTCAGCCGTGACGACGAAACCGCAATGGCGTTCGGCGGTTTCCTGCTCTTTCTCGATCCGCCAAAGG
Organism: Mesorhizobium sp. WSM4935; assembly: GCF_029625735.1. NCBI lineage: Bacteria > Pseudomonadati > Pseudomonadota > Alphaproteobacteria > Hyphomicrobiales > Phyllobacteriaceae > Mesorhizobium > Mesorhizobium sp. WSM4935. The sequence continues at coordinate 282,860 of NZ_JARTVR010000003.1, read as the reverse complement.
AAGGGGTGCGCAAGACGTTGTCGGCACTTGCCGATCGCGGCATCGGCGTCAAGGTCATTTCCGGCGACAACCGCTATGTCGCCGCGCATCTGGCCGAAGCCGTCGGCCTCCGGTCCGACAGGATCATGACCGGCGAGGATCTGTCGAAGCTGACGAAGAATGGACTTCTTGCCGGTGTGCGCAAAACCGACCTCTTCGTCGAGATCGATCCGAACCAGAAGGAGCGCATTGTCGAGGCGCTGCGCCGCAGCGGCCACGTCGTCGGCTATCTAGGCGACGGCATCAACGACGCGCCGGCGCTGCACGAAGCCGATATAGGCATCTCGGTCGACACGGCTGTTGATGTGGCTCGCGAAGCCGCGGACATCATCTTGCTCAAGCGCGACCTGAGCGTGTTGGTGCGGGGCGTCGAGGATGGCCGCAGAACATTCGCCAACACGATGAAGTACATCTCGATCACGACCAGCGCCAACTTCGGCAACATGATCAGCATGGCGGCGGCGTCTCTCTACCTGCCGTTTCTGCCGCTGCTGGCCAAGCAGATCCTGCTCAACAATTTTCTGGCGGATATTCCCGCGCTTGCGATTGCAAGCGACAATGTCGATCCGGACCAGCTTCGGCGCCCCCGCCATTGGGATATCCATTTCGTCAGAAAGTTCATGATCAGCTTCGGGCTCGTCAGCTCGCTGTTCGACCTTTTGACGTTTGCCTTCCTGCTGTATGTCGCGCACGCCGAGGCATCGATGTTCCGGACCGGCTGGTTTGTGGAGTCCCTGCTGACGCAACTCTTGATCCCGCTTGTCATTCGTACCCGGAAAGCCTTCTGGACCAGCCGCCCTAGCCGGTTGCTCGCGGCGCTCGCATTGACGGTCGGCGGCATTGCCATCTCAATCCCCTACACGCCTGTCGCGAACTGGTTGGCCATGGTGCCTTTGCCCCTGCCTGTGCTATTGGGGCTGCTCGCGATCACGGCGACGTATGTTGTTGTCTCCGAGCTGACCAAGCACCTGCTCTTCGATCACGAAAACGGCAAGCCGCGCGGACGAAGGAATTCAGGTCGGGACCGATCCGTAAGCAAATCGGCCCGCCTGGCTGGCTGAGCCAGGCGGGAAGCGGCGAGCAATAGAGAGCATGCCGGTGTTAACCTCCGACCGCAGCCTTGGTGACATTCACGCCAAGATCATAGACGAGCTGGCCCCCATAATAGCCGGTTGCCGTGACCAGGACCGCGCCGGCTATTTCAATGGCGGGAATAGCGAAACCCAGCGTCCTGAGTTCGCGATTTCGGATCCACAGCGCAAGCCGGATGACGCCCCATCCCAGAAAGGTAAAGGCGCTGATCGTGCCCAAGCCCTCATGTATCTCGGCTATTTCACTGCTGAAGCCGGCGGCCTCGGCATAATCAAGGGCCATCCCGCCGAAGAGCCAGGTGACGATGGCCAACAATCCCGCGGCGACGGCGACAAAGGTCGAAATCGTTCCGACGCCGGAGCGCATCGTTACCGCGTTGCTGCCGGCAAGCGCGGCGATATCGATGATCACGAGCGTGTAGATGAGCACAATGGGGAAATGCACCAGAATGGGATGGACGTGTTGGATCGCAGGCATCGGAAATTCTCTCCAGGAACGGTGAAAGGGGCAGCGTCAGACGTTCAGGTCCGTCAATCGTCGCTGTCGCCGAAACCTTCGTCGTCCCGATCAGCGCGAGCGCCGGACACGGATTTGCCGGCGTCGCATGCGTCATCGTCGACCCCTTTGACCGACTTCGGACCGGCAGAGCTCATCATGGGGATAGCCTGCAGGTCGATAGTTGTCGCGGAATCGGCCGGTGCTGCCGCGCATGACGCCTGGATGGATTCAGCGGCAGCGGGCATGGCAAAAGCGGTGAGACCTCCGAGGGCGACAAATAAAACAGGGAGATTGCGCATGATCTTCGTATCCTTCTCTGCCCACCCATCATCGGGCGCGGTGGCCCTTTGATAGAGATCTCGTGCTTGCCGCCGGCTGACGATGACTGACAGCGTTTTGACAGCTTTGGCGTGCGACAGCTCCCTCCCATGAAAACCGTGTTGATGCGCCTGGCAGTCCTGGCCGTGCTTATGCTGGCCATGTCCCTAGCCGTCCGCGCGCAGGACGACGACGATGATCACGATCGGGCACGCGAGCTTTATGAGCGCGGCGAGATCGAGGGCCTCGCCGATATCATGGCCATTGTCCGCGCCAAGGCTCCCGGTGAGATCGTTGCGGTCGATCTTATACGGGCAGGGGGCAAGTGGGTCTATCGATTCCAGGTGATCGCTGCCGATGGCAGGCGAAGGATCGTTGACGTCGATGCCGGGGCGGGCGGCGTCTCGAGTGGTGAGGGCGACCGCAAATGAAGATACTCGTGGCCGAGGACGAACCGCGTATCGCGGCCGATATCGGTGCGGTCTTGAAGGCGTCGGGCATGGCGGTCGATATCGTGAACGACGGAGAAGCGGCCTGGTTTGCCGGAGATGTCGAGAACTACGATGCGGCGATCCTGGACCTGGGATTGCCGAAGCTCGACGGCCTCACGGTGCTGAAGCGCTGGCGTGGCAATGGCCGGCGTTTTCCGGTGCTGATCCTGACGGCGCGGGGCCTGTGGACCGAGCGCGTCGAGGGTATCAATGCCGGCGCCGACGACTACCTTCCGAAGCCGTTCGAGATGGAGGAACTGCTTGCACGGCTGCGCGCCATCCTGCGCCGTTCAAGCGGGCAGGCGGCGCCGGTGCTGAAATCGGGCCCTTTGCTGCTCGACACGCGCCAGATGCGCATCTCGCTGCGCGGCGTCCCTATGGCGCTTTCACCGTTGGAGTATCGCCTCCTCGCCTTTCTCATGCATCATGCAGGTCGTGTGGTCGCGCCGACTGAACTGGCGGAGCATCTATACAGCTCCGACAATGACCGTGACCCGAACACGATCGAAGTCATCGTCGCGCGTCTGCGGCGGAAGCTTGGCAGCGATGTGATCGTGACGCGACGCGGGTTCGGATACCTGGTGCCCGACGGACCTGACTGATGCGCAATTCGATCCGCTTCAGGCTGTGGTCGGCCGCAGCCATATCGGTCGTGATCGCGCTTGGCGCAGCCGGCGTTGGCCTGCGTTATTTGTTCGAGCTGAATGTCGAGCGTCGCGTTGTCAGCGAGCTGACTGTCGATCTCAACGAGCTGATCGGCGCGACAAGCTTCGCAGCCGATGGCCGTCTGTCGGTCACGTCGACGATATCCGACCAGCGTTTCGCCATTCCGCTGTCGGGGCACTACTGGCAGGTGGAGGATCTGGCCACGCACAACCTCGTGCGATCGCGTTCGCTGTGGGATGCTACGCTCGCTTTGCCTGGCCAGGCGACCGGCGGTGAACTGCGCAAGGCAGAACTCACCGGGCCGGGCGGCGAGCTCACCGTTGCCGTCTTGCGCACGATCACCGATACCAACGGGCGTGCGTTCCGCGCGGTCGTGGCGGAAGACCATCGCAACGTGGAAGTCTCTGTCGGCGAATATGTCCGTGATCTGGCGCCAGCGCTCATGGTCCTCGCACTCGCCCTGATGGGAGCGTTCTTCATCCAGATCACCGTCGGTTTGGCGCCGCTGGAAGGCTTGCGGGTCGCCGTCAGAAACGTGATCGCGCAGCGCACCGCTCGGCTCGACGTGGCCGCACCGGCCGAGGTGCAGCCACTCGCCGACGAAATAAATCGCCTGCTCGACGCTCAGGAGAAAGCCCTCTCGCGGGCCCGCTCGCGCGCCACCGATCTTGCGCATGGCCTCAAGACCCCTCTTCAGGTGCTGTCCGCCGATATTCGAACCCTGCGCAAAAAAGGCGAAACCGAGCTTGCCGACGAGATCGAAAAGAGTACCGGTGCCATCCGCCGCCACGTCGAGCGGGAATTGGCGCGCGCCCGTCTGGCGCCTGGGGTCTCCGGCAAGGCTGCATGCCGGGTCCGGGAGGTGGCAGCTGGCGTGATCGCAGTGGTCAAACGCACGCCACAGGGCAAGCAGCTCTCGTTCGAGATTGATAGCACCGAGGATTTCATGGCGCCTATCGACGAAGGCGATCTATCGGAGATCCTGGGCAACCTGTTGGAAAATGCCGTGCGGTTCGCGAAATCGCTGATCCGCGTCAGCGCATCCGCGACGGCAGGCGAGGTCATCATCGCCGTGGTCGACGATGGCGCGGGGATCCCCGAGGCCGCACGGCATGCCGCCTTGTCCCGTGGCGTGCAGCTCGACAGCAGGGGCGGCGGCAGCGGTCTCGGCCTGGCGATCGTCTCGGATATTGTCGAGGCGTATGGCGGTCGCCTTGCGATGGCGAACGCCGGTCCTGGCCTGGCGGTTACGATCCACCTGCCTCGGCATGATTGAGCGTCAGGCAAAACCGGGGAAGTAGTCGACCTTTATCCTAGAACGGCTGACGCCCATGGCCAGAAGCTTCTGGCGCAACGCCTTGACCATCGCCTGGGGGCCGGAAATGTAGAAGGTGCGCTCGAGGTAGTCGGGCATGGTGAGGCGCACCAGGCGGGCGTCTATATAACCGGAATACTGGCCGCGCACGGCGCCTTTGGCCACCGCGTGGTAGGTTCTTATGCCCAGTTCGCGTTTCGCGGATCCGAGCACGTCTCGATAGGCGATGTCTTCCTGGCCTTCCGTTCCATAGAGAACGACGATGGGCCGTATTTCCTTGCGATCAATGAGATATTGCAGCATCGAGCGGAACGGCGTGATGCCGATACCGCCCGCCAGGAAAGCGATCTTGGTTTTCGGATCGGACGGCAGCGTGAAATCGCCGGCCAGTTGCGAAGCGTGGATCGTGGCGCCGGGCTTCATGGCGCCCAGCGCCCGTTTGAAGGCGCTCGATTGCGGATAGAACTTGACGCCTAGCCGCACCGATTGCTCGGTGGGAGATGAGGCGACGGTGAAATAGCGCCGGTTGCCGCGATTGTCGGAATGGTCGAGGCCTAGCGTCCACTCAAGATACTGGCCCGCCTGGAAGGCAAGCTTCCGCGGCGAGCTGAAGATGAAGTCATAGCTGTCGGCGGCCGTTTGCTCGATGCGTTCCAGTGTCAGCACGAAGCGGCCCTTCGGGCCAACCAAATAGGCGAAGAGATTGCCTGCCAGAAGCGCAAGTTCGGGTGTGAAATAGAACGAGCCGATATGGATGTTGGGCGCGAACAGGAAGCCGACGATGGCGGCAAAGGCGATACGCGGCCAGCGCTGTGCAGGCGCGGTCAGCGGCTCGGTCAGCATCACGAAGGCGAAGAACAGCAGCGGCGACGAGCTCAACGTCTCCTTGAGGGCATCGCCATATCGCGCGGGCTCGGTCGTCGCCAGGACGGTCATCACAGCCGCGGCCACAAATGTCGCGACGAGATCCAGGCGACGTAGCTTTCGGACAATGAGGATGCCGCCGATCAGCACCAGGGGAAGCAGCCAGGGATTGCCACCGACCCACCAGGTGGCGGGTCTGTCCAGCAGCAGCGCCGACAGCGCCACGCCGAAAGCCGATGGATTGAACAGATGTTTTCGGCCGACGGCGAAGATGAACTTGGATGAGATCGCCCAGACAGAAGCGAAAGCGACGGCTGCGATGCCGTTCAGGTCCGTGACGGCAACCGGATCCAGGATGAGGGCCAGAATGAGTGCGGTGATGTAGACGGATTCGCTGTTCGCCGGAACCTCGAAGACCAGCGCGAAGGCCTTGTTGGTAACCCAGCAGGCCGATATCGTCAGGGCTGTGGTGTCAGCAAATGCAAGCGGATCATGTGGCACGAGCTTGACGAAGCAGAAGGCGAAGGCCGTGCCCAGCAGCGCCATCAGATAATAGAGCACCAGCCGGTACATGGTCAGGTGGTCCAGGAACCGGTCGATTGCCTTGATCATGGTACGCAAAGGTCTCCGAATCTGCTTGTCGGCGTGGCGCGGCCGTTGATGTCGACGAGATAGCCCTCCAGTCCCGGAGTCTGCTCGATGAAGAGAATACCGTCCCGGCCCATGGCGAAGGCAGCGGTGGCGAAGCGATCGGCCTCCAGCACATCGGATCCGATGACCGTCAGGCTGACGATGTCGGTGATGGCGTCGGAAGGCTCATGGGGATTGTAGATGTGCTGGCCGCGCGCATAGGTGCCAGACGTGGCGACGCCGCGACCGCGCGGATAGATGATCTTGATGATCTCGTCCGCCTTGAAGGGGTTGCGGACGCCGACGCTCCAGTCTTGCCCGGATGCACTCTTGCCCAAGGACTGAATGTCGCCGCCCGCGTCGATGAAGAAGTGGCAGACACCGGCCTGGCGGACAATTTCGGCGGCATTGCGGATGGCCCAGCCCTTGACGATACCGGACGGGTCAAGCGAGCCATCGGCCTTGCGGATGTCGAAAAATCCACCTGTCTCGTTCTTTGTCCGCTCGGCGAGCGCCAGCACCTGCATCATCTCGCCGCTCCAATCCCTGACCGGAACGTCGCCCCGGTTGATGGCGGAAATCTCGCTGTCGGTCCTGTAGGTGCTGAAGCGCCGATCGATTTGCTCGAAATAGTCGAAGACGGAGTCGATCAGCGTGCCGGGCACGCCACCGACATCTACCGTGATCGGCATTCCCATCAGAATTCGGGTTTCGCGCATGGCGTCAGGAAGAAGCCTTCCTCAAGGCGCCGCCGAGGGACTGGATAAAGGCCTTGCTGGTCAGCGTCGCGCCCGAGATGATGTCCACATCGGCGCTTTGCGCGCTGATCGCTTCGTCGCGCAGCATCGGCAATGCCTGCCGGTTGATGTTGACCGACGTACGGCGGTCATTGGGGTATTTCAGGACCTTGAGTGCCGTGAGGCGGCCATCCTGGACAAGGGCCTGGATCTGAATGATGCCGTAGTAGGCGTCGGCCGCAGGGCCGGTGAAGACTCCGTCGGTATAGCCGTGCGCCGCGAGCTTCATGCCCGCCTGGATGAAGCTCGCTTGGGGATAATCCGGCCGCGGCTGCGGAATGGGAATGTAGACGGTTGGCGTTACCGCGAATGACAGTGCCTGTGGCAGCGCGCGATCCGCTCTCGGGAGTTCCACCTTCGGCGCCGCTGGCGCAGGCGATGGATGTGTGATTTCCGGGTGGCTATCGGCAAAGGCGGGCCGTGAGGCCGCTACGGCAATCGTCGCGGAGGTATCCTTCCTGGCTTCGACCGTTTTGCGTGGTGCCGGCACCCTTGGCACATCCAACTGGGGAACCACCGGCTGGGTCGCCGCCGGCGCTCGAACGGGATCGGCCGGGGCAAGCGAAGTGACCGGCGGCAACGCGCTCTGCTCTGCCGCATTGGCCCCTTGTGTGTCGATCAGATCGTTGTCGGGAAGCTTGCCTGCCTGATCCCAGACATAAGCTCCTGACGAGGCGATCACGAAGAGAGACAAGGCGATCTGTTTCATAAGCATTGTTCCAGTTCGAACGCGCTGCGGGTGGACCGTTGCGTGGTGTCGGGAGCAATATCTCATGAGCCAGCTGACAACTGGCTGTCAGCGACTGGGTTTGCGAGAAATATCCGATCGGCGGACTGCGGTCGCAAATTGACTTTGATCAAGGCATTTGCTCGGGTCGAGGGGCAGTCTTGGTCGAGCTGCCTTCCTCTGCTGGCCGATGTGGACGCAAACGATGACCGAACCGATTGTTCCCTTGCTCAGATGAGTCGCCTTCATACCGAAAATCACCTGGTGTCGCGCATCGGCTGGTTGCGCGCCGCGGTGCTCGGCGCCAACGACGGCATCGCCTCGACCGCCAGCCTGATCATTGGGGTTGCAAGCGCCAACGCCACCACGGCCAGCGTGCTGGTGGCCGGCGTCGCGGGTCTGGTGGCGGGCGCCATGTCGATGGCCGCCGGCGAATATGTGTCGGTCAGCTCCCAGGCTGACACCGAGCACGCAGATCTCGCGCGTGAACGGAAGGAACTGGCTAGCCAACCCGAGTTCGAGAGGCAGGAGCTTGCCCAGATCTACGTGGATCGCGGTGTGGAGCCTCAGTTGGCGTTGCAGGTGGCTGACCAGTTGATGGCCAAGGACGCTCTTGGCGTGCACGCCCGCGACGAACTTGGTATTTCCGAAGTAACCGCTGCGCGACCGATACTGGCCGCGCTCGCTTCGGCGGCGGCGTTTTCAATCGGCGCGCTCCTGCCGTTGGCGATGGTGCTGCTGTCGCCGCCCGCGAGACTGGTTGCCGTCGTTTCCATCGCGTCACTGTTGTTCCTGGCCGTGCTCGGTGCGATCGGCGCGAGGGCTGGCGGCGCCAATGTACTGAAAGCCACCGCTCGCGTCACTTTTTGGGGTGCGCTGGCAATGGCACTAACCGCAGGCATTGGAGCAATATTCGGTACCGTCAGCTAGGTTCCTCGGCGAGAAAGTCGGTCCGTCTGGCGAAGCAATTCCACGAAATGGATAGCTCCTTGATCGAGATCAACGTCGCGTGCCGCCTCAGATGGCAATGAACTGTCGTCTGGGGAGGTGACGACATGAGCTTTCTCGAATATCTGATCGGTGTTGACGCCAGAACTGCGTTGATGGGACGCATGATGCAGAAGACGGGTGTCGACAGGCAGCTGAAAGTTGTCGCGGATCATGCAGCCGTCACCAGCCGTGCTGTCGACCGGTGCCGGTCTTGCGGCCATCAGGACGAATGCGCGGCCTGGCTCGACGAAACCGCGCATGCCGACCATCCGCCCGCCTATTGTCGCAATAGCGACTTGATCGCTCGATTGCAGTCCGTTCGTGATTGAGCCTTGATGCTGAACGAAACGAGCTGCTTGACGAGCGGGAGCAACCAAGCTCGGAAGGCCCGGCGGTAGACTGATGTCAAACAGCCTGTTTCTTCTCGAAGCATTTCTGGTCTTTGTCGCTCCGGGGCCAACCAACGCTCTCCTGATGGCGGGCGCGGCCAAGCGCGAGCAGACGACCAGGCTCCTGGCGGCACAGGCGTGCGGCTACGGGATCGCGGCAGGTTTCTGGCTCATGTCGCGTCCATTGATGCCGCCTGACGCCATTCAGACGCTCAAATTCATCGCGGTTGGATGGCTTTCAGTCCTTGGGCTGCGCCTGATGGCCAGCAACCCTATCGACGTATCGGGCCGCCGCGATCGCCTTTCGCTGCTGGCAACCACCGCGCTCAACCCGAAGGCTTTCATCTATTGCCTGGCGATGGTGCCGATGGGTGCTGGCCCGGACGAACTTGGTGTCTCCTGGCTGATCCTTGTCGGAAACACCGCCTTGACGGGATCGCTTTGGGTTTTGCTGGGCAAGCGGCTTCGCGGAGGCAGGCGGATAGCCGATAAGGTCGTGGGCGCGGCGCTTGTTGGATTTGCCATGCTGCTGCTTCGGCCGTTGTTTATCGCGATCTGACGCACGTCAGGAAGCGCTGAGCGCACCGCGCCTGTCGCGGTTAGGCTCAGGGGCCGAACCAACATCGAGCGATAAACGCCGACGCCCCGTCACGAGACAAGCACGACCGACAACGGTCCGGCGCAGAAGAGCTTGTCCGTGACTTTCTTGACCCCGGCGACGTTCTCCGCAGCAACAACGGCGGCCTTTCGCTGGCGCTCGTCGAAAATGGCGCCGTTCAGTTCGACCTCTCCTTTTTTGACAGTTACACCGATAAGATCGCCGCCGATGCTCCAGGATTGCCCTCTCAGTTCGGCGACAATGTTCCTGCGTATGACCTCGTCATCGATCGTGGTCGCGCCTGATTTCGGCAACGTGCGAAGGAGGGTGCGCATCAGATCGGAGCGGCTGACGATGCCGACAATGTTGCCCGCATCAAGGATCGGGACGTTTCTAATGTCGTTTATCACCATGAGCTCGACGATGTCGGCCAGCGAGGCGCCGGGCGCTGCCGAAACGACGCCGGTCGTCATCACCTCGTCCACCCGGCGTCCATTCGAACGAACGTATTCGTCGGCCGCCTTGCCAGGACCAACAAGAAATTCGAGCCAGCGAGGCCGCGCCCGCCTGGTGCCAAGCTCGCCTCGGCGCAGGAAATCGCCTTCACTGATGACGCCAGTCAACAATCCGTCGTCTCCCACGACCGGCAGGCAACGGATGTTCCCGGTCAGCATCAGATGGGCCGCTTCCGCGACCGAAGCGGAGGCGGCGATCGTGACCACCGGCGCCGTCATGATGTCCTGAGCTTGCATCGAAATCTCCCGCCTTTCGTCAGGGCCTTTTTCGGACATAGGGGGCAACGGCGCTTTGATACGCGTCAGTTTGATTGCCGCCCCTCGTTGTCTCGCACTTCGGGCTCGAACAGAATCCGCTCGGCAGCGCCATCGAGATCTTCGTACTGGCCACTGCGCAGCGCCCACAGGAAGCCGGACAAGCCGAGTGCGCCCAGGAACAGGGCTACCGGAATGAGATAGACGAGCGTGGTCATGGACGAGCCGCGCTGATGAGGTCGGAGCGGCGTCGGGCCGGGGAGGCTTCAGGTGCCGCTCGCGCCGTTGCCAGAAGCCGCATCGCATTGGCGATGACGATCAGCGAGGAGGCGCTCATCGCGATCGCCGCGATGAGCGGCGTCACATAGCCCAGAACGGCGATCGGAACGGCGAAGGCGTTATACACGATCGCGATGCCGATGTTCTCGCGAATGAGACGGCCAGCTTTGCGAGAGACATCCATCGCCAGTGGGACCCCAAGCAGACTTTCGCGCAGGAAGACGAAATCCGCGGCCTGGCGGCCAATGTCGGCCGCAGTTGCCGGAGCCATCGAAACGTAGGCTGCTCGCAATGCCGGTGTGTCGTTGAGGCCGTCGCCCACCATCAGCACCTTGTGCCCGGCGCGGGTCAGCGTTTCGATCCACTCCACCTTTCCCGAGGGCAGCAGCGCAGGAACGAAGCTGTCGATTCCCAACGATTTGGCAACTTCGCCGCAGGCCTTCGCGGTGTCTCCGGACAACATATCGACCGAAGCCCCGGCGTTCTTCAACTCTCGGATCGTTGCCTTAGCGTCTTGCCGAAGGGCGTCCTCGAAGGCGAAGCACGCGACGATGTTTCCATTCTTGGAAAGCACGGTGCCGCCATAGCCGCCGAGCTTGCCTTCGCCGCCAGTGCTGGCCTTCCAGCCCGCCCATCCGCGTCTTCCAAGCCGCCACGTATTCCCTCCCGTTATGGCTTCGATGCCGAAGCCCGGATGCTCACTGACAGATTCGACACTGGGCTGGCCGACATACGCCGCGTAAGGGGCGATCGCTCTCGAGAACGGATGGTGGGAATGAGTCGCCATGTCTGCCGCGATCGCAAGAACGGTCGGATCGATCGAGGATGCATTCATCAGTTTTGGACGCCCGAGCGTGAGCGTCCCGGTCTTGTCGAACACAGCCGTGTCGATCGCGGCGAGACGCTCCATGGCTGAACCGTCCTTGACCATGATGCCGGCCTCAAACAGGCGTCTGGCCGCAACGACCTGAACGATCGGAACCGCAAGGCCGAGCGCGCAGGGGCAGGTTATGATCAGCACGGCGATGGCGATGGTGAGAGCCTGGTGCCAATCGCCGGAAGCGGCCATCCAGCCGAGGAATGTCACAAAGGCCGCCAGATGGACGACGGGCGCATAGAGCCCGGATACGCGATCGGCGATACGACGGTAACGCGAGCGGCCGCTTTCCGCGGCCTCCATCAGCCGAACCATTTCCGCCAGAAACGAATCCTTCGCGGCGGCGGTTGCCTGCATCGTCAGCGGGCCGGTCAGGTTGAGCGTGCCGGCCTGCACGTGAGCGCCGGCTCCGACCGCCTTTGGAGCGCTCTCCCCGGAGACGATCGAGCAATCCAGGTCGGAATTCCCGCTGACGATATCGCCGTCCACCGGTATGCGTTCTCCAGCGGCGATGAGCAGGCGCATTCCGGGCATCAGTTCGGCGAGGGGCAGGTATTCGCGCTTGCCGTCGTCGCCCAAGACAAGCGAACCTCGCGACGCCAGCCTCGATAGACCATTGACGGCAGTCCGCGCCCGCTCCCGCATGACATGGTCCAGGGTGCGGCCGATCAGCAGGAAGAAAAGCAGCGAAACCGAGGCGTCGAAATAGGCGTGTTCGCCATGGTTGATCGTCTCGTAAAGGCTCATCGCGTAAGCAAGCGACACACCCACCACGATCGGAACGTCCATGTTCATGCGGCCATGGCGCAGCGCGTTCGCGGCAGAGCGGAAGTAGATGCCGCCGGCGAAAGCCAGCGCCGGGATGGCGATCAACGCGGACAGCCAATGAAACAGATCCCGCGTCGCTCCGTCGGCGCCGGACCAGACCGACACCGACAGCAGCATGATGTTGCCGGCCGCAAAGCCGGCAACGGCGACGGCGCGGATCAACTCCGATAGCGTCCTGTCCTTCTCGTCGATTTCCCGATCGAACAGATGTGCTTGATAACCGAGACGACCGAGCACCGCAAAGAACGGCGGTACAGCATCTCCGTGCCAGAGGATTGATACACGCTTCGTCGACAGGTTGACGCGAGCGGATTCGACATTCTCGAGCGAGTCGAGCGCAGCTTCGATCGATTGGATACAAGCCCCGCAATGAATCGTCGGCACCGAGAGGTCAGTCTGATGGATGCCGCCGCCCAAAGAGCGGCTGGCCAGCTTCACTTCTTCGCTGGACGGCACAGCGGATGCCGCGTCCGCGGCCTCCAGAGCCATCTCGGCTCCCGGCGCGCAACAGCTCATTGCAGGGCTCCGTTCTCGATCATGACGCGGCGAACATCGCGGAAAGGAGAGGCAAGGCCCGCGTCGGCGTCGATCTCGACGATCCAGACGCCGTCCTTCGGCGTGTGCCGCACGGCAAACTCTACTGCGCTCCCCGGTGTGGTGCCGGCCGGCGCGGGAAGCGTGAGCGCCTCGTCTTCCGCCTCGTAAGCCGGATGCCGGAACAATATTCTGACGCCATGCAGCGGCAGCGTTTTGCCATCCGCATCAACCAGACTGTAGCGGACTTCTCCAGAGGCGATGGCGAGCTTGCCTGTCCAGCCTAGTGCCGCCTGCGCTCGTCCTTTCCGAGCCTCCTCATTGAACTGCTGGCTCGCCCCATAGGTATTCTCGACGACGAGGCCGGTCCAGCTCTTCCGGGCCAGCATGGCCATGGTGACGTTGACCCCGATCACCACGGCGAAGAACGCCAGAATGGAGATCAACATGTGCTTGCCGGTGAACTCGCGCGGCTTGCGCATTTCGACGCTCATCTGCTGTTCTCCGGGGCATTGAAAGTGGCCGTGTATTCGGCGGCTTCGGAACTTGCCGTGTCGTCTATGCGGAATTTGAACGTCTGCGCCGGCTTCCTGATCTGATCGGCCGGCTGACGGACGAAGACCTTCAGCGTCTTCAGCCGGTCGGGTTCAACCCGGATGGAGAACGAGCGACTTGCGGGTTCGTCGATGCCCACAATGCTCATCTCGCCGCCGTCGAGACCCTGCAGCGTGACCTCGATCGTCCTCGGCTCAGGTATCATGTTGAGCAGTTTGACGGTGTAGCCGTTGCGGATGGAGCCGTCCGAGAGGGTCACGAACTGAGGATTGCGGTCGTGCAGGACATTCAGTTCCAGCCGTTCACGCGTCAGCAGCGAATAGACGAGGACCAATCCGATCGCCGACCATGCGCCGAGATAGATGTAGGTGCGCAACCGGAAGATCTTGCCCAGATGGAAATGCGCCAGGCCGTCGACGAAAGCGCCGCTCGTTGTTCTTACCAGCGACGGATCGACTGAACGTGTGCCACCCGCGGTCGCGACCGCCATGTTCGCGTTGTAGTCCGCCAATGTTGCGTAGGAGATCAGCCCGCGCTCGCGGCCGAGCTTGTCCATGACACCATCGCAGGCATCGATGCAGAGCGCGCAGGTAATGCATTCGAGCTGCTGTCCGTCGCGGATGTCGATCCCCATCGGGCAGACGGCAACGCAGGCGTTGCAGTCGACGCAATCGCCGGCCGGCAAACCGGCGGCAAGAGCCTTCTTGGCGTGGCGCGAACGCGGTTCGCCGCGCCAGTCGTTGTATGTGACGGTCAGCGAGTTTTCATCGAGCATGGCGGCCTGAATTCGCGGCCAGGGGCACATGTAAGTGCAGACCTGTTCGCGCATCAGTCCGCCAAAGACGTAGGTTGTGCCGGTGAGCACAGCGATCGTGACATAGGCGACAGGCGCGGCCGTGCCGGTGACGACTTCGCCGAGCAGCTTCGGCGCATCGGCGAAGTAGAAAATCCAGGCGCCGCCCGTGGCGACCGCGATGATGAGCCAGATCACATGCTTGGATGCGCGCAGGACAAGTTTGCGCATACCCCACGGGGCCCCTTCAAGCTTGATGCGGGCATTGCGATCGCCTTCGATCGCGCGCTCAACGACGAGGAACAGGTCCACCCAGACCGTCTGTGGGCAGGCATAGCCGCACCAGGCTCGTCCGACCGTCGATGTGATCAGGAAAAGGCCGATGCCCGCCATCATGAGAAGACCGGCAACGTAGTAGAATTCCTGTGGCCAGATCTCAATGAAGAAGAAATAAAACCGGCGATTGGCCAGATCGACGAGGACGGCCTGGTCGGGTGCAAACGGGCCGCGATCCCAGCGCAGCCATGGCGTCACGTAATAGATGCCGAGCGTGATCGCCATCACCAGCCATTTGAACTGGCGGAAGCGGCCGGATGCTCGCTTTGGAAAGATTTTCTTGCGCGCGGCGTAAAGCGGCTGTCGAGTCCGTGCGGAGTTGACCGCTTCGGCCTCGAGCCGTTCCACTTGCGTCTGATCCAGCACGATTTTCTCCAATCGCTGCGAAGCGGTGCCGCCTTTGCGGGGCAGTCTTGCAATCGCTCACGCTGCATCGCGTTGATGCAGGTCAAATTAGGGATCAAAACAAGTCGAGGCCCGGCGTCGCCGGGCCTCGTCGCCTGGCTGCCGAGAGCAAAGAACAGGCCCGCGCCTATTCTCCACCGCCAAGCGAATGGACGTAGACGGCCAGTTCCTTAACTGTCGTCTCGCCGAGCCGGCCGACCCATGCGGGCATCACGCCGTTCTTCGGCGTACGCACCTGCGAAGCGATCGCCGCCTCGCCGGAGCCATGGAGCCAGATCGCATCCGTCAGATCGGGTGCGCCGAGGTCGCGATTGCCTTTTGCGTTGTCGCCGTGGCAGGCGGCGCAATTGTCAGCGAAGACCTTCGCGCCAGGTTCGATCAAGCTCTTCTCGCGCACCGGTCCCGAAAGGCTGGCTACGAAGGCGCTGACCTGCGCGATCTGATCCGGCTTAAGCACGTCGACAAAGGCTGGCATCTCGGACTGGCGGGTCTCGGCGTCGGCCGCGAACCGGATGCCGTGGGTGATCGTCTGCTGGATCTGCTCCGCCTTGCCGCCCCAAAGCCAATCGTCGTCATTGAGGTTCGGAAAGTCTGGCGATCCTTGGGCGCCGGAGCCGTGGCACTGCACGCAGTTGACCTTGAATGCAGCGCCGCCCGCCGCAACCGCGAATTCGCGCAAAGCGTCGTCCGTGGCAATCTCCGAGACCGTCTTGGATTGTATTGCCGCCACATATTTTGCCTTGGCTGACTCCGCTGCGGCCAGTTCATTCTTGACGCCGTTGCGGCTGGAAAAGCCTATAACGCCCTTGGTAGCGGAACTCAGCATCGGCCATGCGGGGTAGGCAATCGTGTAGGCGATCGCCCAGGCGATGGTGATGTAAAAGGTTATCACCCACCAGCGTGGCAACGGGTTGTTCAGTTCCTTGATCCCGTCCCACTCATGGCCGGTGGTCGTGACGCCCGAGATTTCATCGATATGCTCATTGCTCATGATCAGTCGTCCTGGAGAGGGATCTGGGCGGCGTGGTCGGCATGCGCCTTGCCACCCGGGCGAAGCGCAAAAGCAATGCAGCCGACAAAGAACAGGGCCATGGCAAGCAAGCCCCAACTATCGGCGAATTCCCGCATCAAGTTGTAGTCCATTGGTTGATCTCCTCAGCGGTAGCCGGCGGCTTCGTCGTAGTTCTTGAAATCGACAAGAGTGCCGAGCATCTGAAGGTAGGCCACCAAGGCGTCCATCTCGGTGACCTGCTGGGGGTTGCCGTCGAAGTCGCCGGTCTTGGCCTTTGGATATCTCTTCTCCAGGCCCGACGTGTCCGCATTGGGATCGGCCTGCGCCATCAGATCCGCATTGGCATTGGCGATCATGTCGTCGGAGTAGGGGACGCCGACGCGCCGGTTGGCGACAAGATGTGTCGAAAAGTTCTTCACCTCGATCGGCGTGTCCTTCAGGAACGCGTAGCGCGGCATGATCGACTCGGGCACGACGGAACGCGGATCGCTAAGATGCTGGACGTGCCAGCTGTTGGAGTAGCGGTCGCCGACGCGAGCGAGATCCGGGCCGGTTCGCTTGGATCCCCACTGGAACGGGTGGTCGTACATCGACTCGGCCGCCAGGCTGTAGTGGCCGTAGCGCTCCACCTCGTCGCGGAATGGCCTGATCATCTGGCTGTGGCAGAGATAGCATCCCTCGCGCACGTAGATGTTGCGACCGGCAAGCTCGAGCGGCGAGTAGGGCCGCATGCCGTCGACCTTCTCGATCGTGTTGTCGAGATAGAAGAGCGGCGCGATCTCGACGATGCCGCCGACTGTCACTACCAGCAGGGATCCGACGAGAAGCAGGGTTGCGTTCTTCTCGATCAGAGCGTGTCTATCCATCAGGCCCATGTCAGGCTCCTCATTCGGCAGGCTGGAGAGCGGGCGCGGAGCCCGGCAGGGTTTGTTCCTCGCGCTGGTAGCCGCGGATGGTCATGGTGATGTTCCAGGCCATGATCAGGGCGCCGGCGAGATACATGGCGCCGCCGGCGGCGCGCATGATGTAATAGGGATGCATGGCGGCGACGGTCTCGGCGAAGGAATAGACGAGGAAGCCCTGTTCGTCGTACTCGCGCCACATGAGCCCCTGCATGATGCCGGAAACCCACATCACTGCCGCGTAGACCACGATGCCGAGCGTGGCCAGCCAGAAGTGCCACGTCACGAGTCGGGTCGAATAGAGTTGCGGCCGGTTCCACAGTTTAGGCACCATGTAGTAGATGGCGCCGAACGAGATCAGGCCGACCCAGCCGAGCGCGCCGGAATGGACATGGCCGATTGTCCAGTCGGTGTAGTGGGACAACGAGTTGACGGTCTTGATCGACATCATCGGGCCTTCGAAGGTCGACATGCCGTAGAAGGCGATCGCCGCGACCATCATGCGGACGATCGGGTCCGTGCGGATCTTGTCCCAGGCGCCGGAGAGCGTCATGAGGCCGTTGATCATGCCGCCCCAGGAAGGCATCCACAGCATGATCGAGAACACCATGCCCAGCGTCTGCGCCCAGTCGGGCAGGGCGGTGTAGTGGAGGTGGTGCGGGCCCGCCCAGATGTACAGGAAGATCAGCGCCCAGAAGTGAATGATCGAAAGGCGGTAGGAATAGACCGGCCGGTTCACCTGCTTGGGCACGAAATAATACATCATGCCGAGGAAGCCCGCGGTCAGGAAGAAGCCGACCGCATTGTGCCCGTACCACCACTGAGTGAGCGCGTCCTGCACACCTGAGAAGGCTGAGTAGCTCTTTGATCCCAGGAACGAGGCCGGAATCGACAGGTTGTTGACGACGTGCAGCATCGCGATGGTGACGATGAAGGACAGGTAGAACCAGTTGGCGACGTAGATGTGCGGTTCCTTGCGCTTCAAAATGGTGCCAAGGAAGAGGATCAGATACGCGACCCAGACGATCGTCAGCCAGATGTCGACATACCATTCCGGCTCGGCGTATTCGCGGCTCTCGGTGATCCCCAGTAGATAGCCGGTCGCGGCCATGACGATGAAGAGCTGATATCCCCAGAACACGAACCAGGCGAGATTGCCGCCAAACAGCCGCGCCCGACAGGTGCGCTGCACGACATAAAGCGATGTGCAAAGCAGCGCGTTGCCGCCAAAGGCAAAGACGACGCCGGAGGTGTGAACAGGCCGCAGCCGGCCGAAATTGAACCAGGGTTGGATGTTTAGGTCGGGGAAAGCAAGCTGAAGCGCGATGATGACGCCCACCAGCATGCCGACGACGCCCCAGAACATGGTCGCTATGGCACCGTAGCGGATCGGACCATCCATATAGGCGTCAGGGACGACTGGCGCCGCGGGCTTGAAATCCGAATTACGGAGCAAGATCGCGGTGAAGCCAGCCACCGCGAAGAACAAAACCCACATGTGCTGGCGAAAAGGTTCATCCGCGCCGAAGCCGGCCGCCACAAGGGCCGCAAAAGCAAACAGCCCTAAAAGGACGATCTCTGTGCCAAATTTCATCGCAAGTCCCCGATCTCGAACTAGCGGCTGATGCCGACGCACGCATGAGTTCCGCAATCGGAGTGCGGTGGCTTTGATCTTGGTCAAAGCCGGTTGGATTTCGGCTTGGTCGGCATCTGCTCCGGGGAAATCACCCAAACCAGCGAGCGGTCAGGCAACTGACCGCATTCGTGGGAGGATGGATTGAAAGCTCGCAAAGCTCAGCTTTTGCAGTTGGCGAAGGCCGCACGCATTGCGAACCGTTACGGCGGCGCCCGGCTCATCCCCGGCCGCTGCTGGTGCGATCAACTCAGCTTGCGTTTTCCTGCGACAAAGGCGCAGCCGAAGCCGAGTAAGGCTCCACGCGCTGGCCGAGACAGTTAATCCCTGCCTTCACCGAGCTGTGCTCGCGCCGCGCTTACGGAAGGGGCGTAGGCTGCAAGCGGCCGCCGAACCCCATGAGTGATCAGCATACGGCGCACCTGCGGGGAGGCGCCGGCGACGATGAACCGGACCCCAGCGCGGTTCGCCTTTTTGGCCACGCCCTCGATCACGTTCGCAGCGGTTGAATCGAGGAATGGCACATCCGAACAGTCGAGCACGAAATTGCGGGGCTGGTCGGCTATTCTGTCAAGTGTCGACGCTACGGTGGCCGCCGCGCCGAAGAAGAAGGCGCCGGAAATGCGGTAGATCACCGTGTCGGGATCCGTCGCGATGGCCGGATCATAGGCAATCCGCGCAACGCCGGCGTCGTCGGCGCGGTCGTCCACGACAGGCGGGGCATGTGCCTGGACCTCGACCGAGCGCGCCATGCGGCCAATGAACAGCAACGACCCGAGCGCGAAGCCGACCACGATGCCGGTTGTGAGGTCGCGCAAGATGACGAGCGCGAACGTGACGATCAGCACCAGCGCGTCCCCACGCGACGACCTCAGCAATGCCGCCACGGCGGACCTCTCCACCATATTCCAGGCCACTATCGCCAGCACGCCCGCGAGGGCTGGAAGCGGGATGTACCTGGCAAGCGGGGCCGCCACAAGCATAAACAGGAGGATGAAAAGAGAGTGGAACATTCCGGATGCGGGTCCGTGGGCGCCGGCTCGGATGTTCGTGGCGGTGCGTGCGATCAGCCCGGTCACGCAGATGCCGCCGAACAGCGCTGAGCCAATGTTGGCTGCGCCCTGGGCTACCAGTTCACAGTTGGAGCGATGGCGCCGGCCCGTCATGCCGTCTGCGACAACGGCGGAGAGCAGCGACTCGATGGCCGCCAGGAGCGCGAATGAGAATGCGTCCGGCAGCACGGCCGCCATCTTGTCGAGGCCGAGCGTCGGCAGCGCCGGTTGCGGCAGCGTGCGTGGGATGCCGCCGAACTGGCTGCCGATCGTCGCGACCGGAAGCTGGAGCAAAATCACGGCCAGCGAAGCTGCCCCGACCGCCACCAGAAAGCCTGGCCAGGAGGGCCGCCAGCGTTTCAGCCCGACAATGACAGCGATGGTAAGCGCTGCGATTGCAACAGCGGCTGGATTGAAGGTGCCGGCCGCTTGCGTGAGCGCGATCAGTCTGGGCACAAGATCGCCCGGCTCCTTGCCGGGGAGCGTCAGGCCGAACAGGTCATGCATCTGGCTGGACAGGATGATGACGGCAATGCCCGCCGTGAAGCCAACAGTCACTGGATACGGAATGAATTTTATGTACGTGCCAAGGCGCAGATAACCAGCGGCAATGAGAAACATGCCCGCAATCAGCGTCGCCAGGATCAGGCCGTCCACGCCGTGTCGGTCGACGGTGGAAGCCACCAGAACGATAAAGGCGCCTGCCGGGCCACCGATCTGGAAGCGACTGCCGCCCAGTGCTCCGACCAGGAATCCGCCGACAATCCCGGTATAGAGCCCGCGCGCCGGCTCAACGTGTGAGGCGATTGCGATTGCCATCGAAAGTGGCAGCGCCACGATCGCCACAGTGAGTCCGGCAATCATGTCTGCCCGCAATTGCTCCAGGCCGTAACCCTCGCGCAGCACTGTAACCAGCTTGGGAGTAAACAGCTCCGCGAAGCTCGGTCGCTCCTGCCGGTTTCCCTCCTGAGGGATGTCACTCATGTTTAGTATCCGCGCCATGACCAGTCCTGGCTAGCTTGATCATCTCCGATGCGTGCGCGCCGCATAAGCCAGCGGCGCGCTCCACCGGACTGGATATAGAAGTACAGGTACGGCCGTCTTAGGCTTTAGTCGATGCACACTGCTGATCCCGAACCCAAAGACCCTGATGCGTCTCGCCTTTGGTGAGCTGTTGTCGCGACTTAGGGCCTGTTCGGCATTGATCGAAATCAAAGCTGCGGCGGTCGAGGGTGGCTAGCTTGCGGCCCATGCAACAGAAAGCCCTGAACAATACTCACCTACATTTGAACCGCGCCTTAGAAGAGAACGTACCCCGTTACACGAGCTATCCAACGGCCCCGCATTTTCATCCGGGGGTCGACGGGGTGATTGTTCACGGATGGATGGATGCGCTTGAAGGCGATGACGAGATATCGCTCTATCTGCATATCCCCTATTGCGACCGTTTGTGCTGGTTCTGCGCTTGCCATACCAAGCAGACGCGCCACTATGCGCCCGTCGCCACCTTCCTGCGTTCGCTCCACAAGGAGATCGAAACGATCGCCGGCCTCCTGCGCGGCAGAGGCAGGGTCCGGGCTGTCCATTTCGGCGGCGGCTCCCCAACGATGCTCAAGCCGGACGATATACTGATGCTGGGAAAAGCCTTGCGGGATCAGTTCGACTTTCTCGACGACGCGAGCCTCAGCGTCGAGATCGACCCCAACGACATGGACGAAGGCCGGATCGATGCCTTCGCCGCGATCGGCATGTCCAGAGCGAGCCTCGGTGTCCAGGATTTCGATCCCAAGGTGCAGAGGGCAATCAATCGCGAGCAAAGTTTCGCGCTGACCAAGAGCATTGTGGATGCAGTGCGCGCGCGGGGAGTTCACTCTGTAAACCTGGACCTCCTCTATGGGCTCCCGCACCAGACCTGCGAGAGCGTTGCCGCAACTGTCGCTCAGGCACTGACGCTGACGCCAGACCGGCTGGCGTTGTTCGGCTACGCCCATGTGCCATGGTTCAAGAAACACCAGACTATGATCGATGAGGCTTGGCTGCCCGATTCCACGGCGCGCCTGGTGCAATCGCGCCATGCCGCTCAGCTGATCGTCGATGCCGGCTACGAGGCGGTGGGGCTGGATCATTTCGCAAAACCGTGGGATGCGCTGGCGGTTGCCGCGCGTGCCGGCAAGATCCGCCGTAATTTCCAGGGTTATACCGAGGATCAGTGCGAGACATTAATCGGGCTTGGCCCATCCTCGATCAGCCGGTATCGCCAGGGGTATGCGCAAAACATCGTCGCGACCGGCGAGTACGAGAAGGCCGTGGATCCGGGGCAACTGGCAATAGCGCGAGGTATCGAGTTCAGCCTCGATGATCCGGCGCGGGGCTGGATCATCGAGCGCCTTATGTGCAATTTCACCTTCTCGGCCGTGGACCTTGTCGAACGCTTTGGTGCCGTCGGGCAAGGGCTGCTCTGCGAAGCGAGCCGCTTGGCCATCAGCAGCCAGGGCGGGCTTCTCCGGCTCGAGGGCGAGAACTTCATTGTCCCCGAGGAAAGCCGTCCGCTCGTCCGGACAGTGGCGGCGAAGTTCGACAAATATCTGAGAAATGGAACCGGCAGGCACTCGCTGGCGGTTTAAGGGCGGAACCGTGGATCAGAAGTGCTCGCCGATCTTGAAGGGACCGACACGAGTTCCGGCCGCGATCAGATAGGCGGTCGACCAGCCGATCAGCAGAAAGCCGTTGATACCTTCCAGGGCCGCCAGAATGCGCCAGCCAGGGGCGGGCACCACATCTCCGTAGCCGACCGTCGAAAAGGTGATGGTCGAAAAGTAGAGCGCCGTCTCGAAGTCGCTCAGGATCCTGAGTAGCCGGTAGATGCCGGCCCATAGCCAGACTTCCGCCGTCATGACCGCAAAAAGTCCCATCACTACGCTGATCATGGCGATGACCCGGCTGCGCCGGCCATGCATACGGAAGAGCGCGACAAGATGCGCCATCACGCGCGTGATCGCGATAAGGCCGAAGGTGTGGATCAGGACCGTCAGACTGATGACGAGCGTGCCGACGCAAAGGTTAAGGATCATTCGAGGACACTACGGCCCGAAACGCCCTGTTCCTTGCGCCAGATCAAACCTCCCGGTCCGGTCGTCCCGGGAACGCCTTACTGGCCGTCTGTGAGCGTGGCACGATCAAGGCGAAAGAACATGGCGAGCTTCAGGCTTGCGGCGATCCGTTTCGCTCGTTCGACGAACACCGCCGCGGTTTCGGGCGCGAACAGCTCTGCCGCCGTTTCATCGAAGAGGGCCAGCCATATGTCGAAGTCGGACTCGGTGACGTCCTCGAGCTTCGCATGAGCCGGGACTGGTCGCCCCTGATAGTCGCCGCTCTTCAATATGACGGAGCACCAGAAGTCCGTCATCTTCTCAAGATGGGGTTCCCAGTCGCCAACGATTTCTCGGGCGAAAATCGGGCCGAGCCGCTCATGTCGTCTCACCTTGGAGTAGAATTTGCGGACCAGCGTCCCTATCGAAGCCCGATCGACGCCGGGGCGCGTCAATGGCTGTTCGGGGGCAGGGCGAACGCTGTCAAGCAGGACGGGGTTCGAAGTCATTCATATTCCTTGTTCTCTAGTCACTCAGGTCAAGCCAAGGCGACGAAGGGCCTGCGCGAGGCTGCTGCGATCGCGAACAAGGCGAAAGCCGAGATTGTCCGGCGGGGTGCCGACCGCGCAGCCGCCGCTTTTGCCGTCGCGTATGAAGTTCGACATGTAAGTGCGGTGGAAACCCTCCACAACATGCACGCCACAATTGCTGACCGAACTGGCGACGGCACCGCCCGACATCGTCACATGGGCATAGCAGGTCGACGTCCATTCCCAGACGTTGCCGGCGATATCCGCAACATCTCTTGAGTTGGTTCCGAATGCCCCAACGGGCCGCGGTTCAGGATCCGCCTTGCGGCCGAGCGCGGACTCGTTGCGATATTGGGTGAGCCATCGCCTCGCCGGATCGGCCGGGTCGCCCTCACCAGCTTCTATATCGGCTCGAAACCGCTCGGCCGCCGCATAGGCCCACTCGACATCCGTCGGCAGCCGCCACGTCTTGCCCGTTTTTGCCGATAGCCAATTCGCATAAGCCGCCGCATCGAGGAAGCTGACGCCCGTCGCCGGGACGTTGCCGACAACGCTCGAATCGGCAGGCTTGCAGGCGCCGTCCGAAACGCAACGGTCATAGTCTGACGCCGTGACCTGGAACTTCATGATTTCCAGAGGCGTATCGATGGTTTCTTTCGCCACAGGCGCAGGCACGGGATGGTTGTCCCTGAGGAATTCGCCAGGCTGTGGGTGTTCGAATGACCCGGGCTTTAGGGTTACCATTTCCGCCACCGCAGCTGGAACCCGGGACCGAGAGGACGTCCCGTCGATCGCGTTGCTGACGCCCAGTCCGATGAGGGCGGCGGCAGCGATGGTTCCAATTGTGAAGACAGGATCGAAGGACATGTTCAAAGTCCGCCTGCAGGTTCGACCCGCCGGCCGCGCCGGCAGGTCGTGGTAGACCGTCTTTCCGGTTTACGAGGCAATCGCCTTGGGAGCCTCGACCTGCATCATCAGATCGTCGTCCCAGGTCCCATCGACGGTGAAATGCGCGGTGGCGCCGAGCTCAACGGCCTCGATCAGGTTGTGATTGACATAGGCGTAGACGCCCGGCTGCCGGAAAGTATAGAGCGCCGCGCCCGCCGAACCGCCGCGAATGAACCAGGTTTCCATATCCTTGGCGGGCGGGTTCGCGAACTTGCCGCCTTCCCAGACGAAGTCGCCATGGCCGCCGATCAGGTGCGGGCGGGTGTCGCGATTGGCCTGCGAGTGGACGATCAGCACCGTTTCCCCGACCTTGGCCTTCATGGCGTTTTCTCCGGTCAGCGATCCGGCCTTGCCGTTGAACACGACATGCGTCGGGATCAGCCCGCGCATCACCTTCAAGGTGTCGTCGTAGTTGTCGCCGGCCGAGTCGTACTTCTTGAATTTCCCCTGCTCGTCGCGCGGGATATAGAAATCGTTCTCGCCGACATAGTAGATGCGGTCATAGCGGACGGGCTTGCCCTTCTCGTCCTTCAGTCCGTCGCGCGGCAGGACCATCACCGCGCCGCTCATCCCCGACACGACATGCCACGGGATCATCGCGCCGCCAGGGGCGCAATGGTAGACGAATGTGCCCGACCTGGTCGCTTTGAAGCGCAACGTCACTTGCTCGCCCGGGTTGATCAGCGTCAGCGCGCCGCCGCCGAGCCCGCCGGTCGCCGCATGGAAATCGATATTGTGGGCGAGTGTGTTGGTGTCGGGATTGATCAGCGTGAGCTCGAGATAGTCGCCCTCATGCACGACCATCAGAGGGCCCGGGATGGAGCCATTGTAGGTCATGGCGTTGAGCTGCGTGCCGTCGGCGTCGATGACCACCGGCTTCTCCTCGATCTTCATGGTGAACTCGACAACCTTGGGCCCCCCCTTGGCCACCTGATCGTGAGCGTGCACAAAAGGCGGCGCGACCAGGGTCACCTTTTCGCGTGGCAGCCCGGCCACATCTTTCGCGGCGGCCATTACAGGCGCAGAGCCGATGGTGGCGACGGCGGCGGCGGTCAGAACAGAACCCAGCAGAGCTTCGCGTCTGGTAAGCATTCTTCATCTCCTCAACTTCAACGATTTCGATGAAGCCAGAATAGCGTCCTGTTTCGGCGTGTCTTTGCGTTTGCGCAAATCTGAACAAACCGATGTTCGATTTCAGAGGCGATTGCGGGTCCATATCGGTTACAGGATGTCATTGCAGCGACGTACCCAATCTCAAATGAAAATGGCCGGGTCAGACCTCTCCCCAGGTCTGCCCGGCCAGTGCTTCCGGCTCGCCACCGCCGGAGGCAGTCCCACATGTTGTCGGATCAGTTCGCAACGGCTTTGGTCGCCTCGGCGAACAGTTCGGCGAAGACCGGCTTTGCCTTACCGATCTGCTTGACGGCCTCCGCCGCGTCCAGGTTCACCGGCTTGCCGACGACGATCAGCGCCACCATGCCCATGCCATAGTGGGGGGCACACTTCACGCCATAGACACCTTCCTTGGTGAGGGTGACCGTGATCTCCTCGCTCGGCTTGCCCTTGAACGCTTCGGCGCCGTCCGGGATCATGCCCTTGATGATCTCGGCGTTATGGGTCTTGTCGGTCGGCACGAACTTGATGGTGTCGCCGGGAGCGGCGCGGACGAAGTCGGGCTGGAAGACCATCAAGCCCTTGTCACCCTTGTTCAGCATCTGGACGACATGTTCTTCGGCATTTGCAGCGCCAGCAATTGAGAGCAACGCGATCGCCGCAGCGATGAGGGGCAGTTTCATTGGAATAGTCCTTTCTTTGGTTCACCACGGCATCAACCGTTGCGCCCTTGTAGATCGCCGGACGACTTGGCGATTTGCGCTGGCGCAAATTGCTCGCCGAAATTGAGGGTGCGGGGGGCAAGTAAACGGAGCACGACTCCTACCAGACTTCATGCGCCGCTCTTGCGGCGCGTTTGCAGGCGCGGGCGCATCAGCACTCCACCGAAGCGCACGGCGTAGCCGAGGAAAGCGGCAACCCAGAGCCCTGCCGACATATGCAGGAGAACGGCTATGCCCGGAGCCATGGCGGCCGCTACGCGCAGAATGGCGGCGATGACGATTGCAGCCAAGATCGCCCGTATTCCACTGTCCGGCGCCAGCTCGCGGCCGGTATGGCCCAGGGACGCGCGGGCCATGACGGCAAGGGTCATGCAGGCCACCGCTCCCACGGCCAGCGCATGAATGCCGGCCACCATAGGAACTACTTCCGGCGCGAGCACGGCCAGTCCGGCAAGTAACAGGCCTAACGGCACAAAGGCGAACGCAACGTGCAGGACCAGGACCAACGGGTCGGCCAGCGTCCGGTCGCCGGCCCAGCGGGTTAGCCGAACGGCGTTGAACATTGCTGCGGCAATCAGCAACGCACCGGTGCCCGTGTTTTCGGGAAAGAATGTCCATGCGGCAAGGCCGAAGGCGGAGAGCGCGATCGTTCCAACATCAAACCTGCTGAATGGTGCGGGAAGCCGGCCGGGCTTCTCGCGGACCAGCCAGTTGCGGGTGAAACTGGGGATTATCCGCCCGCCGATAATCGTGACGAGAATAACGACGGCTCCAAGGCCCAGGCGGCGGCTGATGTCGGAGACGCCTTGGAAGTGCGCCTCGGCATGAAACGTGACGTTTGCCACAAGAAGGACCGTGACAGGCAGGAGGACCTTGAGGTTTCGCCAGTTTCGCCCGGCGAGGATTTCGGTTGCCGCGGCAGTGACCACCGCAAGGAGAAACGAGCAGTCTATGACTGCGCTCAAAAGCCAGCCCGTTTCCTCGGAAAAGAACACAGCCACGCGGCCTGCGATCCAGAGCAGCACCAGCATCAGCAAGCGAGCATCCTGAACGGGAAGGCGTCCGGTCCAGTTTGGGATCGCAGTGAGCAGGAAGCCTGTCACGACCGCCGTCAGGTAGCCAAAGAGCAGTTCGTGGATGTGCCAGTCGAGAGGCGAGAACAGGCTAAGGGTTTCAAGCTTGCCGTAATAGAGGGGCAGCCACATAAGCATGGCAGTGGCCGCTTGCAGCGACGCCAGCAAGAAGAATGGTCGGAAACCGTAGGAGAGTATCGCCGGATAAGCGCTAGGCCGCGTCCGCGGAATCGCCATGATATGCCTCGTTGAAATCTGGGCAAAGGTGCCCATGCGAAATCTTCTATCCCAGTTCCAGGAAGAGACATTTGCCTAAGCGCAAACAAGAGAGAGACTGGGCGGCGGCAGCGACAAAAGGCTTCCCTTGCCGATAGCCCGTCCCTCGTGACACAGTCCGCAACCTGGGGCTCCGCAGTTGAGTTGGGGAGGGAAGGCAGTTGGCAAGCCTTGATCGATCATTGATTGCCGGGCTGTCCGTCTTCGACGGAATCGCTGCGGCGGACCTCGATCGCATAATCAGCCAGGCGAGATCCATTCGGATCGCCAGGGATCAGCCGGTGTTCGAGCAGGAACAGGAGGCGCATTCTTTCTTCCTGCTGCTTGACGGCCATGTGCGCGTGGTGAAATCGACTCCGGATGGGCAGGAGGTCACCGTGCGCTACATAAGCCCGGGCGAACTGATGGGGATCGCCAGCGCGCTAGGCCGGACGACCTATCCCGCAAATGCCGTCGCGGCCGTCGATTGCGTGGTTCTTGCCTGGCCAAGCCAGCTGTGGCCCACATTCGCGACGAGGTTCCCGAGCTTCAGCGCCAACACCTACAAGGTTGTCGGATCCAGGCTTCAGGATGCCCACACGCGCGTCATCGAGATGTCCACCGAACAGGTGGAGCAGCGGGTCGCGCATGCATTGCTGAAGCTGGTAAAGCAGTCGGGGAAAAAGACCGAGGAAGGGATCCTGATCGACTTTCCGATTTCACGCCAGGACATCGCGGAAATGACGGGCACCACGCTTCATACGGTCAGCCGCTTGCTTTCAGCCTGGGAGGACCAGAGCCTGGTCAAGAGCGGTCGCCAAAGAGTCGTCGTGGTCGAGCCGCATAAGCTCCTCGTCATCGCTGAAGGCCGCGCGGGTAAGAGCTAGTTCGCGTTGCTTTCGATGACCGACTCCAGATCGCGGCGAAGCTGATCTTCATCCAATTCATGCTCGCGCGCCGCATCCGAAACGGTGTGGAAGGAAGCGATCGGGCAGCCGACGCACAGCATTCCATGGTTGAGAACGACACGGATTGCCGCCGGCGTCTCGCGCATGATCCCGTCCATCGTCGCATCATCGTTCAGTTTGCGTTTCATCTTGCCTGTCCGCATTTTGCGAACAGCTATCCTGAGTGACCTCTTCAATGGGTTCGTTGCTCTGAAGCAAAGAAGGCGTTGTCTTGCCTTACGGGATGCAGTTTTGCGACGCCGTCTGGAGCCGCCGTCGGCCTGCCTCGGCATTTTGCGATGGATCAAAGCCCGCCGGCTCCCTGTCGGGTAGATCGATGGCGGCCAGTCTTGACACGGATTGGCTATGAACCGGTGGCAGCATTAATGCGTTGTGCCTCAGCCGGCGTCGGCTTGGAACCAGCGAAGGAATGAGAAATGACCGAGCGTCCCAGCGCCAATCGCTTGTCCGCCCAGGAGTTGCACGACATAGATGCCTACTGGCGGGCCGCCAACTACCTGACCATCGGGCAGATCTACCTGCTCGACAATCCGCTGCTAAGCGAGCCGCTCCGGTTGGAGCATGTCAAGCCAAGGCTGCTCGGCCATTGGGGAACCTCGCCGGGTCTCAGCTTCATCTATGCGCATCTCAACCGCGCTATCAGGCAGCGCGATGCCAATGTCATCTATATCTGCGGGCCCGGCCATGGTGGACCCGCCATGGTGGCGAATACCTATCTCGAGGGCACTTACAGCGAGGTCAATCCGGATATCGCATTGAACGAAGCCGGGATGAAGAAGCTCTTCCGGCAGTTCTCGTTTCCAGGCGGCATCCCAAGTCATGCGGCGCCCGACGTGCCCGGTTCGATCCATGAAGGCGGCGAGCTCGGCTACGCGCTTTCGCACGCCTATGGCGCGGCCTTCGACAACCCGGACCTTATCGTCGCCTGCGTCGTCGGCGACGGCGAGGCGGAAACCGGGCCGCTCGCCACCTCCTGGCATTCCAACAAGTTCCTCAACCCTGCACTCGACGGCGCGGTGCTGCCGATCCTTCACCTCAACGGCTACAAGATCGCCAATCCCACCATTCTTGCCCGCATCCCCGAGGAGGAGCTGCGTGCGCTGTTCGTCGGTTACGGCTACGAGCCACTGTTCGTCGAGGGCGACGATCCGGCCTTGATGCATGAGCGGATGGCGGTCGTGCTCGACGATGCGCTCGACCGCATCAAGGCGATTCAGGACGCGGCCCGCAGCGGCGCAAAGACCGCACAGCCGCGGCCGACCTGGCCGATGATCGTGCTGCGAAGCCCGAAGGGCTGGACCGGCCCCAAGGAGGTCGACGGGCTGAAGACCGAGGGGTTCTGGCGCGCCCACCAGGTTCCGCTCTCCGGCCTTGCCGAAAACCCGGCGCATCTGAAGATGCTCGAGGAGTGGATGAGAAGCTACCGGCCCGAAGAGCTTTTCGATGCCGCCGGCGCGCCCGTGGCCGCGATCCGCGCCATGGCGCCGGAAGGCGAAAGGCGGATGAGCGCCAACCCGCATGCCAATGGCGGCCTGCTGCGCCGGTCTCTGGAACTGCCGCCGTTGCAGGAGCATGCGGTTCCGATCGAACAGCCTGGAAGCGTCAAGGCGGAATCGACGCGTGCGATGGGCAGTTTCCTGCGCGACGTCATGGCAATGAATAAAGGCACCAGGAACTTCCGCATCGTTGGGCCTGACGAGACTGCTTCGAACCGGTTGCAGGATGTCTTCGAGGTGACGGAGCGCGCCTGGATGGAAGAGCTCCTGCCTGAGGACGTGCATCTCGGTCGAGAAGGCAGGGTCCTGGAAATCCTGTCGGAACATACCTGCCAGGGTTGGCTGGAGGGTTACCTGCTCACCGGACGTCACGGCTTCTTCTCCTGCTACGAGGCCTTCACGCATATCGTCGATTCCATGTTCAACCAGCATGCGAAATGGCTGGATGCCTGCCGCAAGCTCGCCTGGCGGCGACCGATCGCCTCCCTGAACTATCTGTTGTCCAGCCATGTCTGGCAGCAGGAGCACAATGGCTTCAGCCATCAGGATCCAGGTTTCATCGACGTGGCGTTGAACAAGAAGGCAGATGTCGTGCGCGTCTATCTGCCGGCGGACGCCAACAGCCTGCTTTGCGTGACCGACCATGTGCTGCGCACATGGAACCGTATCAACGTCATCGTCGCCGGCAAAGCCAATTCTTGGCAGTGGCTGTCCATTGACGAGGCGAAAGTCCACTGCAACGCCGGCATCGGCATATGGGAATGGGCATCGACCGACGGCGGGGCCGAGCCGGATGTGGTGATGGCCTGCGCCGGCGACGTGCCGACGCTCGAGACGCTGGCTGCCGTTCAAATCCTGAGACGCCACATTCCCGACCTCAAGGTCCGGGTGGTCAACATCGTCGATCTGATGACCCTGCAGCCAAAGGAACATCATCCGCACGGGCTTTCGGATCGCGAGTTCGATGCTTTGTTCACCAGGGACAAGCCCGTCATCTTCGCTTATCACGGCTATCCCTGGACCATCCATCGCCTGACCTACCGGCGGACCAATCACGACAACATCCATGTGCGCGGCTACAACGAGGAAGGGACGACGACGACACCCTTCGACATGACCGTGCTCAACGGGCTCGACCGGTACCATCTGGTGCTGGGCGTGCTCGACCGTATTCCCGAACCGGCCGGTGCTCACATCCGGCTGAAACAAGCCATGGAAGGCAAGCTGATCGAGCACCAAGCCTATATCCGCGAGCACGGACAGGACATGCCCGAGATCCTCGGCTGGAAATGGGAGCAATAGCCGATGCCGAAGGGCCAGGCTGAGAGCTTCCGACCCACAAAAGTGGCCGGAGCCAGTCGATCATGACGGATGTGATTCTTGTCCTCAACGGCGGCTCATCGAGCCTGAAGTTCGCCGCCTTTCAAGGGCGCGACGAGCTTCATCTGCTGGTGCGAGGCAGCGTCTCGTCGATCGGCGAGCGGCCCCGGCTTCACGTGGCGCCCACGGCGAGGACGCCGCCCTTCGACAAGAGCCTCGGCGAGCAACCGATCTCCATCGACGAGGCGTTCGAAGCCGTTGCATCCTATCTGGCGGACCGTGGCCTGTTGCGCCGGGTGCGCAGGGTCGGGCACCGGATCGTGCATGGCGGCCGGGAATTTGCCCGCGCAACGCTGCTCGACCAGCGCACGCTCGGTGCCTTGCGCGGGCTCGCGCCGCTCGCCCCGATTCATCAGGCGATCAACCTGGACCTCGTCGACTTGGCCCGCGGTCTTCTGCCCGGCGCCATCCAGGTTGGCTGTTTCGATACAGCCTTTCATGCGACGCAGCCCGATCTCGCGAGACTCTATGGCCTGCCGCACGAGATGTCGGAGCAAGGCATTATGTCCTATGGTTTCCACGGGCTTTCCTACAGCCATATCGCCAGCGAGCTCCGCAACCGTTACGGCGCCGCCGCCGGCGGCAAAACGATCGTTGCGCACCTTGGCAGCGGGGCGAGCCTTTGCGCGATGAAGGCGGGCGCAAGTCATGCCACCACCATGGGTTTCTCGACGCTTGACGGCCTCGTCATGAGCACGCGTTGCGGGGCGATCGATCCCGGCGTCCTCCTGCACCTTCTGCAAGACCGGAAGCTATCGTCCGATGAACTGACCGACTTGCTCTACGAACGATCCGGTCTGCTCGGGGTATCCGGCATCTCCGGGAATATGCAGACGCTGCTTGCGTCGAAAGATCCGGCGGCCAAGCGCGCCGTCGATCTCTTTGTCTATCGTGTCGGGCGTGAGATAGGGTCGCTTGCCGCGGCGATCGGCGGGCTTGATACGCTCGTGTTCACCGCAGGCATCGGCGAACATGCGCCGGTGATCCGACAGAGGATCTGCGAAACCGCGGGATGGCTGGGCGTTGCGCTCGACAAAGAGCTGAACGCGAACAGCGAAGAATTGGTCAGCACCGGGGATTCCCCTGTCGACGTGCTTGTCATTGCGGCCGACGAAGAGCGTGCGGTGGCTGCGGAGCTGCTCAATTTCGAAGGCAAAGACTAAAATGATTTTCGCCCGGAAGCGGGCGGCGCTCCCGGGCGATATCGTCAAAACGAATGCGACCCACCTTAGCCCGGCAACTTGGCGCCGAGCTTACGCTGAACCAGGACAAGCGTCGGATCGCCAGGATCCGTCGCGACAATGAAGCCCATCTCGCGCTCAAGCTTGATCGCAGCGCGGTTCTCGCGGCTCTCGATCGACTCGATCGTCTCGATGTCATGGTCGTCGGCGTAACGCGCTATATAGCCGAGAAACTCCCAGCCGATGCCGAGATGCTTGCGATCCTCGCGGATGCAGATGGCGACTTCGCCGCGACGGTCGGCCGGATCGGCTGCGAGGGTCGCCACCGCGATCAACGTTCCGTTAGTCGAAAAGGCGAGGAAGTTATGGATGTGCGGGTCGTCGGAGCGGGTCATTGCCACCAGCCGCTCATGCGACACTTCGCGCACGGCGCCCAGGAAACGGAAGCGCAGATCCTCTGGCGTTACGTGTTTGAAGAACTCGGCGACGAGTGGCTCGTCTTCAGGGCGGGCGCGGCGCACTTCGAACCGAAATCCGGTGTGCGTGATGAGCGTGTTTTTCATTGTCATCCCTTTCAGGATTGATAGGTGGAATTGGCTCGAATGCTTCATTCCCCCATCGCCAGCAGCGTGTCCCGTTTGAGGATCTCGATGCTGCGAAGGCTGAGCAGACGGATCACGCCCTTCTCCTTCAGGCGGGTGAAGACCCGCGAGACGGTTTCGATCGTGAGGCCGAGATAATCGCCGATGTCGTTGCGCGACATCGGCAGTTCCACCTGCCTCAACCCGCCCTGGCGCTCCGACATTTCGACGAGGAATGCGGCGACGCGCTCGATCGCGTTCTGGCGGCCAAGCACCAGGAGATGTTCTTGCGCCCGGGTCAGGCCTTTGAGGGCGAGGGGCAGGAGCTGGCGGGACATGTCCATGCCCGAGGGAGTGCGATAGACCCTGACACCGGTTGCGTTGATCGCTTCGGCGAAGAAGTGATGGGTGGTGTCGGCCTCGAAGCCGAATGTCTCTCCCGCCAGATGGAACGCGCTGATCTGCCTGCGGCCGTCAGCGAGCAGGCGGTAGATGCGGACCGCGCCGAATTCGACCTGGTAGAGGGCGCCCGCCTTCTCGCCCTGGGCGTAAATCTCGGCGCCTGCCGTGAAGAAGCTGACCGGCGTCGCCGGCCCTTCGAAGAAGGGCGCAGGGCTCTGATGGGGAAGATAGGACGGCAGTGTGATCTTGGCGGAGGCTTGAGCGTACATGGCTTTGGTTCCGGTGAATTTGTGACAACAGAAATCGCGCAAATCCCGCCATTCCGAAATTCGGTTATGTCCCTACGGGAAACTACTTAGAGCCGAGACCAAAGCGCCCGATCGATCGAGGCTTCGCCGAGGGAGTCGAGCACTGTGCGATTGACCACGATCAAGGTCGGCATAATTGGCTGGGCGATTATTCGGTCAGAACCAACTGCGGGAACATGGCCATGACCTCCGACACTGTCGAAATCTGGGCTGGGGTACTCGGCCTCGCCTATCTCGCCGCCTTAGGCCTTTATTTCGAAATACTTTCTGCTCGGAAGCGCAGTCACGTCGCAGCGAGTTACGGCTTCGGCCGCCACGCGCGGTCGCAGACAGTGAAACGCAGGCAATAGGCCGATCCACGCCAGGCAGCGCATTTCCGTTTTGTCGCCGAGCGCGGAAGGGACTTGGTCCCAATCACCTCCGGATCGAGGCTGTGTCATGAAAGCAATGGTGTTGGAGAGGCCCGGCACTCCTTTGAGGGCTATCGATCGCCCCGACCCGACGCCGCGACCCGGCGAAATAAGGCTCAGGGTCGAAGCCTGCGCCGTCTGCCGGACCGACCTGCATGTCGTGGATGGCGATCTGCCGAGGCCGAAGTTGCCGCTTGTTCCCGGCCACGAAATCGTCGGCGTCGTCGACCTGGTTGGCGAGGGCGTGTCACAGTCACGGCTCGGCCAGAGAGTAGGCGTCCCTTGGCTGGGACATACTTGCGGGCATTGTCCTTATTGTGTCGCCGGTTCCGAGAACCTTTGCGATCTGCCTTTTTTCACCGGCTACACGCGCGATGGCGGCTTTGCCAGTCATGTGGTTGCCGGCGAGCGTTTCGCGTTCGAGCTCGATGCCATGGCGGATCCAGTGTCGCTGGCGCCGCTTCTATGTGCAGGGCTGATCGGTTGGCGCTGTCTCAAGAAGGCGGGCGGCGGCAGACGGCTCGGGATATACGGCTTCGGCGCCGCCGCGCATATCATCACGCAGGTAGCGGTCTGGGAGGGACGCGAGATCTTCGCCTTCACGCGGCGTGGCGATGTTCAGGCACAGGAATTCGCGCGCTCGTTGGGCGTTGTCTGGGCAGGATCGTCAGAAGAACTGCCCAACGCCGAGCTTGACGCGGCGATCATCTTCGCCCCGGTCGGTGACCTGGTGCCGACGGCCTTGCGGACTGTACGCAAGGGCGGGCGCGTGGTTTGCGGCGGCATCCACATGAGCGACATCCCGTCGATGCCCTACCGGCTTCTCTGGGAAGAAAGAGAATTGGTGTCAGTCGCCAACCTTACCCGTCGCGATGCGGAGGAGTTCTTTCCGATAGCGAAGCTCGCTCAGGTGCGCACGCACACAAAGGTCTATCCGCTGGGGCAGGCCAATCAAGCGCTGGACGATTTGCGGATGGGCAGGCTGAGTGGCGCCGCCGTCCTGCGGCCGTGACATTCGGCAGACTAAAGCGCGTCGCGATCTTTCAGATTCTCCATGCGCTTTGGGTTTTTTTGATTTTCCGCATGTCTTCCTCCCGAAACCGGTTCGCACTTTCGGGAGACATGCTTTACACCGCGCGTTCGCCCAACCGTTGCATCTGTTTGAGCCAACTCGCCCGTTTTGCCTCACTGGCGCTTGCGACCATGCCAAATAACGTTTCCCTCACCGGCCTGATGCCGACAAAGTTGAGAATGCCGCGGCGCATGCCGGCTATCCCGTGGCTGAGGAACCAGATTCGGTAGACGGTCGCGGGCATGCCCATCGTCACCACCAGCCTGGCTGAGCGGCCGCGCAGCAGGGATTTGGCGAAACCTTGGCCTTTGGCAGGGTAGGCGAACGCCGTTCCCGGTCGCATCACCTGCTCGAGGAATGCTTTGAGCAGGGCGGGCACAGTGCCCAGCCAAAGCGGGAAGACAAAGACGAAATGCTCCGCCCAAACGACCGCCTCGGCGGCTTCCTTGAGACTGTCGGGGATGGCTCCGTGCTCGAACTCCTGCATCGTCCGAAGGAACGGAATGTCCACCGAGGCAAGATCGATCTTGCGCACGATATGGCCAGCGCGTTCGGCGCCGTCGGCGTATGCAGAGGCCAAGGCGCGGCAGAGCCGCTCCGGGGACGGGTCGGGGTGGGCAATGACAATGAGGATACGGCGCGGCACCACTTGGCTCCTACCAACGGACGAAGCTGCTAGGGTCGTTCCACGCGGGCGACTTGGTATGTGTGGATGGCTCCGTTGCGAGTGATTGAGACGTATTCTCCGGTCACAAAGCGTTCCTCGCCGAAATGGAAGCCGACTTCGTCGTCACGATCACCCTCGGCATAGTCAAAATACCACTGCCCGCCGGGTTTGCGGCGCAAGCGGCCGATAAGATCGTCTTCGCCGGTGCGGAAACGACGGACACGACAGAAACCCTTGTGCGATTTCCACTCGTCGGCATTCAACCGTCCCTCATCGGTTAGCGGTGCCAGAACGTCGTAGCCTTCCTCGCGGTCGCCCTCCGGATGGCTCTTTTCGCGAGCCAGAAGCAGGCGGATGGTCCTGAAGTTCGGGGTGAGATCATGCAACGTGGTCATGGCATTCTCCGTTTCAGCCAATTCCTAACGCAGCGCCTGTGCGCCACCTTGACCAGGATCAAACGGGCGCTTGGTCGCCGGTTAGAGCTCAGTTGCCGCCAGCCGGAGCGTGGTTGCGAACCCAATTGACGATCTGGCTGGTGCTCATCGCGCCCGAGATACGAGCAATCTCCTGCTGGTGGTGGAAAAGGATCATGGTGGGGATGCCGCGAACAGCCAGCCTCGCCGCGATGGCCTGCTCCTTGTCGGAGTTCAGCTTGACCAGCCGAATGTGAGGCTCAAGGGCCTTGGCGGCGGCTTCATAGGCTGGCGCCATCATCTTGCAGGGACCGCACCAAGGAGCCCACACGTCGACGAGGACGGGCAGACTGCCGCGCCCGACCTGACGATCGAAGTTTGCGCCGTCGATGTCTTGCGGAAGTCCCGAAAACAGCAGGGCGCCGCACTTGCCGCATTTAGCGTCGGCACTGTTGCGGCCGAGCGGCAGGCGATTGACCACGCCGCATTTGGTGCAAACGACCAGATTATCCTGCGTCATGGCCTTTCAGTTCTCCTGGTTCCATTTGTTTGCAGACGTCCCTCGCCAAGCGCGCGCAGCGCATTGAGGATAACTGCGACGTCTATCCCTTCTTGGAGTAACGCGCCTGCCACCGGCGTCAGGAGCCCCATCGCGGCCGCCATCATCGCGGCGCCCGAAAGGGCCAGTCCGACGATGATGCTCTGCAGGGCAATGCCGCGCGTGCGCCTGGCGATCCGCAACGCCTCCGCAACCGGAAGCAGGCTGTCGGTCAGCACGACAACATCGGCGGCCTCCGAGGAGGCCGTCCCGCCGCGCGCTCCTAGCGCGATGCCAACGGTCGCCGCGGCGAGCGCAGGAGCATCGTTGATGCCGTCGCCGACCATCATCGTCGGCGCCGTCGCCTTCTCGGCCTCAACTGTTCCGACCTTGTCCGCCGGCGCGGCATCGGCAAACACGGCGTCGAGGTTGAGGGAAGCGGAAATCTTTTCAGCGGCTGCGCCATCGTCGCCCGTGAGCATGATTATCCGCGTGACGCCTGTCGAACGCAAGGCGCGAACCGTCTCGACAGCATCCTGGCGTATGGCATCTCCGAATGTGAAGATGCCGGCAAGTCGGCCGTCCAAGGCGACGAACACCCTCAGTACTTGCGCGCCCTGGTGCCGTTTTTCTCCACTTTCCGCCCATCTTGGCAGCGGCTCGGCCCCAAGAACGAGTGAACGCGACCCCGCGGCGACCAAAATCCCGTCCACCAGACCCTTGAGGCCTTCTCCACGATGCTCGCGGACGTCCCAAGGTTGGGAAAGCGTCAGCCTTCCATACCGGGCGATGCGAACGATCGAATCGGCAAGGACATGGTGGGAGGCCTGTTCCAGGGAGGCCAGCAGCCGCAGCAGCTCATCGGCTGGTTCGCCCGGGGCGACGTCGATCTCGATCAGCTCGGCGCCGCCCAGCGTCAAGGTTCCGGTCTTGTCGAAGATTGCGGTGCGTATCCGGGCGAGCGCCTCCAGCGCCGCGCTGCCTTTCATGAGAATGCCGGCGCGGGCAGCGCGCGATACGCCTCCGATGAACGCAACCGGCGCCGCGAGGATCAGCGGGCAGGGCGTGGCCACCACCAGAACCGCGAGCCCGCGGATCGGGTCACCCGAAAGCCGCCAGGCGATTCCGGCGAGCAGCAGCGTGACCGGAAGCAAGAGCAGCGCGAAGCGATCAGCGATGCGTATGAATGGCGCTTTGGCCGTTTGCGCGGCCGCGACCATGCGCACGATCGCGGCGTAGGTGCTGTTGTCGGCGATAGCCGAGGCCCGCATGACAAAGGCTTCGCCGGCATTGACGGTGCCGCTGCGCAATGCATCGCCGGCGGCGCGACGCTCGGGCAGGGGCTCGCCGGTGACGGTCGATTCATCCAACAAGGCCGACGTGTCGATCAGGATTCCGTCGACCGGCAGCAACTCGCCGGCGCGCACCAGAAGCTCGTCGCCGACCGCCACTTGCCCGATCTGAACCGTCTCGGTGCCCTGTGCCGATTTACGATGCGCCACGCGCGGCGCCCTGTCGGTCAGCGCTCTGAGATTGCGTTCCGCCCTGCCGCGCGCGAAGTCCTCCAGCACCGTGCCGCCGGCATACATAAGGGCGACAACTATTGCTGCAAGAGCCTGCCCCAGCAGCAGCGCCGCCGACATCGAAACCAGCGCGATCGCATCGACGCCGATCCGGCCGATCCAGAAATCGCGCAAGATGGAGATAGCGAGTGTGACAACGACAGGCAGGGTTGCCGCTGTCCAGATAATCTCGGGTGAGAGGGGACCAGCGCCGCTCCGCCACACGATCAACCCGAGCGCCAAACCCGCTATAGCGATGAGCAGCAGCGCGCGCCGTAATGCGGACTCCTCCATGGCCCCATCAAAGTTCGCTGATCAACTCCTGCAGCAACAACCGGACATCCTTTGCTGTTGCGGCAAGTGTTGGATTTTCGATGGCCGCCATCGCCACTGCCGGATCGACTGCGGCAATCTCCACCTCGCCTGGCGACATCTCGGTTACAATCACGTTGCAAGGCAGCAGCGCGCCGATCTTGTCCTCCGCCTGCAGAGCCCGCCACGCGAAATGCGGATTGCAGGCGCCGAGTATCATATAGGGCTTGAAGTCCACGCCCAGCTTGACCTTCATCGTATGCTGGACATCGATCCGCGTCAGGATGCCGAAGCCCTTGCCCGCGAGCCCTTTGGTGACATGTTCGATGGCCGCGGGGAACGCCATCTCGATGGTCTTGCTGAAATAGTAGCTCATCGCATTCTCCTTCGACACGATCTCTGCGGCGGGGACAACTTTGTTGCAGCGTCGGCTTTAGCTAACCCGCAGGAAGCCAGTGACGCTTTGATCCAGCGCAATGAAAGCTCGCCGCCTTCGGTGAATGTGCCGGCAGGAGTCTTGCGGGATGACGATCCGAAATCTCGAATATGCGGCCTCACCGAAATCCGTCGCTGTCGTCGGCGCGACCGAACGCGCTGGTTCTGTCGGGCGTGTCGTCTTCAACAACATCGTCGGCGGCGGTTTTGAGGGAGAGATCTGGCCGGTTAATCCCAAATACGCGCTGGTGGCCGGTCATCGTTGCTATGGCAGCATTGACGACCTGCCGGGCGTTCCCGATCTGGCCGTGATCGTTACCCCTCCCGACTCCGTCCCCGGTATCGTGCGCGAGCTGGCTGAGAGGGGAACACGAGTAGCCGTCGTCATCACGGCGGGGCTCAATCACGCAAACGGACTGCGCCAGGCAATGCTGGATGCCGCCCGACCCTCACTGATGCGCATCATCGGGCCGAACACAGTCGGATTGATGGTTCCCCCAGCGAAGCTCAACGCAAGTTTTGCTCACATGGCGGCTCGCCCGGGGAACATCGCGCTGATCTCGCAGTCCGGTGCGATCGCGACATCGCTGATTGACTGGGCGGCCGAAAACAATGTCGGCTTTTCCCGGATCATCTCGCTTGGCGACATGGCGGACGTTGACGTCGGCGACTGCCTCGACATGCTGGCCGGCGATTTCCACACGCGAGCCATTGTGATGTACGTCGAAACGATACCCAATCCGCGCAAGTTCATGTCGGCCGCGCGGGCGGCGGCGCGCCTGAAGCCGGTCATCGCGATCAAGCCTGGCCGGTCCGAGCTGGCCGCCCGGGCGGCGGCGACACATACAGGCGCGCTTTCGGGCGCGGACAGAGTGGTGGACGCCGCCTTTCGGCGGGCAGGGGTGCTTCGTGTGGGTGACCTCGCTGATTTGCTCGATGCGGCCGAGACGGTTGCGCGCCACGCTCCGCTCGAGTGGGCACGCGTCGGCATTGTCACCAATGGCGGCGGCGCCGGCGTTCTTGCCGTCGACAAGCTCGTCGATCGTGGCGGCGAGTTGGCTGAACTTGCGCCTTCGAGGATCACGCGGCTCGACCATGTACTGCCGCCGACCTGGTCGCATGCAAACCCGATCGACATCGTCGGGGATGCGGCGCCGGAGCGCTACGGGGCCGCGCTCGATGCATTGGCGGCGGATCCGGGGACGGACGTCATCCTGGTGATGAACTGCCCCACCGGGGTTGGTTCTTCGGCAAACGCCGCAAGGAAGGTGGCCGTGCTTGGCGACGACGGCGAGATCCGCGGAAAACCGCTCCTGGCGTGCTGGCTCGGTGAGCACACGGCTCGCGAGGGCCGGCAGATCCTGACGCAAGCCGGCATCGCCAGCTTCGAAACGCCGGAGGACGCGGCGATCGCGGCGTCCTATCTCAGCGAATGGTCGCGAGCCCAGCGGGCGCTTCTGCGGACTCCCTCGAGTCGGGGCGGCGACCTGGCCGATGGCAGGGCATCGGCGCATGCGATCTTCCGGCAGGTGGCAGGGGAAGGGCGGTGCATGCTGACGGAGCCTGAAGCAAAAGCGGCGATCGCCGCCTACGGTATCGCCGTGCCGAGAACCATTGTCGCCGGCTCCGTCGCGGAAGTGGCGCTGGCAGCCGGCGAGCTTCTCGAAAGCTCGGAAAGAGTGGTCGTCAAATTGCTGTCGAAAGTGGTTTCACACAAGTCCGATGTCGGCGGCGTGGTGCTCGACATCGCGACCGCCGACAAGGCCGCCGAGGCCGCCCGGTTGATCGAGCAGCGCTTGAGCGCGTGGGCGGCGGGGTCGAAACCGGACGGCTACACCGTGCAAACAATGGTCGCGCGCAAGCATGCGCAGGAACTCATTTTGGGCATGAGCGTGGATCCGATGTTCGGGCCGGTCATTCTGTTTGGCGCCGGCGGCACAGCTGTCGAAGTCGTGAACGACACCGCGATCGCCCTGCCGCCGCTTGACGACGTGCTGGCTACAGACGCGATCGACGCGACCAGGATAGGCCGCCTGCTTGCCGGCTATCGCGATTGCAAGCCAGCCGATCGAGCCGCAATCATCGCCGCGCTTAACGGCCTGTCGCAAATGATCGTCGACTTTCCCTGCCTGGTGTCTCTCGACATCAACCCGCTGCTGGCCGATGCAGAGGGTGTGATCGCGCTCGACGCCCGCATCGAGATCGACCCGCGACGGGTGGATGAAGCGGCGCCGAATCCGGCTCTTGCGATCAGACCCTATCCGTCGGGATGGAGCCGCGATTTTCTCTCCGATGGCCTCTCCTTCCACATCCGACCGATCATGCCGGCGGACGTAGCGCTCTATCCCGCGTTCCTGGCCAGGATTTCACCCGATGACCTGCGGCTACGCTTCCTGTCGCTGCGAAAGAACTTTCCGGATCAGATGCTGAAGCGGCTCACGCAGCTGGACTATGATCGCGACATCGCGTTCGTCGCGCTGGAAAATGACAGCGGAGCGCTGGCCGGAATCGGCCGGCTTTCCTGCGACCCGGATCACAGGACCGGCGAATTTGCCTTGCTTGTTCGGTCGGACGTTCAGGGCCATGGCCTCGGGTGGGGCTTGCTGCAACAGCTTATCGACTATGCGAAGGCTGACGGCGTCGGTCGCATCGAAGGCATAATCCTCAACGAGAATAGCAAGATGCTGACAATGTGCCGCGAATTCGGTTTCCAGGTTGCGCACCATCCCGGCGAGCCTGGGCTGTCTGTGGCGACGCTGAAGGTCAGCTAAGCGACGGCGGCGTTTATCTCATCCTGTCTTTCTGAAGCTGACTGTGGTTGAAGCCGTGTCTTCGATCAGGGCCACCATCTCGGTGGTTATTTCAGCCACGCCGCGGTCGGCCTCGATCTTGCGCCAGGTCAATACACCGGCGTCACGCTGCAATTGCCGCCACAGGATGTCAACCGTGGCATCCGACGGGCCGCCCTTGCGCTCGCTGACACGATGCCAAAGCACGGACGGGTCGGCCGCCAGCCAAAATCCCGCAAAGGGGACATTCGACTCGCTCGCGGTGCGCTCGATCCTGTCGCGATCCTCCGGTCTGTCGAACACAGCGTCGGCGACGACGGAGCCGCCTTCGGCCAGGATCAGTTGCGAACGCCAGGCGATCTGGCGATAGACGCGTTCAGAGACGCCGGGCCGGTAGGCCTTGTCCGGCAGCTTGGTCTCGGCAGCCACGCCATGCATGGCCTTGCGGATGCGGTCGCTCTCGACGATGCGGGCGCCCGGTGGCGCGCCAATCCGCGGCGCAAGCGCTTCGGCGACCGTTGTCTTGCCCGAGCCGCTCAGACCGCCGATTGCGACGAGCCGAGGCGGCGTTTCGACGAGCTGAGCCTGTGCGAGCTCGAAATAGGATCGTGCTTC
Source organism: Mesorhizobium sp. WSM4935 (assembly GCF_029625735.1). Classification (NCBI taxonomy): domain Bacteria; kingdom Pseudomonadati; phylum Pseudomonadota; class Alphaproteobacteria; order Hyphomicrobiales; family Phyllobacteriaceae; genus Mesorhizobium; species Mesorhizobium sp. WSM4935. Next base: position 240,611 of record NZ_JARTVR010000003.1, on the reverse strand, counting down.
GGCTATTAGCTTTGCGCGGTCCTGGCTGCCCTCTTCGACCTGCGTCGCCGTCACGTGAGCGCGCACCGCGGCCCGCACCGCCACCAAGAACGGCAGCAGGATGAAGCCGTCCTCGTCGTCGGCATCGTCGAGGTAGCGGTTCATCACCAGATTGGCGAACTCCGGAAAACCGCGATGCCAAAGGTCCATCAGCAGGAATGCGAGATCGTAGAGCACATCGACGTTGGCAATCTGATCGTTGAACTCGATGCAATCGAACAGGCGAGGCTCGCCTTCGAGGACACAGATATTGCGCAGATGCAGGTCGCCATGGCAGCGGCGGACCCGGCCCGCCGCCTCACGCCGGTCAAGCAGGCCGGCATGGCGGGCGAGAGCGGCGCGAAATGCAGCGTCGAGCGCCTCGATCTCCATTTCATCGAACACGCGGCTCGTCGCGAATCCAGCCGAGTTGATGTCAAGCACGCCGCCGATATTCGCCGCTCCTCCGCCGGCATGGATCACGTCGGCGCCGCGGTGATACTGCGCAATCATGCGCGCCACGCCCGTCATCAGCGCGGGGGTCAGCTTCCCTGTGGTGGCCATACGATCGAGGAGGTTCGACTGCTCGAAGCGAACCATCTCGATAACGGCGTCAACCGGTTCGCCTGACCCATCCAGGGCAAGCCTGTCTTCTTCGCGCGTGATGCGGTGGACACCGAGATAGAGACCTGGCGCCGTCCTGGAATTCAACTCCACTTCCTTCTCGCACGCGGCAACCCGCAGCTGCGGCGTCGAAAAATCGACATAGGGCAGCTTGACTGCGCGTTTCATCTTGAATGCGCGCTGACCGACAAGGAATATGCGGGAAATGTGGGTTTCGATCGTCTCGACCGGGCCAGCCTCGCTATAGGTGGCAGGGTCCATCAGCATGTCGACCACGACGTCTTGGTTCTGAACGATCATCGCATGCGCCTTGATATTGATTGAATCATCCTTCGGGCTCGCCGGCAACGCCAGTGGTGTCAGCGTTGCAACGTCTTGACGTAACCTGCGAGGTTTTGAATGCGTTCCGTGGTGACAGCCTCCCCGCCGTATGGACCGTATTTCTTGACGTCGTCAGGCAGGAACTGGTTGCCCCAGACCGGCATATCGCGCTCGCCATGCTCGGGTACGAGGCCGCGACCGTCGATCGTCGCGTAGACCCGCCAGTAAGGGAACTCCCCGCCATTGCGCTTCGTGAGCGTGGTCAAATCCGCGGGACGTTTCCGCAACACGTCGGCCATTGGTCCGTCGCCCCTGCCATCCACGCCGTGGCAAACGGCGCAAGAGTTCAGATATTCCTGCTCTCCATTGCTCATCTGCTGTCCCGCCGCGCCGCTCAGCGTCAGCACCAAGAAAGCTATTGTCGTCCCGAATCTCATTTTGATCCGCCTCCAGCCATCGGGGGTCAGGCTAAGGCGTGTCGCGCGCGCAGACGTTGACCGGGATCAATCTTGAGAGGGATCGGTTTGATTCAGCGCAAGGACGGCTTCCGATCACCTGGCTACGGCTACTCATCTGTGAACTTTTACGACCAAGGAGTTGCCGCCATGCCATTCAAGACATTGCTCACGGTTACAGGGGCCGATCAAGGAGAGGATGATCTCAGGCTTGCCACCGGCCTGTGCGAAGAAATTGACGCCCATCTCTCGGTGCTTGTCCTGGTGATCGCGGCGCCTCCCTCTGGCGGAGCCTATGCCGAGGTGGTTTCGCCGGCTTGGCTCGCGGAGCGAGAGGCCGAAATGGAAATGCTGCAGAAGCGGATTTCGGCCGTTTCCAAAATTCTGTCGGCGAGCCCCGTATCGACGGACCAGAGCGATGACTACCCGGACCATGCATGGGCGGATGAGGTCATCGGGCGGCGCGCGCGTTACGCCGACCTAACCGTCCTTGGATCGGATTTGCTTTTGAGCAAAACGCTCAAGGAGAAAGTGATCGAGGGCGCGCTGTTTTCGTCCGGGAAGCCACTCCTGCTTGTCCCCAGAGGGACGACTGCGACGTTGAGGCCGAAACGCGTCCTGGTCGCATGGGACGCCAGCCTGGAAGCGACGCGCGCCGTGCGGGAGTCGCTCGACATTCTTTCACGTGCCGATGAGGTGCGGATAGTGATGGTCGACCCGATCGACGACGAACGGCACCACGGCGCGGAACCAGGCGCGGACGTGGCGACCTATCTCTCTCGTCACGGAGCGAAGGTGACCGTAGACCGACTGCCGAGCTCAAACCACTCGATCGCCGATGTTCTGCGCCAGCACGCCGTCGACACCGGCGCCGAGCTCATGGTCATGGGTGCCTATGGCCATTCCCGGCTTCGCGAGCGGATTTTCGGCGGCGTGAGTAGATCGATGATCGAGGACCCGGGACTGCCGATCATCATGGCTCGTTGAAAGCTGTATCGGCGAAAGGCGAATTCGAATCCCTATGCTTCGCTGTCCGAGTGACCTGTATGTTGTCCCGACGCCGGCAGAGTAGCTACTGGGAGCATGTTAGCGCTGGCGCGATTGTGGGAGCGCCAGACGACCACAAGGCACACTGATGCATCGCTATTCGCAGATCACCATTGCAATTCATTGGCTGACGGCCGTGCTCGTGGTGGTCGCGTGGTTCACTGCCGCAGGGGGCCGGCACGCGCGGACGGATCCCTCCTACGTTCACTTTACGGTGGGGCTCGCCGTGTGGCTGTTGGTCATTCCTCGTCTGTTGGCCCGATGGCTGGGCGCCGCGCCCCGGATCGAGGATCCGCAAAAACCATGGCTCGGTCTCGCAGCGCGTGCCGGACACAGCCTCCTTTATCTTCTCCTGATTGCGCTGCCGCTGAGCGGTTGGTACGCCGCTTCTCGGCTCGGCGTGGCGGTCTCCTTTCTTGGTTTCGATCTGCCGAGCCTGACGGCGCCGGTGCAGGGCGCTCCAGGAGAGATCGCCGATTTGCACGAGACCGGCGGAACGCTGATCCTTTGGCTCGCGGGACTGCACGCGGTGATCGCGCTCTGGCATCAATTCATTTTGAAAGACCGGACGCTCGAGCGCATGAATCCCATTGCGCCGCCCGATTTGACTGGGATCAACGATAAGTTTCCAATCTTCTAATCTCTTTCGTCATGTTTTGGTTCGCCAGACCATACGAGAGAATACGAAGGAAACAGGTTGGCGAACCAGCTGCTGTCATATTGTTTCTCAAGAGACGAAGCCGTTCGCCAGAGTTGATTCAAGAAGCTGATCCGGACACTCGACGACCCCGTTCATCTTCTCCGGAACGGCGGCATTGCGCCTCTTGCGGCCATTGAGATCAGCTCTCCTCATCAAAAGGTGGACGGTGCCTGCTCAACCGGTGATCTTCAAGTTGCTGATTGCCATGATTGCAGTGCGGAGATGCAGCGCTCCAACTTGCGCAGACGGCTTTTATGACTCCGAATCTGATAGCCGACAGCGATCAGCTCTCTTGGCTTAGCACCTTTTGGAACAAGCAGTTCCTGTTCAAGCCGGGTTGATCTGTTGTGTGAGCTCTTGGGCCTCAGCGAGCCGCTGTTGCCGAATCCAGCCGCGACCTCGCATTGCTACCAGACCTGCGGTTGCTCAGCCCAAAGCCCCTGGCGCCAGCCGCGATGATAAAAAGGCAACTCAGCATATTCCAATGTGGCGTCTCCCTTTCAATCAGTAGGGTCCCCGGACCCACGCCGGAATATGCCGCCCTCTAAGAAAGTGGCAAGGCCTTGATACCACCATTTTCGCTATGAGGCTCTCCGCAGAGCCACTCGGCGTCCTCTCGATGATCTCACAGGCTGCGCTTCGCGGTCCGTCGATGGAGCCATCCCGCCGTTGGGAGACGTTTCCTGCGAGCTCTCCTGCAATTTGACCAGCCGATAACCTGGATAGCGGATGACTGTGGTCGACCTCGCGAGAAACAGTGCCCACGGCTGCGGCATCTCTGTGCCGGATAAGCGCATGATGGACCGCTTTTCCGAGCGCCATTCGGGCAGAACCGGCGCTAGCGCTCCGGCCCTTCCTTCGTACTCGACAAAGAAAATCGGGAGCTAGCTGATCGGTGAACCGATCGCCGCGAAGTACTTGGTCATCCAGTAGACGTTCACCTTGAATTTGCCGATCGGCGGCTTCGCCTCGGCAAAGGTCTTGTCCTTCTTTTGTGTTGAACGGCTGATTGCGATCCTTGGCGTCCACCTGCTCACGCCTACGCCTCTCGTGAGGTCGAGCCTCGCGCAAAACGCACGAAACTGTTCCACATGTCCTGGCACACCTGTTCGCGATGTCCCCAGCCCAAATAGATCAGTGATGTACACGGTGCCCTTCGCCGGGGGCTGTCGGTCCCGCATCCCGCCTGACGGCGGCGCTATGCTGATGCTCCTTCGGCCGCCCTGTTGAACCGGTCTCAGGGCCACGAACTTTCTCCAGCACCGAACTGACATGGTCCCGCTGGCTGGCATTTCGGTGCTTCCGGTCTTGTACGCCCTTGTTTGCTGAGCTGGGGGAGAGGCGCGGCCTTTCTCCCACAAAAGTCAGAGGAGGAGCGGGTTTCCGGTGACGGGTTGAGAGCCAGAGGAGAGTCCTCCGGCGCCCGTCGCGGAGAACCGCGATGCCTTGTCGGAACAATCGAGCCCGCGCCGTTGTCGATCGCAGCAACCTCTATGACGATATCACCGACAAGATCATCGCCGAGCTGGAGGCAGGTCGCTTTCCGTGGGTCCAGCCCTGGGGGACAGCCGCTGCAAAGGCGCCTTTCTCGATGCCGAGAAACGCCTCCACCGGCAGAGCCTATAGCGGGATCAACGTGCTTATTCTCTGGGGCGCCGTGGTCGAACACGGGTTTCAAACGCAAAGCTGGCTGACCTTCCGGCAGGCCATGTCGCTCGGTGGAAAAGTCCGGAAAGGCGAGACCGGTACCACTGTGGTCTACGTTGATCGCTTTGTTCCCGATGACGAGAAGAAGCGCGCCAGCGAGACTGGCGAGGATGCCCGAGCGATCCCGTTCCTCAAGCGCTTCACGGTCTTCAATGTCCAGCAATGTGAGAATTTGCCTGACGAGACCGCTATTCAGCCGCCATTGCCCGATCAGAACTTGATCGAGCCGCGGGTCAAGACGTTAATCGACGCGGCCGGCATCGAGTTTCGCATTGGCGGGGACAGAGCCTGTTACATGCCAATCCACGACTATGTTCAGGTGCCGCCGCCGCAAGCCTTCTTCGATCCAATCAACTGGCATCGTACGGCCCTCCATGAACTTGGTCACGCAACCGGCCATACAACACGGCTTGCTCGTGATCTTTCGGGTTCTTTCGGCACCAAGAAATATGCGTTCGAGGAACTGGTGGCCGAGATCAGCGCAGCTTTCGCCTGCGCGGCGCTCGGCATCTACCCTACGGTGCGGCATGCCGATTACATCGGCTCTTGGCTCGATGTGTTGCGAGAGGACAATCGCGCCATCGTGCGCGCCGCCAGCCAAGCCAGCAAAGCAACTGACTGGCTGCTCAGCCATCTGCCTGAGAACGTCGATATACCGATCTCGGCTCATGCCGAGCTGCCTTAGCCGTTAAAAGCATTCCGCGGGTGTACGGATTCTGCGAGCCGCTGCTGATGGACTGCGGTGGCCGACATGCAGGCGAAGGAGAGGGAGAAATTTGAGTGGGTTTTCGCGACGGGTTCAGGACTGAGAGAGAGGCTCTCGGCGCCCGTCGCGGAGAAGCCAGATGACCACTGCCGTTCAGAAGATCACCTTGTCGTCCGCGCGCGACATTCCTTTCAACAAGCTGGTGCTTGCCCAGACCAACGTCCGGCGCATCAAAGCAGGCATCTCGATCGACGAGCTCGCTGCCTCGATCGCCCGCCGCGGCCTGATTCAGAGCATCCATGTTCGTCCTGTTCTCGATGCCGATGGCAAGGAGACCGGCATGTTCGAGATACCGGCTGGCGGTCGCCGCTACCGCGCACTTGAAATGCTTGTGAAGCAGAAGCGGCTCGCCAGGACCACGCCGGTTCCCTGCGTCGTCGGCAGTGCGTCCAGCTCGGTCCGGGCCGAGGAGGTCTCGCTTGCGGAGAATATCGAGCACGCGCCGCTTCATCCTCTCGATCAGTTTCGAGCTTTCAAGGACCTGCGCGAAAAGGGCATGTCGGAGGAGGAGATCGCGTCCGCCTTCTTCATCTCGGTCACCATAGTCAAGCAGCGCCTCAAGCTAACCGCTGTGTCGCCAGCGCTCCTCGACATCTATGCCGACGACGGCATGACGATCGCCCAGCTCGAGGCGTTCTCGGTCAGCAACGACCACGCTCGACAGGAGCAGGTCTGGGAAGCGATCAAGAACAGCTGGTCGAAGGAACCATATCAAATCCGCCGCATGTTGACCGAGAACGCAGCGCGCGCTTCCGACAAGCGGGCCGTCTTCGTGGGTCTCGACGCCTACGAGGGGGCGGGCGGCGATGTGCTGCGCGATCTCTTCCAGTCGGACCATGGCGGGTGGCTGCAGGATGTCGCCCTGCTTGATCGCCTTGTCACCGAGAAACTTAAGATGATCGCCGACGAAATCGCCAATGAGGGCTGGAAATGGATCGAGGTCGCGGTGAGTTTCCCCTATGGCGCGACGAATGGCTTGCGTGAACTCGAAGGAACGCCGGTCGACCTGTCCAAGGACGAGCAGGCGACGCTCGATGCGCTGCGGAATGAGTTCGATAAGCTGCAAGCTGAATATGAGGAAGCCGACGAGTTGCCAGACGCGGTCGATCAGCGGTTCGGCGAACTTGAAACGGCCATCAAAACGCTGCAGGCGCGTCCCGTACGCTTCGAACCAGCAGACATGGCGCGCGCCGGCGTGTTCATCAGCGTGGATGCGGACGGGTCGCTTCTCGTCGAACGTGGCTATGTGAAGCCCGAAGACGACGTTCCGGTTGCGCCAGAGACCGACAGCGAGCCCGACGTCGCTGGATCCGACGATCCAGCAACGACGGGCTCGGTACAGCGTCCAACAATCACCGTCGGCGTCCAGTCGACCGAGCCGGAGGACGATGACGAGAATGGCATCAAGCCATTGCCCGATCGGCTGATCATGGAACTGACCGCCGAGCGCACGTTGGCGTTGCGGGATAAACTCGCGAATGATCCGGCGACGGCGTTCCTTACCGTGCTTCACAAGCTCGTCCGGGACGCGTTCTTCCGCCACAGCTCGCAAGGCGTCGCGATGGAAGTCTCGGTACGCAACACTGTCTTTTCGGCGCAGTCTGCCGATCTTCGCGATACGCCCTATGCGCGGTCAATCGAAGCCCGCCACAAGGCCTGGGAGGCACGTCTTGCGGGTGATGTCGCCGACCTTTGGGACGTGCTCACAGGTCTCACCGACACTGAACGCGCTGAACTGTTCGCCCATTGCGCATCCTTCGGCGTGAATGCCCTTTATGAACGGGCCGATCGCTATGGCAATGGCGCCATCTCCGCGCATGGCGTCCAGCAGCGCCTTGCGGAAGCCGACCATCTTGCCCGCGTGCTCGGATTGGACATGGCACAGGCTGGTTGGCGGCCAACAGTTGGCAATTATCTCGGTCGCGTCACCAAAGCCCGTATCCTTGAGGCCGTCCGGGAAGGCGAGGGGGAGCGCGCGGCCCAGCTGATCGATCACCTCAAGAAAGGCGACATGGCCAAGGAAGCGGAACGACTGCTTGCGGACAGCGGGTGGCTTCCTGAACCACTGCGGCTTGCCGACATCGATGCGCAGGCAGCCGCCTCCAACTCGCACAATCAGGGCGAGCCGCTGCCCGAATTCCTCGCGGGCGACGAGGAAGATGAATTGGCCGACGCCCAAGAGGAACAGCAGCTCGACGCCGCCGAATAGGTATCCCTCCACGCAGGTCCTGGCCGTCCGGCGCTCGCAAGAGCGCCGGACATTTCTTTGCTGGACAGACCCAGAGTGAAAGTTCGGCCGAGGCGGGTTGAGCCCGTGCGGTCAGAGAGAGAGCTGGCGGGCTTTCCCACTGTCGCTCTCCGAGGTCTTCCCGATGAACGTTTTGCTTCCTACCGCCGCCGCCAATCCCGTCTTATCTGCATCGACACCTCGCAACCCAGCTGCTGCCATCCATGCCGCGGCCTTGCGGCTTGTTCCCCATCTTGAACGCGGCCAACGTATCGAGGCAGCGGTATTGCGCAGCGCGATGGAGGCGTCATTTGGCGCGTCCGACGCCAGCGGCGCCTGGGACGGGATGCCTGTGAGGCGGCGACCGTACTATTCCTGCGCAAATACGGAAAACCACTTTTCCGCAAAGCCGCTTCCCCGGCTGCACGGCTCTCTGCATTGGCCAGGATCGCCGGGTTGCTTCCGACCCATACACGCCGATCCGAGGAGGCCCAGGCCTTCCAGCAGTTCTCGACGCCGATTCCGCTGGCCTTGGCCAGCATGACCGCGGCGTCGCTCACGCCCGCCGACCGGGTTCTGGAGCCCTCCGCGGGGACCGGATTGCTTGCGGTTCTCGCCGAGGTCGCCGGTTCCGGTCTCATCCTCAACGAGCTGGCCGAAACCCGCGCCGAACTGCTCGCGTTCCTCTTTCCGGCGATCTCGGTCACGCGCTTCGACGCTGCCCAGATCGACGATCATCTCAATCCCGCTGCCGTTCCCAGCGTGGTCATCATGAATCCGCCATTCTCGGTCATGGCGAACGTCTCCCGACGCATGAGAGACGCCGTCTATCGCCACATCGCCTCGGCACTGGCGCGACTTGCCCCGGGCGGCCGGCTGGTCGCGATCACCGGGGCGAACTTCTCGCCCGAGCTGCCTGTCTGGCGCGACTGCTTCGTCCGGCTGCAAGAGCGCGGCCGCGTTGTGTTCACCGCGGTGATCGCGGGCTCGGTCTATGCCAAGCACGGAACAACCATCGAGACGCGCCTGACCGTCATCGACAAGGCGCCGGCCGAGGATGCGGCTCGCTTCCCCGAATCCGCCGGTGTTGCGCCCGACGTTGCGACGCTGCTCCACTGGATCGAGCGGGACATCCCGCCGCGCATGGCTGTCAGGCTGCCGCAGGTCGCATCAGACGCCGCGCCTCGCAGCGTTCGCGGCTATCTCGCCCGAGCCGCAGCCGCCTCGCCCGCGCGGCGCACGGCTGAGATCGAGGGCGTGCCGCTCGACTATGAGACGGTGGAGTGGACGCCGCCCTCGGGCGGCCGGCTATCGGACGCGATCTACGAAGCATATAGGCTCCAGTCGATTCGCATCCCGGGCGCGCAGCCGCATCCTACCAATCTGGTGCAGTCGGCCGCGATGGCATCGGTCGCGCCGCCGAAGCCGAGCTATCGCCCGACGCTTCCGACCGCGATCATCACCGACGGCATGCTCTCCGACGCGCAGCTCGAGACGGTGATCTATGCCGGCGAGGCCCATAGCGAATATCTCGCCGGCGCCTGGACGGTGGACGAGACCGGGGATTTCGTCAGCGCTGCGGCAGACACCGCGGCGAGTGCCGTCCGATTCCGCCGGGGCTTCATGCTCGGCGACGGCACCGGCGCTGGCAAGGGTCGCCAGTCGGCCGGCATCATCCTCGACAACTGGCTCCAGGGCCGGCGCAAGGCGGTCTGGATCTCCAAATCCGACAAGCTGCTCGAGGACGCGCAGCGCGACTGGTCAGCGCTCGGCATGGAGCGCCTGCTGGTCACACCGCTCTCGCGCTTCCCGCAAGGGACATCGATCCGGTTGGACGAAGGCGTCCTTTTCACCACCTACGCTACTCTACGGTCTGACGACCGCGGGGAGAAGCTTTCGCGTGTCAAGCAGATCGTCGAATGGTTGGGGTCCGATTTCGACGGAGTGATCATTTTCGACGAGTCCCACGCGATGCAGAACGCCGGCGGCGGCAAGGGAGAACGGGGCGACGTAGCCCCGTCGCAGCAAGGCCGTGCGGGGCTCCGTCTCCAGCATGCCCTGCCGAGTGCTCGCGTGGTCTATGTCTCGGCGACCGGCGCGACCACCGTCCATAATCTCGCCTACGCCCAGCGGCTCGGTCTGTGGGGCGGCGAGGATTTCCCGTTCGCCAACCGCGCCGAATTCATCGAGGCGGTCGAGAATGGCGGCGTCGCGGCCATGGAGGTGCTCGCCCGCGACCTGCGCGCGCTCGGCCTCTACACCGCGCGGTCGCTCTCCTTTGACGGCGTCGCATACGAGCTGGTCGAGCATAAGCTCACAGCCGAGCAGACCCGGATCTACGATGCCTATGCCGGCGCTTTCGCGATCATCCACAATCATCTCGACGCGGCGATGCAGGCCGCTAACATCACCGGAGAGAGCGGCACGCTGAACCGGCAGGCGAAGTCGGCCGCACGCTCGGCCTTCGAGAGCGCCAAGCAGCGCTTCTTCGGCCATCTGCTGACCAGCATGAAGACACCAACGCTGGTGCGCTCGATCGAGCGGGACCTGGCGGACGGCCATTCCGCCGTCATTCAGATCGTCTCGACCGGCGAAGCCCTGATGGAGCGCCGCCTGGCCGAGATCCCGACCGAGGAATGGAACGACATCCGCGTCGACATCACACCGCGCGAGTATGTCCTCGACTATCTCGCCCATTCCTTCCCGGTTCAGCTCTACGAGCCGTTCTCGGACAGCGAGGGCAATCTGTCGTCGCGACCCGTCTACCGCGATGGCCAGCCCGTCGAGAGCCGGGAAGCCGTCGCGCGTCGCGACGAGCTGATCGAACGGCTTGCATCACTGCCGCCGGTCCCCGGCGCCCTCGACCAGATTGTCCAGCGCTTCGGCACCGATGTCGTCGCCGAGGTCACGGGGCGCTCGCGTCGCGTGGTGCGCAAGGGCGAGCGTCTTGTGGTGGAGAACCGGGCCGCTTCCGCCAATCTCGCCGAAGCCGCCGCCTTCATGGATGACGACAAGCGCGTCCTCGTCTTCTCGGACGCCGGCGGCACCGGCCGCAGCTATCACGCCGACCTTGCCGCCAGGAATCAGCGCCTGCGCATCCACTACCTACTGGAGCCGGGCTGGAAGGCCGATGCCGCGATCCAGGGTCTTGGTCGCACCAATCGGACCAACCAGGCGCAGCCGCCGCTTTTCCGGCCGATCGCGACCGACGTGAAGGCCGAGAAGCGGTTTCTCTCGACGATCGCGCGTCGGCTCGACACGCTGGGCGCCATCACCCGAGGCCAGCGCCAGACCGGCGGCCAAGGCCTGTTCCGGCCCGAGGACAACCTGGAATCGCACTATGCGCGCGACGCTCTGCGCCAGCTCTACTTGCTGCTCGTCCGCGGCAAGGTCGACGGATGCTCGCTCGAACGCTTCGAGTCCGCAACCGGCCTGAAGCTGATGGATGACAATGGCATCAAGGACGAGCTGCCGCCGATCACCACCTTCCTCAATCGTCTGCTGGCGCTGACGATCGACCTGCAGGGCGTGCTGTTCACGGCGTTCGAGCAGCTCCTCACCGCCAAAATCGAAGGCGCGATCAGAAGCGGCGTCTATGACGTCGGGCTCGAAACGCTGCAGGCCGAGAGCTTCGTCGTCACCGACACCCAGGTGATCCAAACGCATCCGGGCACTGGCGCGGAGACGCGGCTGCTCACCATCACGCGCCGGGAGCGCAATCGACCGACCACGTTGGTGGACGCGCTCAACCATTGCTCCGATCTGCGCGCCCGGCTGCTGGTCAATGGCCGCTCCGGTCGTGCTGCCGTCCAGATGCCCGCGCCGTCGATCATGCTCGATGATGGCGAGATCGAGCGCCGCGTCTGCCTGATCCGCCCGATGGAGCAGCACTACGCACCACTGCGCATGATGGAGGAGAGCCATTGGGAGGACGTGGATCGGGATCGTTTCGCCGCCGCATGGGAGGCCGAGCTCGCCGAAATCCCGCAATTCTCCAATAGCACGATCCATGTGGTGGCGGGCTTGCTGCTCCCGATCTGGAAGCGCTTGCCCGAGGAATCGATGCGGGTCTATCGCCTGCAGACGGACGCCGGCGAGCGCATCATCGGTCGCCGAGTCTCGCCGGCTTGGGCCGCCAATGCGGCGTCGTCCGCCACGAGCAAGCTGACGCCGGAAGATACCTTCGCCGCCCTGATGGACGGCACGATGGTCCTCGATCTCGCCGAATGTCTGCAGCTCCGGCGCGCCCGCGTCATGAGCGTCTATCGGCTGGAGCTGACCGGCTTCACCGAAGCGATGCGCGATCGGTTGCGGGCCTATGGTCTCTTCAGCGAGATCATCTCGTGGAAGCTCCGCTTCTTCATCCCGATCGACGCCAGCGGCCCGACCGTGCTCGCCAAACTGCTCGACACCTATCCGATCACGCGCTTGTCCGATCGCGAGGCTGCGTGATGGCCCGCCGCGACGCATCCGACCTCGCGTACCGTCTCGGCCAGCAGGCCGAGGCGGTGTGCCGGCACTATCTCTCCAGCGGCCGCCGAGAGGGCCGCTACTGGCTGGTGGGCGATGTACGCAACACGCCCGGCCGCTCCATGTACGTCCGGCTGAAGGACTCGCCGAAAGGCCCGGCCGGAAAATGGACCGACGCCGCAACCGGCGAGCATGGCGATCTCCTCGACGTGATCCGGGAGAGCTGTGGCCTCATCGACTTTAAAGACGTTGCCGACGAAGCGCGGACGTTCCTCTCCATGCCGCACCCCGAGGCGCATGCATCCAGGAAGCAAGCGCCTGCACCGCACGGATCACCAGAGGCGGCCCGGCGCCTCATCCGGATGTCGCAGCCGATCATGGGCACGATCGTGCAAGCGTATCTCCGCGAACGTGCAATTACGGATTTACGCGGAACCGGAAGCCTGCATTTCCACCCGCGCTGCTACTATCGCCCGGACGAGCATTCGCCGACCGAGACCTGGCCGGCGATGATTGCGGCCGTCACCGATCTCGGCGGCAGCATCACCGGAGCGCATCGCACCTGGCTCGATCCGCGCCACAGGGAAAAGGCGCCTCTCGATACACCGCGCAGGGCGATGGGCGATCTTCTCGGCAACGCGGTCCGCTTTGGCATCGGCGGCGAAGTCATGGCGGCCGGCGAAGGCATCGAAACTGTGCTGTCCGCTCGACAGGTCTTGCCCGACATGCCGATGATGGCTGCGCTCTCGGCGGCTCATCTCGCTGCCATCCTGTTCCCGGACACACTGCGCCGGCTCTACATCCTCCGCGACGACGATCCGGCCGGTGACAGCGCGCGAGATACCCTGGTCGAACGGGCGAACGCGGTAGGGATCGAGGCGATCGTCATCTCGCCCCAGCTCGGGGACTTCAACGAGGATCTCAGCACGCTCGGCATTGACGCGATCCGCAGCCAGACGCGGGTGCAGATTGGGTCGCAGGACGTCGCACGATTCATGGCGATAGCGGCCTAACCGGCACGAGGAACGTGGCGGGACGTCTCGCCGTGCCCCTCCGGATGCCTCTCGTTTGAGAGGACCGCGCCTCGGCCTTCCAGAGGGCGATCGGCCCACAAGCCGGCCGACCCGGCAATGGCTAAGGCCGACTATTTTCCGGCGTCCCGAGTCCACCCCACGCGGCAGGCTACGTGGGGACCCCGGCTCGGGCCTTTCCATCGCGAGACAAAATAGCCGGCCTTAGCCATCGAGCCCTGCGCTGCGCTCCAGGTGCCGGGCTGTCCCGCCCGTGGGCTTCGTCGCCATGAAGGCCGCGAAGGTCGCGGTCCGACCGACGGAGCATCCCATGCGCGAGCACGACGATTACGACACTACCCAAGAATCCTCACCGACCGACCATGTCCTCAACGAACTGCAGCTTCACGGATATCGGCCCTTCGCCGACGAACCTGGTCAGCGGCTCCTGCCGGACGGCAACGCGGTCGCGGGCGCCGTCGCAGACATCTTTGACGCCCTGATCGCGACGCTGGAGGACACGCGACTCGAACCCGACCTTGACCATCTCCTCTGGTCGACCGTCAACGTTTTCCACCGCGCGACCGAGCGGATCGGGCGCGAGCTGGACGAGAACGAGCAGGCACAGAAGCGGGCGCAGCGGGAACAGGACGGAAGCGAGGTGAAATCGGTCGAACTGGAGCGCCTGATCGTTGAGGGCATGACGCTGATCGAGCGCCAGAACGCCTTCGAGCTGATGCGCGACCAGGCCGCCGAACATTACGAGCGCCACGTTGGGAAGCCTTGGCTCCCGCGCAGCGGATCGAAGGTCAACCATCGCAATCTCACGTCCGCGATGATCGACAGTCGCGACTTCCTGATGGCGAAGAGGCGCGCCGAGCAGGAGGTGCTCCTGCCGCCCGGCCCGAAGATCGTCGTCACCGGCGGACTCGACTACGACGATCACCGGCTGATCTGGGCGAAGCTTGACCAGGTGCATGTGAAGCATCCGGACATGGTGCTGGTCCACGGCAAGTCGCCAAGGGGCGCCGAGAAGATCGCCTCCCTGTGGGCGAAGAACCGCAACGTGCCGCAGATCGGGTTCGCCCCCGACTGGACCAAGCACGGCCGCGCAGCGCCCTTCAAGCGCAACGACGAGATCCTGGAAATTGTGCCCAAGGGCGTGATGCACTTTCCGGGTACGGGCATCAACGACAATCTCGCCGACAAGGCCAAGAAGCTCGGCATCCCGGTCTGGAGGTTCGGCGGCGCGTGAGCGCCGCCC